>NZ_JBHSGK010000001.1:0-208706 GCF_042654445.1 Bacillus daqingensis
AAACGGGCGGTTTTCATATGAGATTCTGCGATACGAAACGAAAAATCGCTAGATTTTCAGTGGCCCCGTGGAAGCCCGGTCCGGCTTTTATACGTGTAGAGATAGAGAAGAGTATGACAGCACTTACTTCCTGTGCAGACAGGGCGCATTTCTCTTAATCAGTCATTCACATACCGCTGCATGGAAGGTGGATCATACTGCTCCATCATATCAATTAATCGGCCGGAATCTCGTCCAATTGTCAGCATCGATAAATAGCTCTCGTGGAGGAAACCTTCCCGAATCATATGATCAAACATCGTCAGCAGCGGTTCATAATAATTATCAGCGTTTAAAATACCGATTGGCTTTTTGTGGATCCCAAGCTGAGCCCACGTAAACACTTCAAAAAACTCCTCCATCGTACCGGCACCGCCGGGAAGGATCAGAAACCCATCAGCCATGTCCGCCATCCGGGATTTCCGCTCGTGCATGGAATCCACAACGATTAGATCGGTCAGCATCGGATGGGCTATTTCGCGCTCTTGCAGCATGCGCGGCATAATACCGGTTACTTTACCGCCTGCTGAAAGCGAGGCATTCGCGGTAACGCCCATCATGCCGACGGCACCGCCGCCATAAATAAGCTCAATTCCCCGCTCGGCAAGCGCTTTTCCAAGCTTCGTCGATTCCTGTTCGTAGATGTCAGAACGTCCGGTGCTCGAACCGCAGTATACGGCGATACGCCTCATAATGCCGACTCCCCCTTTTTATTCAGGCTGTTCTTTCTTATACCCTTAATCATACCACTTTCAGCATGAAAAACACGAATTTTCTGAAAGATATGCATGATAAAGACAGGAGTCCTGTACCAGATGCAGAAGAACAGCCGGCGGGGGCGTTTGGACATCGTCATAAAATTGTCACGTGCGCTTTACCGCGTGCCTGTGTTACAATTATGAAAACGTTTTCTTTACTTTGCTGACAAGGGTTTGACGGTGAAGAAGAAGCGGCTGTGAGAGCCGTTTTTCTTTTCGTTTATGCTTGTGAAAAAGAAAACAATCATCCGAATGCGCAGGTGATTTTGATGTCAAAAGGATTCTCACACTACTGGACGAAAAAACAAATAAAAAAACAGCTTCAGGTTGTCCGCGGAGAACTGGCCCCAACTATGGTCTTGAAAGATGTGACCTATTTGAACAGTTTCAGACGCGTATGGCTGAAGGCAAATATATGGATCATGCACGACAGAATTGTGTACATCGGGGATGAAATGCCGGACCCGTCTGACCAGACAGAAATCATGGAGGCTGAAGGGAAGGCAGCAGTGCCGGGCTATATCGAACATCATTCTCATCCGTTTCAGCTTTACAATCCGCTGACGCTGGCAGAATTTGCAGCAGTGCGAGGCACGACAACGATGATCGGAGATAATCTGCCGTTTTTTATGCACCTTCCTCCGCAGCAAGGGCTGGCGCTGCTTGATGAGCTGCAAAAAAGCCCGGTGTGCCTGCTCTGGAGCGCCCGCTACGATGCCCAGACGGAGCTTGCCAACGGAGATGATACCTTTTCCTATGCCAACATGCGCCGATGGCTGGAGCATCCGTATGTCGTGCAGGGCGGTGAACTGACGGACTGGCCTAAAGTTCTTCAGGGTGACGAACAACTGATGCACAGCATGCTGGAGACGAAAGATATGCGCAAGCCGATCGAAGGTCATCTGCCGGGAGCGGGAGAAAAAACATTGACGCAGATGGCACTTCTCGGCGTAGACGGTGATCATGAATCCATGTCGGCAGATGATGTATTTAAGCGTCTGAACGCCGGACTGAACGCGTCTCTGCGTTATTCCTCTATTCGTCCGGATCTCCCTGATCTGCTGCGTGAGCTGCATGAAAAAGGCCTCACCTGCTACGATTCGCTGATGATGACGACTGACGGTTCGCCGCCTCATTTCATGAAGCAAGGCGTTATGGAGCATTTAATTGCCCTTGCGGTTCAGGAAGGGGTGCCGTTTATCGATGCTGTGCATATGGCTTCCTGGAACGTGGCGCGCCACTTTTATATGGATGACGTTACTGGTGTTCTTGCTCCGGGCCGTTTAGCTAATATTAACTTGCTTCCTTCCACAGATGATCCATTTCCTGAAGATGTGCTGGCAAAAGGGAAGTGGGTTCGCCGGCACGGAGAACCATGCTTTCCACCAATAGAAGTTGATTGGGAAGCATTCGGACTTCATCCGCTTGATTTAGACTGGGAGCTGAAGGAAGTGGATTTTCATTTCTCTATGCCGCTCGGAATGAAGATGGAGAATGAAGTCATTATGAAGCCGTATCAAATCGCACATGACTTGACGGGAGAAGAGCTGCCTGCCGACAGCGATGAGCTGTTTATGGTGATGCTCGATCGTCATGGCAAGTGGAATGTATGCACGGTAATAAAAGGGTTTGCAAAAAGCATTTATGGCTTTGCGTCCAGCTTTTCCACGACCGGTGATATCATGTTGATCGGCCGCAGTAAGCAGGGGATGCGGGAAGCATTCGCGGAGCTGAAGCGGCGAAAAGGCGGCATCGTATTGATGGAGGAGGACAGATCGGTCAGTGCAGCCGTAGACTTGCCGATCGGCGGTATGTTTGCAAGCCTGAAGCTGGAGGAAGGACTGCTCAATCAAGAGCAGCATTTACGTGAAAAGCTCGCTGAACACGGCTATCCGTTTGGTGATCCAGTTTACAGTCTGCTGTTTTTCTCCGCTACACATTTGCCGTTTGTACGTATCACCCAAAAGGGAATTGTGGATGTAAAGAAGAAAAGGGTACTCTTTCCTGCTCTTATGCGGTAAACTAGTAAAGTACAAGGGTACGTCATTCCCTTCTCAATCAGGAACCGGGAGTTACAGACGAAGGAGCTCTTTTGCTTGGACAGGAAAGATTTTCCCTGGCTGCCTGGAATTACGAGAAAGAGGTGAGCGGTCACTATGCAGATTGATAAACTGCGCGGAAAAGAGCTGGATCAGCTGTTTGACGCTATTTTAAGCTTGAAAGACCGGGAAGAGTGCTATCAGTTTTTTGATGATTTATGCACGATGAATGAGATTCAGTCCCTTGCCCAACGGCTGGAGGTCGCCCGAATGCTGATGGATGGAGATACGTATCAGCGGATTGAACATCAGACCGGTGCCAGTACGGCAACGATTTCCAGAGTGAAGCGCTGCATTAACTACGGAAATGACGGCTACAAATTCACGCTGGACCGAGTGCACGCTCCAGAAGGACAGCACGAGCGCGGATAACATGTTTACAACTATATAAGAAGACCAGAACCGTCTCTAGCCTGTGCTTGAGGCGGTTTTGTGCGGATAAGAAGCATCCTCGTCATGGCACCGGAACCGGCAGGCTTCTCTGCAGCGGCGGTCTGCTGCCGTGGCGGCATGGGGGAAAAGTGGTCCCTTGCACCTGTTTTTCGTTTTTGGTGCAATGGCGGCTGATTAATAATCGAGGCATGCTCCAATTTTTGATATACTACATAACAGACGGTCTGCCCGGCAGATCAATTTATACGTAGGAGCATCGATGACCATGAAACAATTAGAGGATTGGGAGCACGTTTTTAAGCTGGATCCGGCAAAAGAGATCAGCGACGATCAGCTGGAGGAGCTCTGTGAATCAGGAACAGACGCTGTCATTGTAGGCGGAACCGATGGAGTGACAGAAGACAACACGCTGGATCTGCTGATGCGTATCCGCCGCTTCAGCGTTTCATGTGTGCTGGAAGTGAGCGGAATGGAGAGCCTCGTCCCGGGATTCGATTATTATCTCGTTCCGTCTGTGTTAAACGCGCAGTCTGTTACGTGGGTCACAGGGCTGCATCATCGCGCACTGAAGGAATTCGGCCATTTGATCGGCGAAGAGGAACTGATCGCGGAAGGATACTGTGTGCTGAACCCCGAGGCGAAGGTGGCGCAGCGGACCGAAGCAGATACCTCGCTGGACGCAGAGGATGTTGTTGCATATGCCAGGATGACCGACAAGCTTTTTCAGATGCCGATATTTTATCTTGAATACAGCGGCACATACGGCGATCCGGAACTTGTGCGACAGGCGGCAGCCGTGCTGGACCGTGCCCGTCTGTTCTACGGAGGCGGAATCGCTTCCCCGGAGCAGGCATCTGAAATGGGTGCATTAGCAGACGTTGTTGTTGTCGGCAACGTTATTTATGACGATTTCAGAACAGCGTTGAAAACGGTCGCTGCTGTCAAAGCATATACAAAACGGAACACGTAGCGTATGATAAACAATAGAACAAATGTTTGGGTGGTGGCAGCATGACACATGCATTATTGACAGGATTAAATCCGGAACAGCAGGAAGCTGTCCGGCATCATGAAGGACCGCTTCTGATCATGGCCGGAGCAGGAAGCGGGAAAACAAGAGTACTGACACATCGCATCGCTTATCTGATCAGTGAAAAGGGTATTCCGAACTGGTCGATTCTCGCGATCACGTTCACGAATAAAGCGGCGAGAGAAATGAAAGACCGGGTGGCTTCGATTATCGGCGGCGGTGCAGAGGAAATGTGGATCTCGACCTTTCACTCGATGTGTGTCCGAATCTTGCGCAGAGATATTGACCGGATCGGCTACAATCGGAACTTTACGATTCTCGACTCCGGAGATCAGCAGACCGTGTTAAAGCGGATCATTAAAGAACTTAATCTCGATCCGAAAAAATTTGATCATCGTGCTATGCTCGGCTCCATCAGCAGCGCGAAGAACGAGCTGAAAACAGCCGAGCAGTTTGGAAAGCAGGCAAACGGCTTTTATGAAGAGACCGTGTATGAGGTGTATAAACGGTACGAAAAGGAATTAAAAAAGAATCAGTCGCTCGATTTTGATGATTTGATTATGGTGACGATCCGCTTATTTGAGCAGGTGCCGGAAGTGCTTGAATACTACCAGCGCCGATTTCGCTATGTCATGGTGGATGAGTATCAGGATACGAACCGTGCGCAGTATAAGCTCGTCAAGCTGATTGCAGACCGGCATAAAAACCTGTGTGTCGTCGGGGATTCAGATCAGTCCATCTACCGCTGGCGCGGAGCAGATATCCAAAACATTCTTTCGTTTGAGAAGGACTATGACGATGCCAAGGTCGTTATGCTGGAGCAGAACTACCGGTCAACGAAGCGGATCCTGAATGCGGCTAATGCGGTAATTGAGCGGAATCCGAACAGAAAGAAAAAGAACCTGTGGACTGAAAACGTTGACGGAGAAAAAATCACGCTGTACGAAGCCGATAACGAGCATGCAGAAGCACGCTACGTCGTCGGATTGATGAAGGACTATATTGATTCCGGCAAATACAAGCCGTCGGAGATTGCCGTACTCTATCGTACGAATGCTCAGTCCCGGGTGATGGAGGAACTGCTCGTCAAATCGAGCATGTCCTATACCATCGTTGGCGGCACAAAGTTCTATGATAGAAAGGAAATTAAAGATCTGCTGGCCTATCTCCGTTTGATTTCGAATCCGGACGATGACATCAGCTTCCGCAGGATCGTCAACGTTCCGAAGCGCGGCATCGGCGCTGCTTCCGTCGATAAGCTGGCAGGCTACGCGGCTTATCATGATCTCTCGCTTTATCAGGCTGTTCAGGAAGTTGATCAGGCAGGTCTCAGCGCCCGTGCGGTGAAGACGCTTCGCGAATTTGCGGCACAGCTGCGCGGCTGGGTGGAAATGCAGGAATACCTGCCGGTGATGGAGCTTGTTGAAGAGATGCTTGAAAAAACAGGCTACCGGGATATGCTGAAACAGGATAAAAGCCTGGAATCAGAGGCTCGATTGGAAAACATTGATGAATTTTTAACGGTTGCCAAAGAGTTTGAAGAAGCGAGCGATGATAAAACGCTGACGGCCTTTCTAACTGATCTTGCGCTTATAGCTGACATTGATCAAGTCGATAACGACGAGGAAAAGTCGGAGGATAAGTCGCTGCTTATGACGCTGCACTCAGCAAAAGGACTCGAATTTCCAGTCGTTTTTCTTATTGGACTTGAAGAAGGTGTGTTCCCTCACAGCCGGTCTCTCATGGAAGAAATGGAAATGGAAGAAGAACGCCGTCTCGCTTACGTCGGGATCACAAGAGCTGAGGAGCGGCTCTATATCAGCCGTGCGAAAATGCGAACGCTGTACGGACGCACGAATATGAATCCGCCGTCCCGTTTCCTGCAGGAGCTGCCGCAGGAGCTGCTGCACAGGGAAGGAGCGTCTCCTGAAGTGCCGTGGAGCGGAGGCAGCACTTCTGCAAGGTCCGGTTCAGGTATGAGCCGCAGGCCGGCGCCTAAGCCGAGAAAACCGGCCCGTCCGCAGCCTGCTGCAACCGGAGGATCCTCGTTCAGCTGGAGCGTCGGCGATAAGGCCGCCCATAAAAAGTGGGGAACAGGTACTGTCGTCAGCTTGAAAGGGAGCGGCGATGACGTCGAGCTTGATATCGCCTTTCCGCAAGTAGGCGTAAAGCGTCTGTTTGCAAAGTTTGCACCAATTACAAAAGAATAAGCTGAAGAAGGCGGTATGACGGGGCTTTCCGTACATGCCGCCCTCTTCTGAGATACAGAGGATTTTTTCCGCGGAGGTGGCAAAGCATGTCCAAAAAAAAAGAAATCGATGAACGGACGCATGTCCTTCAAGATTATGCATACCATTATTACGTACTTGATCAGCCGAAAGTGCCGGATGAAGAATACGACCGTCTGCTGAGAGAGCTCGAAGAACTGGAGGCGGCGCACCCTGAGCACAGGCATGAGGATTCCCCGACCGGACGAATCGGCGGAGAGCCCCTCGATCAGTTCCGCAAGGTCCGTCACGACGTTCCGATGATGTCGCTGTCCAATGCATTTGATGCCGAGGAGCTCCGTGATTTTGACAGGCGGGTCCGGGACGGGATCAGTGGTACGCCGGTTTACAGCTGCGAGCTGAAAATTGATGGACTTGCCGTGACGCTTAAATACGAAAAGGGTTCATTTATACTCGGGGCAACCCGTGGAGACGGTCAGACCGGTGAGGATATTACACATAACCTCCGCACGATCGGTTCGATCCCGCTCAAGCTGAAAGAACCGGTAACGCTTGAGGTACGCGGAGAAGCATTTATGCCGAAGAAATCCTTCGAGCGGCTGAATAAAGCAAAAGCCCAACGGGGCGAGGCGCTTTTTGCCAATCCCCGCAATGCAGCGGCAGGCTCGCTGCGTCAGCTGGACCCGAAAATTGCAGCGGACCGTCATCTTGATATGTTTATTTACGGCATCGGCAGTTCCCCGGATAAAGACTTTGATTCACACCATGAAGCACTTGAGTACGTCAAGCACCTTGGCTTTAAGACCAATCGGGAAGCAGCGAGACTCGATTCAATCGAGGAAGTGATTGACTACTGCGAGAAGTGGGTTGAAAAACGGGCAGATCTGCCGTATGAAATTGACGGCATTGTCGTCAAGGTTGATTCGATTGAAGATCAGCAGCAGCTTGGTTTTACAGCCAAAAGCCCACGCTGGGCAACGGCATATAAATTTCCCGCGGAAGAAGTTGTGACGACTCTTCGGACGATTGAGCTGAGCGTAGGCCGTACAGGCGTCGTGACTCCGACAGCCATCCTGGATCCTGTCTCAGTAGCAGGAACGACCGTACAGCGGGCTTCCCTTCATAATGAAGACCTGATTCGCGAGCAGGACGTTAAAATCGGCGACCGGGTCGTCATTAAAAAAGCAGGTGACATAATTCCCAAAGTCGTTCGTGTACTGGCAGATGAGCGGACTGGGGATGAAGAAGACTTTCATATGCCGACGCATTGTCCGGAGTGTGAAAGCGAGCTTGTCCGGTTGGAAGGGGAAGTGGCTCTTCGCTGCGTCAATCCAAAATGCCCCGCACAAATCCGGGAAGGGCTGATTCACTTCGTCTCCCGTAATGCGATGAACATTGACGGACTTGGGGAAAAGGTTATCTCCCAGCTTTTCCGCCACGAGCTCGTAGCAGATGTTGCTGATATCTATCGCTTGCAGCGGGAGCAGCTGCTGGAGCTTGAACGAATGGGGGAAAAATCTGCGGATAACTTGCTCAGCGCGATCGAAGCGACAAAAGAAAATTCGCTTGAAAAGCTGCTGTTTGGACTTGGCATCCGCTTTGTCGGCTCAAAAGCAGCTGCGACCCTCGCCATGCATTTTGAGACGATGGAGCGACTGCAGCAGGCAGATGTGGAAGAATTGACCGCTGTTGACGAGATCGGCAGTAAGATGGCCGATGCGATCGTGACTTATTTTGCGCAGGAGGAAGTGCAGGAGCTGATTGCAGAGCTCGCCTCTCTCGGAGTCAACATGACGTACAACGGTCCCAAGCTTCAGGAAGCGTCTGATATTGATTCGGTATTCGCAGGCAAAACCGTTGTGCTGACAGGCTCCATGGATACGATGACGAGGTCCGAAGCAAAAGCGGAAATTGAACAGCTGGGCGGCAAAGTCACATCCAGCGTAACAAAGAAAACAGATATTCTCGTAGCAGGTGAGAAAGCCGGTTCAAAGCTCACCAAGGCCGAAGAGCTCGGCATTCAGGTGCTGGATGAATCTGCGTTTACAGAGGCGCTGGGCCGAAGCTGACCGTATGAAGCGAGCTGCCGCCTTTATGAGCCGGAAGCCCTCTTTTCACCGGAGAAGCCGATGCAGGCTGGCGAAGCGGGCGGCTTTGTGAGAAAATGCGTAGAGGAAACTTTGAGCTTCAAGGAGTGGGACAGTAAACATGAAGAAAAAGCTGCTTTTAACCGGTTCGGCCTCTCTTTTTCTGCTTGCCGGATGTATGCCTTCTCTTGACCAGACGGAGGAGGAGGTCATCGTCGTAGAGGAGACAGAAGAGGAAGAAGAACAGGAATATGTCATTACCCCTACGATTGATTCACCGGACAGCTATTACCGCAATGTTCTTGAAGACGGTACATATCAGCGCAGTGAAGCTCGCGGCAGCGTAGCAGATGCGATGAACAACCGTGTCGATATTGAGCACTTTGAGCTTGGACTGATGGAAATAGCGAGTGGAATATACGATCAGGAGAACTACTTTTTTCAAGAAGGAACGCATCTTTCCAGTGACTTGATCAACAGCTGGCTTCGCCGCTTTGAGCCGGAGCAGACAGATGAAGACGGAGAGAATGATACAGATGTCGAAGACGAAGAAGCCTCAGATGAAGCCGTTGAAATAGATGAAATGGCCGGTCTGAACCCGCCGCTCGGCGATGAAGGCGACGTGGAGAATGCCGACGATCTGGAGGATTGGGAAGTGATGGAAGAGCGTATGCGCAGCAATCCGCTCGTGCTTTCCAATATCAAAGAGCAGAATTATTATGTCGGCAGTGAAGAAGAAGGGGTCCGGCTAGGCGGCATGGTGATCGGCATCTCCGTTCGCTCGGTCTACTACTTCCGCACAGAGAACGATGAGGGCGGTATATTTAACCACGAAGAGCCGGTCGATGAAGAATTTGCGCTTGACTATGCGGAAGAGCAGGCGCAGGAAATGCTGACACGGCTCCGGAACCAGGAGGAGCTTGCCGACGTGCCGATTACGTTTGCCGTTTTCCGTGAGGAACCGCGAGGCTCCATCGTACCTGGTGAATTCAGACAGATGGCGACCGTCGGTGAAGGCGAAACAGAGATCGGCGGATGGGAAGCAATCAGCGAGACGAATCTCGTGTTCCCGTCAAGTGAAGCACGCGAGCAGCAGCCGCAGCTGTCCGAAAACTTTTTGTCCTTCCGTGACGAGCTGGAAGACTTTTTCGATATGCCGCTTGGCATCGTAGGCAAGGGCCGCTACAAGGATCAGTCACTTGATGAATTTAAAGTCGAGATCAATCTGCAGTCTCACGGAAAAGCAGAGATTATCGCGCTGACGCAGTTTATCAGCAGCCGTGTCGGCCAGGCGTTCCAAATGCAGGCACCGATCTATATTTATATTGATTCTGTTGAAGGCAGAGAAGCAGTCGTGATTCAGTATCCGGACGAAGATCCGTTTATGCATGTCTACCGCTAATGAATCACTCATAATCGGGGAGCACCAGGATGATCTGGTGCTCCCTTTTTGCAGCAGATTTACCTGGCCAGGCTGCTTAAACGGAGGTGTTTGCATTTTACACCAGCTGTGACCGCTTACGATTGCCTGGGGGGCGCTTCTTTGATATCATCATACTATTGTAGAGTTTGGAGAGGAGGAAGCAACATGGAGCGAATTACAGAAGAGCAAATCCGCCACGTCGCAGAGCTTGCGAGACTCGAGCTGAAGGACGAAGAAATTCGTCATTTCGGTGAGCAGCTGGATAAAATCATTGATGCTGCCCAGCAGCTGAATGAGTTGGATACTGAAAACGTAGCGCCGACATCTCACGTTCTGGATGTCCGAAACGTGCTTCGCGATGACAAGGTAAAACCATCCCTACCAAGGGAAGAAGCACTGAAAAACGCGCCGGATCAGCAGGATGGCCAGATCCGCGTACCGTCAATTCTGGAATAGAGAGGTGGACCAGCTGAATGGAAGCATTTGATTACTCACTAAAGGAACTGCAGCAGCAGCTACATAACGGGGAGACGTCCGTTGAAGCACTCGTGAATCTGTCGTTTTCCCGAATCGAAGAGGTCGATGACCAAGTCGGCGCTTTTTTGCGTCTCGATAAAGATCGCGCCATTGAACGGGCACAGGAGCTGGATCGGCAGCTTCAGCAAAACAGTATTTCTGCAGAGGACGCCCTATTCGGCCTGCCGGTCGGGGTGAAGGACAACATCGTAACCAAAGGACTTGTGACGACTTGTGCAAGCCGTATTTTGGAAAACTTTGAACCGGTTCACGACGCTACCGTCGTCGAAAAACTGCGCGATGCTGGAACCGTTACGGTCGGCAAACTGAATATGGACGAATTTGCGATGGGATCCTCAAATGAGAACTCCGGCTACAAGCTCTGCCGAAATCCATGGAACCTGGATCACGTTCCAGGCGGATCGAGCGGAGGCTCTGCAGCTGCAGTAGCGGCAGGAGAAGTGCCGTTTTCACTCGGCTCAGATACGGGCGGTTCTATTCGGGAGCCCGCAGCCTACTGCGGCGTCGTCGGCATGAAGCCGACGTATGGGCGGGTGTCCCGCTTCGGTCTTGTCGCATTCGCCTCATCCCTGGATCAAATTGGTCCTATCACACGTTCCGTTGAGGATAATGCGCTTGTCATGCAGCATATTGCAGGATTTGATGAACGGGATTCAACAAGCGCCGATATGGACGTCCCGGATTATCTAGCAGGCCTTACCGGGGATATAAAAGGAATGAAAATTGCGGTGCCGAAAGAGTATCTCGGTGAAGGAGTAGACCAAGGCGTCCGTGAAAAAGTGGAAGAAGCGCTGCGGCTGTTAAAGGAGCTGGGAGCCGACTACGAGGAAGTGTCTCTGCCGCACTCGAAGTATGCACTGGCAGCCTATTATGTGCTGGCATCCTCTGAAGCATCCGCAAACCTGGCACGCTTCGACGGTATTCGGTACGGCGTTCGCCAGACAGAAGCCAACCTTCTCGATACGTACAAAAAGTCCCGCAGTGAAGGATTCGGGGATGAGGTTAAGCGCAGAATCATGCTCGGAACATTCGCCCTGAGCTCCGGTTACTACGACGCTTACTACAAAAAAGCACAGCGTGTCCGTACGCTGATAAAAGAAGATTTTGAAGACCTGTTCCTTCAGTATGATGTCGTGATTGGGCCGACCTCTCCGACAACAGCATTTAAAATTGGAGAAGCTGTAGATGATCCAATGACGATGTATGCAAACGATATTTTGACGATTCCAATGAACCTCGCAGGTGTACCGGCAATCAGCATTCCGTGCGGCTTGTCAGATGACATGCCGGTCGGATTGCAGATCATCGGCCGTCATTTTGATGAAGCAACGGTTTACAAGGTTGCCCATGCATATGAGAAAGCGGCGTCCCACAACGCCAAGCCGCAGTTTAAAGGAGGGGCGCAGGCATGAGCTATGAAACGATAATCGGCCTCGAAGTACACGTTGAGCTGAAAACGAATTCCAAAATATTTTGCAGCTGTTCCACTGAATTCGGTGCACCTGCAAATACCCACACGTGCCCGATCTGCCTCGGTCACCCGGGCGTGCTCCCTGTATTGAACAGGCAGGCGGTCGACTTTGCGATGAAGGCATCAATGGCACTGAACTGCGAGATCGCAGAGCGGACCAAATTTGACCGGAAAAACTATTTTTATCCGGACAACCCGAAAGCGTATCAGATTTCTCAGTTTGATGAACCAATCGGAGAGAACGGCTGGATTGATATTGAGGTAAACGGGGAGAAAAAGCGAATTGGCATTACGCGCCTTCACTTGGAAGAAGATGCGGGCAAACTGACGCATCTGGATGGAGAAGGACACTCGCTTGTCGACTATAACCGCGTAGGCACCCCACTCGTGGAAATAGTATCGGAGCCGGATATCCGCACTCCGGAAGAAGCCTATGCGTATTTGGAGAAGCTGAAAGCCATTATGCAGTATACGGAAGTCTCCGACTGCAAAATGGAGGAGGGCTCTCTCCGCTGCGATGCGAACATTTCCATTCGCCCAATCGGCCAGGAAAAGTTCGGCACGAAAGCAGAGCTGAAAAACTTGAATTCCTTTACCCATGTTCAAAAGGGTCTCGAATTCGAAGAGACGCGTCAGCGGGAAGAGGTAGAGAACGGTGGAGAGATTTTACAGGAGACACGCCGCTGGGATGAACAGGCGAAGAAAACGATCCTGATGCGCGTGAAGGAAGGCTCGGACGACTACCGCTACTTCCCGGATCCGGATCTCGTTAATTTGTATATTGATAAGGACTGGAAAGAGCGAGTGGAAGCGACAATCCCGGAGCTACCGGATGCACGAAAAGACCGCTACATGAAGAAGTATGATCTGCCTGCTTATGATGCCGGCGTGTTGACGCAGCAAAAGGCAATGAGCGACTTTTTTGAGCAGGGACTGGCTTTAGGCGGACCGGCGAAGCCGTTGTCCAACTGGCTGATGGGCGAAGTGAATGCTTATTTAAATCAGCATGACAAGGACATTCAGGACGTGCCGCTCACGCCGAAAGCACTCGTGGACATGATTGCCCTGATCGAGAAAGGGACGATTTCTTCCAAGATTGCAAAGAAAGTATTCAAGGAACTAATTGAAAACGGCGGAGATGCTGAAGCGATCGTTGAAGAAAAAGGACTGGTGCAAATCAGCGACGAAGGTGCCGTACGCGGCATGGTCAATGAAGCACTGGACCAAAATGAGCAATCTGTCGAGGATTACAAAAACGGTAAAGGCAAAGCCATCGGGTTTCTCGTCGGACAAGTGATGAAAGCCTCAAAAGGCAAAGCCAACCCGCAGCTGGTAAACGAGCTCTTAAAAGAAGAAATCGAAAAACGATAAAAGGAAGCCGTCTGATCAAGCGATCGGGCGGCTTATTTGCGCTGCTGGAACAGATGTCGTGACGTCACAACGGTTTGCGGAAGATGCTGACATGGCAATGACGTTGCATTGTGACCGGTCATGATAAAAGCTTGCCGCCATTCAGACTCGCGCCACGTTCATGCTGTGTCCGAAAAAGCGGGCGGACTCTCTTCACAAACGTGAGGAAAGCAGTGAAAGCGTTACCTTTTAAAGATATAAGGCGATATGTTTGTCTGAGGCCGGCTTCAATCATGACGCGACGCTTAGACTCTGCGGCAGAGGTCCTGAAGCGGGTTGTCAAATGGGAGGATTCTTCGTTATACTCGAAAGCATTCGTGAAAAAAACTGACAAACGAAAGGTGTTTTTCGAGTGATGACGAAGCAAATGCTTCTTTTCTTTATACGTACAGCCGCTATGCTGCTGCTGGTGACAGGCGGTACGGCGATGATTGTCCAGCTGGCGTCTCTCGCCCTTGGCAATGACGTGCTGATCAGCTCCTGGACGTCTCTCGCGGTATTTTCAGCCGCAGTCGTCCTTTGGATCATACCGGTTCAGATCATTGATTGGCTGAAGCTGATACGAGTGCAGCGCAGAATCCGGAGAATCATTTTCCCATATGCTGTTTCTGCTCTTCAAATTGGTTTTTTTGCAGGCTATCTGGCGACAGTCAGCAGTTCCCTGACTGGCATCACGTTTTCAACGCTCGGGCTTGCGGTTGTGATAACGGCTATCGCAGCTGGAGCAAGGCTGCTGTACGCAGGTATCTTAAAACAGGTCCGGCACTTGAAGCAGCCGCGAGTACATCTCACAACCGAACATTCTTAAAAACATGCATTCCCCTCTGTAAAGAGGCCGCTTATGCTTCATTTTGTATCGGCCAAGGGCTAAAACAAAACCGCTCGTTCTTCATTTTTTGGAGAACGAGCGGTTTTTTCATTCGTTAGTCGGCTTGCTGCAGGATTTGCAGAGAGAGAGGGGGGGCGTCAGGATCGAGAAGGCTTGAAGCGCCGATGAACACTGTGATGTACCGGACAATTGCGGTTAAGAAACTCCGGCAGCCTGCATGCTTAGCGAAAGTACTGCAGCGAGGCGTCTTGACGTCTTGCTCGAGCAAGACTTGCGGCGGTCGGAGCTGCACCAGCAATCCATTCTGAAAATTTTTCCTTTTTCCACTAGTTCCACCGGCGTAACTGCTATAAACTGGAGGTAAGTTGAAACCTCTTTACCATGGAGGGGAAGTACCGGCATGTCACGAAGAAAAAGCCTGCTGCAGGGAACGACCTGCACAGGCAAAGGGGGTATTCTGGATGGATGAAAAGTATCTGGATCTGCTGGCAAAGAAATATGATAGTGAAGAGGAAGTGGCGACGGAGATTATTCACCTGGAATCGATCTTGGATTTGCCGAAAGGAACGGAGCATTTTGTAAGCGACCTTCACGGTGAATACCAGGCGTTTCAGCACGTGCTGCGGAACGGATCGGGCAATGTCAAAATGAAGATTGCCGATGTGTTTAAAGGCGAGCTGAGCGAAGCGGAAATAAACGAGTTTGCGACGCTCATCTACTACCCGGAGGAGAAGATAAAGCTTGTCAAAAGCACCTTCACGAGCAAGGAGGAGCTCAGGGGGTGGTATGAGAAAACGATCGCACGCATGCTGCGGCTGATTTCACGTTCATCCTCAAAATATACGCGGTCCAAGATCCGTAAAGCACTGCCGCAGCAGTTTGTCTATATTGTCGAAGAGCTGCTGTACAAAAAGGATGAGGTCGAAGATAAAAAGGAGTATTACGAAAAGATACTTGAGCGCACAATTGCCTTCGGACAGGCAGACAAGCTGATTATCGGCCTTGCCTATACGACGCAGCGGCTCGTCGTCGACCATCTGCACGTCGTCGGTGACATTTATGACCGGGGGCCCGATCCCCATAAAATTATGGACACACTCATTAACTACCATTCGCTCGACATACAGTGGGGGAACCATGATGTGCTCTGGATTGGCGCCTACGCCGGCTCTAAAGTGTGTCTTGCCAATATTATCCGCATCTGCGCACGCTACAACAACCTGGACATCATTGAAGACGCCTACGGTATTAACCTGCGGCCGCTGTTGAATCTTGCTGAAAAGCACTACGGGGATAATCCGCCGTTCCGTCCGAAGCGGACCGATGACGATCAGCTGAGCGAGCAGGAGCAGCTGCAGATCACGAAAATCCACCAGGCGATCGCCATCATTCAGTTCAAGCTCGAAAGTCCCATCATCAAACGGCGTCCATGCCTGCACATGGAGGACCGGCTGCTGCTGGAGCGTGTCGACTACGGTAAGAATGAAGTGACGATTCACGGGAAAACCTATCCGATCGAAAACGGCTGCTTTGCCACCGTGGACGCGGATGATCCGTCTGCGCTTTTGGATGAGGAGCAGCAGGTGATTGACAAGCTGCTGTTCTCCGTTCAGCACTCCGAAAAACTGACGCGCCATATGAATTTTCTAATGAAAAAAGGCAGTCTGTATTTAAAATATAACGGCAACCTGCTGATTCACGGCTGCATTCCGCTGGAAGAAGACGGCAGCATGAAAGAAATGGATATCGAAGGCAAGGTATACGCCGGGCGTGAACTGCTCGATGTGTTCGAGCGGTACGTACGCGATTCGTTTGCCCGTCCGGAGGAGACGGATGATTTCGCGACGGATATGATCTGGTATTTATGGACGGGTGAAAATTCATCGCTGTTCGGCAAGCGGGAGATGACGACGTTTGAGCGCTACTTTATTAGGGACAAGGCGACACACAAGGAGCGGAAGAATCCGTATTATTCATTGCGGGAGGATGAGAACATGTGCCGGCGCATGCTGGAGGAGTTCGAGCTGGATCCGGAGCAGGGACGCATCATCAATGGGCACACCCCGGTGAAGGAAATCGACGGGGAGGACCCGATTAAAGCCGAGGGAAAGATGATCGTAATCGACGGCGGCTTCTCAAAGGCGTACCAGTCGACGACGGGAATTGCAGGATACACGCTTTTGTACAATTCGTACGGCATGCAGCTCGTCGCCCACCAGCATTTCAACTCAAAGGAAGACGTGCTGACGAAGGAAACCGACGTTCTCTCGGTGAAGCGACTCGTGAATGAGGAGCTCGTGCGGAAAAAAGTGCGGGAGACGAACAACGGAGAAAAGCTGAAGCAAGATATCGAAAGCCTGCACCGGCTGCGGGAACACCGGTATATGACATAGAAAAGAGCGCCGCATCTTTTGCTGAAGGGGCGGCGCTTTACTCATCGGAGTTAGTTTCCCGAGCCCGCTGAAGTTCATTGATGGACAGGCCAAATGTCATTTGCAGATGCGGGTAATCGGAGAAGCCATCCCAGTCACCGCCCCATTCAAAACCGATATCTTTGGCGATAGCGGCCACTTCGAGCCAGTCTGGTTCGCCGCTTCCGTTAAAGTCGGTTTCGATGTCCCAAACAAGTCCATCATCGGTTTCGAGTGCATAGTCAATGGCAAGGCCGTAGTTATGATACGACTCCCAGGCGGCTGCGTTGGTGACGATATCTCCGTCGGCAGACCGGCCTCTCGCATACAGTTCATCCTGGCGGTCGGGGGAGCGGTACCCTTCTGTAATAACGAGGCGGATGTTCTGTTCCTCCGCCCGCCGCAGCAATTCCTCTTTCGCCTCTTCCACGAGCGGGTGAAGCTGGTTTTCCGACACGACAGCTTCCGCGGAAACGAGCGGATCTCTCTCTTCTTCGGTACTGCCCGGAAGCTCCACCGTCTTCCAGTCTACCGCTGACAAAGCAGCGAGCGCTGCCAGGAGAAGCATCACTACAATTAATCGCATATCATTTCACCTTCTTTCGTTTATGGTATCACAGAACAGGATTTGAGACGGTGCCCAACCTCCTTTCGATGGAACCTGCGAGTAAATGAAAGCACGGAACGACGCACGAACATGATGCTGCTCATAATGGCAACGGGTCTGTGAGGGTCAAAGCCAAGAACGCCTTAGCCTGTGTATGTCTCGGCAGGCAAGTCGGGCATATCCGCTTTAACCCGGTAAGTCAGGGTAATACAAAACGAAAAAGAGAGAAATTAAAAGCATGCAGTAGTATATATGAGAGATAAAGCGATTTTGCCTATTAAATTAATAATTCTGAATATTTACAATAAAAAGTTTATCGTATAAAATGAGCTCTACACAGCAAGAAGCTGTGATATCCATAGGAAAGGGGTTTTGCGATCGATCCAGCCACAGCAAGGATTTTTTACGCGAAGGAGGGATTGCAAAACAGGATGAATAGCGACATACGAACATGAGCAGGCCTTTGTCAAAAACGATGCTGTTGACAAAGGCCTGCTTTTTGTATGCTTCAAGCGTCCATATTATGGTATACTGACTTGGAAAACTGGGGATGACGGGGGACGGTACCATGACGAAACGAGCCAGGCTGATTTATAATCCTACTTCCGGCAGGGAACAAGTAAAGCGTCATCTGCCGTTTATTTTAGAGACATTGGAAAAAGCAGGATACGAAGCATCCGCCCACGCAACAACCGGCGAAGGGTGCGCCCGCCGAGCTGCTGCGCTTGCGTGTGAACGGGAATTTGATTTTGTGATTGCAGCAGGCGGCGACGGGACCATTCATGAGGTCGTTAACGGGATCGCCGAAAAAGACTACCGGCCAAAGCTGGGGCTGCTTCCGGGCGGCACTACGAACGATTTTGCACGGGCGCTTCATATTCCAAAAAACATAGAGGAAGCCTGTGAGACGCTTGTATCGGGGAAAGAGCGTGCGATTGACGTCGGCCGCGTCGGCGAAAAATATTTTATTAACATTGCGGGGGCAGGTACCCTAACCGAGCTTACATATGAAGTGCCAAGCCGCCTGAAAACGATGATGGGGCAGATGGCGTACTACGTAAAAGGATTTGAGAAGCTGCCGAGAATTAAACCGACGCAGGTGACGATTCACTATGATGGAGAGACCTTTGAAGGGGAAATTATGCTCTTTCTCGTCTCCAACACGAACTCCGTCGGGGGATTTGAGAAGCTTGCACCACAGGCGTATCTGGACGATGGCAAGTTCGATTTAATCATCGTCAAGAAGACGAACCTGGCGGATGTCGTCCGCCTCACAGGGGCTGCCATGCGCGGCGAGCATTTGAAGGACGATCGTGTTCTCTACGTACAGGCCGGGGACATCGAAATCATCTCTGAAGATAAACTGGAGCTGAACCTGGACGGTGAGCATGGGGGAGCATTGCAGGAGCGGATTACCAACTTGTACCGGCATGTGACGATGATGGTGCCGGACAGAATACACACCTGTCTGAAAGCAGATGATGACGCGCAGGAGGAATTAGAATAGCGAAAGAGCTGTCCAGTCCTATTGGCCTGCGACAGCTTTTTTGAGCAACCAAAAATAAAGAGCGGTCCGGCAGTTTCACCGGGCCGCTCTGTAGGGTCAGTTCGATCAGGAAGCTGATGTGACGTCTTCCGCTACTTTGTTCGATTCTTTCTTAATCTGGCGCAGGTAATACACGAACGCAGCGCCGCGAAGAATACCTTCAAGGTGCTTTTTATCAATGTAGTTAATGCCGGCTGTTGCACGGTCGTGCTTTACGGACGTATAGCTTGCGAGCGTGCCTGTCAGGTGATGAGCAGCTTCGCCGGTGTCGTGAATGATATCAAACAGCGGATTCAGCTTGCCGATTTTTTCGTTAACATCCACGAGTGTTTCGTTCGTGTTATAAAGAATCAGCGTTGTCTCACTCGTAATTTCCCCGAGACTTTTATTCAGCGTTGACACCGTATCGGCCGTGTTTGATAGCGTGGCGGCCAGATTGTTGAGCACCGGACGCAGGAACAGTACGGCGACAAAAAATGCAATTGCTAATACAAGAACTCCAATGCCTAACCAATCCATATGTAGCACCTCATTTCAAAAAATTTGAACTTCTTACTATTCATTATCCCGATTTGCTTCGACAATATCAAGCAGGTTTGCAATATATTCGCCGACAAGCGGAGCTGAAACGAGCTGAGATAAAATTAAAATCAGTAAACCGATAAAGATCGCGGTACCGACGGTAAGGCCGACGCCCCGTGCTACACCTGCAATCAGGTTCGTTTTGATAACTTCTCTCGTATTAGTGAAGTGATACGCCATATCCTTCAACCGGCCATTCGTCGTAATATCCTCCAGCTTGTCCAGCAGCTGTTCAAACCGCTGATTCTCTTCCTGGCGCTTCTCATCCCCGCGGGTTTTGGACGGGACTTTTCGTTTTTCCTGCTCCTTCGAAAGCGGCATCTAGTCAACCCTCCTCTGCTGCATCTGATGATTGAATACGGACTGCTGTTCTTATTCCCTGTATGCGCCATATGTAAACAACAGGCAGAAAAAAGGGCGATCGGTTGGGTACATCACGATCAGCAAAAATGAACTTGTGATTAAAGTGATATTTACATATGTTCAAGATTAGTGGTATAGTGGCAAAGTCAGAAGAAAACGCTAACATAACGGGGGATTCACAGATGAACATTTTGTGGGGAATTGCCGGAATTGTAACAGTGCTCAGTATTGCACTGCTGCTGTCATCCAACCGGAAAGCGATTAATCCACGGACGATATTCGGCGGTTTAGCCATCCAGATTTTATTTGCATTTATTGTGCTTTATTCCACGGTGGGCCAGCAAGCGCTGTTTGCCTTCACGGAAGTAGTCAACGCGATCGTCGGCTTCACGGGAGAAGGGATCGACTTTCTCTTCGGCGGATTATTTGAAGCTGAAGGCGTCGGCATGATTTTTGCGTTTGAAGTACTTACGATCATTATTTTCTTTTCTTCACTGATTTCCATCCTTTACTACCTGGGAATCATGCAGTTTGTTATCAAGATTATCGGCGGTGCCCTCGCATGGCTTTTAGGAACAAGCCGGACAGAATCGCTGTCTGCTTCTGCTAACATCTTTGTCGGCCAGACGGAAGCACCGCTCGTGGTCAAACCGTTCCTGCCGCAGATGACACGCTCCGAGCTTTTTGCTGTCATGACCGGTGGACTCGCATCTGTAGCCGGTTCTGTGCTGATCGGGTATTCCCAGCTTGGGGTACCACTCGAATACCTGCTCGCAGCAAGCTTTATGGCGGCACCTTCTGGACTCGTTCTGGCTAAAATTATTATGCCGGAGACAGAGCCGGAGAAAGCGTCAGATAAGCAGGAAATCGATATGGAAGATGATAAAGAGTCCTATAATGTCATCGATGCCGCAGCGAGAGGGGCAAGCACCGGTCTTCAGCTTGCACTGAACATCGCAGCGATGCTGCTGGCGTTTATCGCTCTTGTTGCTCTTGTCAACGGAGGTCTCGGCGTTGTTCAGACCGGTATTAACTGGGTTCTCGATTTCTTTACGACATTTCAGCTGGAAGGATTAACGCTTGAAAATATCTTTGGCGTCATTTTCGCACCGCTCGCCTTTGCGATTGGAGTGCCGTGGGCTGAAGCATTTCAGGCCGGAAACTACATCGGACAGAAGCTCGTTCTGAACGAATTTGTAGCCTACGCTTCGTTTGCACCGGAAATCGAGAACCTTGATCCGAAAACGGTTCTCGTTATCAGCTTTGCGCTTTGCGGTTTCGCAAACGTATCGTCACTGGGGATCCTGCTCGGCGGACTTGGGAAGCTTGCTCCAAGCCGGCGCGGAGATATTGCCCAGCTCGGTGTCAAAGCCATTTTTGCAGGTATGCTCGCCTCTCTCTTGAATGCATCTATTGCAGGCATGTTCTTTTAAAATTTGACGATAAAAGGGGTAATGTATGATGACACAGTCAGTTGCATCCATGATCGACCACACGCTATTAAAGCCGGAAACAGTTGAAGAACAAATCGTTAAGCTCTGCCAGGAGGCAGATGAATACCGCTTTGCATCCGTCTGCGTTCAGCCTGTATGGGTTGAAAAGGCAGCGGAACTGCTAAAGAACGCTGAAGCAAAAGTGTGCACGGTTGTTGGTTTTCCTCTCGGAGCTAATACACCGGAAGTGAAAGCCTTCGAAACAGAAAATGCGATTCAAAACGGAGCAGATGAAATTGATATGGTCCTGAATATTGGAGCGCTTAAGCAGGGAAATCTTGAGCTCGTAGAACGGGACATGCGTGCCGTTCAGGAAGCAGCGCAGGGAAAAGCGCTGACGAAGGTTATTCTGGAAACATGCCTGCTGACAGATGAAGAGAAAACGGCAGCCTGCAAGATTGCCGTGAAGGCAGGACTGGATTTTGTAAAGACGTCCACCGGCTTCTCGACGGGTTCCGCAACCGTAGAAGATGTAGCACTTATGCGCAGAGCGGTCGGAGATCAGGCTGGCGTAAAAGCATCTGGCGGAGTCCGGTCGCTTGAAGACGCGAAAGCGATGATTGAGGCCGGCGCAACACGAATTGGCGCCAGCGCAGGTGTAGCGATTGTAAAAGGGGAACAGAGCGAATCCGATTATTAATCAGTAGAACGTAAGGCCTCGGAGTGAAGCAGATTCCGGGGCCTTCTTTATGGATAAAGCTGCGTAAAATAAACACACTGATTCTCGGAGAAAGCGATTGCAATTTACGAAATTGCGTGAAATAATGTTCATAGACGGAATAACGTTAGTTTGGCTCCAGGGGGAAGGACCATGACAAAGGATAAATTATCACGGGTCGTCAAAGCAGCGAAAATGTATTATCAGCTGGACTACAGTCAGCAGGCGGTGGCGAAAGAGCTTGGTATTTCCAGACCTTCTGTGTCGAGACTTCTTCGAGAAGCCAAAGAGAAGGGAATTGTGCAAATCCGCATCGTAGATCCCTACCAGGATTTACAGCAGATTGGAGCGGTAATCGAGGAGCATTTCGGACTGAAGAACTGTATTGTCGTCGATGCCCCGGTTCACGACGATCATATTATCAAAGAGGAAATCGGGAGACAGACGGCTTCTTACTTGCAGCAGATCGTTAAAGACCACGACATCATCGGAACAACGTGGGGCTCGACGATGTATGAGGTGGCCAGGCAGCTTCAGCAGAAAAGCGTGCACGATGTGATTGTGACGCAGCTGAATGGCGGAGTCAGCTATTCGGAAGCCAATACGTACGCCTCCGAGATCATACACTATCTCGGACGGGCGTTTCATACGTCGCCGTATTTTCTGCCGCTGCCAGCGATCGTCGACCATATGGTAGTGAAGCAGGCGATCGTCTCCGACCGGCACATTCGTCATGTGCTCGATCTCGGTAAAAAAGCGAACATCGCTGTCTTTACGGTGGGCATGCGCTATGAGGATTCCGCCTTGTATAAAGCCGATTACCTGACCGATGATGATATGAAGGTGCTGAAGGAAAAACAGGCGGTCGGAGATATCTGTTCACGCATGTTTGATATTAACGGGAAGCTCTGCGATGAAGATTTGAATAACCGGACGATCGGCATCGAACTTGATGAACTGAAGGAAAAGGAATACGCTGTGCTGGCAGCCGGCGGGCTTCAGAAGCTGGATGCTATTATCGGCTCGCTTCAGGGAGGCTACTGCAACGTGCTGATTACCGACCTCTTCACAGCGGAAGCGCTGCTTGACTGGAAGCAGGAACAGGAAACAAGTGCCTGAGAAAAGTAGATGAATGAGAGAAAAATGTACTCTGCCGATGTTAAAAAGCGACATGAGAAAAGCCGGTGATCTGGAATAGATCGCCGGCTTTGTTGATTTAATCTGGTTTTTCGTTTTCCATTAAGATTGCTCAAAGGCAGTGAGCTGCTTGACCTTTGCAGAGATTGTGCTTTTCGAGACACCATACTGCTCCGCGCAGGCCTGCTGGGAAAGAGGCTCCTCATCCGGGAGTTCTCTTGCAGCCCAATAGTGCAGAGAGGCTGCATAGGCTGCTGGTTTCGTAATGCGGGGTGCTTTCTGATAAAGAAAGCGGCGCAGCATGGATGCAGAGGCTGCACGGACACGCTTTCGAGCAGACAGCTCAGACAGGATCGTTTCATAAGCCTCCTGTTTATCGAAGACGGGTCCGGTTTCCAAGACAGCACCAAGCAGCTGCAGCAGCTGATCAAACTGCTTCGTAAAATGCTTCTGTTTGGTTATCTCCACCCGGGTACATTCATTCAGAAATGCTTCGGCAAGCTTCGACGGGAGTTCAACAGCATCGCTGCCGAGAGCCGGTCCGTCGGGAGTCGGATAAAGGTAGCCGATCACATAGGAACCGCCTTCGATCGTCTGCGAGGAAGGCGTCTTTTGAATCGTCTGCGACTTATCCGTCCAGACGTTTTTCAGCGCGATATATTCGCTGTCTGCGTGAACGACTTCAAACAGGCTCGGCTCAAGCTTTTGCCACGCCCCAAGGAACTCCTGGAATGCGGGCGTATAGCTGTCGTGATGCTCATCGACAAACCGCTCCAGAATCGTTTTATCCTTGAGTTTCCAGTTAAACAGCATCCAGTGAAAGAGGAGCTGGGAGAAGGCGCGGGCATCCGGTACGGCCAATGATTCAAACGCAGCAGTTTTTTTGTCGTACTCGGTTTTAATTTGATCATCAAATGCCTTGCTGTAGTCAAACAGCTTCGGAAGCAGTTCATTAAATGCGCGCACATCTGCCATATCGAATTTAGACTTTGTTTCCAGCTTTTTTAAGCAGCACTTTTTGTATTTTTTTCCGCTGCCGCATGGGCAGGGATCGTTTCGTTTTAACGTAGCCATGATTCCACCTCTAATTTTCTGTATGCATGATTGTCCTAACCTATCATACCAGCTTCAAGTCCGTTTTCAAACAGCCGGAATGTGTTACAATCGGGTAAGCTGAAAAGAGAAAGGACGTACGTACATGAAACAGCAGGCACCAGTGAAAAAAAACGAACAGTACCGGGTGTTAGTCGAGGATTTAACGCACGACGGAGCCGGGGTCGCAAAAATAGACGGTTTTCCGGTATTCATTAAAGGCGCACTTCCCCGGGAAGAAGCCGACATTAAAATCGTTCAGATGAAAAAGAACTTTGCATTTGGCAGACTTCTGACGCTGCATGAAACGAGCAGCGATCGAACGGAACCTCCATGTCCGGTGTTCAAACGATGCGGAGGCTGTCAGCTGCAGCATCTCACGTACAGCGGCCAGCTTGCGTATAAACAGAATGTCGTTAAAGAAGCACTTGCCCGGATCGGCGGATTAACAGACGTTCCAGTGCATGAAACGCTAGGGATGGCGGATCCGTGGCGCTACCGGAATAAATCACAAATTCCAATCGGCGAGCAAAAGGGGCAGATCGTAAGCGGCTTTTATGCTGAGCGCAGTAAGGACATCGTCGATACCGACGAGTGTCTGATTCAGCATCCGGACGCAGATCGCACGATGAATCTCGTGAAAGCAGCAGCGTCGGAACTTGGCATTCGCGCCTATGATCCGCAAAAACATAAAGGACAGCTTCGCCACGTTGTTATCCGGCACGCCAAAACGACGGATGAACTGATGATCGTGCTGATCACGAAAGATAAGGGGCTTCCGAATAAAAAACAGCTGGCCGACAAGCTGCGCGACACCTTCCCGAACCTGAAGTCGATCATGCACAACGTGAATCCGAAGCGGACGAACGTTATTTTTGGCGACGAAACGAACGTCGTTTGGGGAGAAAGCGTCATTCACGATGAAATCAACGGTGTTCGCTTTGCTATTTCCGCCCGCTCCTTTTATCAGGTAAACCCGGAGCAGACCGATGTGCTCTACGGGAAGGCGCTGGAGTATGCAGCTTTAACCGGAACGGAAACGGTGATGGACGCCTACTGCGGAATCGGCACGATCAGCTTGTTTCTTGCAGGCCGAGCGCGACGCGTATACGGGGTGGAAATCGTTCCGGATGCCGTCGATGACGCGAAGCGAAACGCGGAAATTAACCATATTGAGAACGCTGATTTCTTCGTCGGTGAAGCAGAAAGCATCATGCCCTGGTGGCAGGCGCAGGGAATCCGTGGCGACGTTATCGTCGTCGACCCGCCTCGAAAAGGCTGTGACGAATCGCTTCTCACCACGATGACCGAGCTCGCACCGGAGCGAATCGTCTACGTTTCCTGCAACCCGGCGACCCTTGCCCGCGATCTGAGCATCCTCGCAGAAAAAGGATACGAAACAAAAGAAGTCCAGCCGGTTGATATGTTTCCGCATACGACGCATGTGGAGTGCGTTGCATTGTTAACATCCAGCTAGCTTGATAAAATGAGAAAAAGTCGAATTTCTTTTATGATATTTATAGTAAGTGGAGTTGATTGATTGTGAAAGAGAATTTCTGGCGCGACCTGCCGCGGCCGTTTTTTGTATTAGCACCGATGGAAGATGTGACGGATGTCGTGTTTCGGCACGTCGTCAGTAAAGCTGCGCGTCCCGACGTCTTTTTTACCGAGTTCACGAATTCAGACAGCTACTGCCATACAGAGGGAAGAGACAGCGTGCGCGGGCGTCTGTTATTTACGGAAGATGAGCAGCCGATGGTAGCCCATATCTGGGGAGACAAGCCTGAGTATTTCCAGCAAATGAGCGTAGGGATGGCGGAAATGGGCTTTAAGGGGATCGACATTAATATGGGCTGTCCCGTGCCGAATGTGGCATCAAGCGGAAAAGGCAGCGGTCTGATCCGCCGGCCGGATGTCGCAGCAGAGCTCGTTCAAGCGGCAAAAGCCGGTGGGCTGCCGGTAAGCGTGAAGACCCGTCTCGGCTTTACAGAAGTGGAGGAGTGGAAGGGATGGCTTACGCACATTCTCAAGCAAAATGTGGCAAACCTCTCTATTCATCTTCGCACGAGGCAGGAAATGAGCGCAGTGGATGCCCACTGGGAGCTGATTCCAGAAATCACCAAGCTGCGGGATGAGATCGCCCCGGAGACCTTGCTTACCATCAACGGAGACATTCCCGATCGGCAGGTCGGTCTTGAGCTTGCTGACAAATACGGAGTAGACGGCATTATGATCGGGAGAGGAATATTCAAAAACCCGTTCGCTTTTGAAAAAGAGAAAAGAGAGCACAGCAGCCAGGAGTATTTGGATCTGCTGAAGCTGCAGCTCGACCTTCAGGACTATTACGCAGAGCAAGTGCCCCGCCCGATCACGAAGCTGCACCGCTTTTTCAAGATATACGTAAAAGGATTTCGAGGCGCCAGCGCACTTCGAAACGAACTGATGCAGACGAAATCAACAGATGAAGTGCGGGCACTGCTGAAGCAGTTTGAACAGGCGGAGCAGCCGGTATAGTTCGGTTTTGGTACAACAGCGCTTACAGCAAATCAAATATGAATAAAGCAGCATGTCACCAGGAGGCGGCATGCTGCTTTTTCATTTTTATCGGAGACAATAACTATCTCGTTCATATGAACATTAGCGAAATTTGAACTTACCATGCTTCATTAGGAGAGTGAGTTGTTTTATCCGTCACTTCAACGGTTAAGCTTAACAAAGGCAGTTAATAGTAACTATGATTCGATGATTTAAATCGCAGAATGATTATAAATCGGGTCGTATCTCAAAATGCCTATGAGTAGCAATTCATTTACGTAAACGTGTTAAAATAGTTGTGTGAATTCATTGAAGGAGTGTTTAGAAATGGGAGCAGAGTTAAATTCAAAGCTATTTAGTGCTGCGGATAATCTTCGCAGTAAAATGGATGCATCAGAGTACAAAAACTATTTATTGGGACTGATCTTTTACAAGTATTTATCCGACAAACTTTTGTTAAAAGTAGTCGAACTGGCAGATGAATCACTGGATACATATGATACACCTGAAAAACAAACGGAATTATATCAAGAGCTATTAACGGATGACGATACGCGCGAAGATCTGGTGGCGACAGTAGTAGATACGCTAGGGTACGATATCGAACCTCGCTACTTGTTCAACGTACTTTCAGAACAAGCGATGAAGAATGTGTTTCAGTTAAATGATCTGAACAAAGCGTTTATTCAGCTATCCACGAAGTATGATGCGTTCAGTGGGTTGTTTGATGACGTGGATCTGCAGTCGAAGAAGCTGGGGTCAGATGATCAGCAACGAAATGTCACCGTGACCGATGTGATTAAAAAGCTAAATGATGTTGATCTCATTGGCTATGAGGGTGACGTCATTGGGGATGCTTATGAGTATCTGATCGGTCAGTTTGCTTCTGAAGCTGGAAAGAAAGCCGGCGAGTTCTATACCCCGCATATGGTATCGGATATGATGTCGCAAATTGTGGCGATTGGTCAGGAAGACAAGAAGTGGTTCAGTGTCTTTGACCCGACGATGGGATCAGGATCGTTGATGCTGAATGTACGAAACTATCTCAACCACCCGGATAAGGTGAAGTACCATGGCCAGGAACTCAACACAACGACGTTCAACCTGGCGAAGATGAACCTCATCCTCCATGGCGTTGATCCGGAAGAAATGCGTGTGCGAAATGGGGATACGCTCAATAAGGACTGGCCAACCGATGAACCGTATACGTTCGATTCAGTTGTCATGAACCCACCATACTCAGCGAAGTGGTCGGCGGATGATACGTTTCTCGATGATTCACGGTTTAACCGCTACGGTAAGCTTGCTCCGAAATCGAAAGCAGATTTTGCCTTTGTACTGCATGGCTACTATCACTTAAAAGAGACTGGAACCATGGCAATTGTTTTGCCACACGGGATTCTCTTCAGAGGAGCTGCGGAAGGTACGATCCGGCAGAAGTTGTTGGAAGACGGCAGCATTTATGCAGTCATTGGCATGCCACCAAACCTGTTCTTTGGAACATCGATTCCAACAACGGTCTTGATCCTGAAGAAGAACCGAAGCACCCGGGATGTATTATTCATTGATGCGAGCCGTGAGTTTATTAAAGGCAAGAATCAGAATAAGCTCTCCAAAGAGAACATTGAGAAGGTCGTGGATACGTATAACAAGCGTGAAGCCGTTGAGAAATACGCGCATCTTGCGACGTTTGAAGAAATTAAGGAGAACGATTATAACCTGAATATTCCACGCTACGTCGATACATTTGAAGAAGAAGAGCCTGTCGATTTGAAAGCTGTAGGAACTGAAATGAAAAAGATTCAAGAGAAAAAACAGGCACTGCAAAAAAGCCTATTTGAGAACATTTCTTCTCTGCAACACAGCGAAGAAGATGCAGAGTGGATTCAAGGAGCATTAGAGGTGTTTGGTTATGACAAATAAGCTGGTGCCTGAGATTCGATTTGATGGGTTTAGTAGTGAATGGATTAATTATAAATGGTGCGAAACGGTGAACATGTCAACCAACATGGTTGATCCAAAATCGGGTGATTTTGATAATTTAATGCATGTAGGACCAGGGAATATAGAATCTTATTCTGGAAGACTATACAACAATGTTAAAACTGTGGAAGAGGATAATTTAATTAGTGGTAAATTTCATTTTAATGCCGGTGATATACTTTATGGAAAAATAAATCCTCAGTTAGCGAAGTTTAATCTTGCTGTTTTTGAAGGTTTAGCTAGTGCTGATACGTATGTATTAAATACGAAAAATGGAATTAGTCAATTATATTTGTATACAATTATACAAACATCTGATTTTTATAAGTATTCTGTATCGGTATCTAGAAGAACTGGAATGCCAAAAATCAATAGAGATGAATTGAATCAGTATAGTTATAACGGGCCTAAAGATTATGAAGAACAACAAAAAATCGGCGACTTCTTCAAGAATCTCGACGACCGCATCGCCCTTCAGCAACAACACATCACATTATTAAAAGAAACCAAACAAGGCTTTTTGCAGAAGATGTTTCCGAAGGATGGCGAACGTGTGCCGGAGGTTCGGTTTGATGGGTTTAGTGAGGAATGGGCTTTATTAATGTTTGGGGATGTTGCTGATATTGTTGGTGGTGGCACTCCTGATACAACTATAGATGAATATTGGAATGGTGATGTTAATTGGTTTTCACCTGCTGAAATAGGAAAACAACGATTTGTGAGAACGAGCCGTAAAAAGATAACGAATATAGGCTTAGAAAAAAGTTCAGCTAAACTTTTGCCCGTCGGAACGGTTTTATTCACATCTAGAGCAGGGATAGGAAATACAGCTATTTTGGCCGATCCCGCTTCAACCAATCAAGGTTTTCAATCGATTGTACCTAAAAAGGGAATACTCGATAGTTATTTTATATATTCAATGTCAAATAAACTTAAGAAATATGGAGAAATAAATGGCGCTGGGTCAACTTTTACAGAAATATCAGGGAAACAACTAGCTAAAATGAAGATACATATTCCAACATTTCAAGAACAACAAAAAATCGGTGAATTCTTCAAAAACCTTGATGATTCAATTGCCATCCACGAAAAAGAACTCGAATTGTTACAAGAAACCAAAAAAGGATTCTTGCAAAAAATGTTTGTCTAGGAGGTGATCATGTGAAGAGTCTGTCTCATCGTTCAGAGGCTGAAATCGAGAACCATCTGATTCAAGTCTTGGGGGAGGGGTATAACCAGTGGACGTTTCGTGAGGATTTGAAATCAGAGGCGGACTTATGGAAAAACCTCCGCCAAAAAATTACGCAGAATAACCTGGCTGAACTTGGTGAAACGCCTTTAACAGATAAGGAATTTGACGCGATTAAAACAGAGCTGCTTTTTCGGACGCAGACGCCGTTTGATGCAGCCAAGTGGTTAAAAGGCGAGAACGGTATCGCCCGGATTACGATTGAGCGGGAAGACAGCCATGAAGGGTTTGTATCCCTCGTGCTCTATTCTAATCAGGATATTGGTGGTGGGATCTCGAGTTATGAAGTCGTTCACCAAGTTGCCAAACAACGTGCGACCAGTGAAGGGCGAGATCGTCGTTTTGACGTGACGCTTCTCATTAACGGACTCCCGATCGTACAGATTGAGTTGAAAAAGGTCACGGCGAAGGACGGCGTGTACCAAGCTTTTAATCAAATTAAGAAATATGCAGAAGAAGGTGTGTTTCGAAGCAATATCTTCGCCACGCTGCAGCTGTTTGTCGTCTCGAATGAACAGACGACTCGCTACTTTGCCAATGCGATGCCAAAGAACTTGCACCGTAAGTTCATGTTCAGCTGGCGTTCGAAAGATAATAAGAAAGTGGAGAACCTGTATGAGTTTTGTAAACAGGCACTAAACATTCCGGATGCTCACCGGCTCATTGCCAACTATACGATCGTCAGTGAAGATCAGGACAACAAAACGCTGATGGTACTTCATCCTTATCAGATCCATGCCATTGAAGCCTTATTTACCGCAGCGAATAAGCACAAGTCAGGCTACGTGTGGCACGCGACAGGCTCCGGGAAAACGCTGACGAGCTTTGTGTCAACGAAACTGTTGGCGAAGAAGTCAGGCATTGACCGCACGATCATGCTCGTAGACCGTAAAGACTTGGATAACCAGACAACGAGTGAGTTTACAAAGTTCGCATCGGAATTTAATACGGGCATCTCGTCTGGAAATACTCCGGCGAACAGCTTAATTGTTGGAACGGGAAGTGCTAAAGAGTTAAGTAAAACGCTCCTTGCCGATGCCAATTCAAATGTTGTCATTATTACGACCCGTCAAAAACTTGATTCAGCGTTAAAGTATGCGAAGAAACAGGAAGAAATTAAAGGGACTAATCGCTACGAGAAGCTGATGGGACAGCACATTGTCTTCGTTGTGGACGAATGCCACCGTGCAATAAGCGCAGAAAACATGGAAGAAATAAAGGCTTTTTTCCAAAGCTCTACATGGTTCGGATTCACAGGGACGCCGATCTTTGATGATAATAAAAAACAGGCAAAGGGAAAATTGGCGAGAACGACATTTGATCAGTACGGAGAAGTCCTTCATACATACACGATTAAAAACGCGTTAGAAGATGGGTCCGTACTTGGTTTCCAAATGGAGCATGAAACAACCATCGAACCAACCTCATTAGATAATATGATCTTTCATAAGTTGAGGAGTTCCCAATACGCGAACGCGGAGGACGAGGCAATCAATGTGAAGATTGACGAGATGAGCGGTGTCGAAAAAGAGTCGTATATCGACAGGTCAATGTTTGAGCAAGATGAGCACATTGATAAAGTTATAAAAAAGATTCTGCGTCCGGATAATGCGTATACAAAATTTGATTTTAAAAATGGGAAGCCGACGAAATCGGCCATTCTTACGACCAGCTCTATTGATATGGCAAAACGATACTATCATGCTATTAAAGTAATGACGAAAGACGAGAATTGGATGAATCACGTCTATCCGGGGCGTCCTATCCGAGAGGGGCGGTCGATGGATGATCCAGATTTTCCGCGTATCGCAATTACGTACTCTCTCGACGAGAATATGGAGAACGCCATCGAGCAGCAGCAAGAGATGCAGGCGATCATCGATGATTATAACGAGTACTACAAAACAGCCTGGTCGTTACAAGATATTGAACGATATAACGGCGATATTAATAATCGTCTGGCTAGAAAACGGGCTGAATTCAAACAGCCCGGGCGGCAAATCGACCTTGTCATTGTGGTGGATCGTCTCTTAACAGGCTTTGATGCGCCAACGATTCAAACGCTGTTCGTTGACCGTAACCTTGAATACGCTGGTTTAATTCAGGCGTTTTCCCGGACAAACCGCACGTATCCGGAAAAAACAAAAGGCCTTATTATTACTTTCCGTAAGCCCTTTACGATGGAAGAAAACGTAGCGAAAGCAACAAAGCTATATTCAGAAGTGAAAGAAGAATCCGGCTTAATTTACCCAAGCTATGAGAACGTTAAGAAGCGATTTAAGAAAGCTCATAAACAGCTGGAATCGATCATTGAAGAAGAAGGCGAAGTTGATGAGCAAAAGTCGGTGGAAACGCGAGTTGATTACGTCAAAGCTTTTCAGGAGCTCAACAACGCGTACGAGGCTTTAGTCACCTATGACAGTTACAATATGGACTTCGATGCCTCGAATACATTACAAGAACAAGTAAGCCTCCTAAAAGAAGAAGTCGGGGTTTATGAAACGGTGAAAGGATCGCTCGTCCAAACCGCCGAAGGAGATAACCCCGAGGGATCAGACGATTTCTCTGGAATCGAATTTTTCAGTGAGGCGACAACCAAATTATATGACATTGATTCAAGCTATATTGATCAATTGTTAGGAACGTATGAAGCAAACAATCCGGCAGTTCGCGACGAAATCGAAAAAGCTTTGCAGAAATTAAATAAAGCTGAAATTGTGAAAAGCTTGTATCACGAGATTTTAAATGCAATCGATAAGAAAGAAGTGGATGAGGAAGAGGATATCTTTGCCTTAAAGCGGCGATTTTTTACTGATAGAAAAGAGCATATCATTGAAGGGTTTAGTGAATATTGGTGTGTTTCAAGCTACGAACTACATGCCTCAGCTGTCCAGTACATGATCGGCATGGAAGCAATTCCAAATATGAAAAGCATCATTGAAAGTAAGGATTACGAAGCCTTTAAAGCGGAGCATCCCGAAATCAAACCATTCAAGTACCCTCAAATGATGAAACGAGAATGGCAAAAAGTATTGGATGAACAAGTTCTGCCGTTGGATAATGAACTTCGATAAGGAAGGGCGGTTGGCTAGGGGAAGCATTGCAGGAGCTAAAGTTGATCGTATGTGTCCATTCGTTGCCCGATGGTAAAGTGAGGAGACGATAAAAGGTAGATCTCAACTAAGCGTATTGCAATCGTTTGTTTTCTCATTTTTAATACTTACCAATGTAAAAGAAACCGATAAACAATGAACCGTTGTCCGACTGTTGTAAGCTTACTTGTTCAGGACAGCGGTTTTTTCAATGGAAGAGGAGGGGTGTATTAATATGGAGAAAGAGCTTACTTCGCTAAATGACTTTTTACTCGATACAGAAGCTCTTCATCAAATTGAAACGAAAGCATCTGCATTTAACTTGTTTGAAGTGCTTGGAGTTGTAAATCAGGAGATCCGACATAGCAACGTTCTTGCTTGGCTATTAGATCCAAATGAATCTCACGGGATGGATGATTTCATCGTGAGAGACTTAGTCAACATGGTTATACAGCGTATCCATGATGACGAAGTTGATCATAAAAAGTGCTTGCATATAGCTTTAGTTGATTATACGGATCTCGTAGTTAAACGAGAATGGAAGAACATTGATATTCTTTTAGTTTCAGAGAAGGAACAGCTCGTCATCGTTATTGAAAACAAGATATGGAGTCAGGAGTCTAACCATCAATTGAACAAATACGAACAGATAGTGGATAACCACTACCGTGATTACATGGCTGTCTATGTCTACTTAACTCCATTCGGTGATAGTGCCAGTCACTCTGAACGTTGGGTTAACGTGGATTACTCTACGATTATTAAACTCATTGAAGAAGGCACGAGTCATCGAGAATCAAATTTGAATGAACGGTCACGTGATTTTCTGACACAATACATAGAAATGTTGAGGAGGCACATTGTGGGAGATGAGGAGTTAGAGCAGATATGTAAGAAGATTTATGCAAAACATAAAAAAGCCTTAGACCTCATATACAAATATAAACCCGATATACAGTCTGAGATAGCAACCAAACTTCCAAATGATATTAAAGGTGAAAAGAACTTAATCCTGGATCATTCCATTAAAACATTTATACGATTTACATCAGAGCGATTGGATTCGATTATCGAACACTCAGGATCTAATTGGACGCCAAGTAAGCGAATCGTGCTCTTTGAGTTTCAGAACAGACCAAACCAACTTCTATTAAAATGCATTATAGGTCCAGGTGAACCTGCACTTAGAGAAAAGCTCCATCAAGTGGCGATAAAGTACCCTGAGTTGTTTAACATTGCAAAAGACCGACTAAATACTGAATATGCACCAATTTATTCAAAAGAAATTCTTCCTAATGGCTATCAAGATGAGTTAGATGAAAGCAGTATTGTTGAAATGATCGAACAAAAGATGAACGATTTTTTAAAGAATGATTTAGAAAAGCTTGAATCAGCTTTTGAGCACGAGTTTCAGAGTGATAATACCCATCAACTTTAATGGATTAGCATGGCTGATTCTGAAGAACAGGCTATTTTCGTGGTGCAGGTTACAAGGCAACTTAACTCTAAACCTTTTGGGAATCAGTCTATGAATAAAACGTATCGCTCCGAACCTTCTAAAACAACAAGTTCGAAGCGAAGAGCGTTGACTCCGAGAGGATCAGGCCGAGGCAAAGATCCACTGGCTCGGAATCACCGAGCCAGTTAGCTGAGACGGGCCCCTCCGGAAAGCATACGCTCGTAGGCACAGAACACAGCTTTGTTTGAATTTACTCATCTACCTCGTCAGAAAGTTCCTATGTTCGTGCCTATAATTCTTTCAGCTCTGCTTTCATGTGATTTATGTATTTCTGCTAAACCTTTTGTGAATGAATTAATGAACTTTATTTAGAACCGTAAAAATAATTAGCCTGTAACAAGTTCGAGTGAAAATTGAATTAATTATACAAAGGGGCTGTTGAATTTGATGATTAGTCCTGAGTGGTATTACGAGGAGCACCTGAAAGGAAAATCAAAAGAGCAGATTATGACCTCCATAAGGGGACTTAAGCAAAGGATAGGCAGCCTCAAAAATTCAATGGAAAACCCGTATGAGGATATAAAGATTTTTATGCATCCAAGCGAAGAAACTCAACTTTACTGGACTCGTGAATATTTAAAAATGGCTAAGCAAGCTTATGCTGAAGCAGGGGGAACTTACATCTTGTCTGAATCTGAAGCGAGAGCAGCTGAATTTGATGAAAACATTTATTCTATCAGCAAAATAACCTTTCGTGTTAAAAAGAGCGCCGATATCTTCCATAAATATGTTATAGAAGTTTTAAATGATATAATAACCCTTTCTGAATTTAGAGAACATGGTTTAATCAAAAAGCGTCATAAAAAAAACGTGACAAAAACCGTTTTTTTATATGAGCTTAAAAACTTGCATATTGGTGAATGGCGTAGACGATATTCTGCTAAACATGATGAATTCAACGTGCTCAATATAACGAAGTGGGAAGTAGAGTTTGAATATAGCAATGAATTTAAACCAAAAAAGTTTGGCGGAGAAAATGCCTATCCATATAATTTTGATAGGTTTCAGATGTTATTTGAAGTAGATTGATTTAAAATAAAAGACACCAGAGGAATTTTAGTGTTGAGCAGATCATGATTAATGATTGGTGTTTATAGGAAGAAAACACGCTTATAACAAAAAAGTCTTTTCGCTATCTTTTCCTTGCGTACGGGATGGTCTTTAAGCTTTCCCCTTTTAGAGGCGTCTTAAGAATCACCTTGTCTTTCCTGTTGCTGAGCGGAAAGACAGAGAACGAAACGATCTCTCCTTTATTTTATCGAATAGAAGCGAAACGAAAACCGGCGGACGCCTGTGGAAGAACGAGCTTGGAAGATCCCGCAGCGCAGTGAGGAAGCTGAGGAGCTCGTCCACGGCAAGCCTGCCGAGTTGCAGAGAAGCGTCCTTATATGAAGAATACTTACATAATAAGCAGCATGTCACTATTAAGGAACATGCTGCTTTTACGATTAAGAAAGCTCCTGCTTCCGAGCATTCAATTCCTTCAGTTCAACCTCAATATCGCTCAGCCGTTTTTCCAGCGGAGCCAGATTACCGCCAATGGACTCAAGCTTATCCAGGTTGTTCTGCAGCTGTACATACTCATCCTTCAGCTCTAAAATCTGGCCGTCGATCTGCTGTTTATCCACGATCATCACCTTCAGCTTTCGTTTTGTTTAATGCAAGCTTATCATGAAGCGGCGGTTTGGGAAAAGGCCGGCCGCCGCATAGAAAAGAGCGTCCCCGTTTAATGGAACGCTCTTCGTTTATGCCATTGATTTTCGCCCATATCGCTTATAATCCTCATAGGTTCCGGAACCTCTGCATGAACGGCACTGCTCGGCCGGCTCATAGCTGTATTCACTGACATACGCTTTCGTAACGCCGCGGCCTCTGCAGTCGATGCACTTATTCTTTCGTTCAAATCGGTGTGCACGTCTCGTGTAAAGAAGCTTGCGGGTGCCTTTCGTTCTGTCCATCACTGCCATGTCTACAACCTCCTTTATAAAATGAGGAAAAGACTGATCAGCCCGTCTGAACAAAAAGTTCCCGTGGCACAAGGATGGCCGACGGGACTCCATGGAGTAAAAAAATAAGCGGGGTGCTTATGCGTCTATTATATAAAATACATTCCATATGTACAAGTGTATTCTCTAAATAAACATGATAAGCTTAAATGGAGCGATTTTAACACGGGGGAGGACCTGCGCATGAAAACAGGTATTGAAATTGATCTGATTGTCCATGACAGTTTGGATGCACTGCGCTTATATGAAACGATTTTTGATGTTCAACGTCTGACTGTAACTGATCTCCAGCAAGGTCAGAATGAAGTGATTTTTTCGATTTATGGTACAGAAATACATCTGCTCGATGAAAACGAAGCATACGGCATGAAGGCACCTTCTGGTGAGGAGCCGCTGCCAATCTGGATTAACGTAACAGTACCGGACATTCATAAATCGTATAACAACGCCATAGCAGGCGGATGCAGAAATATGCAGCCTGTCACAACCATGGAGAAGTACGGCATATCCAATGCAGTGTTTATGGATCCATTCGGGTATCAGTGGATGCTCCATGAAGTACACCGGGATCTGAGTGACGAAGAGCGGGATGCGATGCTCAGAGGAGAATAGCGTGAAAAGCTTCACAAAACGTTCACTAGCTGACGGCTCAGAACGGGAATAGGAAGGTATACCGGAGCCTTACAGTCGGTGTGTGCCTGTCGGGAAGGTGGGGGCTGGATCGGGAAGAGCCTGCACCGGATTTACTCCAGGCTCCGGATTCAGTCAACTGGATCAGTCAGCAAAAAGGACCGTCTCAGCAAGTTGCTGAAACGGTCCTTTAGGTTATAACAATGTGTTAGAGGTGAATCGTTACATCTGCATTTTCACGCAGTTCCTGAGCCAGCGTCTGGGAATACTCGGCTTCCTGTTCAGCGCGCAGCTGTTCTTCCAATTCAGGCTGAATTTCTTCAAATTCAGGCATTTCCATTTCTTCCTGCTGGGCGACGAGCTGCTCGTAATACTCTTCAACCTCTTCCTCGGAAGGATCAACGTCGCCGGCCTCTGAAGCGATCAGTTCATCGACTTTAATCTGCATTTCTGCTTCTTCCTGCAGATTTTCTACATCTTCACCCTGTTCTTCCAGCGCTGCAACAAATTCATCACCGGATTCCATGCCGCTTTGAGCAGCCAGCTCGTCAAACAGCTCGTTCACTTCCTCTTCCGATGCTTCAAAGCCTTGCTCTTCTGCTTCCTGCACCATCAGCTCCAGATCTACCATATTCTGCACGAGCTCTTCCTGAAGCTCCTGCTGGTCAATTTCTTCACCAGTCATCTGTGCCTGCTGGGCAGCCTGCATGAACATGTTTTCATAGGTAACCGCGAATTCGTCGCGTTCAATTTCTTCGCCGTTTACTTCCGCAACAACCTCCGGAAGATCATCTGTTTCTGCTTCAGGCATGTCCTGCTCTCCCATGTCAGCAAGCTCATCGGCTCCTTCAGGGTCTTCTGCAGCTTCTTCATCGTTCATTTCTTGTTCGGAATTATTGTTCATACCGCCATTTTCAGGTGCTTCTTCTGTATTGCCTTCGTTGCCGCCGCAAGCTGCGAGAATCAGCATCGCAGACGCTGCTGCGGTTGTTAATGTCCATTGTTTTTTCATCGGATAACTCCCCCTAACGAATAACTTAGTGGTGAGTGTAACACACTGCCGAGAAGCGTTTCGACCCTTGCGGCTGTAAGAGCAGAGCGGATTTCTAGTATCTATGAGACTGTGGGATGCAAAACAGCGACATAAGCGCTGTCGTGCTCTTTCCATCAGCCAAATACGGATAATTTGTAAAATCATGAAAGGGACTGATCCTCGAAACGTTCCGCAAATGGAACATTTAAATGTGGATAAAGTCGGGTATAGCAGCAGAGACAATCATTTAAAGGAGGAGTCCGTAATATGAAACGAGTAGATTTTGAAGTAGCAGGCACTGGTCAAGGAATGAAAACAGAGGTGGCATCGGACAAGCATACAATCGTCATCGATGAACCGCCTGCGATGGGTGGGAACGATGAAGGGCAGGACCCGTTGACGAACCTGCTTGCCTCTCTTGCAGGCTGTGAGAATGTCATCGCGCATATGGTTGCAGACGAAATGGATTTTAATCTTGATAAGATCGACTTCAAGGTTAGCGGTTATATCGATTTGCGAGGTTTGCAGGGAGAAGAAGGCGTGAAACCGTATTTTCAGGAAGTGACGGTAAAAGCGGCCGTCCATACCGATGAATCAGACGAGCGGATCGATGAACTGCAGCGAAAAACAGATGCGCGCTGTCCCGTGTATACGACGCTTGAAGCAGCAGGCATTCCACTGCAGACGGCTTGGACAAAGGCATAAGCAATGCAACAGAAGCCGGCGATCAAGTTAGGGATCGCCGGCTTCGTGCCGTTTGCTGTCGTATTCGGGGGATTATGATAAACGAAACCGATCTAATTCTGTACGCAGGCTTTTCGCGCTGCCGGAGAGGCTTGAAGCGCTTGACGCCATCTGTTCCATAGATCGGTCTGTTTCTTCGGCAGAAGCGGTTGTTTCCTGAATACCGGCTGCGGCTTCCTCTGCTGAAGCTGCTGCCTCCCCGAGAGAAGCATGAATCTTCGAAGTCTGGCCGGACATACCGGCTACGTTTTTACCGATTTCTCTCATTTGATCAGCAAGCTCCGTGATCGACGCCTGAATAGCTGTAAACGTCTGCTCGGTCGCTTTCATATTGCTGCTGCCTTCGCTCGTTTCCTCATAGCCTTTTTGCAGAGATTCTGCGACGGAGAGAGAATCCTGCTGTACGCTGTGAACGATATTGGTGATGTCTGCAACGGAGCCGGTGACCTGCTCAGCGAGTCGCCTCACCTCGTCGGCGACTACTGCAAAGCCGCGGCCTTGCTCGCCGGCGCGCGCCGCCTCAATAGCTGCGTTCAGTGCTAACAGGTTCGTCTGTGCTGCGATATCTTCAATCACGGTCACAAGCTTGGAAATGTTATCGGTTTTCAGCTGCAGCTCATCCATTTTGGTAACGGCGCTGGACATTCTTTCATCAATCCGCTGCATGGATTCACCTGAACGAAGAACCACGTTTGTGCCTGAATCCGTCAGCTTCAAAACATCGTCAGAGGACTGAAGTGCCTGTTCGACATTAGAGCTCGATTGAGCCATCGTTTCGCTGAAGGAAGCCATCGAGCTGCTCAAGGTCGTCGTGACAGAAGCTTGATTTTCTGCGCCTGCAGCCAGCTGCTCCATAGTGGAGGCTATTTGAGCAGATCCGCCCCGAACATCCTCAGAAGCGTGAGCGAGGCTTGTGCTGCCATTTTCGACCTCAGCTGCTACAGATCCAATTTGTTGCAGCAGAATGCGGTTATTTTCTGTCATTTGATTCAATGAGTCTACCATCGCTTTTGTTTCGTCTTTTGTGCGGACATGAAGCGCCGGACCGGAAAGGTTGCCGTCTGCCAGCTCTCGAAGTCTGTTCGTCACAGAATGCACAGGCTTTGCAATCGAACCTGCTGTCACAAATGCAGTAACGAGGCCGGTCACGATGACAAGAACTCCGGCACCGACTGCGATCAGGAACAATAGGTTTGACGACTCATTTACATTCTCAGCGCGGAGTGCGACCTGACTGCTTCGATCGGCAGCAGCTCCCTGAAAATAAGCCATCAGCTCCTCTGCGTCGGTTCGGCCGGCGGAATTCATGTAAGCAAGTGCCTCTTGCTCCCGGCCATCCTGATACACTGGAAAGACATTTTCCCTTACTGCATCCGTCCAGGCTTCGGCCTGCTGAATGGCTTCGATCGACGCTTCGTTTGACGTTTGCTGAAGCACCTCTGCTGATACCGCATCAGCCTCTGCCGTGACGGCTTCAAAGCTTTCTTCAAATCGTGGATCACCGGTGAGCAAAAAGCCGCGGACAAGCGCGAGCCGCTCTGTCATGGCGTATGACAAAAAGTGATCAGCCTCCAGCTGCGGAAGCTCTGACTCTGAAATCTGTTCTGATTCACTGCTTATGTAATGAAAAGACATACCGTTAACAATTCCCTGAACGGCGGCAATAAGCAGGATAATGAGAAACCCTGCTAGAATCTTTGTACGTATGTGCTTCATGATGCTGGCTCCTTTAGTATCATTTATGCAGGTAAAAAGTACTGCAATATCTAGTATCGGCTGCTTGCAGCCAGTTGTTTAGCAGCATGCAAACAGGAGGCCCGTAATGGAAACAACATGGCTTGAACAAATGAATCAAATAAGCATCACAGCAGTGGATCATAATGAACCGGTTCTGGTTTCCGGTATTCCGGAAGGTGTCAGATGTGTCGGGATTGGAACGGATGCTGCCGTCTTTCAATCAGCAGAGCATCCGGAGTATGCGGTGAAGCTTTACGCAGGGGGAAGAGAAGCGAAGGCAGCTGAAGAGTTCCGGATTTATAAGCTGCTTGCAGGTTCGGCCTATTTCCCTGTCTGCACGTATCAGGAGGGCAGGCTGCTGGTAATGAGCTTCGAGGCAGGAACGACCTTTTACGACTGTCTGCTGCAGGGGACTGAGATTCCGGAGACTGCCGTGGAAGAGGTAGAGGAGGCAAGACAGTATGTGCGGTCGCGCGGTTTAAATCCGAGAGACATTCATTTGAAAAATATTCTGCTGCAGGAAAACGGAATTAAAATACTGGATGTATCAGAATACGGCAAGCCAGGAAACGACATGCGGTGGGAGCACTTAAAAGAGGCGTATGAAGAGGTTTACAGTTTAATAAGAGGAAAAGCGCTCCCGCTCTGGCTGCTGGAGACAATTCGTAAATGGTACAACAGGCGGGAGAAATACTTTCAATCCTATGAAGAATTTAAGCAGTTTTGTTTAAAAATGCTGCGCTATCGTGCAAAGTAATCAGCCGTACGACAGGCTGTTCAAGAAGCGGTGTGCGTCCGCTTCTTAGCTTTCGCAGCCGGTGCCGGAACCGCCTTCTCTTCTTTTACAGCAACAAGAAAGATCATACTGAAGATAAATAAGGTGCCGACCCACTGATAAGTGCCGAACGGCTCCTGCAGCCACCATACTGTCGCTGCCACAGCTGAAAGAGGCTCAAGACTCCCTAGAAGCGATGTCTCTTTTGCCTGAAGCGTCTGCAGGCTTTCAATATAAAACCAGAAGGCGATCATCGTACCGAAAATGACGATGAACGTGAGTGCAGCCCAAGCCGAAAGTGGAAGGGAGGCAGCCGGAATATCCCAGGGGGCGTGCAAAAAAGAAAGGAGGGTGCCGCCGATCACCATCGCCCAGCTTACGATGACAAGCGCCGAGAACTGTTTCAGCAGCGGTACAGCATAAAGTGTATAAAAGGCAAGCGCAGCACCGGACAAAAGCCCCCATATTACTGCAGGAACTGGAACCGATAGTGCCTGCACGGATCCGTTTGTGAGCAGCAGAAACGTTCCGCCGAGCGCGAGCATGACCGCAGCGGCATCACGGACTGTCAGCCTGGACTGTCTGCGGAGCAGGAGCCAGCCGATGATCATCACCGGCGCCGTATACTGAAGCAGGGTGGCAACGGCCGCATTTCCGTAGCTGATAGAAGCCATGTACGTGTACTGCACAGCAAGCATGCCAAATATCCCGAAGAGGACAAGTGGAATCGCGGTCTGCTTCGTTGTCCATACGCGCACAAGCTCCCGCCGGTCCTTCCAGACTGCCTGTACAAGGAGCAGCAGTAATCCGGCAACGGTTAATCGCAGGCTGACAAGCCAGTTGACCGGAATTGAAAATTCCTGAAATACATATTGTGAAACGGTTCCGCCAAGACCCCAGAGCGTTGCCCCTGTAATCACGAGAAAAAACCCCCACCAGCGCGGCATTATGAAAACTCCTTTCCTTCCAAACTCTTTCTTTAGTGTAATACAGTGCCACAGCTTCGGTAAAGGCAGTCTGACAGCCTATGTTTAGTTATTTCAACTTATTGGGAATATGAACGAACAGGAGATAAAAAGAAGGAGGAGGCATACAGCATGAAAAAACGAGTAGTCGGAGTATTCTCATCAGAGTCAGAAGTAAGAGAATCCGTTGAATCATTAAAATTGGACGGCCACAGACCGGAGGAAATTATCGTAGCAGCCGGAGACAGTGATGCGGCAGACTGGCTGAAGTCCGAAACGAATGTACGCATTGAGGAGCCTCAGCAGGAAGAAGGCACAGGCAATGAGGAAGATCAGTCCTTTTGGGAAAAGATAAAAACCGCGTTTAAAGGAACGACAGAATTTAAGGGTCAGGACGGAGGATCGGAAGGCTTTACGTTTGATAAAATCGGTATCACCGGTGAAGAGGGCCAGAAACTTGAGGCCGAGCTCGACAACGGCAGGATGGTCGTTCTGGCTCCGGAGATGGAAGCAGGAGCTGCCTTTGATGACGAGAAAACAGAAGGCAGCATCGATCCGGAAGGTCCGAGCCAGATTGGGGATCCAATGAGCTCCGAGGATCCTGCCGAACAAGCAGAGGATGCACCAAAGTTCCCGCAGGATAGTGACGTGGATGAGAAACACCGAGACCGTTAAATGAAGACCCGCTATCCGGCGGGTCTTTTCTTATGAATGTTTGTTTTCGCCGCTTTGCATGAAGATCTGAGCAGAATCGTTTACGAAGGGAGGAGGGATTGGTAAGCTGTTACATGACTTACAAAAAGAAAGGGTTCTGATAGATATGCATGCATTACCTGTCTCCGCTTTAAATCTGGCACCAGTCAGACAAGGCGAAACGATCGCTGACGCTATAGATGCTATGACGAGACTGGCAGCTTCCGTTGAAGATGCCGGCTACACCCGCTACTGGATTGCCGAGCACCATAATACGCCGACCCTGGTCAGCTCTGCTACGCCGTTATTGATTCAGAGGACGCTGGAAGAAACGTCTTCGATCCGTGTCGGTTCCGGCGGCATGATGCTGCCGAACCATTCTCCGCTCGTTGTTGCCGAGCAGTTTGGCACACTGGCTGAGCTTTATCCCGACAGAGTGGATCTCGGTCTTGGACGCGCTCCCGGAACGGATATGAATACAGCCAGAGCGCTTAGACGGACGCACATGGATACGGCGGTTCACTCGTTTCCGGATGATGTGCAGGACTTGCTTCACTATTTTGGTCCCCCTGAAATACAAGGGAAGGTGAAAGCTCATCCGGGAGTTGGAACCGGCGTACCGCTTTACATTCTCGGTTCGTCTACAGATTCCGCCGTTCTCGCTGCCCGGCTTGGACTGCCTTACGCATTTGCTGCTCACTTTGCTCCGCAGCAGATGGAAGCGGCCATCCGCATATACCGCGAGCAGTTTCAGCCGTCCGAGTGGCTTGATAAGCCGCATATGATCGTCTGTCTAAACGTTATCGCGATGGAATCAGACGAAGAAGCAGCCCGCGAGCAGACGACGATGCAGCAGTTCTTTTTGAACGTAGTCCGCGGCACGCAGCAGCCTTTGCAGCCGCCTGTCGCGTCCATGGATGGTATTTGGTCACCTCAGGAAAAAGCAATGTCCCAGGCGATGTCGAGCATGACGCTTGCCGGCAGTGAGGAAACTGTTTCCCGGCAGCTGCAGGAGTTTCAGTCCCGGTTCGCCGCTGATGAAATCATGGTCGTGTCCTACATTTACGATGAAGAAAAACAGCACGCCTCCTACCGGCGGTTTGCTGACATTGCTAAAAAAACGAGCAGCTCGCAAACGACAACCTGATTAAGAGAGACCTGGAAGCAGTTTTCCGGGTCTCTTCGTGTGTAGGCGGAGCCGCCGCTGCATGTATAGGGAAGCAGAGGACATCGGCTGAAGGCTGGTTGAAAATGGTTAACGTTTGCGGTGAAAGCATGAACGTTGCCGGCAAGGTGTTCAACTTCTGCTGCAAAAGCTTTAACAATGGCCGGTACATGTTTACGAGTATCAACTTAGGAGTGGTATAACGAAAATAGCGTTAACGAAGGCGGGTAAACATTCAACATTTCCCGGTAAATGTTAAACTTTTTTGCGCTTCAGGGTCCAATCAAGCTTTCTTTGCTTTGACATTGATGCATGCTGAACAGAAAAATCGACCTCAGGGTTGAAATGATAAGTTGAACGCTCAGAATGAAAACTTCTGCCACCAGTTTGATAAGATTTTCGCTATCGCGAACGCCAGTTGAAAGCTCTGATAAGTTTCAGCCTGAGAATGAAAAGTTTAGCGCCAGGGTTGAAAAGTTTATTGCTGCTGATGAAAAGTTGACATGCTTCCGTAATAACTTTCCGCTTCTCTTATTCGATCAGGCACTCACGCACTCCTCTAACCGCCCATAACGAAAAAACCCGAAAGGCCGCAAGCCTCCGGGTCTTTATGATGTTTCTAACGTGTTGTTACCTGTACATCTTTACAATCGACTGCTTCCGCCGGTCAGCGAAGAGGAGCTGCCGCCAAACGAATAACCTTTCTGCTTCCTAAACGTAATCCATATTCGTTAAGACGGGGGAGCCATCTCCAAGTCTTCCACCGGTTTTTCGTAGTATTTCGTATCTTTTCGTGCGTTGTAGCGATCGGCTTTTTCAACCTGCACGGCGATGTTGTAGTCCGGTATGCCGGCAAATTTTTCGTAGCGGCCTTTTGGCAGCAGGAAGTTTCCTTCCGGGAAGTGAACGCCGATATTGGAATCGGCCATTTCGGCGATCCGGGCTTTACCCTGAAAGACGCCGTGCTGGTTATACACGACGACCGCTTCGCCTTCATGAATGCTGAGACGTCGTGCGTCGTTGCTGCTGATGAGCACGTCATAGCGGTCTGCCTGATTGAACGGGTCTTTCTCCCCATATACCATGGAATTAAACTGCTTGCCGCGCCGGGTAGTGACGTAAAAGTCGCCTGGCTTGCGATTGAGGTCCGGAATATCGACCGGAATCAGGTTTCCGCGGCCGTCTTCTGTCGGACAGATGCCATCCTCGCAAAGCCATGCGCCGCCCCACTGGAACACGTCTCCTTGACGCTTCAAATGCTGAACACCTTCATAGGCGGGATTCGCCACAGCGATTTCATCGCGGATTTCCTGTCCGGTTTTAAAGTCCACAAGGTGGGCTGTTTCAGGCTTGACGCGTTTGGCGAGATCGACATAAATCTTCCATTCCGCGCGTGCTTCTTCAATTTTATTTTTGTTGCCTTCGATTTCAGGAGAGAAATAAACCATACGCTCCGTTGACGTCGAGGTGCCGCCGCCTTCCTGCTCGTAGCGTGTTTTCGCCGGCAGGACAATGACCGCTTCCTTTGCATCGACGAGCGTTGACGTATTCAGGATGATGTCCTGATGAACGCGGATCTCCAGATTGGCGAGTGCTTCTTCGATAAAATCCGGATCCGGCATCGTTTCAAGGAAGTTTCCGCCGGACATATAGTACATCTTTATTTTTCGTTCATGGTCTTCGGGCAGCATAATGTTCTCCAGACTCACGCCGACAATATCACCCTGCCACGCCGGCAGCTTGAAGTTCCAGAGCTTCTCAATTCGGGGAATGTTATCCCCCTTATAGTCGCCTCCGGGAAGGACAAACGGATCGGCGCCCATTTCACCGCTCCCCTGAACAGAGGAGTGACCGCGGAATGGCATCAGGCCTGCGTGCTTTCTGCCGAGAAAGCCTCGCAGCAGTGCCAGGTTCGCGACCTGTGAAATGTTATCGGTCGCAAAGGTGTGCATTGTGAGGCCGAGCGCCCAGGCAAACACGGCATTTTTACTGTTGGCGAGCAGCTCGGAAAGCTCGATGATCCGTTCTTTACTAACGCCGGAAGAGGATATAATTTCATCCCATGATTGCGCAACGACGTGCTGTTTTAACTGCTCATAATCATTCACATGTTCATCAACGAATGCATGGTTAATCGCAGACCCGTGCGCCTCTTCCTCCATATCAAACCAGTGCTTCATAATACCGTGCATGAAGGCGATATCGCCTCCGATGTTTACCTGATAGAAATCGTCCGCCACTTTCGTACCAAAAATAGCAGACTCGGGAACAGACGGCACCCAGTATTTATCCATCGAAGGCTCTTTATACGGATTAATGACAATAATTTTCGTGCCTTTTTTCTTTGCCTCTAGCATGTACTTCGTAGAAACAGGTGATGAATTGGACGCCACGCTTCCCCAGAAAAGCAGGACATCGGTACCGATCCAGTCCTGATAGTTAGATGTAGATGCGCCGACACCGATCGAGCGCTTCAGTGCCGTTTTACTCGGTGAATGACAGATGCGTGATGCATTATCAACGTTGTTCGTCCCGAGAAAACGGGCCACTTTTCCGCCGACATAATACGATTCATTGGTGATGCCGCGGGACGTCATATAAAACGCATACTGCTTCGGATCAAGCTTCTTCATTTTGGCAGCAATCTGATCCATCGCGTCATCCCAGCTGATGCGGGAGAAGGAGCGTTCTCCGGGACGTCGGATGAGCGGGTAAGGAATGCGGCCAAGCTTGCGCAGCTCGGTCGACGAATACTTGCGAAGCTCATCAATGTCCGAGTGCAGGACATCTTCGTCTATTGCCGGCATCGTATTCAGGCGCAGCACGTTAAAACGGGTCGTGCAGACGTGCGGGCCGGTGAGCGTCTGATCATACAGTCCGGATACGCCGAGGGCACAGCCGTCGCAGACGCCTTTCGTGATGATGTTTTTAGCGTAATTTAAGTTGTCCTTGTTTTCCCACATTGTTTTAAACGAGTCGCGGATATGCTTCGGCTTTACTTTGCCGAGGCCGAAGGGAACAGGACTCACCCAATGTTCCGGTGCCGGCATTTTCGCTTTTTTCATCGGTCCGTTATGCTTTGTCTTTCCCATGATCATTCCTCCTGAAAGGTAATAAAAAAACCACCGCATCCGCACCCCGAAAAAACGGGGTGCTGGAATCGGTGGTTGAGTCTTTAACAGGGACGCTGTCAAGTGCCTAACCTTCTTTTTCGTTTCTGAATTTTTTCTCCAGATCCTCATCGAAAATAAAGATCGACATGCCTTTATCCTGTTCAATATCAATGTCTACAAATAAATCGACGAAGTTGCATTCCAGCAAGTCTTCCATCTCAACAGGCCGGTGTGTGCGGTAAATGTTTTTTACCATTTCGGTTCGAGCTGCACGCAGCATCTGACGACCGTCCTGATCGCTGGCAATGAATTTCTCCACTGGGGAGAGGTTGCCTTCCATCTCGCATATCGCCCAGTTTTTGCAGAAAGTCGTTTGAATCCTGCTTGGACCTTTGCCCATATGCCGTTTACGGAAAGAACGGACGAGATTGCTGAATTCTGCTTCATATTTTCCCATCAAGCGCCAATCCTTTGCAGTGAATGTATAAAGAAAGCGTAGTCTTATCTGAAGCGCTTGTCAACTTGCGAGCTTCTGATCCGCTTTCGCTTCCCGAAGTCTTCGGATGTCGACCCGGATAATGAGAGAGACGAATAAGGCGATCACAAACATGCCGCCGAAGATATAAAGCGTTGCTGCATAGCTTTCCGTGATCTCCCGCACCTGTGCCGCAATGATTGGTCCGGCAAGGCCGGCAAGCGCCCAGGCAGTCAAAATGTAGCCGTGAATCGCGCCGAGCTGCTTCGTTCCGAACATATCTCCAATATAGGCCGGGATTGAAGCAAAGCCGCCGCCGTAACATGTCATGATTAAAAACAGCACGATCTGGAAGGCGATTGCATGGGTCAGCGACGGAAGCATAAAGAAGGCTGCGATCTGAATGGCGAAAAATGCTGTGTACACGTTCGGTCGTCCGATGTAGTCGGAAATCGAAGCCCAGGCCAGTCGTCCGGCCCCGTTGAAGAAGCCCATGATTCCAACCATCGTTGCAGCAGCCGCCGCCGAAAGTCCGGCAATTTCCTGTCCCATCGGTGAAGCAACTGCCAGGATCGCGATCCCGCAGGTCACGTTAATGAACAGCATAATCCAAAGAAACCAGAAGCGTTTTGTTTTCACGGCTTCATTTGCAGTAAGCTGGGAAAGATCGCCTCCGCTTTTCGCTTTTTCAGCCTGGAGTTCCTTCATATAGCCTTCCGGCGGACGCTCCAGGTACAGCGAAGAAGCAAACATAATGACAAAGTAGGCGGTACCAAGAATAAAGAAGGTAGAAGCAATGCCGACAGAGTCGATCAGCGACGCCATAATGGGACTGGCGATCATGGCAGCGAAACCAAAGCCCATGATAGCAAGACCTGTCGCTAAGCCGCGCCGGTCGGGAAACCATTTCACAAGGGTGGATACCGGCGTGATATAACCGACGCCGAGTCCGATGCCGCCGAGCGCTCCGTACGTGAAATAAAGCAGATAGAGTGACTCTGCCTGAACGGCAAAGCCAGCTCCTATCAAGCCGGCACCGAAAAAGGATGCGGAAACGAGACCTGAAATGCGAGGTCCGTATTTCTCAACAAAGTGCCCCATAAAAGCAGCTGATAGTCCGAGAAAAACAATGGCGATACTGAACGTCATGGAAATAGCGCTGAGGCTCCAGCCAAATTGTTCAGACAGCGGATTAGTGAATACGCTCCATGCATAGACAGAGCCGATCGAAATGTGAATACCTACAGCGGCCAGCGCGATCAGCCAGCGGTTCTTTAATTTTCCATTCATCATGCTGCACTCCCTTTTGTGTAGTCAAGATTTTGATCAGCCGCCAATAAAAAAACCGCTGCCTTTTCAAGGAGAATAGTCTTCTCCCTGAACGGCAACGGTAAACGACAGCAGGTGCGCTGCTGAACGGCCAACGTAGCGTTTTACTAGATAGCTGCATTTTCGTGAAACCGGTGACAGGGTCGCTGTTCCGCGTCATCACGATGCAGGATGTATGATTGCACTCATTATAATACCTGCTAATGTAAGCATTTACAATAGAACGAGTGAAAAAAGTTCAATTTTTGGACACAATTGCAGCTTTTGTTGCGGGAGTCTAAAGAATTTCGTATAATGACCACAGTTGCAAGGAGGGATGTAACATGACCTGTTCGATCGATCACAGTTTACAAGATGTTCAGCAGAAGCTGGAATCTCAAAAGTCCTATCTGCCAATAGAGCTCTATGAAGCAAGTGTCCGCTATCTGGAAACAGCCAGTCATCAGACGGCACTAAACGAAATGTTCCATCTGCTGAAAAAGTATGATCTTGTATCAGAAGAAGAAAAACGAATCAGAGAGGCGTCACTTGCGACGCTGCTCCACTCTGCTTAAATGCAGTACGTGAAATGGGCCCGGCAGTCCTGTTAAGGACTGCCGGGCTCAGGCTGTTGAGAAAGTCTTTCCACTTACATATTTATTCGTTTGATTGTATTTTCCCTCTGCTTACCTAACCTGCCGTGGGCTGGCCTTCAGCTATTTCTCAGGGCGACCCCCATATGAAGGGAAGAAAGGCACGGGAGGATGGCGCGGCTTCACTTGGACTCAGGCTTCTCACAAGAAGCCTTCAAGAGCCGGTCCGGCTCCGCTCGCGCTTTTCATGCCGTTCAAGATCGAACGGTTATGAGGCTTCACTCGGACTCAGGCTTCTTACAAGAAGCCTTCAAGAGCCAGTCCGGCTCCGCTCGTGCGTGGATGCCGTTCGCAGATCTGAACGGCACGGCATCTTCAGGCTGCGCGGCTTCCACGGGCACGCCGGACACATCGGGAAAACGGCTCTGTTTGTTGGAGAACAACGTCACGACAGGCAGACGCGACTGCTTTTTTTCATTTATCGTGAATATGATGAAGTACGGTCACCCCGATTCAACATCGAAACGTCTCATCGGGAAGGATCTAGCTGTTTGGAAGCCGATCGTGCAGACCTAACCAAGTACGTGAAACAGACTGCCAGCTGCCGACATCGAAGGAGCTCGACTCCTGGAGGATCAGAACGAGGCGAAGATCCAGCGCTTCCGACAGCAGAAGGAAGAGCCGAGCCCGTTCCCTCCGGAAAGCGAGTGTCCGCAGATACAGGCAGATGCAACGTTATCCACCTAACATGACTTCATCAACATTCTGGGCCCAGCAGTCCTGTTAAGGACTGCCGAGCTTTCTAATTGGAGCATTTTCAGTGACAGCAGGATAAACGCGTCTTTATGAATGAACGTAGGTTTCTATCAGCTCTTCACGAACGCCCTTCTGCTCAGCTTCTTCCTTCCATTCCTCCAGCATCTCCATTCCCTCTACGATCGTGTTCTGCATGTCAAGAACGACAGCAGTATGAAGCGGGTTAGCAAGCTGGCCTTCTTCCGTATAAAGCCCATCCTCCAGCAGTCCATACAAAATGCACATAGATTCCTGAAAATAGTGGGCGGGGGTGAGCGTTACGCGAAACGTAACCGATCTGGACGTAGATGCGTTTTTAAACATATGTGGTGTGTTAATGGGAATACTGATTCGTCCGCTGTCCGGACTCAGGTCCATCTGTTCACCGCTGCGCTCAATATGCAGCTTGCCAGACACGACTTCAAACATTTCCTCGAATTTTTCGTGATAGTGCACGGGCGGACCGGAAGCGCCCGGCGGCAGGTATACTTCGATTTTCTCGTAGCCCTGACCAGCCGGAGCTTTTTCGAGAAACGTGATGCGCTCTCCTGTCAGCTTATTTGTAATGGATTGCTTCGGTATAGAAGTCATACCATTACCTCCTTCTCTTTTATTTACCATATTGTACCTTAAAAAGAAAACGGTTACCATAAAAAGGCATGTAATGATGTCTGAAACCTAAATAGTCATGTAAGGAACCAGACGACAATAGGCAGAAATGGATATTCAAGCAGCGAAGAGAACGAGGACAGCTGGTATAGGGAAGGGGATAGAAAGATGAGAAAGCAGGATGTGTGGATGTTTTTGGGAGGAGTTGCAGCTGCCATTGCTGTGCTGTCATTGCTTCATGCGCTGGGAGTACCGGGGGTTTGACACCGTATTACCGTTTATATTTGGTGAAGACAATGTGCTCGCATAGGATCGCTGTTGGTATTGCGTATTGTTTTCCTGCTCGTGCTCGTCTCCAAAAGAGAAAAATCTTCCTCATAAACCAGGTGTCGGCACTGTATTTGCATTAGGGCACCAGTTGAAGAAGTCACCTGCTGCAATCTGCGTCTATAACTAAAAAGGTAAAGCAACATAGAAGACCCCGGTCATTCCCATGGGAATGACCGGGGTCTTTTTCAATCATGCAGAAAGGTTAACTGGTTAATTGCTCCGCTCGGCAGCGAGAGCTTTTGAGAGATCGGTCTGCTTTTGTTCAAGCCGGAACTGCAAGCTTTGAATTTTTGATTCAATTGCAATAATGTCCCGTCTGGAGCGGATAATCATGTAGTCGCTTCTATGATTACGGCCGGCTGCCTTTTTTCGCTCCAGCTTGTCCGTTTCTCTGCGTATCTGGCCTTTCAGCCTTTCTACATCTCTTTTTATCACATCAGCAACAGATTCGGATTCTTTCATGGCCATGGTGTCATCTCCCTCCTGTTACGTGCGCGACGTTTTCTGGAAGCATCATTCCTAAAAATAGTCGTATAGTCACGTACTATTCTACTACCCGTAGGTAGAAGTGTACTAAACCTTCTTTCGTGAAAAAAAGTGCTTCTCAAATACTTGTTTTCTTTATCATATCAAATTTGATTGGAAATGCGTGGGAAAACGTCCTGCTTCTAAAGAGCCGAATTAGCAGCTTGCAAACCTTGTAAGATCAGCAGCTGCAGAATAAGCTGCAGGCCCAAACTAACATTACAAGCAGATAAATACAAAAAGTCAGAGAAATCAAAAAAATAAATGAAATATAGTTACAAATATTAAAAATATTGTTGACATAATAATTCATTAACGGTAAGCTCTACTTATTCAACGAACAGGAGGCTGTCCAGCATGTATGTGATAGGGGTTGATGGAGGCGGAACGAATTCCAGAGCTGCAGCAGCTTTTGTAACGGCAAGCGGGCTGGACCGGGAATCAGCAGTCATCCAGGGAAATGGATCCAATCCAAGAGCTGTCGGCTTTGAGCAGATGCGAGAGGAACTGACTGAATTACTTTCCTCATTATTGAAAGCGCATTCAATTCGAGCAGGCGATGTTGCAGGAATCTGCTGCGGACTTGCAGGAGCCGGGCGCCTGCATGATCAGCTGCGGGCTCAGGCAGAGCTGAGAAAAGCTGTCTCACAGCTTGGCATATCAGCATCTGCCTGTATCGATGTGTATGCCGATTCCGTTACAGCATTGGAGGGGGCGATACCGGGACCCGGGGAAGGTATTCTTATCATCGCCGGGACTGGATCAAACGCTATTGGAAGAACGAAGACAGGAGATTTGTTTCACTGTGGTGGATGGGGGCACTTGCTCGGTGACGAAGGCGGCGGTTACCGTATCGGGCTGGAAGCGCTGCAGGCGGTTGTCCGGGCAGCTGACGGACGTGCATCACCAACAAGCTTAACCTCATCACTGCTCTCGTTTTTTGGTTTGCAGGAGCCGGAGGATCTCGTATCGTTCGTGTATGAGCATGCAGGAAAAAGGGAGATTGCGTCTGCTGCACCGCTCGTCATGGAAGCGGCAGAGGGTGGGGATGAGGCTGCTGCAGGCATTGTGCATCAGGCTGTTGAAGAACTTTGCCTTCATGTCCGCAGCTTGCATGACCAGGCAGGTACGTTTTCGCCTCATGTTCCGGTGGCAGCTGAAGGGTCTCTGATTAAGCAGGCGCCAGGATTTCAAAAGCAGTTCCGCCATCTGCTGAAGGCAGACGGACTGGGCACGTGGGCAGAATCTGCGGCAGACCCGCTTGAAGGGGCGCTGCAACTCGCAGCCAGACGTATTTATGACACAGGAAAAGTCAGGTGATATCAATGGGAAAAGAGCTGTCAGCGCTTTTGACAGAACAGCGTAATCCAGCGAGTATGCGGCTGAGTGATATGAGCACAGCCGATATGCTGAAAACAATGAACCAGGAAGACAAAAAAGTAGCCGATGCTGTAGCAGAAGCTTTACCTGCCGTCGAACAGGCAATCGAACGAATAGTGGAAAAACTGGAACGAGGGGGGCGGCTCTTTTACGTCGGTGCAGGCACATCCGGCAGGCTTGGCTATATGGATTCCTCTGAATGCCCGCCTACGTTCATGACAGATCCGGAGATGGTGCAGACCGTCATGGCTGGCGGAGATGGTGCAGTCGAACAGGCCAAAGAAAATTCAGAAGATGACGGTGTGCAGGGAAAACGTGATCTGCAGGGAAGAATGCTGCGCGCAACAGATGCGGTTATTGGCATCACAGCAAGCGGCCGGACCCCGTACCCGATCGGAGCGGTCACCTATGCCAGAGAGATTGGGGCAGCAGCTATTTCCCTTTCGTGTAATCCGCAGTCGGAAATAAGCGCTTATGCAGATGTGGCCATAGAAGTTATTACAGGCCCGGAAGTGCTGACCGGATCCACACGCTTGAAAGCGGGCTCGGCTCATAAAATGGTGCTGAACATGATCAGCACGAGCGTCATGGTGAAGCTCGGTAAAGTACACGAAAATCTGATGGTGGACGTGCATGCGAGTAACTACAAGCTTCGCGAACGAGCAAAGCAGATTGTCAGTGATTTAACAGGCCTGTCGGTTACAGAAGCACATGACGTGCTAGAGAAAGCTTCATGGAAGGTGAAGCCCGCGATTGTGATGATCAAAGCAGGTGTCGGAGTCGACGAAGCTTTAGAAGCAATCGAGAACTCAAATGGATGTGTTAAACAAGCAGCCAGTCAGGCACAAGCAGGGAAACAAGGTTGATCCGGCCGGATTTATTCGGCGTTTCATCATACACTAACTTTCTGAAGGGGGAAGAAAAAGTGAAAAAATCAATGAAGCGTTCGCTGACAGCAGCATGCTCCACTGGTCTTATGATCGGACTCTTGGCAGCATGCGGCGGAGAAGAAGAAAACAACGGCAATGGGGCAGAAGCAGAGGAGAACAATAATAACAGCAACGCCGCAGCTGACAACGGAGAAAGCGGAGATGGCGACATCTCAGGCGAGCTTGAGATTCAGTATTTTGTCGGAGGCTACGGCGACTCGTGGTGGAAGGAAGTCATTGCAGATTTTCAGGAAGAGTATCCGGACGTGGAAATCATTGAACATGCGGGACCGAACGTTAATGATGAAATGAGATCACGCTGGGTGTCCGACGATCCGCCTGATGTTGTGTATATAGACGGAGCTGGATCCAGTGAAACTCAGATGGTGGAAGATGGACAGCTGATGGACTTAACTGACTGGCTTGAAGAGGTGGAGACAGCAGACGGCAACATGCTTTCTGACAGCTTTATCGTAGATCCGGCCACATATGACGGACAAATCTACAGCCTGCCGCTTGTGTTTGATACGTGGGGCACTTGGTATAACGCCGCCCAGTTTGAAGCAGAAGGGTATGACGTTCCTGAAGATTTCCCTAGCTACATGGATACAATGGGGGATATTCAAAGCAATGAAGATATTCAACCATTCGTAACGACAGGACAGCACCCTTACTACTTCCTGCGCGGTGTGCTCACACCTGCATTCGGTGCAGCTGGAGGGGATGAGCTTCTGGCGGATATCGTAACCGGTGAAGAGGGCGTCTGGGAGCGGGACGAGGTCGTTGCCCAAATGGAAAAGGTAGCTGAGATGCAGGAAGCTGGATACATTGATGACGGATTTGGCGCATTAAACCATACGCAGTCGCAGATGAACTTCCTGCTCGGAGATAACGCGTTTATCCCGGTTGGATTCTGGCTGCCGAATGAAATGGCCGGCGATGTGCCGGATGACTTTGAATTTGGCTTTATTCCGTCACCGATGCAGGACGAAGGAGAACCTTATGCGATTGTTCCAGACCTTCGACCGCTTGCTGTAGCTGAAAATGCAGACAATCCGGATGCTGCGAAAGCATTTGTAGAATTTGTCTTCACTCAGGAGTACGCTACGCTCTTCTCTGAGCATACAGGTGCCATCATGAACCTGGAAGGCGTCGATCTATCCGAAAATGAAGAAGTGCCGGATTATCTGATTGAGGCAAATGCGATGATCAATGACGAAGAGCAGGTGCAGATTTACCACCGTCCGCATCCGATGAGCGCGGATTTGGAAACGCCGATTGGGGATGCACTGACGGCTCTGATGCTTGGCAACAGCACAGTGGATGAATTCATTGAGGCTGCAGAGGCTGCTACAGCAGACTACAGAGGCGAATAAAAGAGTCTGATGCAGACGGTCCTCTTTAGCACCTTGTAACACAAATCGGCTGTCCCGGAATACAGGCGGGACAGCCACTTTTATAAAAGCGCGGAGGCTAAGCAGCGCGCAAAGTTTGAACGGGAGAGAAGGGATAGCATTGGTAACGACGAAAAAACAAAAATACTTATTTCTGGCATTCTGTCTCGTACCGACATTTCTTTTATTTGCTGTTTTTACGCTTTATCCAATGATCAGCGGACTTTATTTTTCCTTTTTCAGCTGGTCCGGAGCAGCAGCAAACCGGGAATTTGTAGGAATTGATAACTATATCCGACTCTTCAACGATGGCATCATTCCGCGGACCATCCTCCATGATTATTTTCTTGTGGTAACGAAGGTGCTCGGAATCATGGTATTGGCAATGTATTTCGCAGTGGCGATCATGCAGATGAAGCTGAAGGAAGCACCGTTTTACCGGATTATTTTTTTCTTCCCGAATATCATGTCGGTTGTTGTTATCGGGATTTTATGGACGTTCATTTACAATCCGAATCTCGGCCTGGTGAACTCTGCTTTGGAGGCAGTAGGACTGGAAAATTTAACACGCCCGTGGCTTGGAAGCGAAACGTGGGCGCTCCCCTCTCTTGTGCTGCCATCCATCTGGGCCGGGATCGGCTTGTTCATGCTGATGTTGATGGGGGGCATTGCGACGATCTCCAAGAGCTATTATGAAGCAGCAGAGCTTGACGGAGCGACAGAATGGCAGCAGTTCTGGAAGGTAACCGTACCGCTGCTCTGGCCGCAAATCAAGGTTTCCATTCTCTATATCGTTATCACGACGCTGAACGGCTCGTTTATCATCGTGCAGATCATGACCGGTGGCGGTCCGAACAATTCGACCCACGTCATGGGCTCCTACCTGTATCAGCAGGCCTTCGAGCAGTACAATTTCGGCTATGGAGCGACGATCGGCGTCATGATTCTGGTCATTTCATTGGTGACAGTGCTGGTGCTCGCCAGACTGCTGAAGCGGGAGAAAGTGCAGTATTAGCATGAGCGATATGCAGAGGAGGAACAGCAATGGAGGATAAAAAGAAAGGACATATATTGAAGCGATTCGGCCTGCGGATTCCGTTGGTGCTGTGGTCGCTCGCCGTGTTGTATCCGATTTTCTGGATGATGCTCGGTTCGTTCAAAACGAATGCAGAGATATATGCAAATCCGTGGGGACTGCCCGAATCATTTGGATTTCAAAATTTTATTGATGCATGGAACAATTACAATATCGATCTTGGGGTATTCAACAGTCTGCTCGTAACGGTGCTCGGCTCCCTGCTGGCTTTAGCCCTGGCAGTGCCGACGTCTTACGCGTTGGAGAGAATGGAATTCAAGGGAAGCACCGTGCTGTTTAATTTGTACATTTCAGCGATGATGATTCCGATGGTGCTGGGGTGGATTCCTTTGTTCTTCCTGCTGATGAACTTCGGTATGCTGGATAATTTGTTCGGTCTTTCTATCGTATATGCCGTCTCCCAGCTGCCGTTCAGCATTTTCGTATTAACGACCTTTATGGGCTCGATCCCAAAGGAGCTGGAAGAATCCGCTGCGATGGACGGCATGAGCCCATACCGGATTTTATGGAAAATCATTACGCCGCTTTCCATGTCCGGCATTATTACGGTTACAATTATGAATGCGATTCAATTTTGGAATGAATATTTTATGGCGCTTATCTTTTTGCAGTCGAGGGAAAACTATACACTGGGACTTGCAATCGATTTCATTAGCAGGGAGGCTTCCTACACCAATGCGTGGGGCACCTTGTTTGCAAGCTTGACGATCGCGATTATTCCAATCATTATTCTCTATGCCATTTTCCAGCGAAGGATCTCAAAAGGCATGACAGAAGGAGCAATCAAAGGCTAGCGCTGGAAAGCATATAGAAGGAGGTACGGCTGTGAACGTCAGTCACAAAGCATTTTCCGGTGGACTTGTGATGCTGAATGAAATGAAGCACAAGCTTCCGGGCTCAGAGAAAAAGGTAGCAGAATACATTATCGAACATCCTAATGATGCGATCCAGCTGACAGCGACCCGGCTGGGGGAAGTGAGCGGTACGAGCAGTGCAGCTGTCATCCGGCTCTGCAAGTCACTTGGATTAAAAGGCTTTCCCGATCTGAAGCTGCGCGTGTCCGGTGATTTGCAAAAAGGGCAGCAGGTTTCCTACAGCAACATCGAGCCCGGCGAAAATCAGGAAGCGATCGTCAATAAGCTGACGAATAACGGTGTCCAGGCGCTCCAGGAAACAGCTGAACTAGTGAATTACGGCGAGCTTGAACGAGCCGTAAAGGCACTCCAGCATGCCGAACGGATTCATTTTTTCGGTGTCGGAGCTTCAGGCATTATCGCCCAGGACGCTCAACAGAAGTTTTTGCGGATGAATAAGGCGGTGTCGTGCTTTACCGATATCCATAATGCAGCGATGTACATTGCCAACGTGAGTGAACAGGATGTTGTCTTTTGTATTTCCTTTTCAGGGGAAACGTACGAAACGCTGAAAATTTTGCAGCTGGCAGAGCAGCGTGGAGCTGTTACGATCAGCCTCACCCGCTACGGGCATTCAGCAATTGCAGACAGAGCGGATATTCCGCTTTTCATCTCAGCGACGAGAGAGGTGCCTGCGCCATTCCGGAGCGGGGCAACATCGTCCAGGCTGGCACAGCTGCACATGATCGACATTTTATTCGTAAGCGTCGTCACGGCTCAATACGAGCTTGCCTCTGATTATTTAAAAGAAATCAAGGACGCAATGGATTTTATGAAAAAAGGCAGAAGAAGCTAAAACGAGTCAGCAAGCATCAAACAAAGAGCCGATGCTGTCCCGCTGTGGGGGAGCATCGGCTCTTCTTGATGGTGATGCACGTTTACGCCAGATCAGTAATCTTCCAGCAGGGTGCAGCTGACGTTCACTTCCATCGTCTGACCGCCGCCGCGGTAAACGCCTTCAAATGGACTCAGATCTGCATAGTCTCTGCCGGTACTGATAATGACGTGATTTTCGAGCGCTTCAACATTATTTGTCGGGTCAAGTCCGCACCATCCAACCCCGGGGATCATCACTTCCACCCAGGCATGGCTGGCGGCGTCCCCGATCATGGCAGACTCTTCTCCAATATATAAATATCCGCTGACATACCGAGCCGGTATCCCGCTGCTGCGCAGCAGACCGAGCATAACGTGGGTATAATCCTGACAGACACCGCTTCTCTGCTGGAGCGAATCTGAAGCGGTCGTAGAAACATCGGTCGTTTCCGTGTTGTAATCGAAATCGCCGTTAATAAAGTTCATGACCTTCACAGCATATTCCGCCGGGTTTTCCACAGGTCCGAGCAGCTGCTGCATCTCCTCTACCTGAGCATCACCTAAAAAGGTGTAGGGTGTAGACTTTAGAAAGGCAAGGTAGTGCTTTTTAAATAATGGAGAATGGAAAATTTCCTGCATTTCTTTCTTATAGGGGACCGATTGAATAAACGGTGTTTTTTGAATGCTGACCTCAGACGTCGTCGTTACGTGAAGCTCCCGGTGCTTTTCAGGGATGAAAAAAGTTTCGACGTTGTTTCCCCAAATATCGACGCTCTCCCGCGTCATGGAGGCAGGCTCGATCTCAAGCTGATAGTGCAAAAGCCGCTGGCATTCGTCTGTCCGTGGTTTCAAGCGCATGTAGTTCAGGCTTTGGTCAACATCGGTTTCATAGAAAAATTTATTTTCGTGCACAATCCGGTAGCGCATACTCCCACACCTCATTTTCCATTGTATTACAGCTACTCTACCCTTTTTTAAGGCTTCATAAGCTGAATCAGGAAAATGAGTTTCTGGACGGAAGAGGCCCATGTTTAAATGACTGATTCATCCGGATTCGTTCTGCAGAGGATTCGATGAGTGCACATGCTCGTAATAAATAAAAAACCCGCTGCGTGAGTCAAACGCAGCGGGTTTGATCCGTTATCAAGGACTTGCTGACCTTCACGTCTACAAAGAAAAGCCAGAAAGCCTTTCTTGAATTGGTTCGGACACCCTGTCGGCCGGCTTTACCAGCTTGCCTTTTTGACGCCGGGGATCTGGCCCTTATGTGCGAGCTCACGAAAAGCAATTCTCGACAGCCGGAACTTCCGCAGCACGCCGTGCGGACGGCCCGTCAGTTCACACCGACGTGTCAGGCGGATAGGATTTGAATCACGGGGCAGCTTTGCCAGCGCTGCATAGTCACCTTTTTCTTTCAACTCTCGGCGAAGCGCTGCATAGCGTTCCACCATTTCGATTCTCTTTTTTTCTTTTGCGATCTTCGACTTCTTTGCCATCTATGCGGACACACCCTTCATATAAATAGTAATCATTACGTTTTGTATGATATCGTAATTATTACGATTTGTAAAGGGTGTGCGGCTGGCCAGCTTATGAGATCCTTCAATATCGGCTGCTGATCACAGGCTCAATGTCAGTATTCCTGTTAAGAAACCAAGCAACTATCCTTGCATGCACGAAAAAACACAGGAGCAAGGGTAATGGCCCCTGCTCCTGTGCGGTTGTTTGCGGATCGATGAAGGTTATTGCATACGCCGTGCACCTTCAAATCGGTCCGCAAAGAAATCGCTGTACTCTAGGTGACGGATTGTGACACCGGATGATTCACTCGCTATGAAAAATAAATCATTGCCGATATAAATTCCTGGAAGCAGCGAGCTGCTTCCTTCAAAGAAAATCACGTCCTCAGGTTCAAGTGCGTCCCGACTTACCTCGGAGCCGGTTTCCCACATGGATGCAGCTCGATCCGGAAGGGAAAGGTCCCTTGCTTCATCGAATACATGGCGGACGAATCCGCTTGTATTAAAACCGTCTTCCGGTGAGCTGCCGCCTGTTTCAAACGGTACGTTCAAGTAATCAGCGGCAGTGCGGAGAAGGTCACTCTCGACGGCCATGTCATCAAAGCGGCGTGTCTCCGTGTAGGCATCCTCCCAGTAATCGTTCAGGCGGCTGATCTGCGTTTTGTTTTCGGTCCGGCTGGCATGGATCATGAAGCCGTCACCGAGATAAATACCGGCGTGCGTAACTTCTCCTTCTTCGCGAAGACTATCTTCTACGTCAACATCTGAAAAGTAAAGTACGTCTCCTGGTCTGGTTTCGTCGGGCTGAATCTCCTGACCAGTCTGTACCTGATCGATCGTTACCCTTGGAAGATAGACGTCCCCGGCTTCGCGGTACACTTCCTGAACGAAAAAGGAACAGTCGAACGCTTCAAGCGTACTGCCGCCGAATTCGTAAGGGGTATCGAGATACTGCATCGATTCTCTAACCGCAGGGTGTTCATGGTCTGTATAGGAAGAGGGGTGAAGCGCCTCTTTTTCATGTTCTGACAAGCGCCGTGCTTCCGTAAAATGATCGCCCCAAAATCCTTCTGTGACATCAACTTCAACGGCCCCGTCACTTGTCGACACAACCACGGCCTGTTCACCGCCGGTATACATCCCGGCCATCAGCGTATCCGCTTCAAAAAAGACAAGGTCTCCGCGCTGTGCTTCCTCAAGCGGAACGGCCTCTCCCAGGTCCTGTTGATGAGCTGCCAGACGGGGCATGCGAATGCCCGTTTCTTCTTCAAATACATACTGAATCAGTCCCGAGCTGTTCAGACCGCTCTCCGGGTCAGTACCATCGGATTCAAACGGTGTCCCAATTAACGCTTCAGCAGCTGCGGCTGCCCTGTCCAGATCGGGATCGAGCTCCCCGAACGATCGCTCGTTATCCTCGCTGTTCTCGTTCTGCGGTGTTTCTGCAGGCTCTGAAAATAGCACATATAAAAACACGCCTGCTGCGGCAATACCGCTGATCAGTAAAATTAGACTCTGCTTCTGCCGCTTATCCATAATCTCCCCCTCTGCTAAATCTCTCTCCGGATTCCCGGATGCTGTCTCTATTGTAGGTCTTATCAACCAATTTGAAAAGCATAAGGAGCTAAGCTTGATTTTGTGTACAAAAATAATTAAACTAAATTTTTGTTAGCACTTATATAAAAGTGACAATTTTCATGAATGCAGGAGGAAGATACAGATGGCTGACGTGTTATTTATTAAAGCAAACTCCCGTCCGGATGATCAGGCGGTTAGTCTGCAGATGTACAATACCTTTAAAGAAAAGTACATGAGTGAAAACCCTGAAGATCAGATTCAGGAGCTTGATCTTTTCGAAGAAAATCTCCCGTACTATGATGCGGACAAAATTCACGGTATGTTCAAAACAGCGAAAGGTCTGGAGCTGACAGCTGAGGAGCAGGAAGCAGCAGAGCTCGTTAAAGGATACTTGGATCAGTTTTTAAAAGCTGACAAAATTGTCATTGCGTTTCCGCTTTGGAATTTTGCTGTGCCGGCTGTCCTGCACACGTACTTTGACTACCTCTGCCAGGCAGGCACAACGTTCCAGTATACGGAGAACGGGCCGCAGGGGCTTCTGTCAGATAAGCGGGTCGTACTGTTGAACGCAAGGGGCGGCGTATATTCTGAAGGCGCAGCAGCGTCAATGGAAATGGCTGTAACTTACGTGGAAACCATTATGACGTTCTTCGGTATTGAAGACCGCACCAGTATCGTCATTGAAGGACACAATCAATTTCCCGATAAGGCCGGAGAGATTATTGAAGCCGGTCTGGAAAAAACAAAAGAAGCAGCGTCCAGCTTCTAATATAAGCATGAAAAAGCTGCCCGGAATAAACTTCCGGGCAGCTTTCAGAGTGTTGATAAAGTCATTTCAGGTGAATGACTTTGCATCTGCCTGCATCTGCGGACCCTCGCTTTCCGGAGGGAACGGCCTCAGCTAACCGCTTCTTCCTTTCGTCAGAAGCGCTGGATCTTCGCCTCGTTCTGATCCTCCCGGAGTCGAGTTTCCTCCGATTTAGCAGCTGGCTGTCCGGTTAAAACCCTGGTGATGAGTCACACGAGCTTGTTCCATCTAAAGGGAACCTTTCGTTAGGCAGCGCTTCGATGTCGAATCGGGATGAACGTCAACGTATCCACCAAAAAAACGCAGCGTCCAGCGATTGGAACGTTTTTCTCCATCAAACAAATTCATTTCCCCTTTGTGTCCGGCGGGGACGCCTGTGGAATTAGCGCAGCCTGAAGATCCTTTCTCAGAGGTTTATCCTGAGAAATAGCTGAAGGCAAGCCCACGGCAGGCTCGGTAAACAGAGGGGAAAGTCAATCAATCGAATAAACATGTAAACAAATTGACTTTATCAACAGCCTGAAGCTGCCCGGATAAACTTCCGGGCAGCTTTTTAGCGAATAAAATGATAGAGCAGAAGAAAGGAGCGGGGCTCGATATCTAAGCTCATCCGTGCTTATAAGGGAGTCCTTTACCGAGCGGTTCAAACACATCAACAGCCTCAGGTCCAACAATCAGCAGTAACGCGGCGGCAGTCATCATGAACATCAACAATTTCATAAAGAGCCCTCCCATTCAAGTTGAATTGATCTGATTATAGCTGATTTTCAACATCGATCAAGGCGGCGTCTCGCTGATTTTCAGCCGGAAAACGACTGAATATGGTTTTTTATCAGTGAAAAACGGTAAAATGTATTCATATACGAATAGTTACTGGGAGATGATGGGATTGCAGCAGGCAGAAATAGGCAAAAAACTAAAGGAGCTGAGAACGTTTTTCGGTGTCTCTCAAAAAGAGCTCTGCAGCGGACTCTGCACGCAGAGTTACATCAGCAAGCTGGAGCAGGGCCTTGTCCATCCTTCCGCAGACTTAACAGCAGAGCTTGCGGAGAGAATGGGGGTCGATATTCAGTATTTGTTTGACGCGTCTGCAGATGTATCCAAAGTGAACTATATGTATACCGTTATGAGATCGATCGCTCAGAGTATGGATCGAACAGACTATAAAGCTGTGCTGATGACGGTCGAGGCAGAAGAACACCATCCAGAATTTCAAAAAGGAACATTTCGGCAGTATCTTCTCTGGCGTAAAGGCATTTGTCTTTATCACGTCAGGGAGAATGTGTCCGAAGCAGTGAAATACTTGGATGAGGCTGCGGAGCTGTCTCCGGCTACCAGGAAAAATCCGACGGTACAGGACCTCGATATCATGCTCAGTAAAGCAATTGTTTTTAGTATGGCAGACAGACAGGTTCAGGCCGAGAACGAGTACCGCCGACTGCTCCATGCTGCAAGGAGACATCCATATCTGTCCGATAACTCGCTGCTCGTCCGCCTCTACTATAATTACAGCAAAAATCAGTTTGAGCAGGAAAAGTGGAAAGAATCTCTCGAACTAGCGGGTAGAGGAATACACCTGTGCCTGCGGGAGGATTCGATGTACATGCTGGGTGAGCTGTATTTTCAGTACGGACAAAGCGGCCGGGAATCCGGCCGCTTCAGCAAAGAGGAGACAAAGCGTTACTATGAGAAAGCCGTGTTTTTATTTCAGCTCCGGGGGAATCAGTTCTTTGCAGACGTTGTTGCAGAAGAACTGGCTGAACTGCTTGAAGACTGAAACAGCTGGAGCCTTCCGTCATCATCCAGCGAAGCTCGGATCTGCTTCGTTTCAGACTCAATCAGCTTTCGCTCCCGTCCGATCGTCAGCACCACATCAGGATGGCAATGGTCAATAGAAATGATACCCGTTTCATCCGTTTCCAAAAGTGTTCTGGCTCCGCCAGGAGAACCGGCCTCCCGAACCGATATTCCACGTCCTGCCTTTAACGTGCCGCCAACGGCACGCTGATGGATCGTGATCACGCCGTCTGCTTCCATATAGGAGTGCAGGACACCTTTCCCGAGAACGTCAATTTCGCCAGCTGAAATGAGCTTGCTGTGAGAGGCATAGCGAATAGCAATTCTAGATCTGCTGACAGAAGGGCTCTCCAGCAGATCATGCAGCTGGAATGCCTTCTGCTGCAAATCACGAAAGAGCTGATCCTCTGCTTCATGTGCACGGTGAAACGTGAGCAGGGCAGTTTGGAGCTGCTCGCCAACATTACGCCACTGTTCTTCAAATAAGCCGGAATGAAGCAAATGGTCGACAAGCTGCTCGGTATCGCTGCGAAGCCGAGGGTACTTTTTTTCCTGCAAAGCCCGGATCAGCGGACCGCGGCCGCGCTGCTTTTCATAAGAGGCCTGAAAAGCAGGGGAGTCAACGACCTGATAAAAGACTCGTAAAAAAGACGGGTAGGTATGCAAAAATGTTTTCAGCAGCTTGATTGTTTTTACATGAGCTGTTTTGCTCGTCCCTGCTGTAAGAGTTGAATGCAGCACGCTGCCGTTAACGGTAATGGAGCCTGCAGCGTGTAAGGACGACTGCTCGCTGTGAGCGTGAATCCATACATCTCCTGCTGCTTCCACCTTCATGCCGTCCTCGACAGACCCAATCACTTCAACATCCCCTGTAAAGCGGATGTTTCCGTCTCCAAGCTGCAGGTTCCCATCATGAACGAGCTTCGGCAGAATGGATAACCGCACGTGCTGTCCCTGCTTCTTTAAAAGAGGACGCCCGGCAATAGAAGCCGTAATCGTTTTCGTTTCTTCATCGAGTTCAATACCCGCTCCTGCCTGAACCGCGATCGGCCTGCCTGCTTTAGCTTGAAGCACATCTCCAAACAGGCTGAGGCCATCTTCGCCGGCTGTTGGATCAATGATCGATCCTAAAACGACTCCTTCTTCAACGGCCGGAATCCGAATCGAATCCCTAAAATCAATCGTTCCGTCCGGCTTCTCCCGGTACATTTTCTGTTCTGTCTGCAAATTGATCTTAAAGTCAATCCGGCCGTCTTTTCCGTGCTTCGGCAGCTTTCCTGCCGCTATTTGGACAGTGGTCTCTTGAATAGACGCACATGCTTCCCGAATCACATCCGTTTGAATACCGTAGGTAATATCCATCCGTTCCAGCTGCTCTATGACGTTTGTTTCTGTCAGCTGATTTAACGGTGTTTCCTCTTTGGAAATACTGACATACAGATGTTCGGCGGGCGGATGATCATTGATTGCAGCAGTATAGTACGCTCCAGGCTTTACATTCAGCGTAACGAGCTGCTGTTTTTTATCAATAGAAACAGACCAGGTGGTTTCACGAGGCGGGACGTTGATCGAAAACTCCAGTATATCTCCCTCAGTTAGCGGAGTGGTTCTACCAGTTTGTCTGCCATTTTTAGAAGCGGTCACTTCATCCGGCAGGTGAAGAACAGGACGTTTGGGTCCGTTTCCTTCAAAATAGAGAACGCCATCTTTCATCCAGGCGGTCCCCTCCAGTCTCCTGGATAAGTTTTCATCTCTGCTGGCATCAAGCGGCTCATCGAGGTAGGAATCCAGCGTGTCCAGCCAGCTTTCTTCTAGCGGCTCCTCCGTCCATGCGCGTATTTTAGCCTTTGATTTTCTCAGACCAAAAAACAGATTCTCCCCATGGCTGATAATGTCGATGTGTAGAGCATTTGCTGGTGTATGCAGCGTTTTTTCTGCCTTGGCAATCGCTTTTTCCACTGTTTCTGCTTCGAACTCATGTACGTTACGCATTCATACCCCGCCTTCCTTGGTGAAGGTTTATATGCGGCAGCCCGGCTGTCATAGGAGGTTTCCCTTAGATCCGCGGCTTTGCGTCCCTGTTTTTCAACAGGTTTGCCCCCGAACTTCTTCTCTTACTGTAAGTTTACTATGAGTTTAGGCATGAGCAAGTACTATTTTCAAAAAAATCCATTATCTGCAGTCTTATTATCCTGGTTCTTTATTTACTTATTCGTATAGCAGGGGATGGAGTAAATCTCCACCTGCAGACGGATAGAAAATTCAATCTGCCGCCCGCTTTTTTGAGGTGAAGAAGACTCTACAATAAAAGCATAAGGAGGCGGTAAACGATGACACGCAAACGAAAAACGTTGTTGGAAAAGCTGAGGTATATTCCGAACGAACGTCGTTCAACGTACAGGAGAGAAAGGCTTTTGGAAATGTACGATGGTATCCGTCGTGGGCTCTAGGAGAAGGGGAGAGAATAAGGAATGGTGTTGAAGAGCCGGAGAAAGTCTTGCCGGGGGAGGAAACAGACGCGGAATAAAAGGAACCGGGGCTCAAACGGGTGCTCCGGTTCCTTCTGTATTTGGTTCAGCTTGGCAGCGCCGGATCTGGTTAAGGGTAACGACGTTCTTTCTCTTCCTCCTGAAAGGACCGCTTCATACGGGATCGGAGCTTATCTGCATTTTGCTGAATCATTTTTTCGCGACGTTCATGCTTGACGACCTGCATCTTTTTCGCTTCGTCTCTCATAACCGATTCGTTTTGAACGAGCTGCTGATAAAAAACCTGGTTCGCGCGATTTAGCTTGTCCCACAAGTTGTGACGGTTCATCAACGCAATCCAGTCGCGCAGGGTATCGGTTTGGCGGCTTAAGGAATCGATCATGTCGAACTGAAGCACCTCCAGTTCGGCAGCTGATTGAATGGCTGCTTCAATGTCTTCAGCTTCGATAGGTCTGCCGCTGTCTTCAAGCTCAGCCAGCACGTTTTGAAACTGATCATACACTTGCTTATATTTGAGTTGTATTTTTAAAAGGTGGTTGATCAGGCGGTAACCTGGCTGCAGGTCATTGCGATCCGCTTCTTCCATCACACCAAGCGGCTTTCGGAAAAGATCGAGCTGAATCCCGGCACGCATCCTTGCCTCTTCTTTAATAAAGCCTGCCAGATGGTAAAACGAGTGGAGCTGTTTATGAGCAGCAGCTGCGTCCAGCGTGTTTTCTTCGTGACGGGAAATCACTGCATAGCCGACGGGCTGCTTAGAGCGCAAGTATTCTATGTAATAATAGTCAGTTTCCGCTACACGGACAGGATATGGATATAAATGAATTTTCTCGAATGTTTGTTTATGTCTGCGTGCTTTCCGCTTTACCAGCCAATTCGTCAGCATAAGCAATCCCTCCTCGGTCTGCACTTGATATTTTAGCATACCTGCTCTTCAGAATCTTCGGCAGTTTGCCGATATCAAGGGAAGAATTACAACCTGCAGCAAGTTAGTGGAATAAGATAGTCAAGAGGGGGATGCAGAAAAATGAAGTGGTTTCAACGGTCGGACAAACAACAACCTGCAGCAGTCCTGCAAAAGGGGAGTATAACGGTAGCTGATCCGGATATTAAACGCCAAATGGAAATGACAGGATTCTCTGAAGAGATGCTCGGTGTACTGGCTGCTTTTCGGCCATCGGTGGAAGAACGGATCGGGGAGCTCGTCGATTTCTTTTATGCTAATCTTGAAATCAAGCCTCACTTAATGGAGATCATTGAAGCGAACAGCTCTGTCGACAGGCTGAAACAAACGCTTCGCAAGCATATTTCTGAAATGTTCACTGATACGATCGATGATGCCTTTGTTGAAAAGCGAATTCGTATTGCAAAGGTGCACGTGAAGATTGGTCTGGAGCCGAAATGGTATTTGAGTGCTTATCAGGCACTGCAGCTCAAGTTGTTTTCGCTCGTCTATGAGGTTTACGGTCCAACCGAAGCTGAAACGGTCGTCAAAGCCGTATCATCGATTGTCAGCTTCGAGCAGCAGCTCGTGCTGGAAGCATTTGAAGAGGAGCTTCAGGCTGTGCGTAAAAAAGAAGAAGCATTACGTCACCAGCTCGATCGTTATATTACGGGGAAATCCGAAGAGCTCGGGGCGATCTCGCAGGAGACGAACGCTTCTATGGAAGAAATGAAGCTGCAGGCTGAAGGCATTACGAAGAACTCGCAGAACGGCACCGTGATTTCGAGTGCATCAAAAGAGTCGGCGTTGGAAGGGAGTGCCCGCTTAAAGGAACTGCAGCGGATTATGCAGGAAACGACAGGAAGCATTGAACAGATCGATACTAAAATGCAGGAACTCGCTTCGTTCTCCAAGGAAATTCAAACAATTGTCAGCATCGTTCAAGGGATCGCTGATGAAACGAATCTGCTCGCGTTGAATGCGGCAATCGAAGCGGCCAGAGCCGGGGAACACGGCCGGGGTTTTGCAATTGTAGCTGACGAAGTTCGAAAACTGTCTGAACAGACGAAAGAGTCGGTTGGGAAAGTTCGAGGACTGACTAATCAGACAGATAAAGGCGTACAGGAAAATGCTGCACTGTCCAAAGAAATCGCTGAACGGATGGCAGAAGGGAACCGGTCGGCAGAAGCTGTTGGAGATACGTTCGCTGTCATCCTTAGAAAAATGGAGGAGGCAGTCGGCAAAAACACAGAAATTGAAACAGAGCTGACCGCATTTATGGATGTAATCGGAGAAGTAAACAAAGCCTCCGGTCAAGTAGCAGCGGCTGCAGAGGAGCTGCTGGACCAATCGCGCGGCCTGCAAAAATAGACAGCGGTGTGAGCAAGAGACAGAAAACTAGTAAGTAAGACGTTTTACGTAAATGAAGCGGCTCTCCGATGGAGGCCGCTCTTTTCTGTTCCATGCAACTTACTCGCGCTTACTTTGATAGGCTTCACGGATTGCTTCGATCCGCTTGCGATTAACGTCCATATCGGAATAACCAACGCGCGCTGCAGAACGGACGTCTATGCTATTTTCCGATTCGTTCACGTAAAATTCAACGTCATCCTTAAATTTAAATACATTTGATGCATACACCGCATGGACGTAACGGTCATCTGCCGAAACAATTTCTGCCTGTTCGTCAGCACGGATGATCGCTTTGATGTTCTCAAGGCTTTCCGTACCGTTTTGAAGCGTGAACGGTTCAATATAGCCGCGGTGTTCCGTATCTGCCTGAGATGAAACGGCGTTTGGCGTAGACGGAAGAGGAGCAAGGCTGCCGTTCTCTGCACCTAGGTGCTCCGGCGTCCGGTTGTTTTTTATTACCATAAATGCTGCTGCAGCTATGATGCCTGCAATGACAACGATCACAATTATTCTCATCAAAAGACTCCCTTTCCATATAAAGAATAGTGAACAAACTTTTCCATCGAGGGCTGCAGGAAAGCAGGGGTTACGTTCCAGCCTTATGAGCAACCGATGTTATTTCTTTTCGATTCCCCATTTTATTTCTTTCTAGTCATCTTCAGGTAAAATAGCGGGGAGGGGGAATGCATGATGGACTGGAGATTAACATCATTTCATGAATTTTCAGCAGATCAGCTTTACGATATTCTGCAGCTGCGGACAGAAGTGTTCGTCGTCGAGCAGGCATGTGCTTATCTTGAAGTCGATGGAAAGGATAAAGATGCGCTCCACCTGACTGGTGTACGCGATGGCGTAATAGAAGCTTATGCGAGACTGCTCCCGCCTGGAACAGCGTATGAAGAGGCAAGTATCGGACGGGTCATTGTACGGCCCAATCTTAGAGGAACAGGGCTGGGAAAAGCTTTGCTCCACCGAAGCATGGAAGCTGTGTATCATCACTTAAACGCAGATCGGATTAAGATTCAGGCACAGGAATATGCGCTGCCGTTTTATGAAAAAGCAGGTTTTGTCGCTGTAACATCCTCGTATCTTGATGATGGTATTCCTCACGTTGATATGATTCACCATGTAAACAAAAAATAAAAGTAGGAATGGACCAGTTGTTATTGTATAATGATAGCATAAAATAGTTTGAAAGGAGGATTTTTCTCTTGGGTACAATAGACTATAAAGGCGCGGCCGATCTTCTTTCTGTTCCGACTCTGGTGATTTCGAAAGCGCCGGATTCCTATGCAGGCTTTGCAGTGAAAGCAGCCAATGCATCGTTTGACCGTATGATCTCCGGCGTAAAGAACGTCGATCTACGGATGTTGGAACGTTATATGGATAAGAAGAATACGGAGCTTTTTTATCAGATGTGCAGCTACGTACTGTCTACCGGGAGTGCATCCTCTTTTCAACTGACGGTAAAAGGCTGTGTCTACATGACAAACGTCTCTACCTCCGATTCTGTGATTATTATCTCATTTTCAGACATAACAAGCGTGCAGTCACGCCTTGACACATTGGAGACGTATGTGGCCAATAGTCCGGCGCTCATGTGCAGAATGGATGCACAGGGGGTCATCCTTGAAGTGAACGCCGAATGGGAAGCGCTTACGGGAGTTACTGCAGGCATGCTGATCGGACGCTCTATGCTTGATCTGGTACTTGATCAAGACAGGGAAGCATCGATGAATGCATTTAAACGGGCGTTTCGCGGAGAGACGATTCGGCATTTTTTGAATCGTATCGTCACAGCAGCTGGAACCGTTCATTATTTAGAATGGCATCTTTCCATTTCTGACAGAACGGTATTTGCTTCTGCAGTAGATGCATCAGAGCGGGAGCTTCATCAGCGCAAGGCGGCTGAGCGAGGGAAATTGCTTGAGAGTTTGACAGAAGAAGTGCCGGGCGGTCTTTATAAACTAAAGCGAAGCAGCGATGGAACAGTCAGCTTTCCGTATTATTCCAAAGGTTTTCTTGATATTTTTCACGTAACTGAAGCCGAATTCAGGCAGGATGAATCGATTGTTTTTGCCAAGGTTATCGAAGAAGATCAGGAAGCTGCCGTACAGTCGATGCGGACTTCCGCTGAGACACTGACACGCTGGGTGCACGAATTCAGAATAAAAGAGCCGGCTGGCAGGATCTGCTGGATTCGAGGGAGAGCACAGCCTGCTGCTGATCAGCATGGGGGAGTGGTCTGGTACGGCCATGTTTACGATATCACTAAAGAGAAAAACAAAGAGCTTGCTTTAATAGAATCAGAAGAAAAAATGCGGCTGTTAACTACGCAGGTGCCGGGCATGCTGTATCAGTTTGACGTTCGTCATGACGGACAGTTTTTGTTTAGCGCAGCCTCCCCCGGTGTGGTGGAGTTGACCGGCTATACCCAAGAGCAGATTTGCGGTGACACTGGCTTCTTACTGCAGCACATTGAAGCACCTGATCTGGAGAGAGTCGAAAGCAGTATTGAAGAAGCGGTTCAGTCAGGCACCCTCTGGTCGCTGGAATATTGGTACGATCATCCGGAAAAAGGGAGAAGAAAAATGCGCGGCAACGCACAGCCGCGCTCGCTCTCTGATGGAACGGTCCGATTTTACGGATATATTTACGATATTACGGAAGAAGTGAAAAAAGAAGAGCAGCTTGAAGAACGTGAACGGCTCATCACGCAGATCTCAGACAGAGTTCCTGGGATTATTTATCAAATGACGGGAACCGGTCCGGACGACCTTCGCTTCACAATGGCTACCGGTCAGTTTCAATCTATTCTGGGCACGGATTTCAGCGAGAAAGAATTGAAGCAGTATGCTATTTTTGACTGGGTATACGAGCAGGACCGTGATGAGCTGATGGCTGCTGTTCACGCATCGGTCGAGCATCTCACGTTATTCGACTGTACGTTCCGAATATATGTTGGCGAAGGCAAGCTCAAGTGGATTCGGGCAACCTCTACACCGGAACGGCTGCAGGATGGCAAAATCCTGTGGAGCGGTTATTTAAATGACGTCACAAAGGCAAAACATGATGAGTTCGCACTGCTGGAAAGCGAATCACGCTTGAAGAAGCTGGCCTTAGAAATGCAGGAAATGGCCTACCATGACCCGCTTACCGGACTGCCAAACAGACGGATGCTGTTTCAGCAGCTGGAAATGGAAATCGAACGGTCAGTCCTTACGGGAAGCCGCCTCGGACTGCTGTTTATTGACCTCGATGATTTTAAAGCAATCAACGATACGTTTGGTCATGATGCAGGAGACCGGCTGCTTAAAGAAGTTGCAGGGAGGCTGCAGGACTCGGTGCGTCAAACCGATTTAGCAGCGAGAATGGCGGGCGATGAATTTCTGATTCTCTTTACCGGCCTGTCCTCTGACGAAGAGTTAAGAGCAGCTGTAGAACGAGTGATGGACTCCATTTCGGCCCCATTTGTGATGAGTGAAGGAACGATGCACTGTACCGCATCAGTTGGAGCAGCAAGCTATCCGGAACATGGCAGAACAGCAGATGACCTCATCAGCTGCGCGGATAAAGCTATGTATAAACAAAAACGCACTGATAAAAACGGCTTCCTCGTTTACGAAAAAGGAATGGAATTTTCCTGACAGATAATGCCAACTCTTCTGCTGCCTGTCAAAATTGGAGATTCTCGACTCCGGGAGAAGCAGAGCGAGGCGAAGATCCAGTGGATACCAGGAAGGAAAGCCGTGGCCGTCCCCTTAGGAAAGCGAGTGTCCGCAGAAACAAGCAGATGCAACGTTAGCTACTTAAAATAACTTTGTCCTCACACTGAAAAGCCGTCCCCCTATAAGGGTGGACGGCTTTAGTGTGGTGGCTGCAGGGAGCTGGCAGTCAATTAAAGAAGGTATACGCGTGCTTCATATGGTTGAAGCTCAAGCGCAGCGGCCTCCTCGTGCTCCGGTACTTCCTCATAGTTTTGCAGAACAAGGTTTCCGGAGGATAGAGCCAGACCAGTGCCATCCTCGTGCCAGGCAGCGGTTTTGCCTGTCAGATTGGTGATGACGACTGCTTTTCGGCCATCTAGTTCACGAATGTAGGCGTAAACCTGATCGCACTCCGGCATCATCAGTTCATAGCTCCCGTAAACGAAGAGCTCGTGCCGCTTTCGTAAATGAATCAACGCGCGGTAGAAGCTGAGAATCGAGTGAGGGTCCTGCTTTTGTGCCTCGACGTTGATCCGTTGATAGTTGCTGTTGACCTTCAGCCACGGTGAACCGGTTGTAAAGCCGGCATTATCCGCATCAGACCACTGCATTGGCGTCCTGCTGTTGTCACGGGAGGTTTTTGCAAGAATAGCAAGGGCTTCGCCCGTTTTCCCTTCGCCGGCTTTTTCTAGGAACAGGTTCTTCGCTGCCACATCATCATAGTCATCAATGGAATCGAAGTAAATGTTGGTCATGCCGATTTCCTGACCTTGGTAAATATAGGGAGTCCCGCGCATGAGAAAATACATAGCAGCAAGCGAGGTTGCGCTTTCCCGCCAGAACTCTGTATCATTGCCCCAAGTAGATACGACACGGGCTTTATCGTGATTTTCGATAAAGAGAGCGTTCCAGCCGCTGTTTGAAAGGCCTTTCTGCCAGCTGGAGAGCACCTTTTTCAAGTTGACAATATCAAGTCCTTCTTCTGCATCCTCATCCCACAAATCAAGATGCTCGAATTGAAAGACCATGTCCATTTTCCCTTCATCCCCAACCCATAGGTGGGCCTCATCAATACTGACACCGTTCGCTTCTCCAACCGTCATTGCGTGCGGATAGTTCGAATACGTTTCCTTTCGGAATTCTTCTAAAAAAGTATGAATTCCGTCCTGATTCATATGCATATCGAAGGAAGAGACGACAGGTAGTCCCTCGGGATTCGGCATATCTGGGAACCCGGGCCGCTTTTTAATGTGACTGATTGCATCGATTCTGAATCCGTCAACACCTTTGTCAAGCCACCAGTTAACCATGTTAAACAGGGCTTCGCGCACTTCTTCATTTTCCCAGTTCAAATCTGGCTGACGTTTGCTGAAAACGTGGAGGAAATACTGATCTGTCTTAGCCTCATATTCCCAGGCAGACCCGCCGAAAATACTTTCCCAATTGTTGGGAGGTCCGTCTCCGACACCGTCTCGCCAAATATACCAGTCCCGCTTCGGATTATCTTTAGATGAACGGGATTCGATGAACCACGGGTGTTCATCACTCGTATGGTTTAATACGAGATCAATAATTAAACGCATGCCGCGCTCATGACATGCCTCTAAAAGCGCATCGAAATCGTCCATTGTCCCGAAATCTTCCAGTATGTCCTGGTAGTCAGAGATATCGTAGCCGTTATCATCTAGAGGCGACTTATACATCGGACAAATCCAAATAAAATCTATGCCGAGTTCTTTCAAGTAATCCAGCCGGCTGATCATCCCCCGCAAATCACCGAAGCCGTCACCGTTGCTGTCTTGAAAACTGCGCGGATACACTTGATAGCCAACCGCTTCTTTCCACCATACTTTTGTCATTTTTAGTTCACCTCATCTATTGGTCAAAAAGTTGCACGGATTTGTGCAACCGGTTTAACAACGGAAATAAAGAAAAAAGCGCCTAAAAAGCACTTCCTCAATTATGATACCGAATTCATAGCAAAAATACAATTGGTTCAGCGCAATTGAACTTATTTGTGTTGCAAAGCAAAAGATAGGCATCTGAAGCTGAGACCTCGTTTCCTGTATGTTGGACAATGTATTTGGAAGTGTTTGGTTAAAGGGCAAGAAAGGGTAAACAATTCTATCATCTATCGACTGGAGGAACAGGCATGCTAAAGCGGTTCACAGCTGTTGCAGGGATCATCGTTTTGCTGCCGGTATCGGCGGCGGCACATGTGAAATGGTTTACGGAAGAAGAGGCAGAGCGAGCCCCGATTGAAGCGATTATGAGCCCGGCTTTCATGCTGACGGCAATACTGGCAGCCGTATTGCTCAGTCTGCTTCCCGGTTTATTGGACGCGATGAAAAAACGCCGGCCTTTTGTAAAGCTCGATAAGCGGATTGCCTCTCTCCGGCATTATACGTTTACCCTGCTCCAATACGGAACGGCAGCAGCATTTTTGATTCAGTTCATCCAAGGAGGATTGTTTGCACCGGAGCTGCTGGAGCTGCAGGGGGTGCTTGCAGCGGTGACAGCCGGCATGGTGGTTCTGCTGCTTATTCCTTTAAGAGTTACCGTCCGGATCGCATCAGGAATTTTAATCGGCCTCTATTCGTATTCAGTCATGGATTTCGGCTGGCTGCATATGCTGGACTACGTGTTTTATTTAGGCATCGCCTTTGTCCTCCTGTTCTATAAAACAAGGCTGCAGCAATGGAACTATCCTGTCCTTTATTTAACGACCGGGCTTTCGCTCTGCTGGGTAGCGGCGGAAAAGTGGGTCTATCCGGATATGGCAGAAAACGTTATTCTCAATCATGGTGTTCCGACCTTCGGCTTCAGTCCGGATCTGTTTGCAATGCTGACGGGATTCATTGAATTTACGGTCGGCTACCTTCTTATCGTGGGCATGCTGAACCGTGTTTTGGCAGTCGTGCTGACCGGGATATTTATTGGTACAGCTTTTCTGTTTGGATGGCTTGAACTTGTCGGCCATTTCCCGATCCACGTGATTTTGTTGACTTTCATTATCGAAGGAAGCGCTTTTTACCGGCCGCCAGTAGCATATCATCAGCGAACGTGGCAGAAGATGGTCTACGTTTCCGTGCATTTTTTATTTGCGCTCGCATTAATTTTGCTTCTTTATTATCGTTTTGCGTAAACTGCTTCGAGTGCAGAAATGAATATGGTAAGCTGAAGTAGACAGAATCGTCAGAAAGGCGCGTACAGCTATGAAACTCATATGGAATTATTTAAAGCGGTACCGGGTAATGGTAGCTGCTGCTCTTGCACTCACGATGATTGAATTAACCGTTGAGCTGCTGCAGCCGCTTCTGATTGCCCGTATTATCGATGATGGTATTATGACAAATGATTTGAATACGGTCGTGTTCTGGGGCTGTATAATGCTCTTGTTTTCCTTCATCGCATTCGCGGCAGGGATTATTAACTCGTTTTACGCTGCCCATGCTAGTCAGTATACCGGCTACGACTTACGGACCGATTTGTTCAGACGCGTTCAGACATTTTCTATGAAAAACTTTCAGCAGTTTCCGACTTCTTCTCTTCTGACCAGAATCACCAATGACGTTAACCAGCTGCAAAATACGATCTTTATGAGTCTGCGCATTATGCTTCGGGCTCCGCTGCTCGTAGCGGGTTCCGTGATCATGGCCCTGATCGTCAATTGGCAGCTGGCTTTGATCCTGGTTGTGACTGTGCCGGTGCTTTTAGCGATCCTGCTCTATATCATGAAGCTTGCAGGACGGCTCTTTAAAAAGGTGCAGGCTGGAGTCGATGATGTGAACAGCGTCGTACAGGAAAACTTGAAAGCTGTGCGGCTGATTAAATCCTATTCCAGGCTCACTCATGAATCGAATCGGTTCCACGGGGCGTCAGAGACGCTGCAGGGCCGCACCGTAAAAACACTTCGGATAGTTGAAGCAACGATGCCAATCATTTTGCTGATCATGAACGTATCGATCATGTTCGTGCTTTGGTTCGGGACGCAGGGTGTAAATACTGGAGCTGTTTCTGTCGGGGAAACGGTCGCGATTATTAATTACATCACCAGAATGACCGGAGCTTTATCCATTTTTTCAATGATCATCATCATTTTTTCCCGGGCAAAAGCTTCGGCGGAACGGATCGGCGATGTACTTGCGGTAGAAGAGGAGATGGAGGACGGTACCGGAAGTGTAAAGGAGCAGGCAGGGGATATTGCACTGGAGGACGTTTCCTTCCAGTATCCGGATGAGACGAGAAAAGCACTCGACATGGTAAGGATTCATCTGCGTCCGGGAGAACGGACAGCGCTGCTTGGTGCAACCGGTTCGGGCAAAACGACGCTTCTTCAGCTGATCTTAAGACTTTACGACCCGGTCCAGGGACGGGTGCTGCTGGATGGAAAGCCGCTGACGGCCATCAAGTGGAAAGAGCTGCGAAGCTGGATTGGCTATGTACCGCAGGAGGCCGTGCTGTTCAGCGGCACTATTGCAGAAAACCTCCGCTGGGGAAAGCCCGATGCAACAGATGCTGAAATGGAGCAGGTGCTGCGGGATGCTCAAATAGCTGATTCGGTGAACGAACTTCCGGATGGCTTGTACACCCGCATTGGTCAACGTGGCGTTAATCTGTCAGGCGGTCAGAAACAGCGCATCTCCATCGCGCGAGCATTAATTCGAAATCCGCGGATTTTACTGCTGGACGACAGCACCAGTGCGCTGGATGTAAACACAGAAATGAGGCTCTTAAAAGCGCTGGATAGCTATTCGTGCACCACACTGATGATCACCCAAAAGCTGAGTACAGCTATGGAAGCAGACAATGTCATTCTGCTTGATCACGGTGCAGTAGAAGCCGTCGGCTCTCACGAGGAGCTGCTTCAGCGCTCAGAGCTGTACAGACAGATTTACGAAACGCAGGCAGGAGGTGCGGCGCGTGGCTGATAAGCATCCGCTGATCGAACCATTTCAGCATAAAAAATTAATTCCAGAGGCAGCGCCGGACGCTAAGAAGCGGGCAGCCGATTGGAAAGGAACGCTAAAGCGGGTGTGGAGCTATCTGGCCGTGCACCGGTCAAAGCTGCTGCTTGTGACACTGATGATCACTCTCTCCTCGGCGATGGCACTGACAGGTCCGCTGCTCGTCGGCCTGTCGATTGATACGTTTCTCGTAGATGGAGACCTCGTCTGGATCGGCTACATGCTTGCCGCCTTGGCAGTCATCTACATCATGCATTCCGTCAGCGTCTTTCTCCAGCACTTTTGGATGGTGGCTGTGGCACAGAAGTCGGTCTATACGATACGCACCGATCTATTCGATCATCTGCAGCGGCTGCCGGTCCCGTTTTTTGACAGGCGCCAGCAGGGGGATCTGATGAGCAGGCTGACGAACGACATGGATAACATCAGCAATACGCTGAACAGCTCCGTTATCCAAATTATTCAAAGCGTGCTGACGCTCGGCGGTATTTTAGTCGTTATGCTTTATTTAAGCCCGCTTTTAACCGTGCTCACGCTGACTATTGTTCCAATGATGGTGCTGGGAATGAAATGGATCACGAAGCGGACCGGACCATTGTTTAAAGAGCAGCAGAAGCGGCTTGGTGACATCAACGGCTATGTTCAGGAAACCATGTCCGGGCAGCAAATCGTAAAGGCCTTCTCAAGGGAAGAGCAGGTCATTGACTCGTTTACCGAAAAAAATGAACGGCTGCGTCATGCCGGATTTTGGGCTCAGACGATTTCCGGATTTATTCCGAAGCTGATGAATATGCTGAATAACCTCAGCTTTGCTGTTATAGCAGGCGCGGGCGGACTGCTTGCGCTCAACGGCATGGTAACCATCGGTGTCATCGTTATTTTCGCTGAGTACGCCCGTCAATTTACGCGGCCGCTGAATGATCTTGCTAATCAGTTCAACGTCCTGCTTTCCGCTGTGGCAGGGGCAGAGCGTGTCTTTCAAATTATGGATGAAAAAGACGAATTTGAACGAGAGGAGGAGCAGGAAGAGCTTTCGCTTACAGAGGGCAGTGTGACATTCGATGACGTATCCTTTGGCTACGGAAATGAACGAACAGTAGACCACATTTCTTTTTCGGCAGCGAGAGGGGAAACAGTAGCTTTTGTCGGCCCTACGGGGGCAGGAAAGACGACAATTATCAGCCTGCTGGCCAGGTTTTATGAGCCGGATCAAGGGCGGATCATCATCGATGGACAAAACATTTTGTCGGTGCGAAAGGCGTCGCTCAGAAGACAGATGGCATTTGTGCTGCAGGATACATTTCTCTTTTCCGGTACGATCATGGAGAACATTCGCTACGGCAGGCTTCATGCAACAGACGAGGAAGTCTATCGTGCTGCCGCAGATGCGAATGCCCATTCCTTTATTGAACACCTCCCTGACGGATATGATACAGTCATCGATTCGGAAGGCGGCGGAATCAGCCAGGGACAAAAGCAGCTATTATCCATTGCCCGGGCACTGCTGGCGGACCCGGCAGTACTCGTGCTGGATGAGGCAACGAGCAGTATCGATACTGTGACAGAAGTGAAAATTCAGCAGGCGCTCAAACGTTTAATGAAAGGCAGAACAAGCCTTGTGATTGCTCATCGGCTGAATACGATTCGGGAGGCAGACCAGATTGTCGTGCTGCAGGAAGGCAGGATCATGGAGTCCGGCAGCCATGAAGAACTGCTGGAACAGGGTGGCTATTATGCAGGAATGGTTCATTCCCAGTTTCAGCCAGGGAATACAGCAGTCGTTTAGGCTTGCAGGCTGTTGAAAAAGTCAAAATCCAGTCCGGCTAAGCTCGTGCCAATCTTAAAACAGGCGTTATAAACGTACTCTCAACTGCTGAAATCGGAGGACCACGGCCCGGAACGAGGCGAAGTTCCAGCGCTTCCGGCTACGAAAGGAAGCAGTTAGCTGAACCCGCCCCCTCCGAAAAGCGGGTGTCCGCAAATGCGGGCAGATACAAGGGTATTCACCTAACGTGACTTTATTCAAACTATGACAGCTTCGGACCGCATCGGTCCGAAGCTGTTTTTTTCAGTATGCATTATGTGGAACGGTCATTATTTATTTTCCGCATTTGACTGGAGCGGAACGTCTGGCTCATTACGCTTTGGTCCGAATTCTGCATCCCATTCTTCATCGGACATTGGCTTTCGCGGTCGAAGAAATAAAATGAGAATTAAACCTGAGAAGGTCAGCGCTGTTAAAAACCCCATTGCGACATTCATTCCGATTATGTCCGGTGTCCGGTCAGCTGTACCGGTCTCAAGCTGCATCGCCGTAGTCGTCATAATCGTAACGAGCAGGGCAGTGCCGACAGATGCGGCGATTTGTCTCATCGTGTTATTCATAGCTGCCCCGTGTGGAATGAGCTTGCGGGGGAGTTCATTCAGCCCTGCTGTCGTAATCGGCATCATGACCATGGAAAACCCGAACATCCGTATCGCAAACAAGAGCGCAATAAACGTAATCGTCGCATAGGCGTCAACAAACAAAAATGCTGCAGTGGCTCCGCTCATAATCGTCAATCCGGTAAAAGCCAGTGCTCTCGCTCCGATCCGGTCAAAAATGTAGCCTGTGAGAGGAGACATGAATCCGGAAACAAGTGCTCCAGGCAGCAGAGCGAGACCGGAGTCAAATGCGGTGAAGCCTCGCATTTCCTGCAAGTAGAGCGGAATCAATGTTTCCATGCCGATCAGGCCGAGAAAGCCAATCATGCCGACCGCGGTCGCAATGGTGAACGTGCGAAGTTTGAAAACACGAAATTCCAGCATCGGATGCACCATGCGCAGCTGTCTCGTAATAAAGAGATAAAGGCAAACGGCACTCACAGCTAGTGAAAGAAGCGTGATTGGAGACAGCCAGCCGGCGTTCCCGGCGCTCGTAAATCCATAAAGCAATCCGCCGAATCCAAAAGAGGAAAGAATAATCGACGCCGGATCAACTTTGGGATTTTTGAGCTCTGTCACATTATTTAATAGCTTCCATGCCAATAGAATGAGCAGCAGAATGAGCGGCAGCACGAGCCAGAACAAATAGCGCCATGCGAATGTCTCAATGACCCAGCCTGACAAAGCCGGCCCGAGAGCAGGAGCAAAGGAGATCGTCAGCCCCACAAAGCCCATCACCGTGCCGCGCTTTTCAAGCGGGAAGATAAGCAGAAAGACGGTCTGCATGAGCGGCAGCATGATTCCGGCACCGGCTGATTGAATAACACGGCCAGCGATCAGCATGCCGAAACTGTCGGCAAGTCCGCCGACTATCGTACCGGCAGTAAATGTAAGCATCGCCGTCATAAACAACTGCCTGGTAGTGAATTTTTCAATTAAAAAGGCTGTTACAGGAATCATGATTCCATTTACCAGCATAAAGACGGTGGTCAGCCACTGGGCTGTATTAGCCGTTACGTTCATCTCCTGCATGATTGGAGGAATCGCAGTGATCATGAGAGTTTGATTCAGTATCGTTAAAAAGGAGCCTGTCAGCAGAATAGCTGCGATGAGCAGGCTCCGTCTGGATACGCTTCCGGATTCAGTCAAGAGACTGCCCCCTTCCCGTATGGTTTAACAGTCTATTGAAGAGTGTACCACTCTTTACGTGTTTCCGTGTACTGGGAGGCAAAGCAAGCCGTAGACGTCTGACATCTCCTTCAGTATAATAAGAGAACAAAGCAGTGCGAGGAGTGAGGATATGGATCAGACAACGAGAAGGAGCACCATTAAAACCGCTGCAAATGAGCAGCAGGCTGATTTGGTTTTGAAAAGAGCAAGCATCGTCAATGTGTTCTCAGGTGAAATTGAAACTGGCGATATTGCGATTCAGGACGGTATTATCGCAGGTATCGGTGAATTTACAGGAAAAGAAGAATTGGACGTGAACGGACGGTACGTCGTTCCTGGCTTAATAGATGGACATGTTCACATCGAGTCGTCCATGGTTTCTCCGGCGAGGTTTTCCGACGTCGTCGTACCGAAGGGGGTCACAACGGTCGTCACCGATCCTCATGAAATCGCAAATGTGAAAGGAGCAGAGGGGATCCGCTATATGCTGGATGATTCTGAAAACGTGCCGCTGGATGTTCGGTTCATGCTGCCGTCCTGCGTTCCGGCCACGCCATTCGAACATGCAGGTGCGGAATTAAACGCTGCAGAGCTTCGTCCATTTTATGAACACCCCCGCGTTATTGGACTCGCAGAGGTGATGAACTATCCTGCGGTCGAGCAGCGGAACGAAGATATGATGACAAAATTGGCGGACGCTGAAGAAAGAGGACTGAATATCGATGGACACGGTGCAGGATTTTCAGCGCACCAGGTGAATGTTTATGCCGCAGCAGGTATCACGACTGATCATGAATGTACAACAGCTGATGAGGCGTTGGAGCGGGTCCGCAGCGGCATGCATGTGATAATCCGTGAAGGGTCAGCTGCGAAGGACCTGCGCCAGGTGCTGCCAGCTGTTACTGCCGGAAACGCCCGCAGATTTCTATTTTGCACCGATGATAAGCATCTTGATGAGCTGATGGATGATGGCAGTATCGATGCGTCTATCCGCATTGCCGTTAACGAGGGTCTCGATCCGGTAACAGCGGTTCAGATGGCGACACTCCATGCTGCAGAATGTTTTCAGCTTCATACGAAAGGAGCGGTGGCACCTGGCCGAGATGCTGATCTGCTGATAGTCGATGATCTGAATGATTTTCGTCCGTCGCACGTCTTTTGCGGCGGGAAACTGACAGCAGAAGAGGGCAGGCTTTCAGCAGGATCATCTGAGCAGGTCCCGCCTCCTGAAGCGCTGATAACTTCTGTCAATTTAAGGCCGTTTCAGGAGGAAGAGTTAAAGGTGAAAGCAGAGAAGGAAGAAGCGCTCTGCATTGAATACCGGCCTGACAGTATCGTAACCGGAAAAGGGTTCTACCGGCTTCCGGTACAAGACGGCTATTTCCAGCAGGACCCCGAGCAGGATATGATGAAGCTGGTCGTATTGGAGCGTCATCATGAAACAGGACATATTGGAGTCGGTTTTATCAAAGGGCTGAAGTTTACGAAAGGGGCGTTCGCACTAACGACCGCGCATGATTCACACAACATTGTGGCAGCGGGCTATTCAGACGAAGAAATAGTGCTGGCGGTAAAAACGGTAGAAGACATGCAGGGAGGACTTGCCCTTGTGATTGATGGAGAGGTAGAGGCTGCAATGCAGCTCGATATCGCCGGACTCATGTCATCCGCCGATGCACAATCAGCCGCAGCAGATCTGAAGCAGGTAGAGCACTCGTTCACAAAGGCAGGCTTTCACGGCTCATTTAATCCAATCTCGGCTCTCTCCTTTATGTGTCTGCCGGTTATTCCATCTCTAAAGCTCACAGATATGGGGTATTTCGATAGTGAGCTTGGGGAGCATCGCTCGGTATAAAGGGAGGAAGCTGGATGAAGGACAGGTATTCACGGCAGGAGCTGTTTGCACCTATCGGCATGGAAGGCCAGAAACAAATCAGCCATTCATCGGTTTTGATCGCAGGAGCGGGTGCGCTCGGAAGCGCGATTGCAGAAACGATGGTCCGGGCAGGCGTCGGCTCTGTGGCGATCGTCGATCGTGATTATGTAGAGCCTTCGAACTTACAGCGCCAGCAGCTGTATACCGAGCAGGATGCGCTGGAGCAAAAGCCGAAAGCAACAGCTGCAGAAGAGCGGCTTCGCCAGATAAACAGCGGCGTGCATATAAAAGGCATCACCGGTGAAATAACGCCTGAACTGCTGGCATCCTTTAAGGGTGCGGACTTGATTCTCGACGGACTGGACAATTTTGAAACGAGACTTCTGCTGAATGACTTTTGCAGCAAATACAGCATCCCTTGGATTTATGGAGCTTGTGTTGCCTCCGGCGGACTTGCCTGTACGATCCTTCCGGGAAAGACAGCGTGTCTTTCCTGCATAGTCGGCGCCGTACCGGCTGGAGGGGATACGTGCGATACGGCAGGTATTCTCGGACCGGTCGTTCAGATGACAGCCGCTTATCAAACGGCAGAAGCGCTCAAGCTGTTAAGCGGAAACCTCGACAAGCTTAGAGACGGGATGGTTCGGTTTGATCTATGGGAACCGGCGGTACACGTTATTGGAACTTCTAAAATGAAGCAAAAAAACTGCCCCTCTTGCGGCGAAGAGGCAGTTTACCCGTTTTTGAACGGCAGCGGAACGAGGCTGTCGGTGCTATGCGGACGTGATACAGTTCAGGTTAGACCGTCCCAGACTGTTGATATCGAAGAAGTCCTTCAGAGACTGAAGCCGCTCGTCCAGCTGCAGAATGAGTATCTGCTGCAGCTCGATCTCGAAGGAACACGTACCGTGTTATTTCGGGATGGGCGGGCCCTTATGCACGGATTATCAAATACGGAAAAGGCACTCCGGCTGTATCAGCGATTTATCAGCGGTTAATGGAACGATAGATGGAGAGAAGCGCGGAGGCAGCAGCCTCCGCGTTTTCTGCTGCAGATACCGCTGAAATTACCGAAACGCCATCAGCACCGGCTCGCAATACCGGCTTCGCGTTATCGAGCGTTATACCGCCGATCGCGGTTATCGGCAAATGGATACCAGCGTTTCGCATTTCCTGAATACGCTCCGGTCCTACAGGACTCTCCGCATCTTCCTTTGACGAAGTAGCGTACATGGGACCTGTGCCGAGGTAATCGGCTACGGCGGCAGCTGCTTCTGCCTCTGCAATCGTACGGGCGGAGACACCAAGTATTTTCTGTGCTCCAATCCTGCGCCGTGCTTCAGCCGGATCCGCATCATCTTGTCCGATATGGAGTCCATCAGCATCTGAGGCCAGAGCCAGTTCGATATCATCATTTACGATAAACGGCACATGAAACCGGGCACACAGTTCTTTTAGTTCCTTTGCAAGTACCAGGCGTTCGTCCTCATCCTGCAGACTCCCAGTTCCCTTTTCACGCAGCTGGAACATCGTTACTCCGCCTCGAAGCGCTTCAAACACAAGCTCCGGAAGCGGCCGGTCTGTATTTTGCGTACCTGCTATAAAGTAAACAGCAAGCCTTTCCTTTGCGAACTGGGTCACGTCTGTTCAACCTCCATTTTGATAAATGGTTTATCCGCCGTCCGGTGAGCTGCATGGTGAACGGGCCCAGCTCCTTCACCGACAGAGTGCGCATGAAGGATCGCCTGGTGAATAAACTGCTTTGCTGCAAAAACAGCATCTTTCATGGATTTTCCTTGAGCGAGATAGGCAGCAACGGCAGCAGCATACGTGCAGCCGGTGCCGTGCGTATGTTTTGTTTCGATTTTTTCGACGCTTAAATAGTGAAATTCAGCTCCATCGAATAGAATATCGGTGATTGTGGCAGCATCGGGTTCATGACCTCCCTTTAATAACACAGCCTCTGAACCAAATTTTAACAGTTCACGGGCCATTTCTTTACGAACTTGCAGCGAACTGCCCGACATTCCGGTGATCATTTCAGCCTCCGGAATATTTGGCGTGATCAACGAGGCATGAGGAAAAAGCTTCTCTGTCATCGTGGTCCGGGCTTCTTCCTTCAACAGCTCGGCTCCGGTCGTGGACACCATAACAGGATCAACGACCAACGCAGGGAGCCTGCCTTCAGCTGCAAAGGAGGCGGTGATTTCAATTCGTTCGGAATCGAACAGCATACCGGTTTTTACGCTGTGTGCGCCGATGTCATCCAATACGGAGGTGATTTGTGCTTCGAGCGCTTCTGGAGAAGCCGGGAAGACACCCTGAACGCCTACCGTATTTTGAGCTGTCAGAGCAGTAATGGCACTTGTGCCAAAAACGCCAAGCTCCTGAAATGTTTTTAAGTCGGCTTGAATTCCTGCTCCGCCGCCGCTGTCAGAACCGGCAATTGTCAATGCTGTTTTCATAATGATGCCTCCTTCAGAATAAGTTGCTGCTCAAGCTGTTCGTCTGTCAGCTGCTGAAGCATGTCGAGCAGATGGATTTGAAAATGACCTGGACCTGCATATGGTTGTCTGGCTGCGGCTGCTTCTGCACATACGCCGTAATAGGCGCAGGCTGCGGCTGCGCCTTCAAGCGGAGAAGCCGCCCGGCTGATAAAAGCTGCCGCAATGGAGGACAGCAGACATCCTGCACCGGTGACATCCTGGAGCGAGGGAGAACCGTTATGAACGGTGATCATGCTGCTGCCGTCTGTAATGACGTCGACTTCGCCTGTCATGCAGACAGTCGTCTGCTGGGAGCGTGCAAGCTTTACCGCAGATTGCGACGCGTCATCAGGAGCAGCAGAGGCATCTACGCCTCTTACAACTGCTTCTGACCCGGCAAGACTTGCAATTTCCCCGCTGTTCCCGCGGATAAGCGCGATGTCGAGCTCCTTTAAGAGCATGGCAGCAGATTCTGTCCGAAACGAGGTAGCGCCTGCTCCGACTGGATCGAGGATGACTGGTTTTCCATGTTTATTTGCCGCTTTTCCGGCCAGAAGCATCGCCTCATTTGTGGCGCTTGAAAGCGTGCCGATGTTCAGGACTAGCGCGTCTGCTGCAGAAGCCATATCTGCGGCTTCCTCGGGAGCATATGCCATTACTGGTTTCGCGCCTGCCGCATAGAGGCCGTTGGCAGTAAAGTTAGTCACTACGACATTCGTAATGTTATGAATTAATGGGGCGTCGCTCTTAATTAGATTTCGCAGAGCGAGGACTTGATTCGTCATGCTTTCACTCCTTCACGTATATAATGTCGTGCGCAGCGGAATAGAAAAAAGCCGTTTTCGTCGGAAGCTGGATCAGTCCGGAAAACGGCTGCTTTCATCCACTTTCCTACGCTGGTATTACGCCAGATCAGGTTCAAGGGGATCAGAAAATAGTTTCTGTCTCAGCACATGGTGCACCCCCAGCGGGTCAAACGTGATTAATTTGTGAACAATCGTGCTCGTTCTTGCAGTAGCACTGATGTTCCTTATACTATCATATTAACAGCTTCGCTGGACAGTCAGGAGGAAATCATGTGGAAATGACGCTCGAGCAGGCTGCACAATCCTTCTTACATCAGTATTATACGGAGCAGGGAAAGACTGGATTGGCAGACCGTTTAAACGATGTTTATCAGGAAATTGAAGCGACTGGTACGTATGTGCAAACAGCTGAGGAGCTGGCTTTTGGAGCAAAGGCGGCCTGGCGGAATGCAAACAAGTGCATCGGCAGACTTTTTTGGGATACGCTTACCGTCTTTGATAAACGGCACGTCAATACGCCGGATGAAGTGATTAGTGCGTGCCGGAAGCATCTGCGGTATACGACAAACGGCGGTAAAATCAGGCCGGCCATGACGATATTCCCTCCTTCACAGCCTGGTAAACCGCCAGAATGGCAGCTGCTGAATCATCAGCTGATTCGCTACGCCGGGTATGAGGATGGCAGAGGAGACCCGGCTTCCGCAGCATTGACTAAGCAGGCGCAGGCCGCTGGGTGGAAAGGGAAAGGGACTGATTTCGATATCCTTCCGCTCTTGATTCAAAAGCGGGATGGCAGCATCCATCTGTATGAATGGGAAGCAGAAGAGGCATTGGAAGTCCCGCTTCGGCATCCGGAAGAGGAGGCTTTTTCAAATTTGCAGCTGAAATGGTATGCCGTACCGGCGATTGCAGATATGGAAATTGAAATTGGCGGTATCGTTTATCCATGTTCTCCTTTCAACGGGTGGTATATGGGAACAGAGATCGGTGCGCGGAATTTGGCTGATACATGGCGCTACAACTGTCTTGAAGCAGTGGCTAGTGTGTTCGGTCTGGATACAGCTAAGCCTGCATCGCTATGGAAGGACCGGGCGCTCGTTGAATTAAATCGCGCCGTGATTTATTCCTTTCATGAGGAAGGGGTCAGCCTCGTGGATCATCATACTGCAGCGGAGCAGTTCCGCATCTTTTGTGATAAGGAAAAAAAGGCTGGAAGAGCGGTTACCGGCGATTGGACATGGCTGATTCCACCGATGTCACCTGCTGCTGTTCACGTATTTCATGAAGCGTATAATGATGAAGAAAAAAGTCCGCGTTTCGCCTACCGAAAGGCATCGATCTGTCCATTTACAGGCCAGTCTTCCAAAGAGCACGACCCTTCGTCACCGCTGCCGGACCACGGTAATTGACAAGGCTTTAAAGCGGGCACTGTTAGATAAAGAAGCCGGCTGCTTTTTGCAGCCGGCTTCTTCAGAGTGTGGATAAAGTCATTTTAAGTGAATAACGTTGCACCTGCCTGAATCTGTGGACACTAGCTTTCCCTTCTTCCGTCGGAAGTGCTGGATCTTCGCCTCGTTCTGATCCTCTAGGATCGGAGTCCTGCGGATTGAAGCAGCGCGGTGACTTTTACGGTGAAATAACTGATATCTTCCGGGAGATGTTCTTTTACAGGCTTTAAGCCATCTTCCAGACCGACTCGATCGATTACTTCTTCTACAAGTGCCACTTCATCCTCCTCAACGAGTTCGGAGAGGTCTACATCCCAGTCGTTCTCCCAAGCTTCGATGAGATGCTGAAGGACGGTTGTCTCTTTCAGACCGCGAGCTGTGCTGATCGCTTCCGGGCTATGTCCTTCAATAAACATCGCTGCTGTTTCTTCATAGCTTTTTCCGTCTTTCTGCTTCGCGGACGCCGCCATTCGTGGAGCCGTGGATTCAGATGCCATATAATCGTTGACCGCTTTAAGGAATCGTTTGCCGTAGGTGTACATTTTGTTCGTGCCAACACCTCGGACGGCCAGCATCTCCTCTTCTGTCTGCGGGAGGCGGGCGCAAATCTCATGGAGCGTCTGATCCGAGAAAACCATGTATGGAGCCACCTCGTGAGCTCGGGCAAGCTCGCTTCTGAGACTGCGAAGAATTGGAAAGAGCGGATGATCAGCAGAAGCCTGCTGCGGCCGAAGTGCTTTTTTCCGGTAAACCGCGGCTTCACCGCGGAGAACAGGAAGAACTTTTTCGGACAGCTTTGGGACCGGATAGCCTCCGCCGGAAAGCTCAAGGTAACGGCTGGCTGCAAGAAAATCGATAAGCTGCGCGACCTCCTTTTGGGAATACTGCTTCATAAGTCCAAAGGTGGACAGCTGGTCAAAACGCCACTCTTTGATCTTTTGATTTCTAGAACCTGTCAGAACCTGGGCTATGACCGTTTTACCGAATCGTTCGCCCATTCGTCTCATACAGGAGAACACCATCTGTGCTTCCTTGGTTATGTCTTCTCTGGATCGCTCGTCGACACACTCTGAACATCTTCCGCAAGGCTCTGTGCCGTAATCATCGAAATAGTCCAGAATATACTGCTGCAGACAGCTTTCTGCATGACAGTAGTGCAGCATTTTCTGCAGTTTCTGGAATTCCATTTCCTTTCGTTCGTCGCTCATTTGCGACTGGTCAATCAGGAACTGTTGAATCTGGGCGTCCTGGGGGGAGAAGAGCAGCAGACATTCACTGGCGGCACCGTCACGGCCTGCGCGCCCGGCTTCCTGATAATAGCTTTCAATATTGCGTGGCAGCTGCCGGTGAATCACGTACCGGACGTTTGACTTGTTAATTCCCATTCCAAACGCATTTGTCGCGACCATTACTTTCACCACATCGTAAACGAAAAGCTCTTGAGCCTGGCGCCGTTCTTCGTTATCCATCCCCCCATGGTATTTTCCAGCTTCGATACCGTTTTTTTGGAGGAGATCGGTGAGCCGTTCCACTTCTTTACGGGTCGCACAGTAAATGATTCCTGAAGCTTCTGCATCTTTTTTTACGTAGTCCAGCAGATACTGGTCACGGTCCGTCCCCTTTAACACGTGAAAGGAGAGGTTATCCCGTGCAAATCCAGTACGGATTACGCTGTCTGATTCAATATGCAGGGCAGAGCAAATATCAGCAGCTACTTCTTTTGTCGCGGTGGCCGTTAAGGCCAGGACGACTGGCCGACCAGGCAGTCTGGCTATCAGCTCTGGAATACGCATGTAGCTCGGTCTGAAATCGTGCCCCCACTGCGAGAGGCAGTGGGCTTCGTCGACTGCGATCATGGAGATAGGCAGCTGTTGAAGCATTTTCATAAACGAAGGAGATTCCAATCGCTCCGGTGCAATATAAACGAGCTTTTGCAGCCCCAGGCGAATCTCGTCCAGCCGTTTCCCGGTTTCTTCAAACGAGAGAGAGCTGTTAATGTAGGTGGCATTGATTCCTGCTTCTCTTAATTCATCCACTTGGTCCTTCATCAATGAAATTAAAGGAGAAATCACGAGGGTGACGCCAGAAAAAAGCAGGGACGGAATCTGATAGCAGACAGATTTACCGCCTCCGGTCGGCATCATGCCCATCGTATGTCTGCCGTCAAACAGCCGGGTCAGGACAGCTTCCTGACCCGGCCGGAAGGAATCATGGCCGTAATAGGTTTTTAACGTTTCCTGAGCCTGTTTCAGCATAAGGGGACACCCAACCTTTTTCATAATCTGTATGAAAGTGTACCGCATTTAACAGGCGCAGGCAATGAAGCGAAAGTCAGCTGTTTCCGGCGGGAGGGCCGTACTGTTCGATTGCCGTATAATCGAGCTTTACTTTTTCAAGCAGCGGAATAGGGACGAGAAACGTAATGGTCACAACACCCGGATGCCGGCCTATTTCAATGGATCCGGTAACAGTAGTCCGGTTCATGACTTCAGGAACCGTTATACCGAGCAAAGAAGCAGCACGTTCCATGCCGTTGGCGGTAGCCTGATTTAAATCAGGACCTGTGCCGACAAATGAAAGGGGCAGGGAGGATTCGAGTTTGTCCGTCATTTTCCAGCAGGAGGCAAGGCGGATCACTTCTTCGCGTTCAGCTTCTGTAAATGGCCTGGCGAGGTAAGGAAGGTCTTCATAAACCGGCAAAAGAATTGGACCTTCCAGCTTCAGCCCTTTTATAACACGCACTTGAAGCGTAACGATTCCTGAGACGTCCGTCGTATGACCGGCGATTTCTCCATCTCCCTGCATAGCGTGCATATCGCCAAGATAAACACCGCCGCCCGGCACCTTGACAGGAGCGAGCACGACAGCGCCTTCCCGGGCGCGGCTGATATCCATATGCCCGTCTGTGCGATGGTCCAGCTCCTCTTCGGTAAGCGCAAACTCATGAGGAGCACCTACGAGAAAGGAGCCAAAATCACCGGCATTGTGAGAGTCAGGAAATGGGATCGAAGGGGTGGTGCCAAGCTGGCCGAGAAATGGGCGGACGCGAGCAGCAAGACCTTGAATGTCATGAGGGCCGAAGGCCACAATCGGATTTTGGATCGAGTTTTCCGGCGTTGCCATAAAATGCTTGCCATTTTCAGCAACTTCCTGAGCTCCTTCCTGATCAAGCGTGAGTCCGATTGATTTTTTGTCATCAAATGTCATCGTATATGCATTAGTAAACTGGAAAGGAGTGACGTCTGCTCCGCATGCTTTGCAGCGAACTGCTGTCTGACCGGTACCTTTCAGTTCTGTTTCCGGGTGCATCAGCCCGCAGTCCGGACATTGAACTGCGACAAAAGGGTCCCCCAGAAAACGTCCCTCTACAGGTTTGTCATTTCCGGAAGCTGTCGCAATCGATGTGACGCGAATAGACTTAATGGAGATCACAATCGTATCGCCTGGTTCTGCTCCTTCCACATAAACCGGTTTTGTTACTTCATGACCGCCCTTCAGGCTGGGAGTGATCATCGGACCCCAGCAGCCGGGAGACGTATTGGCAATAATATGCCCGCCGTCCTTTACAGGACCGATCATTTCCCGGGAAGGATCAAGGATGCCATCGACAAATTCGTTTACCAGTACAGATTCCACAGCTTTCTTCAACTTGATCATCCTCTCATGCAAGATCTGCTGCCAGGCAGCTGATCTTATTTTATCTGAATAATGGCACAATTTATACTATCCTGCTTTCATTGAGTTAAAACGGTTAACAGGTTGCATTATGGGGAATGAAAACAGTATACTTTTTATATTGCTTACTTTTTTAAAGTGGAAGGTGTGAAAACAAATGAAGCACGTATTTAAAGAATCAAAATCCGGAAGCAAGAAAACCCTCCTCCTGCTGCACGGCACGGGAGGGAATGAGGAAGATTTGCTGCCGCTTGCTGATATGATAGATCCCAATGCGGCTGTACTGGGAGTTCGCGGAAATGTAGATGAGAACGGGATGAACCGGTTTTTTAGAAGACTTCGCGAAGGGGTTTTTGATGAAGAAGATTTAAAGTTCCGTACAAAAGAGCTGCACGATTTTATTGATGAAGCGGCCGCTGAATATGGATTTGAGCGGGAGCACGTGACAGCAGTTGGGTATTCGAATGGAGCAAATATAGCCGCCAGTCTGCTGTATCACTATGAGCGGCCGTTTCAATCTGCTTTTCTATTTCACCCGATGGTTCCGATACGAGATCTTAATCTCCCGGATATGAGCGGACTGCCGGTGTTCATCGGTGCAGGTTCAAACGATCCAATCTGTCCGCCGGAGGAAACAGAAGAACTCTACGGCCACTTGAAGGATAAAGGAGCAGCAATCAAATTGTACTGGGCACAGATGGGGCATCAGCTGACTCGGGATGAAGTCGAGCAGGCTGCTTCGTTTTATAAAGAACATGCGGATAGCAGCTCATGAAAGGGCTGAATCCGGAGGAGCTTGGAAAAAAAGAAAATTACCGGCTGCTTACGTCCCTTGTGACTCCCCGTCCAATAGCACTCGTGACTTCATTGTCGGAAGCAGGTGTTCTGAATGCAGCGCCGTTCAGCTATTTCAACATCGTATCCGCCGATCCGCCGCTGATTTCGATCGCAATCGGCCGCAAAGAAGGCCAGCAAAAGGATACATGCCGCAATATTCTCAAGTTAAACGAATTCGTTGTTCACGTTGTCACGGAAAAAAACGTAGAACAGGCGAACGAGGCGTCTGCGTCGCTGAAGCCGGACGAGAGTGAAGTCGTTCGGGCTGGAATGACACCGGATCCCAGCCATGTTGTCGCTGTACCGTCGTTAAAGGAATCCCCGATAAGGCTGGAATGCCGTCTCGAACGTCACCTTATCATTGAAGGGGAAGAATCGGCAACAGACCTTATTCTCGGCCGCATCGTGCACTATGAAATCGAAGACAAGCTGCTGGATAATGGACGCGTCCGCTCGGATATGTGGAAGCCTGTTTCACGCCTTGGCGGCAAGCAGTATGCCGGTCTCGGCACGATATTTGAACTGGAGCGGCCGGATTCCCGAAAGTAACTGGACTGCTTGGAGCTAGAAGGCACCCGCATCGAAGAACCCTCTCTGGAGGGTTCTTCTTTTGTCGTGGCGGTAAATAACAAAACGTCTTTTGCAGCAGGACGGTGCACGTCGACTGATTCGGGGTATTGCTGATCAAAGCTGAAAAGCGTACTCCTCTGCAGGCAGAGCGCTTTACCTGCTCACATATTTTCCGGCTCTGCGTTTTTTTGATATGATGAAGGGTAGTGTTTAGCTCGGTCCGTATCGGCTGAGTACAGGGCGCTCTGTACAAGGAGGAGGAACGGAATTGCGTTTAACGGAATTAACAGCGGACGCGCTGCAGCATGAGGTGCAGGCGCCTGAGCAACTAAAAATCGCGCAAGTCTATCATCAGGAAGAAAGCGTAAAAGAAATGCTCTGGGACCAGGAGAAAAAACGGTTCAGGATTTATGTAGAGCGCTACAGGCAGCGGTTTGCCGTCGATATATACCCGGATTCGATGATGGAAATCAAGCAGACAGCATGCAGCTGTGACAGATCCGGTGTTTGTGTGCACATATTGGCTGCCCTGCTGTATATGGGCGAAAACCGAATTCACGCATGGCTTGCAGAACGGGATCCGTCTTTTACAGCTCCTGAGCCGCAGGCCGTCAGCAGCTGGCAGGATCGGGAAACTGCCGCGCTGCTAGCAGAATTTGAATCCCTGTTCGTTCCACCAGCTGCGTCTGTAGATCGGTTTGAGAGAACGAAGCTGCAGATCCAATTTGAGTTGAAGCTGTATCCATCGTTCTATGAGGAAGCGCCTGGGAGCATCGAGCTGGAGCTCAAGGCCGGAACTGAACGATTGTATATCGTACGCAGCCTGCCCGACTTTCTCCATGCTGTTCAGGCTGGAGAAGCTTATCGGTTCACAGAGAAATTTTCGTTTTATCCGGAAGAACACGCAGTAGATGAAGATGATCTTGCCCTTCTTCGAGAAGCATCAGTTCTTGTGAATGTGCAGCAAATGTATGAGGACCGGTATGCTGTCAGAAAAGAAGGAGACATGAGGAGCTTTGATATTCCTGCTCCGTTTGCCGCTTCTTTTTTACGTTTATTAAAGGGCCGAAACGTCGTTGTTTTAGCGGCAGAAGGACAGAAACAGCCTTTTCGGCTGGAGGACATGGAGAAGCCGTTCCGATTTGAAGCGGAGGAAGTGCAGGAGGGTGCCTATACACTTCATTGGAAAAATGGTCACCAGCTGCAGTATTTTGGGAGCAGCTATCCTGTCTGCTATTACAAAAACCGATTTTTGTGGATTCCGGAGGAGCAGCGAAGCGTGATCGAAAAACTGTATTTTCAGCTGTCGCTTGCAGATCAGCCGATCATTACGTTCAGCAGTACCTATCTTGAACCGCTTGCGTCTGTCCTGCTGCCTCAGCTCAAGGCGGTGGGAACTGTACAGACAGCGGAGGCTTTGGATCATAAAATTGATATGATTCCGTTAAAAGCCCGGCTGCTGCTTGATTACGCAGCCAGCAGGCTGACAGCGCAAGTGATCTTTCAATACGGCCATGAGGAGATCAATCCATTTCGTGAGAACGAAAGCCGCGGAGAGCGTATTATCGTCAGAGACATGAAAAAGGAATACCAGCTTATGGCTCTCATTGAGGAAGCGCCGCTGAAGTATAACGGGACCGAGCTGTTTATCGACCATTTTCCTGATCTGCTGTATTTTTTAAGCAGCTGGCTTCCCGTTCTCTCCGAGGAATTTGAAGTGTATCTCCCTGCATCGCTCCGTGATCTAATTTATTTGCCGGAAGAAGCGCCGGAAGTAACTGCTGAAGTCGATGAGGGGACCGGCGAGCTCAGTGTGCATATCTCCACTGAAGCTGTACCGCAGGATGAGCTTGATGCCATTGTCGAAGCAGTGATGGAAGGGCGCCGCTATTATGAACGCCAGGACGGCACGTATATCCCGCTGCATGACGTCAGCTTTGATGCGGTGCGCGAGCTGATGGAGCGCTATCGGACGGCGGTCGGAGGAAAGCCCTCTGCGTCAATGACAATGCCGCTTAAAGAGGCCTTTCATTTAGAGGAAGCGCGTATTCTGTCTGCCCGTACAGACTCGTTTCAAAAGCTGATCCAGCGGCTGCTGGATCCGTCGGATATCGATTTTGAGGAGCCGGAGCAGCTTCTGGCGGATATGCGGGACTATCAAAAAACTGGTTATCAGTGGATGACATCGCTGGATTACTACGGGTTTGGAGGCGTTCTCGCCGATGATATGGGGCTCGGAAAAACACTGCAGACGATCGCCTTTTTAGCTGGAAGAAAAGAACGGGGACCGTTGAAGCAAGCGTTGATTCTTTGCCCGTCGAGTGTCACGTATAATTGGAAGAAAGAGCTTGAACGCTTTGCACCGCATTTGACGGCAGGTATTATAGGCGGTGCAAAATCCGAGCGTGAAGCGCAGTTCACACAATATGCTGATCGGGATGTGCTGATCAGTTCGTATCCAGTGATTCGGCGCGACCATTCGATGTTTTGCGAACGTCATTTTGATGTCTTGATTTTAGATGAGGCTCAAAACGTCAAAAATGCGGGCACAAAAACTGCAAAAGCAGTGCGCGATCTGCACTGCAAGACGGCCTTTGCGCTGAGCGGGACACCGATCGAAAACGCATTGGAAGAGCTATACTCCATTTTCCAAATTGTGCTCCCGGGCTTGTTTCCTGGAAAAGAGGCGTTTCAATCACTGGAAGAGTCAGCGGTTGCCGCAAGAATCCGTCCGTTTATTTTAAGAAGGAGAAAAAGAGATGTGCTGCGGGAGCTGCCTGAAAAGCTGGAAAGTGTGGAATATACAGAACTCACACAGGCGCAGCGAACATTGTACTCGACGCAGCTGCAGCTTTTAAGAAAAGAAGCTTCTGAAGCGAGACTGACGGACAGCTGGAAGGAAAAAAGCATGCAAATCCTTGCCGGCCTGACAAGATTAAGACAGATCTGTTCGCATCCGGGTATGTTTATGGAGGATTACGAAGGAGGCTCGGAGAAGCTGGAGCGTCTGATGGAATATACGGAGGAGGCACTTGTAAACGGCAGAAGGATCGTGATTTTCAGTCAGTTTACGACGATGCTCGCTTTGATGAAGGAGCGCTTTGACAAAAGAGGTGCCGATTATTTTTATTTGGACGGAAAGACGCCTGGCGAAGAGCGCGTTCAGATGGCAGAGCGGTTTAACAGCGGAGAACATGACCTGTTTCTCGTCTCGTTAAAAGCAGGTGGAACCGGCTTGAATCTCACTGGCGGCGACACGGTTATTCTATTTGACTCGTGGTGGAATCCGGCTGTAGAAGACCAGGCAGCAGACCGCGTGTACCGATTTGGCCAAAAAAAGGTCGTGCAAGTAACGAAGATGATCGCTGCAGGCACGATCGAAGAAAAAATTCACGAAATGCAGGCACGGAAGAGAGACTTGCTGGACCGTGTCGTCCAACCGGGTGAGACCATGCTGAAAACGCTCGGCCGAGAAGAAATAGAAGAGCTGCTCGAGCTGGACAGCTGATTCGTTACAGAAGGTCGGTTGAATCAGACAGAAGAAGCCGAGGGTCCTGATGGGCCGCCGGCTTCCAAGCTTTTGAAGAAGTCTTTCAACTTACATGTTTATTCGTTTTGTTGTCTTTCCCCTCTGCTTACTTATTATACTGAATTGCAGGAAGTAAGGGCACCCTGATTCAACATCGAAACGTCAAATCGGGAAGGTTCTATCTGTACAGAAGCCGATCGTGCAGTCTCAGGCACGTGAAACGCATTGCCAGCTGCCGACATTGAAGGGCCTCCACTCCTGGAGGATCAGAACGAGGCGAAGATCCAGCGCTTTCGACAGCAGGAGGGAAAGCCGAGCCGTTCCCTCCAGAAAGCGAGGGTCCGCAGATACAGGCAGGTGTAAGGTTATTCACTTAAAAATACGTTATCGACACTCTGGAAGCCGACGGTCCTGATGGGCCGCCGGCTTCAGCTTGCTGATTAGATAAAGGGGGTAGAATGCGTATTTGCCCGCTTGCAGTCCGCCACCGCTCAGCGACAGAGCGTCAGTGAATTCGATATGCTCCACCCAGATTACTGATCGTTATCCGGATCTTCTTCATCTAATTCAATATCCTCGAGAAAATCTGCTTCTTCATCTTCAACAGGGATCAGATCAAAGTCCATCTCTTCAATTGGTTGTACTGCTTCTCCGCTGTCCATGTACCGAATGGTAATGTCATCGCCTGGTTCAAGGAAAACGGCAGTCGGATGCGAAGAGGCGTTTAATGTAAAGATCCGATCTTCCCCTTCAAACCATATACGCACAGTCACATTTTCTTCTCGGTCCCAGTGATAGACTCTGCCTATTGTTTTTTCTTCTTCCACCATATCGGTCAATTCACCAGGGACAACATCGTCATCCACAGTAGTCGACAGCTCCAGTTGATAAGCATTGAAGGCTTCACGTTTCGTGCTGCCGTAGCCATACACATTTTCATCTCCTGCGTGCACGAGCATTACTTCACGAAGCACGGCGTTCCGATCCATGAGCGGCACAACCCACGTGTACTGACCATAGATTGGATATAGCGAAGGAGTCCCGGCTACGTAATCATCGCGACGGAACGTCCGCTCGGCGAGGTCCATAGCCGTACGTCCGTTCAGCATGCCGCTTGCATCACGGAAGTAGCGGAGGTCACCGGTTCGTGCGTCGAACATGGTGAAGCCTACCATGGACCTCGAGCCTTCCTCGCCTTCGTCTGTCAGCCGCATGTGGTCCGTAAACCAGTTGAGCTGCAGGTCATCATCCACGATTCCCGTTACGGTATCATCAGCGGACCAGGTAGTTGGCTGCGTCAGTCCTTCCCGGCCAAAATAGCGGTTGATCAGGCCGCGGCTGTACATACCAAACCACTCATTGCGTTCTTCTGCTATATGCGGAGGATAAACGCGGTTTACCCACTCCGGTGCGTCTTCGGCTTCATAGTTCTCCATCGATCCATCTGCGGGGTCAACGGTGATAATCCCATCTACGTCAGCGACCCTTCGAAACTGTGTGTAGTGGCCATAGCTGACAATATAATAAGGGTTTCCATCAGTGTCGACTTCAAATGTTGTATCAAGCATGACGACATCTGGATAGGCCATTCTTACGTGGCGTTCCAGATTCTCATGAAAGAATGCTGATGGCACATACTGCATATCTGTTTCGATCAGCTGCGGGTCTTCCCGCGGATTTTCTGCACTCACCATAATGAACCCCGGAACGTTGTCCGCACGAACCCAGCGGAAGAAATCATCATATTCAATCGGCGTAATCCAGTACAGTGCATCGTCCACTCGCTGAATGCGAGTAGAACCGAGCGTGAAGAAGGCAGGATTTTCAAGCTGACCCATCATAATGTCAGCCCGGTACTCCGCGTAGCTTCTCGGAACAACTGGAATACTTTCTTCATTTACAGGCGGCAGGTCGTCACTTGTTACTTCTTCGCCGCCGGCTATATCGTATTTCGCATCGGCAAGAAACAGCGGTTGGAAAATAAAAAATGCCATACTTGCAACTAGGAGCAGAATGCCAATTCCAGCCCCCGCAGATGCTTCTTTTTTACGGAACGTGCGGACCGTCATATAGACAACGACGTTATCGATAATCAGCCAGACGGCTACGACCGGAACGTATGCTGCAATCAAAAGTGTTACACTTTGATCGGCAAGACCAGCGTAAAATAGAAAAGCACCATAAAAAAGCCCGAGTATGTAGCGAGGTGCCAGGAGGCGGCGGAAATCAGTCCGCTGCCACCACGTACGCTGCAGCGGTAAAAACGTTAAAGCCGCTGCAGCGGTTATAAGTATCATTTGAAGCAAAAGAATGTCCCCCTTCTTGAATGGACAAGCTTCATGCATCTGTCATCCACTGCTTAGTCTGGTACAATAGGAAGCGGAATGAATGAAGAGTGAGGATGATAGATCATGAGCTTGCTGCGAGTCGAAAATCTGGTGAAAACCTATGGAGATAAAATACTCTTTAATCGTATATCATTTACGGTAGAGAAAAAAGAACGAATTGGCGTGGTTGGTGTTAATGGAACTGGCAAATCGTCGCTTTTGAAAGCAATTGCGGGCAGAGACGCTGCAGAAAAAGGTGATCTGATCCATGCGAAGGAATTCCGTGTAGAATATGTCCCGCAAGATCCGGAGCTTGATACAGAGAAATCTGTGCTGGAAACCGTTTTTGACGGGACAGCTCCAATCATGGAAGCGATGCGGAAATATGAAAAAGCTTTGCTGCGCATGGAGCAGCATAACGATGAAGCGGCCGGAAAAGCGTTTGAATCTGCTCAGGCTGCAATGGATAAACAAGGAGCATGGGAAGCAAGCGCACAGGCAAAGACAATTTTGACAAAGCTCGGCATTTACGAATTTGAAACACCCGTTTCGAAGCTGTCAGGCGGTCAAAAACGCCGTGTTTCGCTTGCCCGTGCACTGATCCAGCCCGCGGACCTGCTGCTGTTGGATGAGCCGACGAACCATCTGGATAATGATGCGGTTGAATGGCTTGAAGAGTTTTTAAAGCAGTACAGCGGGGCACTCATGCTGATCACGCACGACCGCTATTTTTTAAATCGTGTCACTAGCAGAATGTTTGAGCTTTCTGGCGGCAATTTGTATGAATATATCGGTAACTATGAGCGCTTTTTGGAGTTGCGGGCAGAGCGCCAGCGCGTTGAAGCCGACCAGGAATCCAAGCGCCAGAACATTCTTCGCCGGGAGCTCGCCTGGCTCCGCAGAGGAGCAAAAGCACGCACGACGAAACAAAAAGCGCGTATTCAACGGGCGGAGGATCTGCAGGAACAGGAAGGGCCGGCCGCTGAGCAGGAGCTTGATTTTGCGATTGGTTCAACGAGACTCGGCAAATCCGTGATTGAGCTGGAGGACTGCACGACTGAGCGAGGCGGGAACGTGCTGACGAAAGATTTTTCCTTTCTTATTACAAGAGGAATGCGGCTTGGCATCATTGGACCGAATGGAACCGGGAAAACGACTCTGCTTGATACAATCGCCGGTAAAAGATCGCCTGACAAAGGGACCGTTTCCCACGGCGAAACCGTTAAGATCGGATATTATACGCAGGAGCAGGAAGATATGAACCCAAATCTGCGGATGATTGATTACATTAAAGAAACAGCAGAGGCTGTCCGAACCGTCGACGGAACGCTCATTACGGCAGAGCAGATGCTGGAGCGGTTTCTGTTTTCCCGTGCTCAGCAATGGACTTATATCAGCAGGCTCTCAGGAGGAGAGAAAAAGCGGCTGTATCTGCTTCGGGTGCTGATGAGTGAACCGAATGTACTCATTTTAGATGAGCCCACGAACGATCTGGATACAGAAACGCTGTCGGTTCTGGAAGATTACTTGGATCAGTTTCCTGGAGTAGTGATTACGGTCTCCCACGACCGCTATTTTTTAGACAGAGCGATCAGTCAGCTGCTTATCGTCAAGCGCGGAGAAACTCCCGATACGTTTTACGGAAGCTATTCTGAATGGCTGGAAGCAAGAAAGACCAACGAAAAGCCTGTGAAAATGGAAACCAAACCAGCGCCCGCCCCAAAGAAGAAAAAGAAGCTGTCCTATAAAGATCAGCAGGAATGGAATACGATTGAGGATGAGATCAGCAGCCTGGAAGAAAAGCTGGAACAGCTTGACGCACAAATTGAAGAAGCAGGGGCTGATTTTGACAAGGTCAGGGAGAAATATGAGGAAAAAGAGAAGACCGAACGGGAGCTGGAGGCTAAGATGCTTCGCTGGGAGGAACTGTCGGAACAGGTTGAAGAAATCAATCATTAACAGCAGCTGGGCTCCTGCCGTTCAAAACCGTCCGGCTGTGAGGCTTCGGGCTGCGCTGCTCATCTTTGGAGAAGGCTGCAAAGCCCCGCAGCCGTATGACAAAGATCCTGCAGAATCGATTCGCTGAAACCATTCCCGGCGGTACAGGAAGATGCATGGTTGTTCCCCACGAAGCGTTATCGAAACTTTGAGAAGCCGGTCGGTCAGGCGACCGGCTTTTTCTTTTGACATCTATTACAAGTCTCTGCTTGGATGCTGGTTTGCTCTAAACCGACTAGACGTGTACGGTTAGTTCCATTTTTTTCTGGAAGGAAATTAGGTATACTAGTTATGAAAGCGCTTACGTTATGTGTTATTAACACGTTAAGGGGGTAGCTGCAATGAAGCAAAAAGGACTTCACACAAGGCTGATTCATGGTGCGTTTGACAGAAAAAGCCAGCACGGCAGTCTGTCACATCCAATTTATCAGACATCGACTTATGTATTTGATAATGCGGCACAAGGGGAAGCAAGATTTGCCGGTGAAGAGGGAGGATACATTTATTCACGATTAGGAAACCCTACTGTCACAGAACTGGAAGCAAAGCTGGCTGATGCCGAAGGGGCCGAAGAAGCAGTGGCATTTGCTTCCGGCATGGGGGCTGTCTCAGCGGTTCTGATGCACCTGCTGAACAGCGGTGATCATGTCATTGTATCGGAAGGGATTTACGGCTGCACGTACGGTTTTCTGGAAATGATGGAAGCGAAATACGGGATTGAATATGACTTAATTCAAATGAATCATGTGGAAGAGCTGAGCCGGGCTGTCAAACCGAATACAAAGGCCGTGTATGTTGAAACGCCGATCAATCCGACGATGAAGCTCGTTGACTTGGAAATGGTGATCGATACGGCTCAGGATGCCGGTCTCTGGACCGTTGTAGATAATACGTTCTGTTCGCCTTATTTGCAGCGTCCAATCGAAATGGGAGCAGATTTCGTCGTTCACAGCGCGACGAAATATATAAGTGGTCACGGGGATGTTATTGCTGGGGCGGCTTGCGGTCCTGCTGAAGAAATGCAGGTGATTCGTATGACGACGCAAAAAGATATAGGGGCAGTGCTTGGTCCGATGGATGCATGGCTGCTGCTGAGAGGTTTGAAGACGCTCCCGCTTCGAATGGATAGGCACTGCAGCAATGCTGCATACATTTTCGAAAGATTGTCGCGCGAGGATGGCATTGAACGGATTGTATATCCGGGAGATCCTGATTTTCCACAATACGAGCTGGCTCAGAGACAGATGGCCCAGCCTGGTGGCTTGATCAGCTTTGAAATCAAAGGGGGTAAAGCCGCAGCACAAGCTTTTATGGATCAACTGAACGTGGTGCAGACAGCAGTCAGTTTGGGAGATGCTGAGTCGTTGATTCAACATCCGGCGTCGATGACGCACAGCGTTGTGCCGCCGGAAAAGAGACTTGAAATGGGAATAACCGAGTCAATGCTGCGCCTGTCAGCAGGGCTTGAAAATCCGGAAGACATTTGGGACGATTTGAAACAAGCGCTGGATCAAGTGACGGATCAAACCGCCGGAGAGCTTCAGCATAAGTAAGGCAGTACCAAGTTTGATACAAAGTTGGACACTTCGTCCTGACATAACGAGACGTGCTGAAGAGCTGGTTTGCAATCTTCGGCACGTCTTTTTCAGCTTGGAGCAATTTATCAACAAGCCTGCAGACTTTTTAAGCACGAACGCTTCGATCTTCCAGGCATACAGCTGACGAGTCGCTGCAAAATTGTGCAGCGGTCAGGCAATAACCCCCCGTTTATTCTCGTATTGCTCATACGACCGATTAGTCAAAATACGTTCAAGTGTTTCCAATGCTTTTGTAACATCCGCAGCTCTCGTATAAAGAGGGGATGGGGCGAGGCGGATAATATCAGGCGCACGAAAATCAGGCACGACACCTTCCGCTTTTAACGCTTTCACGATTCTGGCAGCGTCCGGATGCGAGCAGGCAAGGTGTCCCCCGCACGCGGCAGGTGTAAGGAGCTGAAGACGCCTGTCTGTTTCCTGTAAAAATGAAATGCCCTCACGAAGCATAGCAGTAAGCTCAAGAGAGCGGCTGCGAATCACGTCTATACCTGCTTCCTCAAGCATCTGCAGTGATCCGAGAAGTGGAGCCATACTTAATATGTTGGGCGTCCCCATTTGAAAGGCAGAAGCATCGGCGGCTGGTTCAAAGGAAGTGTTCATATCAAACTGTTTCGTTTGTTCAGAACCAAACCAGCCTGCGAGAGCTGGATGACGCTGATGATGCCTCTCATGAACAAACAATCCGCCAGTTGCTCCAGGTCCTCCATTTGCATATTTGTACGTACACCAGACCGCAAAATCTGCACCTTCATCATGGAGGTCGTGCGGCATAACCCCGAAAGAGTGAGCCAGATCCCATCCGATGACGGCGCCGGCTGCATGAGCTGCCTCGGTAAGACGTTTCATATCAAGTCGCTGTCCCGTTCTGTATAGCACGGAAGGTAAAAGCACAAGGGCTGTTTGATCGGAAAGGCGGGCTTCGATATCTTCTTCATGCAACAGACGGTCTTCCCGGGGAGCAACTTCCACTTTATCTGCAGCGCTTTTTAGCCAGCTGTCCGTTACATAGCTGTCCGTCGGAAAGGCGCCAGCCTCCATGACAATTTTTTTTCGTTTTCCTTCCGGCTGATAAAACGTGGCAAGCAGCTGATGCAGGTTGGCCGTAATAGAGCCTGTGATGACGGTCTCTTTTTGCTGGGCACCAATTAAGGGCGCTGCGTGACCAGCGAGACGTGAAGCCAAGTAAAACCATGGTTCGCTTCCTTCCGTCCAGCCGTCAATCGCATACGTTTTCCAATCGTTCATAACATGATAGACAGCTTCCTCTGCACGTTTTGATAAAAGCCCGAGCGAATTGCCATCTAGATATACCTGTCCATGTTCAGGTAAGTAAAATTCCTCCTGAAACGGCCAATGCTGAGCATCCAGCCGTTTCGCAGTTGTATACAGGGACTCAAGCATGATAATCCTCCTCTATCTTGAGAATGTTCGCATCTCTTTTTAGAGTGTAGCATGCTGTTTCGTCTGATTAGAAGCGGGGGGATTCGGGTAACGAATAAAAGACACTAATGTCATAAAAAAGGAGGCTGACATGAAGAAACTTGCTGTTATAAACGTGATCACGCTTTTGGCTGTGATCGGAATGAACGCACTTGCAAATACGCTGCCTTTAAATAACAATACAACCGGCGAATTGTCTGATCAGGTAAACGTGTTGTTCACTCCCGCCGGCTATGTTTTCAGTATCTGGAGCCTTATTTACTCGCTGCTTGCAATATGGGCTGTCAGAGCAGTTTTTACAAAGCATCGCGGTGACCGGGAAGCTGTCCGGCAAATCGGATCCTTATTTATTATAAGCAGCGTGTGGAATGTCTTATGGCTTTTCACGTTTCATTATGAATGGTTTGCCGTATCGATGATTCCTATGGCTGCCTTATTCATCACGTTGATTATGATTTATGCAGCGATAAGACGATCTGGAAATGTATCCGTCTGGACTAAGCTTCCATTTTCTATTTACATGGGATGGATTTCGGTCGCATTCATCGTCAATATCGGCATTCTTTTCAACAGCATCGGGCTCGAAGAGGGGCTGCTGCTTTCTAATACGGCATGGACAGTTGTAATCGTAGCAGCAGGAGCGCTGATAGCGGCTGGCGTGATGCAGCTTTTACGTGATGCTGTGTATCCCGCAGTCTTTGTCTGGGCCTATCTCGGTATTTTTGTAGAACGAGCAGATGCGTATCCCGCGATTGCATATACGGCATTGACCGGAGCTCTCTTTATTACCGCAGCTATTGGCATATTTCTGGCGAAAAAACGCAGAATTCTCGAATTGCATGGTTAATTCTTTGCATCTCAGGGTACTAAGAAAATAGGGGATGACAGAAGGAGGGAGCTTCCATGAATGTAGACAAGCAGGATATCCTTCGGTTGCTGGACGGTTTATCAGAAGATGATATGCGAATCATTTATACGTTTATTGAAGAGTATCAAATCGCGGAAATGCAGCAGAGAGCTCAACGTTATTCAACGAAAAGGGAGTCACATCCACTTTAAAGCTGCGTACAATTATCATCTCCTTTAATGAATCTGATGGAAGCTTATATGGAAGATTTTTCACGCTGACCGCGCAGCATACGGCCGGCGTTTTCTTCTTTTAACCATACAAACACAGACCAGCTGACAACGTCTCTCATCATTAAAACAAACAAGGCCGCAGATCATTTAATGATCTGCGGCTCCAGGCTGTTGATAAAGTCAATTTGTTTACATGTTTATTCGATTGATTGGCTTTCCCCTCTGTTTACCGGCGGAAGCTTGCCGTGGGCTTGCCTTCAGCTATTTCTCAGGATAAACCTCTGAGAAAGGATCTTCAGGCTGCGCTAATTCCACAGGCGTCCCCGCCGGACACAAAGGGAAAATGGATTTGTTTGCTGGAGAAAAACGTTCCAATCGCTGGACGCTGCGGCTTTTTTGGGTGGATACGTTGACGTTCATCCCGATTCGACATCGAAGCGCTGCCTAACGAAAGGTTCCCTCTAGATGGAACAAGCTCGTGTGAATCATCACCAGGGTTTCAACCGACAGCCAGCTGCTAAATCGGAGGAAACTCGACTCCGGGAGGATCAGAACGAGGCGAAGATCCGGCGGACGAAAGGAAGAAGCGGTTAGCTGAGACCGTTCCCTCCGGAAAGCGAGGGTCCGCAGATGCAGGCAGATGCAAAGTCATTCACCTGAAATGACTTTATCAACACTCTGAAGGCCGCAGATCATTTAATGATCTGCGGCTCTTTTTAAAGAAGCATGTATATAGGATTAGCGGCTTCACTAGGACACAGGCTTCTCACGAGAAGCTTTCAAAAGCCAGTCAGGCTCCGCTCGTGCGTTGATGCCGTTCGCAGAACTGAACGGCACGGCATCTTCAGACTGTGCGGCTTCCATGGGCACACCGGACACAACGGGAAAACGGCTCTGCTTATTGGAGAATAACGTTTCACGACAAGCAGAATTAGGTTTACCATAAATTCTAAGAATGACTGGCTATCGCTATTCGACATCGAAACGTCTCATCGGGAAGGTTCTATCTGTATGGAAGCCGATTGTGCGTGCATAACCAGGCACGTGAAACGCACTGCCATCTGCCGACATCGAAGGATCTCGGATCAGAACGAGGCGAAGATCCGGCGGACGGAAGAAGGGAAAGCCGAGCCCGTTCCCTCCGGAAAGCGAGGGTCCGCAGATACAAGCAGATGCAACGTTATTCACCCAGAATGAACGGTTATTTTGGACGGATTACAATTTCTTTTTCTTCTTTTTCCTCAGCAAATCCATAGCGGATAAATCGAATCAGGTCCCCCATCACACCAATATCTTTTAAAATGACGATAATAACAAGAAGGAAAGGCCCGAGAAATACTCCGATGACTCCGAAAAGCTGAAAGCCGGCAAATAGGGAAATCAGAACAGCCAGAGCATTCAGGTTCATACTGGAGGACAGTACTTTCGGTTCAATCGACTGCCGGACCAGAACCGTAACAGCATATACGACAGCCAGACCGATCCCCATTCCAATGCTGCCCGTTAAGAACATGTAGATCATCCAGGGGATCAGAATCGTGCCTGAGCCCAAATAAGGCAGAATCTCTGCAATTCCTACGATAAGTGCAATGGTAACCGCATTTTCCACCTGCAGGATGGCGAGGCCGATCAGAACGATCAGCGAGGCAATCAGCATTAAAACAACTTGAGCGCGCAGGAAGCCGAACACACGGTATTGAAACATGGTTTTGAATGCTTTTGATTTACGCATGAACACTGCCGGTGTCTTTCGGTACATATAATTGAAAATACGTTCCCAGTCCTTGCCGATAAAATAGAACGCAATAAATACAAACACGATGACAACGATGGAGGTCGGAATAAAGATAACGATAGAGCGGAGTGCTTCGGTAAAGCCTTGTCCGCCTTCTGTAAAGGATTCGGCAAGCCGCGTGCCGAGGGTTGTAATTCCAGTTCCGACAGCATCCTGCTGTTCAGGTGAAAGCGTGTCGAATGCTCCTGTGAGCCCTTGCCAAAAGGGGAAAATGGTTTCATTAAAAAACGTCTGCACTTCACGGGAGGTGGATTCGATCCACTGAGGGATAAATTGTGAAAGATGGCGAACGCCGATCACAATTAAAAAAACGATGCCGGTTAACGCACCGATCAAAGCAGAAATGCTTAATAGCAGCGTAACAATTACTGCGAGTGTATTTGGAAGTCTCAATCGCTTCCGGAACAATCGAATCAGCGGGTAAAACATCCATACGAGGATGGCGGCAATCCAGAAGGGATAAGTAGCTTTAAAAAGAACGATGAATAAATAGAAAAGAAGTCCGGTAAAGAGGAGCACAAATAACAATCGCAGCATAATCCATGCGTGGTTTTTCGTCACTGTCATCCCTCCAGACTCCTAAATAGGTATAAGTGCATGATCCATAGACCGGCATAGATGCCAGTCTATGATCCTATCATAACAGAAAATAATGGATAAGCGATTGTCTCTTTTTTGGTCGTATTATGATTTCCGCTTTAACTCGCTGAGGGGATAGACAGTGCCGCGCCACTCTACTCCTCCCCGGCGCCAAGTTTTGTAGGCGGAGCGGTTCAGGCTGTAAAGAAACACCGCAGCTGCAGCCGGCATAGCGAGTACGTGAAGCGCTGGTTCTCCGGTCAGTCTGCTGTTCCAGGCATACATGAAGACGTATACGGCAAGCACAGAGCCCCATATGTACCCAGCAGCAGAAGGGAGCGTGAACACCCCGATAAACGGCACGATATGAAGAAACGCCAGTAAAACGGTAAAGAAAAAGACTGCGCTGAAATAATAGCGCATAAAGGCAAATAAGTTTTTTTCCAATCCTTGGACGGTCTCAGGAATCGATTCATACCATTGAACACTCACAAGGCCGGAGCCAAGTCCAAGCTGCTGACGGAAGCCTAACCTGACAAGCCGCTTCCCGAGCTTCAGATCATCGTCCGGAGCGGTGCGGAGCGATCGATGCGTCCCGCAGGCTTCATAAACAGACTTTTTCATCATATTGAACGCGCCGATGCCTGCGTGCTTCAACTGGATGAAGTTCCATATGCCGATGATGCTCCAATAGCTGTGAAAAGCTCGATACATGCTGGTGCCTCCTCTGTTTTCAGGAATGAGAGCCAGATGATCCAGCTGATGCTCCAAGCACCATCCGACCGCTTTCTGAAGCGTGGAGGGCTGAAAGTAAATGTCGGCATCGGTAAATAACAGCCATTTGTTAGATGCGGCAGCAGCCCCGCGGTAGAGAGCATGATTTTTACCGAGCCATCCGTCTGGCAGTGATTCAATGTGAATGACGCGAAGGCGGGCCTTGTCATCGTATTCCTGGAGCCGGCGCAGTTCATCTGCCGTGCGATCGGTGGATCGATCATTCACCACGATGACTTCCAGCTGTTCAGCGTGCAGATCGAGCATCGTTTTTACAGCAGAAAAAATTCGTTTCTCTTCATTTCGCGCAGCAACAACAATGCTTACGGATTCTTTACTGTCAGGGACCGTCTCTTTTACGAGGAGAGGGATTTTCTGCAGTCCGACAAACCATTGAATAGCGATAAACAGAACAATAATTAGTGTTGCAAGCGCCGCCCACATCACGAGTACATCACCTCTTGCCAGTTAGTTTATCATGATCAGTCTGCATTACCTATTTACTTGCTTTGAACAACTATTGAAATGATTGCTCGTTCCTGAAAAAGGGAAAAGGGGATAGTATTCACAGATTACGAATCGGGAGAAGGTGTAGCAGGATGGTAAGAAAAGGTGTACTTCTTCATAACCGCCATGCCGGAAATGCCGGTGAGGACAGCCTGGTGAATGATCTGCGGGAAGTGATCGAAGAAGAGGTAGAAATCCTGCAGGTTTACAGCGGTGAGACAGCCGAAGAAACGTTGACGTTTCTGCGCAATGATCAAAATGAAATGGACAAGCTGTGGATTCTTGGAGGAGACGGCACCGTTCATTTGGCAGTTGAAGGGATTCGGTCTCGGCAGCATATACCGGAAGTTGCGATTCTGCCAGCCGGAACTTGCAACGATACAGCCCGTTCACTGCAGCTTCCACTCAAGCCGCTTGAAGCATGTAAAGCTTCTTTACGAAAAGAACCAATCCTGCTCGATGCCGGTCTCTGCGGGGATGAGGCATTTATTAACTTTGCTGGGCTCGGCCTTATTGCAGATACGTCGGAAAATATTGATCCGGACTTAAAGGAAAAAACGGGAAGAGTCAGCTATTTTATCAGTGCCTGGCAGACGATGAGGGAAGCGGAGCCATTTACCTACTCGATGGAAGTGGACGGCGAACACTACCGCGGCGAGGCAGTGATGATTCTTGCTGCTAACGGTGGATTTTTAGGAACATCTGAACTTCCATCAGAAACGATCAGCATGACGGATGGGAAACTGGATTTGTTTATCATTAAAGTTGGAGGAAGATCGGTTTTCGGGGAATGGCTGCAGCAGAAGCTCACCTCTTCTTCGATTGAAGATGCGGAGAACGTTTCCTGGCTTCAGGGAAGCGAGATCATGCTGAAAACGGATCCGCCAAAAAAACTCGATCTGGACGGCGAATTGCGTAAAGCGGGCGAAGTGGAAATCACGGTTTTAAAACAGAGAATTCCGTTTATTACCGGCTGGAGCTAAACGAGGTTTCACTCGAAAGTAAAAAGGAAATAGGGCATTAGATGATAGAAAGGAGGAGAGGACATGCTTTGGACTATAATTTCGATTCTGCTTCTGATCTGGCTCGTTGGTCTGATCATTGATGTAGCAGGGGGCTTTATACATTTAGTATTAATTGTTGTACTTGTCGTCTTCATTATTCGAATGATCCGGGGACGCTGAATGAGCGGCATGGCCATCTATCAAATGGGCATGCCGTTCTTTTCGTACATGCACTTATGCGGCTTGCAAGCTAGTGAAAAGGCGCTTGCGCTAGGAGGCTCTTTTTGCGATACTATTTAAAACCGCCGCTCAGCCGGTCGAACTGGAGGGATTTGCAGGTTATGAGAGTAAATGATATGGAAAAAGCACAGCAGGAATTTAAAGGCCAGCAGTTACAAAAAAACAAAGCATACTTTGAAGAACTTTCCAAAGGCCAGTCTCCAACATTTTATGTGCTGGCATGCTGTGATTCACGTACATCACCTACAACCGTTACGGGCCAGCCGCTCGGACGCCTTTTCATCCACCGCAACATCGCAAATCAGATAGTTGAAGGAGATGCGAGCGTTGAATCAAGCCTGTACTATGCAATCAATGTATTGAAGGTCCATTATATTCTTATTTTAGGGCATACGCACTGCGGCGGCGTGCAGGCAACAAAAGCGGAGCCTCATCCAGAAGTGCTCGAAAACTGGATTCAGCATGTGCGAACTTCTGTCAGTGGTTTTGAAGGAGAGATTCCGGAAGACGGGGAAACGCTGGAGCGTTATAATGTGCAGCAGCAGGTGCACAACGTGCAGCAGCTGGACGTGTATAAGCAGGCAGAGCGTCAAGTACCGGTCTTTGGAGCGTTGTTTCACATCGAAAACGGCGAGCTTGAATGGGTTGTGAAACCGGAAGAAGATATAGTTGAATAAGTGATGAAAAAGAGCTGTGCACACCGGACATTCGGCAGCACAGCTCTTTTTTCAAACGCTCTTTTCGTTAGTTGGCTTTTCGAAGGCTCTTGAGCATCTTTAATGATTTTCCAGTGCCGATCGCAACGGATTCCAGAGGATTTGGTGCCTGGTGTACAGGAACTACAATTTCATCAGACAGCCATTGTTCCATTCCTTGCAGGAGCGAGCCGCCGCCAGTAAGCATAACGCCACGGTCAACGATGTCCCCGCTCAATTCAGGAGGACAGTCTTCCAGTGTTGCTTTAATCGTCTCCAAAATTTGCTGCATTGCTTCATTGATAGCTTCCTGAATTTCCGTAGACGTTATTTCGATCGTATGCGGAAGGCCGCTGACCAAGTCACGTCCCCGGATTTCCATTTTTTGCTCGTCATGCTGCACGAGTGCATGGCCGATTTCCATTTTAATTTCCTCTGCTGTACGTGTGCCGATCATCAGATGATACTTTTTCCGAATGTATTGAACGATATCCTCGTCCAGCCGATCGCCGCCTACTCGAAGAGAATGGCTTGAGACGATACCGCCAAAGGAAATGATCGCCACTTCTGTCGTGCCACCGCCGATATCGACGATAACGTTTGCCACAGGCTCTTCCACTGGAAGATCTGCCCCGATCGCAGCTGCAACCGGTTCTTCGATGAGCTGTACATCTTTCGCACCACTCTGACGAACCGCGTCTTGGATGGCGCGCTTTTCAACAGATGTTGCCCCGGATGGTGTGCATACGACAACATTTGGCTTGCGGATCGCTGTACCAAGTTTTTTAGATGCTTTTCGCATTAAATGCTTGATCAAGTCTGTCGTTACATCATAATCTGCAATAACGCCGTCTTTCATTGGACGTATCGCCACGATATTGCCCGGCGTTTTCCCGACCATCTGCTTTGCTTCCTCTCCAACAGCCAGCACCTCACCGGTACCGGTGTCGAGCGCAACCACAGAGGGTTCGTTTAAAATCATTCCTTTCTCTTTTGTATATACGAGCAGGTTTGCCGTTCCTAAGTCAATTCCGATTTGCAGAGCTGAAAACATAACTATCTTCCTCCGTTCACTTATTTGCTTTCCTACTAAACTACATTCTACGACCATACAATGTTTTGTACCGTTTTCCGTATCAAAAATTCTATAAAATCATCAAACACATCAGACGTCCCGGAAAATGAAGCAGCTGTTTTGCAGCTGTAAGACTAAATGTCTCAGCCTTTTGCTTCACCTGCGAACGCGATTGAAAAAACTACGTCTCCCAGGCTGCCTGCCAGGTGATTACATACGAGCTGATGGAAAGTTTGTGCTGCGTCTGAGTAACACGTGAAGCATTTACAGCGGTCTCCCTGAGAGCTTCTGGAGCAGAGGAAACCAGTAACGAGGGAAGCGACTTGAATGAAGAGCGGCAGATGCTCCTGGAACTGTGAAGCTGCCGGTCAGTCCGCATCCTTGAAGATTGTATCATGCGAGAAATTCGTGCAAAAGATAGATGGGGTGGGGTATAATGAAATTAAATAATTACCATTAAAAGGTTTTGTTAAGGACTGATGACCGTGTGGAGACAACTGAAATCACAGCGAAAGAAGCTTCAGATGAAACAGGCGGATGTCTGTCACGGCCTATGCTCCGTTTCGTACTACAGTAAAATCGAGAATGGCAGAGTCATTCCTGAAGAAAATCTGGCAGCTGCCCTTGGGGAACGGCTTCAGCTAACCGAAGGAACAAGCACCAAGTATTCGAACAGCAATTTAGCTGAATGGCTTTTGCTCCACACCACGCTTTTATCTGAAGAGGAGCCGTCTACTACCCCCTCTGCCAGTCAGGCCGATGGGAGAGAGGAAACAGCACTACTTTTCGTGTTGAAACTGCGTGAGCTTTTGAAAAAGCCTTATGCAGCTGACGCGGCCTGGAAGCTGTACAACCAGGCAGAGTGTGAACATCCCTCAGACAGCAGGGTCCGATTTCTGCTTCATAAAGCAAGAGGCGTTTTATATTATGCTGAAGGATGGCCTGAGCATGCCTCCCGCAGTCTGCTCCAAGCGTATTGTGCAGCAGCAGAAACGCAGCCGGCCGTCGACGAAATGATCGATCTGCACCTGTATGCAGCGCTGACGATGCTGGAGTCTGAGAATGAAGAGAGTGCTTATTTTCATGCTGCTGCATGTGTAAGGCTCGCTGCTGAGACAGGCGATGTGAAAAGCTGTACGAAAGCGATGGAGGCAGGAGCGGAGGCACTTTTATATGCAGGGTTGAAAGAGGAAGCGGAGCGCGATCTACTGCTCCTTCAGCAAAATATCACCGGTGAGAGCGGCGAGCGGACCTCGCTGATGCGGGGGAAGTATTACAGACAGCGTGGGCAGTCTGCCGAGGCGGCTTCGATGCTGCAGAAAAGCTATCGCTCCCGTGATGGGATGGACCGGCTGGAAGTCATTTATGAACTCGTCCACGTCTTTATGGAGATGGGTATGTACGAGGATGCACGAACCTGGACAGCGCATGCACAGACAACCATCGCGGAATTCGAATCCAACCATCCGCTTTCCTCCCGCGATACAGGCTGGAAGCATCTGTTTACATTTCTCTCCAGCTGCTGCAGCCAAAGCATAGACGAGACGAAAGAGATCGTGCTGCAGATCCTGCCTTACTTTGAAACGCGCGTACAGTGGAGGCACTGTCGGTACTTTTATAATTGGCTGGCTGAACACGCGTTGTCCAAGCAGGATGTGAAGGGCGGACTTTACTGGCGGACAAAAGCTGGAAACAGGCTTTTACCTTCGTCATAAAGGAGCAGACTTTCCCAGCCTCATTCGGAATTATGATATGATTAATCCGTTATTGAGCAGGAGAGGACATGTCATGAATGCGTGAGACTTATTCAGGAAAAGAAAAGCTGGCCCTGCTGGCTGCTGTCATGTGGCCGATCCTAGTCACACAGGTCGGGTTGTACATGATGAATTTTATCGATACCGCCATGTCCGGACATGCCGGAGCCGTGGATCTTGCTGGCGTAGCGGTGGGGAGCTCGTTGTGGATCCCGATCTTGACGGGAGTATCGGGAATATTAATGGCGCTGACGCCTATTCTCGCTCAGAATGCAGGGGCGGGAAAGAGTGAAAAGACTGCATTTTATGTGCAGCAGGGCATGTGGCTTGCGGCTGGATTAACGGCAGCAGTTGCCGTACTGGGCTTCTTTTTGCTCGACCCGGTGCTTGCACTTATGGATTTGGAGCCGGAAGCAGCCTACATAGCAAAGCACTATTTAATCGGACTGGCCGCAGGTATGCTGCCGCTGTTTTTGTACAATGCGCTGAGAGGTTTTATTGATTCACTTGGACAGACCCGCACAACAATGGTTATCACGCTGCTGGCTCTGCCGGTGAATACATTCTTCAACTATGTACTTATTTTTGGGGCATTCGGCTTTCCGGAACTTGGCGGGATTGGAGCCGGTTATGCGTCGGCGATTACGTATTGGTTTATTTTTTCGGTTACTTTCTATACGACAGCCCGCGTGCGCCCGTTTTCCGGATTTGGCATTTACAGGGGATGGAGCGGTATATCCACAAAAGCATGGAAGGAGCTCCTGCTGCTTGGAATGCCAATCGGGTTAACGATTTTTTTTGAGACAAGCATTTTTTCAGCAGTAACCCTCCTTATGAGCCAATATTCGACAGAGGTAATCGCTGCTCATCAGGCAGCAGTGAACTTTGCCAGTCTGCTGTACATGATTCCGCTGAGCTTTGCTTTTGCCCTGACGATAGCCGTAGGTTATGAAGCCGGGGCAGAACGCCTTCACGATGCGGATTCATATACGAAAATCGGTATTATAGGAGCAGCTGTTATGGGAGCGGCTGCGTCGGTGATTATTTATCTGCTAAGGGAGCCGGCAGCATTTATATATACGCAGGATCCGGAGCTGGCAGAGCTGATCACCCTCTTTTTGCTGTACGCCGTGTTCTTTCAAATGTCGGATGCGGTAAATACACCAATCCAAGGAGTGCTCCGAGGCTATAAAGACGTTAATATCCCGTTTCTTATGGCGCTGGCAGCATTTTGGCTTATCGGCCTGCCGTCAGGACATGCGGCAGCAGTATGGACGCCGCTCGGTCCGTTTGGGTATTGGATCGGCTTAATTATCGGACTGACTGTCTGTGCGGCGATGCTGGCTTACCGCCTTAAGATCGTCAGGCAGCGTTTTCGACAGGCACGTTTGCAGAGCAATTGAACGTGGAACAGGTCCATAGAGAACCTGGAGTGTGACGCTATCGGAGCGAACGACGACTAATCAGGCAGGAATGCTGAATGAGGACGTGATATAGAATGCAGGAAATGATGCAGGCACTTGTCAGTAAACAAAAAGAGTACTTTTACGGCGGGCATACGCGGGGGATAGCGTTTCGTAAACGGCAGCTCCAGCTTCTGAAGGAGGCTGTTCAAAAGCGGGAATCCCAAATCGTGGAGGCGCTGAAAAAGGATTTGAATAAAGGAGAATTCGAAGCATATTTAACAGAGATCGGATTCTTTTACAGTGAACTTAAGGATATGTACAAAAACATGGATTACTGGGCTTCTCCTCAAAAGCAGAAAGCACCCATTTCCCATGTTGGCAGCAAAAGCTATGTCTATAAAGATCCTTACGGGGTCGCACTGATCATCAGCCCTTGGAACTATCCCTTCCAGCTTGCGATGACGCCGCTGATCGGAGCGATTGCCGCTGGCAACACGGCAATTGTTAAACCGTCTGAAATGACGCCCAATACGAGCATGGTCATTCGGGATATTGTTACGGCTACCTTTGCGGAAGAATATATCGCCGTTGTAGAAGGGGATGCGGAAGTTTCGAAAGCTCTTCTGGATCAAAAGCTGGACTATATCTTCTTTACGGGCTCTAAGCATACAGGGAAAAAAGTGATGGCTAAAGCAGCAGAGCGGCTGATTCCTGTTACATTGGAGCTTGGCGGTAAAAACCCCGCTATTGTAACAGAGGATGCCAACCTGAAGCTTGCAGCGAAACGGATCGTATGGGGAAAGTTCTTAAATGCTGGTCAAACGTGCGTTGCTCCGGATTACGTGCTGATTCATGAATCATCGCGCCGAAAGTTTTTGAAGCTTGTGGTGCAGTACACGAAACGGTTCTTCGGTCCGGAGGTACGGGGGAAACGAAGCTATCCAAGAATCATATCGGAAGAGCATGTGGACAGACTGGCAGAGCTTCTTGATAAGGAGAAAATATTATACGGCGGCGCTTTTGATCGGGACAGCCGAAAGGTAGAGCCGACGATTATGATGGACGTCCAGCTGGATGATCCAGTTATGGAAGATGAAATATTTGGGCCGATTTTGCCGATCGTTTCGTATCAGTATGAGCATGAAGTGCTGGATTTTGTGCGGGAGAGGCCTAATCCGCTTGCCCTGTATCTGTTCACCGAAAATAAGGACACTGAGCAGATGATTATCAGCAACCTGTCTTTTGGAGGAGGCTGCATCAACGATACTATTATGCATATCAGCACGCCGTATCTTCCGTTTGGCGGGGTAGGAGAGAGCGGTCATGGAGCCTATCACGGGAAAGACAGCTTTGATACATTTACACATCGAAAAAGTATTCTAAAGCAAACGACGAAGTTTGATCTGCCGATCCGTTATAATCCTTCGCAGAAAACGTTAAATACGCTGAAAAAAATGTGGGAATAACGGCTGCAGCTTCAAAGATGTCAAACCAACCTTCATACGGCCTATCTTGCCGTTTGGGTACGAAAGGGATCCGGCTTTATTATCAAAGCCGGATCCCTTTTCGTTCATCTTATTGTTTTCGGTCTTTCTCATTAAACAAAAATCGATTCATCTTCATGATCAGTCTGAAAAAAAGCGGCATGAAGATCCAGACAGCAGCAAGCATCAGCAGTCCGTACGTCAGGACATACCCTAAGCCGAACTGTACATAATAAGCGACCAGGAACACAGGTGACAGTGCTGCCGGTATAAAGAAAATAACGGCGGTAACCCAGTAATAGAGCCTTAACGAACTGTCGTCTGGAACCTGTCCGTACAGCTTTTCAAAAAATGTTTTTAATGGATGCATCATTCTATCCTCCTGCTTTGTTCATCGAGCACGGCCGGCTCAGAAAAAATCGTAAATGAACGGAGGATAGTCCGGCAGAGCCCGCTGCAGGAGCCGTACCATATCCTCTTCTCCTTCAATCATGCCTTCTTCCCAAAGACGAACCGGCTTTTGTGCTCCCATAATGATAGCAGACAGCATATTAATATCAAGTTTGATCCCCTTTTTGGAAAGTTGCCGCAGCGATCGGTCTTCTTCATTTCGCGGAGGGAAAAACCGGACACGGGACGGGGGACCGGAATCTGCAGATAAAATATACGTTCCATCATTCCAAGGGCAAAATTCATCGCTCACATGCAGCATGACCGATTCATTTGTTTTCAGCTCGAGCGGGAGCAGGCTCAAAAGTGGCTCGCACGATACGATTCGCGCCATGAAATAAGAGGCTACATTCCGCTCTACCTTCGGATCCGGAAGCAGGAACGGCATCATATCATGCGCTCTGCCGGTAATCGATACCGTATCGGCCATGGAATCGTGATTGCGGATATAGCCCATAAGACCGCGACGCGCGTCCGGATCGAGCCAAATTATTTCATGTACGGTCATTTTTCTATCTTTCATTTCATAAATCATGTAGCCGAAGATATCATCACCACGGGTGTAAACCGCACAGGTTCCAGGCTTGCGTTTAAATGTATTCTTGCGCCACCATTCAGCTGACCTCACGACGGAACCATTGATGTTCGCGGCCCATCGATCATACACCGGACCAATTTTCTGGGCATCCGGCGTAATCCGGCTCACTTTGCCTTCACTGGGCTCAAACAACGGGAACTGCTCCCTTTTCAACACGCACGTTTCCTGATCGGCGTATAGTTCCCAGCCGAATCTGCGGTAAAACGGAATGGAAAAAGGATATAGCAGAGACAGGAGCCTGCCTTCTTTTCTCATTTGCTGAAGGGAATGGTAAAGCAGCTTGCCGACGTGTCCTTTGCGCCGTTCCTCCGGCCATGTAGCAACTCCGGAGACTCCGCCTGCCGGGATGCTCATGTCATAGAAGTAAATGTCCATCGGCAGGACGGCTGCTTTTGACAGCATCTCACCGTTTTCTTCAATCACCCACGTTTCCTGAGGATTCATATCAGCCAGGCGTGCTCTGCGCTGTTCTTCGGTCAGCTCGTACTGAAATGCAAATTCTGACATTTTTACTGCATGCTCTGCTTCTGATGACTTCAGCCGCCGGATCTCCACTTTTTACTCCCCCTTATCCTGATACATCTCGATCGCTTTTTTTCGTTCCAGTTTATGATCGACTGTCGGTTCGGGATAATCCTCCCCAATGGTACATGATGCTTGTTGTTGTTCTTCCTCCGGCATCTTGTGAGGTTCGTGAATCCATTTATCAGGAACATCCGCCAACTCCGTCACATAACGTCTGATGAAAGAGCCATCCGGATCAAACCGTTCAGACTGACGGATCGGACTGAACACACGAAAATACGGTACTGCATCGGTGCCAGTCGAAGCGGCCCACTGCCAGCCCCCGACGTTTGAAGCCGGGTCATGATCAATCAGCTTATCAGCAAAATATGCTTCTCCTTCCCGCCAGTCAATATGGTAATCCTTTGTTAAAAAGGAGGCGGTGATCATGCGAAGCCTGTTATGCATCCATCCGGTTTCATTCAACTGGCGCATTCCGGCATCAACAATCGGGAACCCTGTACGACCCTCCTGCCAGGCTTGCAGGTTTTCTTTACTGGTCACCCATTCGAGCGAACGGAACTTCTCCTGGAATTCCTGGTCTGCCGTCTCCGGGAAATGATACATGATCATCGCGTAAAAATCTCTCCACGCAAGCTCTTTGATAAATGTTTCCGCACCCTGTCCGCCTTTATCTGCCGCTGCATGGTAAATACGTCTGACAGAGAGGGCGCCGGTGCGGATATAAGGGGACAGCCGACTCGTGCCGGCAACGGCGGGACTGTCTCGTTCCTTGTCATAGTGTGCTATACGGTCATCAATAAAATCCTCCAGTCTGTCGAGTGCGGCCGCTTCGCCAAGCGCCTGCCACTTACGGCTGCAGGAAGAAAGAACCTGCTCAAAGGCCTTTTCGCCGTCAGCAGAAAGCGATTGATGCGGATGATACCGCTTATGGAACTGGTCGTGATTATCATCGGCTTCCGCTGGTTTGTCTTCCTGCAGCCACTTGCGTGAAAAGGGAGTATATACTTTGTAAGGAGTGTCATCGTTTTTAACGATCTCGTCCGGCTCGTGTATATAGCTTCCCGGCGTGCTGGTAAACTGAATATCTGATTTTTCCAGGGTGCGAAAGGCTTCGCTGTCGCGTTCGTGTGAAAAAGGTGTATAATCCTCGATATAAAAGATTTCGCGCAGGGAGGAAGTCCGTTCAGCCAGCAGGCTGAATGCTTCTTCTACTGTACCTGAGAGAATATGAAGCTTCAGACCCGCCTCCTCACATTGTGATTTGAACGAAGCTGCTGTTTGAAAAAAGTAATCATTGCTGCTATCTGTGTTATGCTGAAAATCCGGATGCAGATGAAAGAAAAACATCAGGTTGCCATCGTGCTCCTCTGCTGCATTCCAGGCAGCTTCCAGAGCAGGGTGGTCGTGAAAACGAAAATCATTTCGAAACCAGACGGCAAAAGTCGGCTGGGTCATAACAAAACACCTCCAAAAAAGTATCGTGCTGCTTGTGCCCGTTTTCATAAGGCGGGCCTGTCCCATCTAATTGATCGATGCTGGAGTGAAAGGATGTCCAATCAGCTCATGGCACAAAAAAAGACGAATTATCATGTAATTGGAATTGGAATCGGACCTGCTAATCTGGGGCTCGCCGCACTGTTAACGAAAGCGGAGGGGGTTACCTCTCTTTTCTTTGATGAATCGCCTGAATTTCAGTGGCATCCCGGTATGCTGATCGAAGGAGCAGATCTGCAGGTTCCGTTTTTAGCCGATCTGGTAACGATGGCAGATCCAACGAGCCCGTATTCTTTTTTGAACTATTTATCTTCACAAGGCCGGCTGCACGCCTTTTTCTTTTTTAACCGCTTCGATATCCCCCGGAGAGAATATAACTACTACGCCCGCTGGACCGCAGATCAACTGCATAACTGTCTCTTTGGAAGACGTGTAACAGATGTTACCTATGATCAAGGGTGCTACTGCGTGCAGGTGCTCGATCAGGAGACGAAAGTAGAAACGGTGTATTATGCTGATCATATCGTAGTTGGTACAGGAACAAAGCCGCTCATACCAGAGCCCCTGCAGGGCCATCCTCCCGAGGATGTGCTGCATACAAGTCAATATGTCATGCAGGAAGACAGTATTGCGGGAGCAGGCAGCGTGCTGATAGCTGGCTCAGGTCAAAGTGCAGCCGAAGTGTTTCTTGAGCTGCTTCAAAAAGATGACCGGCCTGAGCTGCACTGGTTTACCAGATCATCCGGTTTTTTTCAGCTGGAATCAGGTAAGCTCGGTCAGGAAATATTCTCTCCAGATTACATTAACTATTTCCATCAACTCCCGCTGGAGAGGAGACTGGAAGAGCTGCCTAATCTGACGCAGCTGCGAAATGGAGTGGAAGAAAGCACCTTGCATAAAATCTACGATGTTCTTTATCATCGTACAGCTGGTGGATATTCAAGCGGAGCTTGCATCCAGGCGAATACGGAAGTGGAGAATATTACAGCGAACAGCGATAGCTCGTACACCGTTACGCTTCGGCAGCATCAGCAGGAAGAAACATTCGATGTAACCGTCGACAGGGTGATTCTTGGAACCGGCTACAAGCCTGATGTACCGGAATGGCTTGACGTGCTCACAAAGGACGCGAACAGGGAAGGGGACGGATGGCTGAAAATCAACCGGCGTTTCGACGTATCCTTTCCTGACGAGCGGACCGGCAGGCTTTATACGCTAACTGATATCGTTCACTCGCATGGTGCCGGCGCGACCAATCTGGCACTAGCTGTTCATCGTAACGCAACGATCATCAATGACATTGCAGGCCGCACCGTTTATAAAGAAACAGGATCGAATGTGTTTCAGCGGTTCGGTGCCCCAGAATCTGTTGATAAAGGAGCAGAGTAGCTAATGCGACTCAGTGTGCTTGATCAGTCCCCTGTAGTGTACGGCGGCTCTGCCCGGATCTCTCTTCATCAGTCCATTGAACTGGCAGCTATGGCCGAAAAGCTGGACTATTACCGCTACTGGGCTGCAGAACATCACGATAGTCCAGGGTTAGCCTGTACCGCACCGGAAATACTGCTGAGCCGTATCGGCTCCCAAACAAGCGTCATCAGGCTTGGAACAGGGGGGCTGCTTTTGCCTCACTACAGTGCGTATCGTGCAGCTGAACTGTTTCATATGCTGGAAGCCCTGTATCCGGGCAGAATTGATGCCGGGATTGGCAGGGCGCCCGGCGGTATGCCTAGAGCTTCACTGGCATTAAGTGAAGGCCGTCCGCGGAATGCAGCAAGGTATCCAGAACAGCTGGAGGATCTTTTAAACTGGCTGCATGACCGGCCTGTAGAAAAATATGTGTACGGCGAGGCGAAAGCAGGCCCCTCAGTACGTACAGCGCCTCCAGTTTGGATTCTCGGCTCTTCAGAAAAGGGAGCAGCACTTGCTGCCGCGCATGGACTCCCATTTACATTTGCGCATTTCATTAATGAAGAGGAAACCGATCGAGCGGCAGCTGTTTATGTGGATCAGTTTCAATCCTCTGAGTGGTTGGACGAGCCTTATTTCATGGCTGCTGCTTCCGTTGTGTGTGCACCGACTGACAAAGAAGCGGAAAGGCTGGCAAAAAGCGTAGACTTAGCCGTATTATCAGCAGAAAAAGGGGCGCCTCTTCCGGAAATTCCGCATCCGGAAGAAGCAGAAGCCCACGACTGGTCCGGATATGATGGGGAGCGTCAGAAAGAAAATCGCCGCAGACTGATTGTCGGAAGCGCCAAGTCAGCTGCTTCTCAGCTGCAGGAGCTTGCTGCACGAACGAAAGCGCAGGAGCTGATGATTATCAGTAACCTGCACTCGCATGAAAACCGGATGCAGTCATATCGGCTGATCGCTGAAGAACTACTACATCAGTGAACGATGCGGAACTTTGCAGGTTCGGATTTTTCATCAAGCTCAACCGGAATCACCCGGTCAACCTCGGCCGGATATCTCGCCTGGCCAAGCGCTCGGATGAACGCATGCAAGCTCTCTTCATCTCCTTGAGCTTCCATACGTACAGATCCATCCGGCTCATTGCGGACCCAACCTGAGAGCTCCCGCTGTGAGGCTTCGAGCTGTGCAAAATAACGAAATCCAACACCTTGCACACGGCCTGTCACGGTAATATCATAGCGGGGCATAATCAACCTCCTTTATAAAAGGCATATTCATCGATTATGTTCCCTGACACCGGATTTTTTACACCTGAAGCAGCAGCTTCAGCTGATTGAATTTTAGAAAGGAAGCGGATGCAGTTATGATTCGAACAGGGTTATGGTTTATCTACTTTTTTATTCACTTGGTTCTGGTGATTCCCGGACTTGGAATTGCTCACATGCTGAAACGAAAGGACAGGGAAAAAGCTGACGCTTATATTCACAGGCGTGCGTACCTCTGGGCTGCAAGTCTTGTCAAGTTTGCCGGAGGGAAAATAGTCGTTCACGGAAACGAACAGCTGCCTGATGGACCTGTACTGTTTGTTGCTGGACATCAGGGCAACTTCGATATCCCGATACTACTTTCAACTGCTAATAGAAAAATCGGCTTTATTTCAAAGGTAGAGGTTAAAAAAATACCGCTCATCGGTTCTTGGATGAAGCTGCTTGACTGTGTGTTTATTGATCGAAAGGACCGGCGGCAGTCTGTAGCTGCCATCCGGGAAGGTTCTGAGAAATTAAAGAATGGAAGCAGTCTGGTTATTTTTCCGGAGGGCACGCGAAACCGGGGCGGAAAACCGGGGCAGTTCAAGAAAGGGAGCCTAAAGCTGGCGCAGTTATCCGGAGTGCCGATTGTTCCCGTTACAATCGATGGGTCGTACCGGTTAATGGAAGCGAATGGAGGAAAAATGAAGCCTGCTCGCGTCATCGTTACGTATGGAGAGCCGATTACGATTCATCAGGACAAGAAAATAGATGCAGCTGAGCTTGCTGCTCTTGTTCAACAGCGGGTAGAAGAGCATTTGCCGGCTGCGGTTGAGAGTGAAAGCGTGTTGTAACAGGCGCATGGACGCAGCGGCAATTAAATGCGATCCAGCTTCGTTCACAAGTTAAATGCAGCGGCAGTTTCAAGTACGGAATAGAAAGCGCAGCACGTACTCCTATGTAAAGAAAGAGAGCGGTCCGTATCTGGACCGCTCTCTTTCAGAGTGCTGATAAAGTCATTTTAGGTGAATAAGATTGCATCTGCCTGTATCTGCGGACCCTCGCTTTCCGGAGGGAACGGGCTCAGCTAACCGCTTCCTTCTTCCGTCGGAAGCGCTGGATCTTCGCCTCGTTCTAATCCTCTCGGAGTCGAGCTCCTTCGATGTAGGCAGCTGGCAGTACGTTTCATATACCTGGTTAATCAGCTTCCATACAGGATAAAACCTTCCCGATGAGACGTTTCAACATTGAATAGGAGTGTCCGGACTTCCTAGAAATCATGATAAACATAAAAAAGCAGTCGCTTCTGATTATCGTGAAACGTTATTTTCCAATAAGCAGATCTGTTTCCCGATGTGTCCGGCGGGGCGCAACAAGCAGTCTGAAGAATCTCTAGCGCTTTGTTTTGGAGCGGCAGATCGCACGAGCGGAGCCGGACTGGCTCTTGAAGGCTTCACGTGAGAAGCCTGAGTCCGAGTGAAGCCGCGCCATCCTCTCGTGCCTTTCTTCCCTTCATACAGGGGGTCACCCTGAGAAATAGCGGAAGGTCAGCCCAGGGCAGGCTAGGTAAGCAGAAGGGAAATAAAACCAAACGAATCAACATGTAAGTCGAAAGACTTTATCAACTCTGGAAAGAGCGGTCCGTATCTGGACCGCTCTCTTTCTTGCTTTCGTTTATTCTTCGTTATCCGTACCCTCGTTATCTGTTTCTGCACCTTCAACGTCAAGCCACTCGTCAACGGTTTCACGGTTGTTGTCGATCCACTGCTGAGCAGCGTCTTCGATTTCCATGTCGTTTTCAGCTACGTCAAGCATGACTTCGTTCATGTCGTCAGCATCCCAATAAAAGTTGTCGAGGATGTCAAACGCAACTGGATGATCCTCTTCAAGACCTTCACGGACCATCGTGCGAATTTCTTCCTCTTCCTCGTAAACACCTTCCGGATCTTCCAGGAAGCGGATATCGTAAGAGTTAAACTTCCAATGAGGCTGCCATGCTGTTACGACGATCGGGTCTTCATTGTCAATAGCAGCATCCAGAGCAGCGGTCATCGCAGCATCAGAACTTGGAGAAGCATCAATATCAAGGTCATACACGTCGACCACTTCTTCAGTGGACATCATGATGCCCGCACCAGCGTCGATACCGATGATTTCATCAACGACATCAGAAGACAGTTCATCAATGCTCGTGATGTCCATGTAGTCAGGAACTGCAAGACCGGTGCGGCTTCCTTCCAGGTTCGCGCCAAGGTCTACCATGTCGTCCCCGTACTGTTCATACTCAGAAGCCATATCAGACGGGAGCCATGCGCCGACAAAACCATCTGCGTCGCCATTCGCTACGCTGACCCACATCGGTGCCTGCTCAACGACAGTGAGCGTTACATCGTACCCTGCTTCCTCCAGAACCTTCGCAATCACGTTTGTGGAGGCAAGCTCCGATTCCCATGCTACATACGTCAGCTCAATTTCCTGGCCTTCCGGGCTGTAATCTTCATCTGCACCTGTGTTTTCTTCTCCGCAGGCAGCCAGCAGCAGTGCCGCCGCTCCTATTCCTGCTGATGTCTTCCAGATGTTCATGTTCGTCTTTTTCATGCTTGACAACCTCCTGCTAAATTTTGATACCACCGGGGTACCGTTTATTCGTTTGTATCCTGATCTTCAGGATAAAAAGGAATCAAGTCGAAAATTTCTCCGGATTTTACAGAGGCAGAAAGCCGCTGAAGCCAGTAATAATAAGGCTTGGACTCTTCTAATATAGTATACACTGATTTCGCTTCTTCCTTTACGCTTTCCGGAAGATTTTCCTGTGAGGAAAGCTCCAGGAGCTCTTTTTGTGCATGCCGGATTGATTCCAGGTTCAATGCGGCTTCGCGGTCCCATTTCTTACTGAAAAAATTGGAGAAAAACTTGAAAAAATCCCGTTCTGCTACATACGTATGCTTACGCTCGCCTTTTTTAAATGTTTTTTTGACGACGTTAAAGTCCTGCAGCTTGCGGACCCCGGTGCTCATGCTCGGCTTGCTCATTCCAAGCTCATCTCTCATCTGATCCAGCGTCATATCGCCTTCAAAATACATTGTCCCATACAAGGTTCCGGCGCTTCTGGTTACTCCGTAAAGATCCATCGTTTCCGCGAGGGAGTCAATGACCAGCTCTTTCGCATGATCAATCGTCTCACGGGCTTTCTCTTCGTGAAAGTCTGCCATTGGAGAGGACCTCCTTCATTCATGCTTTTTTCGCAAACTATCGGCCGTGTCATCTCCTGCTGCCGGAATGAAGTGGAAGATCAGATAAGAGAACACAGCACGGTCTGTTCAGTTTGTTAAAAAAATAATTAACGTTCTTAATGATACTTATATATTTTCGTTTGTAAACCCCCTGAGCCAAAAAAGACAGAAAAATCGTCGTAAAAAGAACGAAAAATGTAGGAGAGAGGGAATAATTCAGTGCGTGAAAGCAAAAAAACCAGCATGCATGAGGACATGCTGCCGGTTCCGTTTCCATTATCATGCGGTGAGTCTTGTACGAAAGGCTGTGACAGGTCGATGAAAAACCTGAATCAGCGGACCGATTAAAAACGCAATGATTAACGTCCCGATCCCGATCGGACCCCCGATGAAAAAAGCGGCAACCAGAATCATCAGCTCAAGCGCTGTTTTGGAGAAAGCCAAGCTTCTTCCAGTCAGCGTATGAAACACTATCATCGCGTGGTCAATCGGGTTACGGGCAAAGGAAGACTGAAGGTAAGAAGCAATGCCGGCGCCGCAGCATAAAATGCCAGCTGTTAAAATGGCTGCCTGCTGTATAAACGTAGCAGGAACGGCTTCTGCTAGGACAATAAGCATCCAGAAATCGATAAAGCTTCCAATTAAGAACATCGTAATAAGTGCTGAAAAATCAGGCTTTTGCTGCAATAATGCTGCATTAATGAGAATCAAAACGAAGCCGCCAATAAACGTCCAGCTCCCAACTGTAAGGCCGATCGACTCAGACAAACCGACAAAAAAGGCATCCCAGGGACCGGCTCCAAGACCGGCCGTAATAATCAAGCTGATTCCGAACGAAAGCGCCGCAAGGCCTGCTACATAAAATCCTGCTATAATGAAAAACGTACGCATAGTTAAAAACTCCTGTCTGGTAGCATAACTTGTTTAGTTTAGCATGATCGGGAGCAAAACAACAGAGGAGGCAGCGTGATGAAACCTACTCCGGATTCTTCCTATATCCAACAGCATCTGGCAAACGAGCGAACGTTTCTTGCATGGGTTCGAACCGCACTTGCAATGAAGGGAATTGGGTTTCTTGTGTTTGGAGCAGAGCTGCTTCTTTCGGATCAACAGGCAGGGAGAGGGGCAATCTGGATCAGCCTGCTCTCATTTACAGCAGGCGCAGCAGTATTGGGAATAGGTACATATTTATATTTCAAGCATCGTAAAACGATTAATACCGGAAGTTTTCAAGCCGCTTCAGGGACCGTTGCCGCAGCCGGACTGCTGAGCGGAGGCGTTCTGCTGCTTCTGCTTCTGTATGCATTTTATTTGTTCGTATAGTTCTATACAAATTGGAGGAAAGAAGCTATAATGAATGAATAATCATTCACAAATGGAGGGCTTATGATGACCGTTTCACAAGTATTGCAGCAATTCACTGAAAAAATGGAAGCAGACCCGCAGCATATCGAATCATTGACCTACACGTATGAATTTCACATTACGGATGAGGATAGTACCTATCAGCTGAAAATCGATCAGGGAGCCGCCGACTATGCAGAAGGAACACCCTGGGAGCCAAAACTGGTGCTTGAAATGAGCCGGGAATACTTTCAAAAGCTTGCAGAAGACGATTTAAATGCAACCATGGCTTATATGAGCGGGAAACTGAAGGTAAAAGGAGATGTTTCACACGCACTGAAGTTTCAGTCGCTGCTTAAAAAGTATCAGCAGTAATCATGCTTCGTATAAAATGCAGAGAAAGCAGATTCAAGAATCTGCTTTCAGCTGCTTTTCGTATTTTGAGTCAAGCTTTTCTTCGATCTCAGAAACGGCCTGCTGGTCATTCATAATGTCACGTTTATTTTGTTCGACAAGCTCTTCAAAGCTGGTTCGATTAATACGTCGCATGTCATCCCATCCTTTTTATGTGGCTTCAAGAATAAGTATACACTAAATTCAGATAATTTAGATAACAGGTTTGTTACAATATATTGAACGTTAATAAAAGGAGGATGAAACGGATGCGGACTGCTTCTAGAACGAGTCAGGTGGAACGAATTATCATTCCGACGCCGTTCCTTGTCGGAGATGTGAATGTGTACTTGATAAGCGGAGACGTAAATATTCTAATTGATACAGGACCGGATACTCCGGAGGCGAAGCAGGCGCTGTTACAAGGTCTCAGGGGGAGAGGACTTGAAACGGAGGATATCGATCTCCTGATTTTGACACACCATCATCCCGATCATATCGGTCTTGCCGGAATGTTTACGGGCAAAACGAAAACGGCAGGGCATCCGCTCTTAAAACCTTGGCTTGAAAAGAATGAAGGACTTTACGAGCATATCGAAGCATTTTTTCGTCCATTCTTTAAAAGACATGGAATGGATGAGGAAGTGATTGAGCAGATCGTCCGCCAACAGGAGCGCTACAGGGAGTTTGTACAACCTGCAGAGATGACAGATGAACTGGAAGAGACCGTTCAGACGCCAATGCTGCCAGGATGGACAATTATCGAAACGCCCGGTCATGCCAGCACACATATCAGTCTGCTGCGTGAAGAAGACGGGCTGCTGGTTGCAGGTGATCATGTGATCAAACACATTTCCTCCAACGCCATCATTGAAGCACCCGCTTCAGCTGGAGCCGAACGTCCGAAAACACTGCTTGATTATCGGCAGTCATTAAAAAAGTGTGCAGGAACAGCGCTTATTTTTTCCGGGCACGGGGATATGATTACTAACCCGAGAACTTTGATCGAAAAAAGGCTGACGGCTCAGCTTCAGAAAGCGGATATGTTTTTATCAAAATTAGAACAGCCGATGACAGTGGCAGAGTTGACGAAAACAGTCTATGGTACCATGTTTAAGAAACAACCGGACCTCACGTTTTCCGAGACACTAGGTCATCTCGATTTGCTTGCGCAACAAGGCAGGGTGAGCGTCTGGATCGATGGAAACAAGGCGGTGTACGAATCGCTTCAGCTTTAGATGAATACGGAGGGCTTTGCTTCCGCATAAAAACCGAGCTGCATACACCCGCGCTCGGTTTTTATCTGATTTTACGCAAATTATGATTTCCTTAATAGCGTGAACCAGCTGACGATGGGTATGGATAGATTCGTATACCTGGAAACGAGGCGTAAGCTGCATAATCTGTTTAACGTTTTAACCGCTGTGCTTTTAAAAAGCTTAAAAAGAAAAGAAGCCAGGAAAAAAATCCAGGCTTCTTAATCAGTCCATTTTTCATGTTTAACACTACGGGCGATGCTGCGAGTCAAACTGCTCTTTGTACATTTTGCGCACTGTTTTCGGTGCCGTCCAGAGCGTCGGCAGAAGCAGCAGAGAAACCGGGACTGCAGTGAAGACGATAAAGGACTGCAGGGCATCGACGCTTCCTTCACCTAAATAGAGCAGAACAGATGCGACGGCTCCCATCAAAACGGCCCAAAATACACGAAGTCCGGCAGATGGCGTTGTTCCACCTGTAACTGCCATGGAAATCGAATAGCTCATGGAGTCACTCGTTGTAGCAACAAAAACAACGGTAACGATTAAAAACAGAATCGCAAGCACGGTTCCAAACGGCATTTGTTCTACAATAGCGATCATCGCCGCCGGCATACCGCCTTCATCTAAGGCACCGGAAACGGCACCTGCCTGCTGCAGTTCGTAGAAAATACCGGAACCACCTACAACAGAAAACCAGAAATTCGTTACTATTGGAGCGATAATGGCTACAGCGGTAACCAGCTCACGGATGGTTCTTCCTCTGGAAATACGGCTGATAAATATAGCCATCATTGGAGCATAACCGATAAACCATCCCCAGAAGAACAGCGTCCAAAACGACAGCCATGCTGTATCCTGGCGATAGAGACTCAGTTCAAAAAAGTCACGTACATATACCCCGGTTGTACCGATAAATGTATCGATAATAAAGCCGCCTGGACCAAGAATCAGCACAGCTCCAATCAAAAACATTGTTAAGATGACGTTCCATCTGCTGAGAAACTGAATTCCTCGGTGAACGCCGGTAACAGCTGAAACTGCGGCTACAGAAACGAGACCAAATACGATCAGGACTTGGGTAAGGAATGTATTGGGCAGTCCAAATACGGATTCAAAGCCGTACGCGGCCTGTAAGCCGAGAAAACCGATAGGTCCAATCGTTCCCGCTGCAACAGCAATGATAGAAAATGAATCAGCAAGTGTACCGACCGCATTTTTGTGAATGACTTTAGAACCGAAAACGGGATAAAGCAGTGTTCTCGGCTTCAGCGGCATGCCTTTATCATAGTGGGCGTGCATGAGAATGATAGCAGCAAGTGTACCTAGGACAGCCCAGGCGAGAAAGCCCCAGTCAAGAAATGACTGCGCCATAGCTGGAATGACAGCGCCCGCCGTGCCTGGCTCTGCGTCGTACATTGGCGGTGTTTCAAGAAAGTGATACATCGGTTCGGCCGCAGCCCAGAAGACACCGCCTCCTGCCAGCAGCGTACACATAATAATGGATATCCATTTAAACGTACTAAATTCAGGTTTATCCATCGCACCGAGCTTAATTCTTCCAAAACGGGAAAAGGCAATAATAATGGCGATAAGAAACGTAGCGAGCATAAGCACTTGCCAAAATGCTCCGAAGTAAGTTGTTGCAAAGGTAAAGGACCAGTCAACGAAGCCCCCTACTGCTTCTGCATTGATCAGCGAAGCAATCACAAACGCGATCAGCAGTCCGCCGCTTATAACCATAACCGGCCAGTCTATTCTTGCATGTTTCATGTTTATCCTCCTTCATAAATACGGAACACATACTTTTCGTGCACAAGGAATGACAATACCAGTTACGAAGCGATGACGCAACAAAAAGCAACGAATTTAATGAAATCAGGGTCTATCGTTGACTGTTCAGGTTTCAAAAGACTCGCGGAGGGAATTAAACATAATTATCGCAGAGAAATACAATTCGCAACAGACAGTTGGTTCCCAGCACTATTTGTTATAGAATGGTAATCAGAGTGACTAACGATAGGATCGGAGGGATTTGTGTATGAGCAAAAATTCTAAATGGGTGACAGCCGGCTCGATTGCAGGCCTTTTGGCAGCGGCTGCAGCCGTAGCTTCAAGTCCAAAAGCCAGAAAAGGTGTTACACGAGCGGCTTCTGCTTCCAGCGTGCAGGTGAAAAACCTTATTGCATTGGTGCGGGATAATCGTGAAGAAGTAGTTCAGCATTTAAAGGCTTCGGGAGAAGAACTTTCCCGCGTAGTGGATCACGCTTCTGATGATGTCAAGCAGCTCATGGAGGCTTCTAAAAAGATGAAGTCCCATTTTGATGAAGTATCCCGAGTGCTTCAAGGAGTTAATACAGAGTGGAAAGACCTTCTTGAAGAAGTTAAAGAGGAGCCGAAACGAATCGATCAGGGAGACGTTGAACTTGAGCACGTTCCTGAACCTGGTGAAGGGCCAAATAAATTGTAATAAAAAGAGGCTGGGACAAAATACTTCTCCAGCACGTAAAAAACGCTTTCGATGTCCCAGGCGGGTCGTCGAAAGCGTTTTATTTGGGAGAAGCAAGAACGAATCTGTCTCATGGCCGTGAACTTTCTCTTGTTCACGGCCATGAAGGCGAATCCCAGTTCTTGTTTTATCTTGGCTTTGCCTCTCACCGACATCCTGGTGAAACGCAAATTCGCCTTCAGAAATCCAAAAACGGCTTCCAAGTCGGTTTTGCGCCGACCATAGAAAGCTCCAGTTTTCTCTTCCGAAAGCAGTTGGCGGATAGGTGCTTGTTGCGTTTCCCATCCTTCATTGTAATAAACCTTTCGGTTCGTCCCTTCCTTCGCCCTGGAACAATCGACGCGGAAAGGACAACTCGTACAGTCTTCACATTCGTAGACCTTGAATGTCCGCTCAAATCCTGATCGATCCTTTCGGCGGGACCTATAACGGAAGGGGACTTTTTGTCCGTTAGGACAGAGGAACGAATCCTCTTCCGGATCGGTTTTCGAATAACTGTTTCGATCATGGAAAGGATAAATGTATCAGCAGTACAAGCTGATCCATGTTAAACTCTTTAAACATAAGGATACCTCCGGTTTTGTTATGACTTGGTCGTTCTAACTTAACCTGAAGGTATCCTTTTTTTTTCGGGAAATCAAGACCGTACGGTCCTGATCATGGGTTGATCGTGAAAAGACAAGAGACGCCTGCGGGAAAAGCAAGGGTTGAAGGTCCACCGCCGCTGTTTTTGCGGCGGTTAGCTGAAGCCTTGCCCGCGGTAAGCGATCGGCATTGGAAGGATCAACCCCCTCATACAGAAAGCCCCCACCAAAAATGGTAAGGGCTTCTTTTGATGCTGGTTTTGTCCCAGCCTCTTTTTCCAGTTACATAAGGGGATAGCGACTCTGCATGGTAAGGCGGTAAATAAAAAACCTGCTACTGAGGAAGCGTTTCGTCTTTTCTGTTCGATGCTTTAGAGAAGTACAATAAAAAGATGTTTTAATGCCTGTGAAACAGGCAACAGAAAAAGTACACATATTATTAGGAGGTTTGATCGACTATGGCATTAACAAACGAACTGAAATCACTCCAAAAAATACAGTGTCCGGACGGTAAATGTGTTCTGTCTGTTTACTTGAACACCGATCCGTCTGATCCTGACCAGCAAAAAGGGGAATGGAAGATCCGCCTCAAGAACGGTATGAAACGAATTGATGAATATATCGAAGCCTCGGATGATCAAGAGGAGAAAAAAGCATATAAAAAGCTTCGTAAAAAAGTGGAAGAAGAAATCCATGGCAATCAGCCGAATTTACTGAAGAGTGTCATTATCTTCGCATCCGACCATGAAGATCTTTGGTCAGTCAATTATTTGCAAGTGCCGGTTGAAACCTCTTTCCATTGGGAAGAAACACCAGTGCTGGACCAGCTTGAAAGCCTGCAAAGCAGTTATCCGCGGGCTGGCGTTGTCATGCCGAATAATGATGAAGTACGTGTTATTGATACCTCGCTCGGGGAAGTCCACGACGAGTGGAGCTATGAGTTTGATTCCGGCAAGGAAGAGTGGACGTTTAAAGAAGGCCTCGCTTCGCAGGATCGAACCGCTTCCGGTGCGAGCCATGTGGATAAGTTCAAGCAGCGATTCGAGGAAAATAAATACCGTTTTTATAAAGACATGGCTCAAAAAGTGGAGAAAATTAAAAAAGACCACGGCTGGCAGGAAATTTACGTAGTCGGTGAAGCTGACATGGCCCGCACGTTTGGTGAAGTTCTTCAGACAGAGCCGGCAGGCTATGTGGAGAAGAACTTGAATAAAAAAGAAACGAAGCATGTATTAGCAGAAGTGTTTGATTAAAAATACGTGTTGAATGGCAATAAGAGCTGTCGCCGGATCATCCGGCGGCAGCTCTATTACTTTGAAAAAAGATCAGGCTGTCTGCTTGTTTGTTTGGTGAAGCCGGCCGGAGGATTTTCGGTATTCGAAAACGACACCTGCCATTGCAGCAAGCGTCAGCATGCCGCCAATGGACAAATAGATGGCACCGGACCCGACCGTATCAATCAAGAACCCGCCGATCACCGGACCGGTCATGCTGCCGAATCCGAACAGCACCGCTGTCATCACGTTACCCGTAGGCAGCAGATCAGCCGGAACCAAGTCTGCTAAATACGTAATCCCGAGTGAAAATAAAGAGCCGAGCAGCATGCCGGTTAAAACAAATCCGCTGAAAAGCAGTACGGAGGATTGTTCGATTAACGGCATTAGAAAGAAACTAACTGCTCCGGTGGTCATGAGTCCAAGCAAAACGCGGCTGCGCCCAATCCGGTCACTCAGCATCCCTAACGGGAACTGGGTTACGAGGCTTCCGAAAACGAACCCCGGAAGCAGAAACATAGTCGTCAGCTCCAAGTCGATGCCCATCCGCATGGCGTAGACAGGGTAGTTCCCGTGGATCGAGGCCTCCAGATAGCCGTAGCAAAAGCCGGGGAGCAGCGCAAACCATGCGAGTTTTATCACTTTTTTATACCTGCCGACGGTACCGAGCTTTGATGCAGTTTCCACATTTCCAGAAGGATATTCATTTTTTAAATACAGCATAAAGCAAAGTGCAACGAGGCTGAGCAGGGCAGAAATGACGAACGGAAGATAAAGATTGACATCTAAAAGCCGAACTGTCATCGGCCCCAGGCCAAAACCGAGTCCGAAAGACAAGCCATATAAAGCCAGCTGTCTGCCTCGTTTGGCAGGATCAGCTGTCGTACTGATCCACACTTGCGTTGAAAAGTGGATCAAGTTATCGGCAATCCCTACGATCATCCGCAGAACAAACCAGAACCAGAATGCCTGCCATAAGGGAATCAGCAGGACAGAGATGGTAACAAGCACCAGCCCGACCAGGATAACCGGCTTATAACCGTATTTTCGAACAGGCTGTTCGATAAAAGGGGAAACCAAAATAATTCCGATATAAAGAGCTGCTGCATTAAGACCATTGGCAGCAGAGGACGTGCCAGCATTTTCGAGCAGCACTGCAAGCACGGGCAGCAGCATACCCTGCGAAAATCCGGCGATCAGCACCATGCCGATCAGCACCCAGTAACGGAAGCCGGGTTTGTTAGCCATACGCATCACCTGCTTCGAGTAGTTAATATCCTTCACCTATTTTAGACTTCTTATGCAGATATGCAAGAAGCTTTTACGTGACGAAGCAGGGGGAGAAAGGTAAAATAGGAAGGGCAGATAACAGGAGGGATACAATGGATTTTACGTGGCAAGGCGAGTATTTTGAAACCGAATTTGAATTCGGCACATTGAAAATCAGCGGAAAAGAAGCACATGGCTTCCGCCCTTTTCAGCTGATGGTTTCATCCATTGCTGTGTGCAGTGCTTCGGTTTTGAGGCAGGTAATGGAAAAACAGCGGATGCAGGTTGATTCACTGACGGTTACCGCTGATGTGACGAGAGATGAAGAAGCTGCAAACCGTATTTCAGCAATTGCTCTTCACTACGTGATAAAAGGAAGCGGCCTTGCAGAGAAAAAGGTCGAAAAAGCGGTCTCACTTGCCGCAAAAAACTGTCCGATGGCACGCACTGTTGAAGGGGCTGTCGATCTGACAGAAACATTCGAAATCACGGAATAGACAAGTAGGCTGCTTTTACCGGCAAGACCGGTGAAAGTCAGCTTTTTTAGTCGCACGCAGAAGGCAGGAGGAGACCATCATGGCGGGAAAGCAGTACGACTTCACGAAAGGCAGCATCATGAAAAAAATGATTCTGTTCTCTTCGCCGATCTTTTTAACGAATATCCTGCAGACTTCGTATCAAGTGATTGATTCATTATGGGTAGGAAATCTGCTCGGCCCAAGTGCATTGGCAGCGACTGCTGTATCAGGCGTTGTCATTTTTACGATTTTATCGTTCATCATCGGAATTAATACGTCTGCATTGACGGTACTCTCCCAGTATAAAGGTGCCGGGAACGATGATGGATTAAAGAAGGCGTTGAATGCGTTTGTGGTGATTCTCGGGTCCCTCGCTCTTATTCTCGGGGTCATTGGCTTTGTATCAGCTGAATGGATCTTGAATGCAATGGGTACTCCGGCAGAGACGCTGCCGCTTGCTGCGCTTTATCTTCGCATAAACTTTGTTGGAATTTTATTTCTTTTTGGCTATAACTTTATTGCGACCGTGCTGAGAGCGCTTGGAGATAGTAAAACCCCGGTAAAGTTCGTCCTGTTGGCCGTGATACTGAATGCAGTATTGGACCCCATTTTTATCGCTGTATTGGATTTAGGGATCGCCGGAGCTGCTTATGCTACGATTCTGTCGCAGGGAACTGCCTTTTTGTATGGGCTTATTTATTCAGTTACAAAGGGAGGGGTTCCATTTTCCTTGCCGTCACTGCCCGCTGCTGAGCAAGCAAGAAGGATATTTAAGCTCGGCCTTCCATCCGGTCTTTCCATGATGGTCATTTCTGGCGGTGTACTGGCAATCATGACGGTTGTTACGAGCTTCGGTGATGAAGTCACGGCAGGCTTCGGAGCTGCTCAGCGGTTAGACAGTCTCATTATGATTCCAGCACTGACGTTAGGATCTGCGATCAACAGCATGGCAGGTCAAAATATCGGCGCTGATAAGTGGGGCCGTGTTGGAGATATAACGAGAAGCGGACTGACGCTGATCGCGATCGTTTCCGTCAGTCTAAGCGCAGCTGTTTTTTTCAGTGCAGAATGGGCGGTTGGGTTGTTCGTGCAAGATCCGGAAACCGTGGCATTCGGCACGATGTATGTCCAGACAGTTGCGTTTTTCTACCCGTTTCTTGGGATTAACTTCGTTCTAAACGGTGTTGTCCGTGCTGCCGGGGGAATGATGCAGGTATTTATTTTGAATGTTATTTCATTTTGGATTCTCCGGTTTCCACTGACCTATCTCGCAGCTTCGATGTTTGGTGAAGCCGGCATCGGCATTGGCATGGGCGCTTCCTTAGTCTTGAGTGCCTTGATTGCTGCTGCTTATTACCGCTTCGGCGGTTGGAGAAGCATAAATATTATGGAAGACTCGAAAAAATGAAACAGACCCGCAGGAAAAACGTCTTTATCATCGAATATATCAATGAAAGACCTATGCTTTCGGGATAAGCCGGAACATCAGGCAAACAGGCATCGTGGAGGGATCATAATATGACGCAGGCAGAGGCACTTGTTCAAAAAACGTATTATAAACAAGTTGCAGGTGAAGAATATCATCAGTTTCCGGTCAGCCGGCTGGGGAATCTCCTGGCAGACTCGTTAAAGATAGGAGAAGGCGAAGAAGACGATATTCGATTTGCACAGGGAGAGGTCTACTATCACCATCAGGATTTAGAGGCTGCAGTATTTAAATGGGAGCAAGTTCAAGGAGAGCTGCACGGTTGGGCAGTGAAAAACATTGGTGATGCGCACTACGATTCCGGGTGGATGGAAGAAGCGAAAAGCAAGTATCTTTCTGTAAAAACAGAAGACAGTGTGCTTAGAAGCGAAACGGCTTTACAACTTCTCTCCATTTACGCAGAAGAAAAAGATCAGGCGAAAGTATATGAATACTTAGAGCTTGCTCTTGATATCGATCCGGATTATCCAGGTGTATCTGATCTTGCAAGAACCATCTACGAGGATTATAAAGATTGGAACAAAGCAGTGGACCTTGCCGTTAAAGAGGGGGCCAGAACGAATGATTTAAGCTGGTATCGTCATCTGCACGGGTACATAACATCCGGTTACACAGCGTCTTTTTCTCCGGAGTATTTTGATCTTCCGGCTAAAGACCTGGCAGAGAAAGACCACCGGCTGTTCCAGGACGTTATGGGAGCACTTACGACAGTTTACCGCGGCACGGATCAGTTTATTTACTGGGTGGCAGCGATGAACGGGATCTTTGCATCCATTGAATTGACTCGAAGACCTGACTGGGAGCAGATGGCAGCACTGCACCATGATGTCTACCTCGATCTGACAAATGGGGCGTTCATGGAGTCAGAGATGGAACCGGTTATGCCGGAGCTTCTCCGGCATTGGGAAATGCTGTCGGACGGACAGAATGCGGTTCTTGCTGTAGCAGCTCAAGCGGCATGGGAAGAGATTTATCCTGAAAAAGAATCCGTGCTCACAAGTCCACTGGATGAAGAAACAGAGCATGCATCGCTTGCCGTTGAAGAAATGCTCCGGTTACTGGAATCAATGGCTTCCTGGGTGGAAGCTGAGGAGCTTGATCCTTCAGGAACGACGGAGCCGCTCCGTGAAGACCTGGCTGCTATTCCGGGCTTAAGTACGATGATGGACCAGCGGGACGGGTTAACATTTGACCGTGTAAAGTGGCTGGAGGCGATCCGCACAGATTCTGATCGCGCTGAGCGGACGGCAGCTGAGCTTGCTCGAGCTGCAAAACGACTGCTTGACCGACTCGAAGCACAGCAGCGGTCAGTCGAAAATTCTCTTGAGCAGGACATTCAGTTTTATGAAGAAATGCTCGGCCGATTTAAAGGGCTTCGCAATACGCTGACAGACACACGTTCTGAAAAGCAGCAGAGCATTGTCGGCACCTATCAGAAAATGAAGCAGATGCAAAAGGAGCAGTTTGAGTCCAATGTGCCTTCTTTAATTAAAGCGAGTGAAGATGTGCTTGAAGATGAGGAAAAGCCGGTTAAAAATCTTCACGAAGATTTGAATGCGGCGATGAATACTCGTCTGCGCGCCTTCGTTGACGACGAGCTTTTCCCAATTTTCCGCCGTTCGCTTCAAGGATGGCTGAAAAATACAGAACAAGAGCTCCAGGAATCCCAGCTGTATCTGGATGAAAACAATGAAAGCTTAAACAGTATGATCGGCCAAGAAAAAATGCAGCTTCAGCTGGATTTTGCTCTGCTGGAAGACTGGCGCCGAGACTTAACGCGCATGATTAACCGGACGGAGCTTCCAGAAGAGAACATTATGGGCAGACTGGAGCCGAAGCAGATCATGCTGCGTAATGTCGGCAAATTTTTTGGAGAGATGCAGCAGAGCAAGTCATTTTTACTTCAGCAGTACAAGCGTATTCTGGAGAATGATGATTTTCAGGATACAGCGGAGTCACTTTCCTATAAGCTGTTCTTTGAATTTGATCTATTTGAAAAAGCGATCCGTGCGGATGTCGATTCAGCCTTTACTGATGTCATTCTTCATATTGAGCAGATAATGGAAGAGTATGAAACAGCGCTTGCTGAAACGCGGACAGAATTACAGAGGCTTCATGAGCACCCGGAATACTTTTACGACCCGCTTAAAATATTCAGCATGAGACACCGCCAGTGTGAGCGCCTTATCGGCCAGGACCGGCAGGCGTACAGCTGATTCAGCATTTAATAAAGCGCAGAGGCTCAGGCCTCTGCGCTTTTCAGACTGTTGATAAAGTAATTTCAGGTGAATAACCTTGCATCTGCCTGCATCTGCGGACACTCGCTGTCCGGAGGGAACGGCCTCAGCTAACCGCTTCCTCCTGCTGTCCGCCGGGTCTTCGCTGCGTTCTGATCCTCCTGGAGCCGAAGACCTGCTAAATATCAGCTGTATCAGTCCGTTTATAGGATATAGCTGCATGACGAGTGCGAAAGTCGGTCTCCGGGTAGTAGGTGTTTTTCACGAGCAAATTCGGACCAAGGCAGGAAACAGCGGGACAGTGGCACGATAAAGAAGCTGCAGTTTTGGACTGCTGCCACTTATGGAATGCTTCCGGCAGGGTGTGGTCATCAATTGTTCCAAGCTCGCCGTCAGCATGAAAGTCCGTGACATGAATGGACCCGTCAAAAATGTTTAAATTTAAGCGTGACCGTCCATCGGGATCGTTTCTGACGGTAACGTTTGGCTCTGCCTGAAGCCTCTGCAGCAGTTCTAAATCCCGTTTATCTGAGCTGCACGCATAAAAAGGCAAGGTGCCGAACAGCATCCAAACGTCTGGATTGCGTACATCGAGAAGCCGATGGATCCCGTCTCGAATGTCATCAAGTGAAGAAGTTTCAAGGTGGGCAGCGAAGCTGGTTGGATACATCGGATGAACTTCATGCCGGGCAGCCCCCATCGAGACAATTTGTTCATGGATCGATTCTAAATGAGGCAGCGTTCGTTTATTCAACATCGTTTCAGCTGAAATCATCACGCCGCGCCGGCTTAGCTCCAAACTGTTTTCCACCATAGTGCGGAAGGCTTTCTCCCGCACTTGCTCCGGCGGTTTTTTCTCCATAACAGCAAAACCGATATCTGAAAAATCCTCGATACTTCCGTAATTGTGGGAAATATGCAGCACATCCAGGTAAGGTAAAATTTCTTCGTACCGCTTCAGCGGCATCGTTAAGTTAGAATTAATTTGCGTACGCGCACCTCGTTCATGTGCATAGCGGAGCAGAGGCACCACATAATGACGTACGGATCTCATGTTCAGCATTGGCTCTCCTCCGGTGATACTGAATGCGCGCAGAAACGGCACAGTGTCCAGGCTTTCCTTAATACGCTCAAATGAGAGTGCATCGGGATCCTTTTGCTGCAGACTGTAGCCGACAGCACAGTGTTCACAGCGCATATTGCAAAGGTTCGTTGTCGTAATTTCTATATTTGATAAGACAGCCCGGCCAAACTCAGTCTGATCCATATATGCTTCCCACGGATCATTTGCAGGGGATATCTTCGTTATATTCGTCATTCTATCGTCCTTTCTGCTTTCCATACCTGTTTTAAAGCAGGAGTTTTGCTTCTGCCATTCATAGTTTAACAGCTTCAGGCGGCTTGCAGGAGGTTTTTCGTAAAGAGAGCGCAGGAATATAATTGAGTTTCTGGGCTGGCGTGATAGAATGGTACATTGGATAAGGAAAGGAGCATCATAGATGAACAAGCAGGAAAAATGGACGAGCCTTCATGACCGCATGGAGCGACTCTCAAATATGGTAGATCAGCTTGATCCTGAGCGGACGGAAGTGGAGGATATTGACCGGATGATTCTCATGCTGGAAGAGCTCGAAGAAAAATGCCGTCAGTATCGCGGGGAAGAGGAGTGACCGGGCATGCCTACGATTTATTTGATCCGGCACGGTCAGTCTGAAGCAAACGCAGGCGGTATCATTCAAGGACAGTCTGACTATCCACTTTCTTCATTAGGGAAAAAGGAAGGGAAAGCTGCTGCAGCCTGGATGGAGCAGGTACACTTGGATGCCATTTACGCCAGCGACCTTGAGCGGGCATCCCAAACGGCTGCTTACCTCGCTGAAACGCGCTCATTGCGAGTAAAAGAATCTGCGTTGTTCAGAGAAGCGGCTCTTGGTCCGCTTGAGGGCAGAACGAAACATGAAATTATAGCTGCTTATCCGGAGTTAAAGAAAAAAAGACTTGCAGCCTCGGGAATACCGGGCACGGAAAGCTTCGAACAATTAACAGACAGATGCAGAAAGATAGTCAGGCTGCTTTGCTCGCATGAAGACGAAGCCGTAGCTGCTGCTGTTTCACATGGCGGATTTATCAGTATTTTGCTGATGTATTTATCAGCCGGGGACAGCTGGCCTGAGGTGCACAATCCATACATGATCTCAAACACTGGCATTACGAAACTGGAACTGTGGAAAAACGGTACGGCATTTTTTCACTTTGTAAACAGTACAGTCCATACGATACCTGCTAACAGAAGGAGCTGATCAACGTGGCTACAGTAACAATTGAGCTTGTACGACCATACCGGTTCGATCAGGCGTTGAAACGGTTGTCCATTGACCCGCTTCTTCAACTTAATCATGAGCATCAGGAACTGTTCGTACCGCTTTGGATTGACGATAAACCGGTGCCGGTGCGGATGCTGCAGACTGGCTCAATGGAGCGGCCCGTTTTTCAGCTGGAATGGGACGAAGCGGACGAAAAAGCAGTCACTTCTGAAGTTGCGCGACTGTTTCAGTGGGAAACAGATTTAGGCGCGGTAGCCGATGCGTTTAAAGGAACGGAATTGGATCCGCTCTTTCAACAATTTCGTCATACTCCGTTTATATGTGATTTTCAGCGGTACGGCTCTCTCGTTAAAACGATCATTCATCAGCAGCTGAACATGACCTTTGCCTTTACACTGAGCACACGGTTTGTGCATGAAACAGGATTTGAGAAAAGCGGTGTCTGGTTCTATCCATATCCGGAAACCACCGCCGCACTGGGTGTAGCTGATCTAAGGGAATTGCAGTTCAGCGGCAGAAAAGCGGAATATGTCATTGATACTTCCGCGCTGATCGCTGAGGGGCGTTTGTCGCTCGACTCACTTGTCCTTAAGGATAAAGAAGAAGCAGTTGCAGCGTTAAAAGCGGTTCGCGGAATCGGTCGATGGACTGCTGAAAATTTTCTCATGTTCGGGCTGGGTGAGCTGGATTTATTTCCTGTTCAGGATATTGGGCTTCAAAACGGATGGAAAAAATTGAGAGGTTTAGATCAAAAGCCAAAGGCAGAAGAATTGGATTACGTTGCAAAAGCGTGGCCTCCTTATCGGACATACGCTGCCCTTTATCTATGGGAAAGCATTGAAAGTCCGCCTCTATAGAAAGGAGAATAACTGTGGCTCAAAAACAAGTGACCATAAAGAAAGGCCAGCGTTTCCCACTTACGATAAAGCGGCTCGGGATCGATGGAGAAGGCGTCGGCTTTTTTAAGAAACAGGTTGTGTTCGTGGATGGAGCGCTGCCGGGGGAAGAGGTTGTCTGTGAAACAGTCAGCGTGTCCTCTAAATTTGCACGGGCAAAGCTCGTCAAGATTCGTAAATCTTCTCCTGACAGGCAGAAGGCACCGTGCCCGGTATATGACCGCTGCGGCGGGTGCCAGCTGCAGCATTTGTCTTATGAAGCGCAGCTGCGCGAAAAACAGGATCTCGTCCGCCAATCATTTGAGCGGTATACGTCAATTAAAACGGCTTCTTTATTAAAAGAAACGATTGGCATGGAGCATCCATGGCGCTATCGCAATAAGGGGCAAATGCAGGCCGGCATGCTGAACGGGCACGTGATCGCCGGTTTGTACGAAAAACACAGCAACCGACTGTTGAACATCGACGCTTGTATCGTCCAGCACGAAACGATCGATCACGTCACCAATGAAGTGAAGGAAGCGGCCGAGGCCTGCGGCATATCGATCTACCATCCGAAAAAGCATAAAGGTTTTCTGCGGACGATTGTAACCAGGCAGGGATTTCATACAAATGAAACTCAGCTCGTCCTCGTCACAGCATCTGAAACATTTCCCGAAAAAGAAGCCTTTTTATCTGAAATACGCAGCAGGCTCCCAAACCTGACATCCATCATGCAAAATATTAATGAGAAGAAAACCCCTCTCGTGTTCGGAGAGAAAACCATTCCTCTCGCTGGAGAAACTAGTATCCGGGAAACGTTATCAGGAAACGTATTTGAGCTCTCAGCCAGAGCCTTTTTTCAGCTGAACCCGTCTCAAACGATTGCGCTGTATACCGAAGCAATAAGAGCAGCAAATCTGACCGGCTCGGAAAATGTAGTAGATGCTTACTGCGGAACGGGAACGATAGGCATATGGGCAGCCGGGCAGGCGCATGAGGTCAGGGGTATGGATACGGTTCAGGATGCGATCAGCGATGCGGAGCACAATGCTTGCCTGAATGGATTGAGCAATCTTTCATTTGAAACTGGCAGAGCAGAGGATGTGCTGCCGGCTTGGGAAAATGATGGATGGAAAGCAGACGTCATAATCGTCGATCCGCCTCGTACCGGTTTGGCTGATAGTCTGCTGAAAACTCTAACAAAAATAAAACCCAAGCGACTGGTATACGTATCCTGCAACCCGTCGACACTGGCAAAAAATGCTGCGGTGTTAGCTGAACGAGGAGGCTACCGGCTTGAATCGCTGCAGCCTGTTGATATGTTTCCGCACACAGCCCAAGTGGAAACCGTCGCTTCTTTCGTTCAATCGTGAACAAAGAAGACTGTTTTACAGACATGAATACGAACTGAATTTACTGTCACAGCAAGCGGAGCTCTTTCGAGAGCCCGCTCTTTTTTTGTTTGACGATTACCGGTCCGAAGCGTTACATATTAATGAAAATACAGGTATGCCGTGGTAGACAGCAGGAGGAAAAACCGAGCCGTTTCTCTTCGAAAGCGAGTGTTTTCATGAACAGGCCAATTAAAGGCAGTTATCCGTAGTAACGTGATCGACGTTCCGAAATGGAAGCTGTCTTGTTGACTTGGGTAATAGGCATATTTCCAGTCGATGATAAGGAGCGGAACACAGATAATTCGTTCATTAGTTACATTTTATTCATCTACGTTCGTTATACAGATATTAATCATCCTTTGTACTAACGATATATTGTGTAAAAGAATATATTTAAGGAATATTTAACTGTTTTTCTGCATAATTCATGACAGGAAGTGGTATAGGACATTAATTGTCACTATTTAAGGAGGGTACGGAATGTCGGATGAACAGAACAGTCAAGATAAAAGCTATGTACTTACGGGTTCTCTTATAGGTGCAGGTATTGGATTTCTATCCAGCAGTAAAGGTGCCCGAACTCTGCTTTCCAAAGCAGCAAAAACGGAGGCAGCAAGAGCACTTGGATTTCAGGTGAGGCGAACGCTTCAGGACATGCTGATCGAACAGGCTTCCAACAATCTCAGAAAACAGGTGGATGGCTATTTTCAAAATATGGACAGCGGTCCGGCTCAAAAGCTGATGGAAGCCGGTAAAGATAAGCTTCTTGGCTCTGGGAATAAGTCCAACGATCAACAGGCCGAGAAGGAGAACAATGATTTAAACGAGCGCCTGGACCGGTTGGAAAAAATGGTGTCCGAGCTCGCAGATAAAAAATAATTGAAAGGCGGTTTTTCATTATGGCAGAAGAAGAAAAAGACGAGAAGCAGCAGGAAAAAGAATCCGGCAGCAAAGGGCCGGGCACTATTAAATCTACATTTGTAGGAGCCGTCATCGGTGGAGCCGCCGGCTACTATTTCAGTCCGAAAAACCGGGAGAAGCTGATGGATAAGTGGGAAACAATTGATAAAGAGGAATGGAAGCAAAAGAGTGCCAGCCTGGCTGGAAAGCTGAAAGAAACAGCATCCGGGTCAGGCGGCTCCCTGAAACAGAAAGTAAAGGAGCCGATTAAAAAGCTTCTTGGTGCAGACGGCAGTAAAGAAGAGGATGACGAGAACGAAAACGAAGAAGAGGAAGAAACGGAAGACGACAATCAATCTGAGGAAAGCGAAGAAAAAAGCAGTACAGAAGAAGAAAATGAACAATTGAAAGACCGGATTAACAGCCTTGAAGAAAAGCTGGAAAAGCTCATCGCCTCAAATTCTGATTCGTCCGACGAGGAAGAAGATGATGAAGAAGAGGAAGATGAATCAGAAGAAGAGGAAGAAGAGGAAAGCGGGTCCGGAAAAGAAACGGAAGTAGAAGGCAAGTCCGGATCTTCGAAAAAGAAATAGAACTAACAGAAGGAGCTGCGCTATGCCGGGAATAAAAAATGAAAAAGACGTTATTCTTCAGATGATGATCGAAGCATGCAATGACAATGAAGACTACACACTTCCGGTAACAGTCAATGTGAATGGCTCTATTATCAGCGGCGACCTCATTGGCGCTGAGCGTTATTTCACAGAATTTAAAGAGGCGTTTGATACTGATCTCGATGCAGATAAAGGAATTTATGAAAGTCTCGAGAAAGCTGCGGAGAAGCTCAGCTCCGGAGAAGAACCGGAAATTAATTATATTCATATTGCAGACGCCAAATTGTTCGATGAATCAGGGACGGCCCTCCCATCTAAAGGAGCCGTTCTCTGGCGCGGGAAGCTGAAGGAAGTAGATGGTTTCTTTTTAGGGAAAGTAAAAGAGTCCTCATAAAGGAGGTGCTTTCATGGCAGAAGAAGAGTCCTCCGACGGGATCATAGAAAAAGCAAAAAAGGTAAAAGAAAAAGTAAAAGACGAAGTAAAAGACGATGCAGAAGATGCGGTAGATTCATTGGAGGATCATTTTCCGGAGGTAGACCGGGCGGAATCTGCCTTCAAGATTGCGAAGGATTTGTATGACAAATTTCAGCATGCAAAAGAGAAGAAAGAAGAGTTTAAAGAAAACTTTGAAGAAGCCGGCGAGAAGCTGAAAGAAACAGCTGAAAAAGCGAAAGAACGAACAGAAGACATTAAACACGAGTTGAAAGGCCAGGCAGAGAATGCGAAGGAAGAAGTAAAGGATAACGCCCTGAGCAGTCATGAATCTGACGGTGGAGACGGGGTTAAAAAGGCCAGTGACATCAAGGGATACTCCAGCGTGAAGGGGGCGAGCCGCATTAAAGGGGCGGCACAGCTGAAAAAGTATTAGTATAAAAATAATGAAAGAAGGAGAGATAGGAACATGGCTATTCAGAAGAGCACCGATTCGTCCAGTCTTGCAGAGGTTATCGACCGGATTCTTGATAAAGGGATTGTCATCGACTTGTACGCGCGAATTTCACTAGTCGGCATTGAGCTGATTACGATTGAAGCACGTGTCGTTATTGCAAGTGTTGATACGTGGCTGCGATACGCAGAAGCGGTTGGACTGCTGCGGGACGAAGTACAAGGCGAAATTGACAGCGATTTATCTGACAGCGGCAGAGAACAGCTTAACTTTGCATAACGAATAGACAGCTTAGGAGGACGGCAGGATCGTCCTCCTCTTTACCATGCAGTGAAGGAGGGATTATCGTGAAGGCAAATGAACTGATCGAAGCAGTCAAAGATTTTTTTGAAGAGCATCTGTCCCCGGTACTTCGGATTACGGCCATCTCCAATAAAGGTAATTATTGGGAAGTGGGCGTGGAAATGATCGAAGAAAAAGAATACATGAAGCGGTACGGCCGCGACCAGCTGGTCGGAACCTATATGGTACGTGTTAACAATAAAAATGAAGTGACTTCTTTTGAACGAACGGCGCTTAGACAGCGAACTTCAACAGATATTTATCAGGAACAGGAGGCAGAATAAGTATGGCTGCGCAGAAGCAGGCACAAACAAGACGGGAAATCAGCGCGAGAAAATCCGGTGGAGTGCGCAGCGCACCCTCACAATCACTGGGAAAACCTGCCGAGAAAAAGCAGGAGCCTAGAAAACCTGTAAGGGAACAGGCATCCTATATTAAAACCGATGAAATTAACCACTACATTCACCGAATTTCCAGGGTTCTGGAAGCTGGATATCCGGTTCATGTTACCGGTCGGGCAGGAGCAGGGAAAACAGCACTCGCGATGGAAGCGGCAAAAAGCAGAGGACGCCCGGTGACGCTCATCACCGGTAACCACGAGATGAATAACGAGGATCTTTTAGGCGGGATCACCGGTGTCACGAGCACCAAGCTTGTGGATAATTTTATTCGTCAAGTTTACAAAAAAGAGGTAAACATTAAGGAAGACTGGACGCCGGGCAGGCTGGTGGAAGCTTGTGAAAAAGGACATACGGTAATCTACGACGAATTTTCCCGCTCTACTGCGGAAACGAACAACCTGTTCTTATCTATTTTGGAAGAGGGCCTCGTGCCGCTTTACGGAACGAAGCAGAAAAAGCGCTACGTCCAGGTCCATCCCGATTTCCGGATCTTGTTTACATCTAATCCGGAGGAGTATGCCGGTGTATTCGAGAAACAGGACGCGCTTATGGACAGATTAGTGACGATGGAAGTGCACTATACGCAAAAAACGATGGAAACGATCATTCAAAAGCGTGCAGAAGTACGCCATAAGGATGCGAAAATGATCTGGAGCCTTCTCCGTAAAATAAAAGATGCTACAGATGCGGAAAACGGGTTTGTGAGCCTTCGGTCTGCGCTTATGATCACCTCCGTTGCGAAAAAAGCGAATATTGCGCTGGAGCCTGACAATAAGGAGTTTACGGAGGTATGCACCGATATTTTGAGCGGAGAGCTTGTTCGTTTCGGCGGTGCCCCGGACTTTCAGCAGGCTGCGACAGCAGTCAGGAAAGGCCTTAAAGAAGTGCAGGGGGAATAGAAATGGGATTTTATATGTTAGCAGTTGTTCCGGGAGCGCAAAAGCCGGCGGTACGGCATGTAACGTTTGACGGGACGGAGTATCCGGTCCGGACGATCACGTATAAAGACGTAAGCGTCGTCGCAGCGGAAGCCCCGGTCAAAATATATGAACCGAATCGAAAAAATGCGAAAGCCCACCAGGATACGGTAGCGGCTGTCATGAAAGACTGTACAGTCATTCCCGTGAGCTTCGGAAACGTTGTAGAATCCGAGGCGGATGTAAAGGAATTCGCCAGTCAGCTTTACGGAAAATTTAAACAGATTTTCCCGAAAATCGAAGGGAAAATGGAAGTTGGTCTGAAGCTGACGGGAAAAAAAGAGTGGATGAAAGAGCAGGCGATGAAAAATCCGGCGCTTAAAAAAATGCAGCAGCAGCTGAACAGCCGCTCGAGACCTTCCACTTACTATGAAAACCTGGCAGCAGGGGAAGCATCGAAAAAGTTCGTTACGTCCTTCCATGAGGAGTTTGAAAAAGAAGTATTCCAGCCGCTCGCAAAGATCGCTGATGCAGCTAAATCAAACGAAACGATAAACGAACGGATGCTCTTAAACGCAGCATTCTTGCTTGACGCTGAAAAGGAAGAAGCATTTGATAAAGAAGTAAACCGGATCTATGAAAAGTGGAAGGACCGGATCGATTTTTCCTATACAGGTCCCTGGCCGGCTTACAACTTTATTGATCTGAAAGTGAAAGCAGGAAGCCCATGATTTTCAAACTGTTCACCTGGCCAATTGACACAGTAAAGTTTGTCGGTGAAAAGGTGAAAGAGGAAGTCGACAAAGAGCTGTATGATCTGGAAACGATTCAAAAGAAGCTGGCGCGGCTTCAGATGATGCTGGAGCTTGGAGATATCTCCGAGGAAGCATATGACCGTGAAGAAGCTATTCTGCTGGAACGATACCGGATTGCTAAACAGCTGGAACAGGAGGGGGGATAATCAATGTCGCTAATTTACGTTTTCGGATTTGTGCCGGAAGGCGAGGAGAAGTCAGGCTTGCCCGGAATCGAACCTCAGACAGAAGTGGCCTATGTCACGTCGTCCGGCGTTTCTGCAGCCTGTTGTGAAGTGCCTGAATCTGATTATTCGCAGGAGGCTCTGCAAGGTAATGTGGAAAATATGCATTGGCTGAAGGACAGAGCTTATCACCATCACCACATTATGCATGAACTGCAGCAGCATGCTTCGATGGTTATTCCGCTGAGCTTTGGGACAGTATATGAGCAAACGGCCGGCTTGAAAACAGTACTTGATGAGCGGGCTGCGACGATGCAGCAATTATTTTCTGATCTGAAAGGAAAGCAGGAATGGAGTATGAAGCTCTATGCGGACCGTGCTAAGTTCGATCCGCAGTTTCAACAAAACGAATCTGATATCCAAGCAAAATATGAAGAGATTGAAAAACTGCCGAGAGGCAAACAGTTTTTTGAAAAGAAGAAGCTTGGCAACTGGTTGAAAGAGAAAGCAGATGAAGAGCTTCGAAAGATAGGCGAGCGGCTGCACGCTCTGCTTGAGCCGTATTCGTCCGATTCAGTCCGAAAAAAGGTATGGGAGAAAAAGCTCAGCGGCCGGACAGAGGACATGGTATGGAACGGCGTCTACTTGTTTAAGGATGCAGAAGCTGCTGCTGCAGCGGCTGACATTTTACGAAGCGAGCAGGATCAATTTAATAAAGAAGAAACTGGTATACAAATTGAGGCGGCTGGACCTTGGCCTCCCTATCATTTCGCGGTGCTGGAACAAAAAGAAACGACCAGTTAGGAGGAGAAGCCGGTGCTTCAGGAACTGGACAAAGATAAAGATGTTGCGCTGCTGGATGTTCTCGATGCCGTTTTGGAAAAAGGTGTCGTATTGAAAGGGGATATCATGATTTCCATAGCTGATATCGACCTTGTTTATCTGGACCTGCGTATCCTGCTGACGTCGGTGGATACGCTGATAAAAAGCACAGAGCGCAAGCACGAACTTGAGGAGGAATCGACATGAATCAAACTCCGGAACTGCTGAACAGCCATCCGGGCCGAGTGTCGCTCGATCCTGACAAGGCGCAGGAGGGCCTCGCCGAGCTGGTATTGACGGTGATTGAGCTTGTTCGACAGCTTGTCGAACGGCAGGCAATGAGACGAGTGGACAGCGGGACGCTCACAGATGAGGAAATTGAAAGACTCGGTGAAGCATTATACACACTCGAAGAAAAAATGGAAGAGATGAAAGACTATTTTGGATTGACCGCAGAGGATCTGAATATTGATCTCGGGCCTCTCGGAAACCTATTATAAAGGAGTCGATTCGATCATGTCAGATTTCGATGCGATAAAACACCCAACGGCTTCAAACAGTCTTGTCGATGTGCTGGAAACTGTATTGGATAAAGGTGTGGTGATTGCAGGCGATATTTCGATCAGCCTCGCTGAAGTAGAGCTGATTACGATTCGGATCCGTCTGCTCGTAGCCTCAGTAGATAAGGCGAAAGAAATTGGAATGGACTGGTGGGAAACCGACCCATACTACTCGTCAAAAGGCGTGGAGCTGCAGCGTGAGAATGACGAGCTTCATGATAAAATTCAGCGGCTTGAAGACAGACTGCTTGCTCAGGAAGAAAGCAGTAAAAAATAGAAGCGCCGACAGGAAGGCAGAGGTATCCGTAAACCGGTGCTCTGCTTTTTTGGTGTGGCAGCCGGGCTGACGTTTCTTTATACTGGAGAGAGCCGGTACATAACAAACTTTTAAAAAAGCGGGGTGAGGACCATGGAGGCTGCAGTCATTTTCTCTATGGGGCTGCTGTTCATGTTAGCCATTAATTTTCTTGGCAGAAGGTTCATCCCTGGTGTTAATCAGTCTGCCGACCAGCTGATTATTATTTCAATTCTTCAGGCCGCTGCTATTGTACTGATTGTCTTATTTGTTTTTTGACGAAGGGAATCTGTATCCGGAGCTTTGGCCGGTAAAGGGAAGGGAGTAACGAATGAACACGATGTGGCTCATTTTTTGGGTGCTGCTGCCGCTGTTTGCTTTTATGAGCATCCGCAGGAGACGGAAGGCTGGATTAGAGGGCTGGAAAACAGCCGTCACACCAATAAGTATGCTGAGCGCAGCAGTTATCATAGCGGTACCTTATACATTTAGTTTGCCTTATGAAACGCCCGCTGCTGCAGCAGCGTTTGTCCTTTTGATTGTCGGGGCCCTTTTTACAAAGTATAACCGAGCCCCTGAGCAGGGAGCAGCTTAGTGTTACATCGCTGAACCTGCGGTACGAGGTGATGGAAACGACGAACAGTATAAGAAAACGAAGCGGGTCTGTCCCCGTTCAGACTGCTTGTTGCGCCTCCGCCGGACACATCGGGAAAACGACTCTGATTCGTGGAGAACAACGTCACGACAGACGCGACTGCTTTTTTTACGTTTATCATGAATTCGATGAAGGACTGGCATCCCTATTCAACATCGAAACGTCTCGTCGGGAAGGTTCAATCTTTATGGAAGCCGATCGTACTTTCGTAACCAGGCACATGAAACGCACTGCCAGCTGCTGACATCGAAGAATCTCGGCTCAGAACGAGGCGAAGATCCGGCGGATGAAAGAAGGGAAAGCCGAGCCCGCTCCCTCCGGAAAGTGAGTGCCCGCAGATACAGGCAGATGCAACGATATTCACTTAAAATGACTTTATCGACACTTTGAGCGGGCCTGTGCCCGCTTTTTTTATTGGAGGGGGGATGGAAAAGTAATCAGGGCCATTTATAAAAACAAAGCAGGCTTCCTCAACGAACGAAAACGCTCCTCTTCAGCATGTCGGTGCCAATAGATAATTATCAAAGTGGATCCCGTCATCAGGCGAGGATCAAATCGGGAACATGAACCACCCCCTCGTTGAAGCCGGAAAACATGTGAAACCGTTCATAAACGCTATCGCAGCATAATTCACGAAAAAAAGATTTTATTAGGTGTCAGATATTTCTGTAATCTAAATAAAGTCTCTAAACACTGGTACATAAGGCTTTTATCATATCATACAAGAACGATTGAATTACATGTATATCCAGAATCTTATAAAAATTTGAAAATAGTAATTGCTAAATGTGTAACAGTGTAGTAATTTATTTTTTAAGATATAATTTTTTGAATATTTTTAATTGCGTACATACTAACAGGCTTTACCGGGGGGGCAATATGAGCAGAAAAGTACTCGACGTAAAGAATTTGCAGACGCACTTCTTTACCGACAGCGGCGAAATCCCGGCCGTAGATGATGTCAGCTTTCATATTGAAGAAGGGGAAGTGCTCGGGGTAGTTGGAGAGTCCGGGTGCGGCAAAAGTGTAACGTCGCTTTCGATTATGGGACTGGTGCCGAATCCGCCAGGAAAAATTGTCGGCGGTGAAATCCTGTTTGAAGCTGGCGATGGACAAAAGATGGACTTAACGAAAATGAGCGGAAAACAGATCCGCAGCATACGCGGAAACAAGCTGTCGATGATTTTTCAGGAACCAATGACCTCCTTGGATCCGCTTTATAAAATCGGCTTTCAAATCACAGAAGGCTTACGAAAGCATCGGAAGCTATCAAAAAAAGAAGCGCATCAGAAAGCGGTTGAGATGTTGAAAATCGTCGGTATACCTAGAGCTGAGGAGATTGCTTATGAATATCCTCACCAGCTTTCAGGAGGCATGAGACAGCGGGTAATGATTGCGATAGCGATGGCGTCTGATCCTGAAATCCTTATTGCGGATGAGCCGACGACGGCCCTGGATGTAACCATTCAGGCACAAATTCTTGAGCTGATGAAGAATCTGAATCGGGATAAAGGAACCGCGATTCTAATGATTACACATGACCTCGGCGTTGTAGCAGAAATATGCGACAGAGTCGTGGTTATGTATGCAGGCAAGGTGGTCGAGCAGGGAGATGTGCGCACCATTTTAAAGGCGCCAAAGCATCCATACACGGTCGGACTAATCCGTTCGCTGCCAAAGCTCTCTGGACGAGATGAGCGGCTGTATTCGATCCCGGGCAATGTGCCAAAGCCAGGTTCCATTCAAAAAGGGTGCCGTTTTGCAGCGAGATGCGAGCACGTTTTCGACCGCTGTCTTCAGGAAGACCCAGAGCTGATTCAGCTGCGGACGGGGCACGACTGCCGCTGCTTCCTCTATGATACGGAAGGAGGTGCGCCGAATGAGCCGTCAGCCGCTTCTGCAAGTCAAAAATCTTAAGAAATTCTTCCCGATAAAGGGTGGCGTATTCGGTCGCCGCATCGGCGATGTCCAGGCTGTTAATGACGTTTCCTTTGACGTATACGAAAAAGAGGTGCTGGGCATTGTTGGAGAGTCGGGCTGTGGAAAATCCACCACCGGGAAATCCATTCTCCGCCTGATTGAGCCGACAGCCGGTGACGTATTGTTTGAAGGGAAAGATGTAACAGCCCTCTCGCAGGAAGAAATGCGAAAAATGCGTCGCGACATGCAGATTATTTTTCAGGATCCCTACGCTTCCTTGAATCCAAGGCATAAAATCGAAAAGATTCTCGGGGAGCCTTTGATTGTTCATGGCATCGGTACGAAAGAAGAACGCCGAAAGAAAGTGGAAGAGATTCTGCAAATCGTCGGCCTGCCGCCTGAGCATGCGTCCCGTTATCCGCATCAGTTCAGCGGAGGGCAGCGCCAGCGGATTGGCATTGCCAGGGCGCTGATCGTTCGTCCAAAGCTGATTATTTGCGATGAGCCTGTTTCGGCGCTCGATGTATCGATTCAGGCCCAAGTGCTGAATTTGATGGAGGATCTGCAGGAACAGTTCGGTCTTACCTATGTGTTTATTGCGCATGACTTAAGCGTCGTAAAACATATCAGTGACCGGATCGGTGTCATGTATCTCGGTAAGATGGTAGAGCTTGCAGATAAAGAGGATTTGTATGCAGAGCCGCTCCATCCCTATACGCAGTCTCTCTTATCTGCAGTGCCGGAGCCGGACCCTGATCTGAAGAAAGAACGCATTATTTTAGAGGGGGATGTTCCGAGCCCGGCAAATCCGCCTTCCGGATGCCCTTTCCATACACGGTGTCCTCACGTTATGGAGGAATGCCGCACGGTCGTACCCGAGTTTCGGGAAATCAGAGCTAACCATTTTGCTGCTTGTCACCTCTACAACGAGGAGCGTACGGGACAATCAGCAGAAACCACTATACATCACCAATCTTAAAGGGGGAAATGGAATGAAGAAGTCTTTTGTACTGACGTCAGTTGCTGCAGCTGCGCTGCTATTCACAGCCTGCGGCGGAGAAAACAACGAACAAAATACAGATGTCGACAACAACGCTGAAGCGAACAATGCTGCAGATGATGGGGCCGATGAGAACAACGGTGCGGATGATGAGGATAATGGAGATGAAGAAGCAGGAACACCTTCTGAAGACCAGACGCTGATTTTTGCCAGGGGCGGCGATTCTGTCAGCCTGGATTATGCGAGCGTAACAGACGGAGAATCGTCCCGTGTGACTGAACAGATTTATGAGTCGCTGCTAAGCTTTGAAGAGGATTCGTTTGAAATTCAGCCTGGGCTTGCAGAAGACTGGGAAGTGCATGATGACGGCATGCGGTACACGTTCCAGCTGCGTGAAGGGGTAACGTTCCATGATGGAACAGACTTTAATGCAGATGCGGTCAAACTGAACTTTGAACGCTGGGCTGATCCGGATCATGAATTCCATTTCGCTGATGAAGGATACGCATACAGCGTGTACGGAACGCAGTTTGGTGGTTTCGTGGGAGACGAAGGCCACGTGATTGATGAAATTAACGTGCTTGACGACTATGAGGTTGAATTTGTACTGAATCAGCCGCTCGGATCGTTTATTCAAAATATGGGGATGAGCTACTTCTCGATCACGTCTCCAGCAGCCTTTGAAGAGTATGGAGCAGAAATTAACGAGAATCCGGTTGGGACAGGCCCATTCCAATTTGTCAGCTGGTCTCGTGATGATTCAATCGTACTGGAGAAATACGAGGACTACTGGCAGGAAGATCTGCCTAAGCTGGATCAGGTAATCTTCCAGGTGATCCCGGATAATTCCGCTCGTCTGACGGCTCTTCGTTCCGGAGAGATCGATATTATGGACGGACTGAACCCGGACGATTTGGAGCAGCTTGAAGGAGAAGAAGGCGTTCAGACATTTGAGCGTGCAACAAATAATATCGGCTATCTGGGCTTTAATGAAGACAAAGAGCCGTTCGATGATCCAGAGTTGAGGCGTGCATTGAACCATGCGATCGACAAAGAAAATCTGATTTCCCTGCTTTATGCTGACATGGCAGAGCCGGCTAAGAATCTGATTCCACCTGACTATCTGGGCTACAATGATGACATTGAAGCGTATGAGTATGATCCGGAGCTGGCTCAGCAGATGCTGGAAGATGCAGGCTATGAAGACCTGGAATTTGATCTTTGGACGATGCCTGTTGCACGTCCATACATGCCGGATCCTCAGAGAGCTGCAGAGGTTATGCAGGCAAACCTCGATGAAATTGGTGTAACGGCGAATATCGTCAGTATGGAGTGGGCGACGTACCTGGAGCAGACAGAAGCAGGTGAACATGACCTGTTTATGCTCGGGTGGTCCGGTGTAAACGGTGATCCGGACTACTTCTTCGGCAACCTGCTTCATTCAGACGCAATTCCTGGCGGTAACCGTAATTTCTACCGCAATGATGAAGTAGATGCACTTCTCGATGAAGCGAAGGTTACGATTGATGAAGACGAGCGTGCAGAGCTTTACATGGAAGCTCAGGAAATCATCCATGAAGACGCGCCGATGATTCCACTCGTTCATTCCATTCCGGTTCTTGCGGGCAGCGAGCGGGTTTCTGGATACGTACCGCATCCATCTACCAGTGAGCCGTTGACAAACGTTGAACTTATGGATTAAAAGCATATTGGTGCAGCGGGCAGGTTGCCTGTCCGCTGCGTTCCTTATGCAGAAAAACGGATACATACGCTGTAAGGCAGCGGGGGGTGCAGGCAATTGCTTTCATATACGATAAGAAGACTGCTCATGCTCATTCCGGTTTTGATCGGGATGTCGCTGATTACATTCTCCATCATTCATTTAATACCAGGTAACCCTGCCCAGACCATTCTCGGCGAGCAGGCTACTCCTGCGGCAATTGAACAGCTTGAAGAACAGCTGGGGCTGAATGAACCGTATTTTGTACAGTATACAGAATACATGTTAGGTCTGCTCCAGGGAGATCTCGGAAACTCGCTGCGAACAAACGCGGCAATCTCTGTAGAAATCTGGCCGTTTCTCGCGGCTACAATTGAACTGACGTTTTTTGCAATGGTATTTGCTGTAATTGTGGGCGTTAACGCCGGAATTATCAGTGCTTGGAAGCAGAATTCTATGTTTGATTATACAGCTATGCTGATTGCTCTCATCGGTGTATCGATGCCAATATTCTGGCTGGGGTTAATGCAGCAGTGGGTGTTTGCCCAGGAGCTCGGATGGCTGCCGGCTTTTGGCCGCTCCAATCCACGGGACCCTGTGGAAACAGTCACCCATTTTTATCTGATTGACACCTTGCTTTCAGGAAGACCGGACCAGTTTGTTACGTCGTTGAAGCACCTCGTTCTCCCGGGAATCGCGCTCGGTACGATTCCTATGGCGATTATTGCGAGAATGACAAGATCGAGCATGCTGGAAGTCCTGCGCTCCGACTACATACGGACCGTGCAGGCAAAGGGAATCAATCACATGTCCATCGTGTATCGACACGGGTTTAAAAATGCGGTTATCCCAGTTTTGACAGTAGTCGGTCTGCAAACTGGAACCTTGCTGGGCGGGGCGATTTTAACAGAAACGATTTTCAGCTGGCCTGGAATCGGGAGATACGTGTTTGAAGCGATCGGTACACGGGATTATCCTGTTATTCAGTCCGGCATTCTGGTCATCGCTACCATGTTCGTATTTATCAATCTGATCGTGGATCTGCTTTACAGCTATATCGATCCTCGTATTAAATATTAGGGGGAGAGGAACATGGAACAGGCTAACAAACAAAAAAGCCCCATTCCAGGCCCTGAAAACGATGAGGCCGGCACGGTGCTGCCAGCACCAGCCTCTCCCTGGAAGGTCGCTTATAAGGAACTGAAGAAAAACAAGCTTGCGCTTGTCGGATTGTTTATTATCGCCTTTTTTATTCTGACAGCGATTTTTGCACCGCTGTTGACGAGCTATCAGCCTCAATCGATCAATGCCGGTCCCAGGCTCCAGTCTCCGAATGCGGATCACTGGTTTGGTACGGACGATCTGGGACGGGATATCTTCACGAGAATTGTGTACGGGGCTAGAATTTCCCTGATGGTCGGTTTCTTTGCTGTAACCGGTGCCCTTTTCTTCGGCTCTCTTCTCGGGATTATAGCCGGATACTTTGGGCGCTGGATTGATATGATTATCTCGCGCATCTTTGATATTATGCTCGCATTTCCATCCATTCTGCTTGCGATCGCGATCGTAGCGATTCTTGGTCCGTCTCTGCAGAATGCGTTGATCGCGATTGCGATTATCAATATTCCGATTTTTGGCCGTCTCGTCCGATCGAAAGTTATCTCAATCCGGGAAGAGGAGTACATTCTTGCGGCTAAAGCTCAGGGAATGAAGAGCGGGAGAATCCTTATTCATCACGTCCTGCCTAACAGTACCGCACCGATTATTGTTCAGGCAACGCTCGGTTTTGGTACGGCCATTCTGGAAGCCGCAGCACTTGGGTTTCTCGGACTTGGTGCCCAGCCGCCGACGCCGGAATGGGGCAGCATGCTCTCTGATGCACGGCAGTATATTCAGAGCGCCCCTTGGACGGTACTATTCCCGGGTCTCTCGATCATGCTTGTTGTACTCGGCTTTAATATGATTGGCGATGGCCTTCGCGATGCACTTGATCCAAAAATGAAAACATAAGCGCTGGACCGTCCGGTGACCGGACGGTTTTTTCGTTTGTTCGTGCAACCGATCATCTGCCGACTCAGCCTCTACGCACCCTGCAGCATGGAATAGAGTGAGTGCTTTTTCACAGCAGTATAATAAGCTATACTGTATAGGAAAGGGGGGCTGCGGATATGAGTGGCCAGAACAGAGCATCCGTTACTCCGGGAGCGAGAGTAGCAGTCGTGCAAAAACAAGATCAGCGCAGCGGTAAGCTGACAGAGGGTGTCGTAAAAGATCTTTTGACGAAATCAGCGACGCATCCGCATGGAATAAAGGTCCGGCTGGAAGACGGCACCGTCGGACGTGTAAAAGAAATTCTGGATCAGAAGCAATAACGAGTCCGGGACGCTTCGCAGATTGCTTGCGGGCGTTCTTTTTATAAGGTTGAGACAGGAGCGTATCATCATGTCATTTTTATTTGCAAAACAGAACAACTGGACGGTGCTCGGATTTTTATGGGCAGTCACAGCAGTGATGACAGCTTGGCTGACGGCGGCCAGAATTCATTTTGGCGGCGTCGGTCTGCTGGAGGCTGCAGCAGCGTTCACATCGCTGCTCGCTGTAATCGTCAGCTTTTATTTTTTTCGGCTGCACCGGATGGAGCTGTTTCGAATCGAGGAGGACGGAATCTATATCCACGAAGGGCCTGCACGAAAAAAACGTCTGGTGCGATGGACTCAACTGCATTATGCTATTTGGACCCAAGAGGGCTGCCTTCTGGTGAAAGAAGACGAAGAACAGGAAGTTCTGCAGACAAACATGCTGAAAGAAGAAGATATCTCCCTTTTTTATGAGCAGATCGGGACAAAACGACCGGTTTATAAGCGGATAGACTGAGGTTATCTCCTGCTTGGACCGGGTATAGATTACCACTTGCATCAGACAAATGGATGGCCAAGTCGAGGTATCTTTTGAAACGGCCTCGCATCAGCCGGGAGGTCTTCGTATGAGAAATGCTGAAGAATGGACGACCCTGCTCTCGATCGGCACAGAGGGCGGAACAATCGAACTCAAAGGGGCAGAGCGGTACGATGGCTGGTGGGACTTCCGCCTGCGTACAGATGAATCATCAGAGGGCGTCACGTATCATACAGCGCAGGGAGCAAAAGAAGACGGCTTAAAGCTGCTGGATGGAATCGCCTGGATGTCACTTTATCCTCTCTACGTGAGCCCGGAAGCAGCAGGAGCAGTTGAAAAGAAAGTGCTTCACCATAAATACAGAAATGAGTCATCGTTTATGGCTTGGCTTGAAGCCTGCTATCCGGAAGCGGAGCGAAAAGCAGCGCTGCTTGCTAACTGGCTGCTGACGGCCGAGCGAACAGTATTGTTCACCGGAGCAGGAATGAGCACCGAATCGAACCTGCCTGACTTTCGTTCTAAAGAAGGATGGTGGAGACGGGTCGATCCGCGAACCGTCGCCACTCCGGAAGCGATGAATCAGGATTATCCGCTGTTTAAGGATTTCTATGCAGCCAGGATGGCATCTTTAGAAGCGGCTGTGCCGCACGCTGGCTACTATGTCATTTCATCATGGGAGAGCCGGGGCATGGTGCAAGCTGTCGCCACGCAGAACGTAGACGGGCTTCATCGTAAAGCGGGCAGCCAAAGGGTGTATGAGCTTCATGGCAGGCTGCAGGCGGTCCGGTGCTCGCGATGTGATGAAGAGGCTGGCGAAGCAGATTTCCGCAAAGGCAGACCGTGTCAAATTTGCGGCGGAAAGCTGCGTCCAGGGGTAGTACTCTTTGGCGAGATCCTCCCCGAAAAAGATTGGGATGAAGCCCTTTTAGCTGTACAGAAAGCAGATCTTGTCGTCACAATAGGCACCAGTCTGGAAGTGTATCCGGCCAATCAATTGCCGTTGATGTCAAAAGGGCGGTCCGTTTATATTAATGCCGACTACAGCGGAACAGCATCCGATTTCGACTTAGTGCTGGAAGGACGGGCAGGAGAGGTGCTTCAGGAGGTAGACAGGCTGCTGAAAAGCGTGCAGTTATGATTTTGTTCATAAATTCACAAAGTCGACACGTTTTTTTGCTAGCTTTCATTTTTCCAAGACTGATTTCACGGTATAATGGAATCAGTCCTTACATAAATCTATTTATGTGAAATGTTGAACAAGGAGGGCGTCGGCTATGCTCATGCTTACAGCATTAAGTGCAATTATTCTTCCTTTTCTTTTTCTGGTAGTCCTGCGCCTTCCTGCGAGAAAAGGTATGCTTTACAGTGCCGTGCTGTTTATCATACTTTCGGCAGTCGTCTGGCAGATGGAGCTTCTCGTGCTTTCAGCTTCCATTTTGGAAGGGCTGCATCAGGCGGTCACGATCTTATTCATTCTGCTTGGCGCTATCGTGCTGTTGAATACACTAAAACGGACAGGGGCCGTCGTTCGTATTAATCAGGGATTCCGGCGTGTCTCAGGAGATATGCGCGTCCAGGCTGTATTAACTGCCTTTCTATTCGGCAGTCTGATTGAGGGGGCGGCAGGGTTCGGCACTCCGGCTGCTGTTACAGGTCCGCTGCTCGTCGCCCTCGGTTTTGCCCCGATGGCAGCGGCTTCGCTCGCACTCATTGCAGATAGTACGGCTGTTTCATTTGGAGCCGTAGGAACGCCTGTTATCGTCGGCCTCGGCGGTGTGCCGGGAGCCGATTCAGCATTGTTCCAGGACACAGCGATCCGGATTACGGCAATGGATCTTGGAGCTGGGACCTTTATTCCGCTGCTGCTCATATTCGTGCTTACGTTTTTTGCCGATAAAAAACATGCCTGGAAGGATACGCGCGAGATGGCTCCCTGGGCACTGCTGACAGGGATGACATACACCGGATCTGCTCTTCTGTATGCCGTTTTATTCGGACCTGAGTTCGTTGCGATCCTGGCTTCTTTGACAGCGCTGGCTGTCGCAGCAGCTACGGCAAGCGCCGGTATTTTTATGCCGGAAAAAGAGTGGAAGAAAGCGCTGGAACCTAAAGCGGTGCAGGAAGAGGAAGCACCGAATATGTCGCTTTTTGCAGCATGGAGCCCATACTTTATCGTCATCGGCCTGCTTTTGCTGACAAGAATAGTAGAACCAATCCAGGAATTTGCTCAAACGGCGGTCGATTTGTCATGGACAACGATTCTCGGTGTTGAAACCGCCACTTCTACTTGGCAGGTGCTTTACTCACCAGGTGCAGTTTTACTTCTTGCAGCGGTGCTGTCTGTATTCGTGCAGCGGAAAAAACTGCGAGTCGTCGGAGAAGCCGTAATGGATTCGAGGAAGATGGTAGGCGGAGCCGCACTGGCTTTGTTCCCGACGCTTGCGTTAGTGAACGTGTTTATTAATTCCGGTGTTAATGCCGGAAATCTCGTATCAATGCCGGAACACATTGCTGTGATGCTCGCATCAGGCCTCGGAAGCGTCTGGCATCTTGCAGCGCCGTTTCTTGGACTTTTGGGATCGTTTATTACAGGCAGTGCAATGGTATCAGGCTTGACCTTCGCGCCAATTCAGACATCTGTTGCGTCGGCAGCAGGGCTTGATCAGACGCTGGTTCTCGCTCAGCAGACTGCGGGTGCAGCTGCAGGGAACATGATCTGCGTGCATAACGTCGTCGCAGCTGCGGCGGTGGTCGGGCTTGCAGATAAGGAAGGCGATATCATCAGAAGAACGGTCGTTCCTGCGCTTGGCTACGCGGCGCTGATCGGAATTGCGGGAACGATTCTCGCCGGCCTGACCGGCCTGTTTTAACGGTCATGCTTCGGACTATGCTTTCGAGCGGGTTCATATGCTACACTGATAGAAAGACATGGTGCTGCTTTGACAGGATACTGTTGAAGCAGCATTTACTTATGAAACAGCAGCAGGAAATGGAAGGGGAACCGCCATGCATTTAACTCAATATACCGATTTTTCACTCCGGGTGCTTATGTACACTGCAGTTCAGCCATCTGGAAAGCTGTCGCAAATCAAGGACATATCAGAGGCTTACGGCATTTCCAAAAACCATCTTATGAAGGTTGTGTATCGACTCGGTAAGCTCGGCTACATAGAGACAATCCGTGGCAGGAACGGCGGTATCCGACTTGCACGTGAACCGCAGAATATAAATATTGGCGAAGTTGTCAGACATACCGAAGACAATTTTCATTTGGTGGAATGTTTTAACAGTGAAACGAACACGTGCCCAATTACACCGGCATGCAAGCTTCAGTTTGCTCTTTCTGATGCGCTGACAGCCTACTTGCATGTGCTGGATCAGTATACGCTGGAGGATATCACCGATAACAGGGATGCACTTGCAGTCTTATTGAAGCAGCCGGACTAGGAGGAATTTTCATGCAGGAATTAAAGAAGCTCTCGGAGCGATTTTATTATCTCACACCGGTCGAAGAAACAGACAGGCCCATTCTTGGCGCAGTAGTCGGGGATAATCTGACGCTGCTGATCGACGCCGGAAACTCAGAAGCACACGTGCGTCTGTTTTTAGACGAATTAACACGAAGCGGTGTTCCTGCCCCTTCACTGGCTGTTCTGACCCACTGGCACTGGGACCATGTTTTCGGGGCGTCGGCGTTAAACCGAACGCCTGTTATCAGCACAGAGGCGACGAAAACAGAGCTGCAGCGTTTGTCGTCCTATTCATGGGAGGATGAAGCACTCGACGAGCGGGTCGAGACCGGAGAAGAGATTCGTTTCTGTGCAGAAGCGATAAAAAAAGAATTTCCAGCTGAACGTTCTATACGTATCCATATGCCGGAGATAACGTTTAACGATGAGCTGGTACTTGACCTCGGCGGAATCACTTGCCGGCTCGTTCATGCTGGCGGCAACCACGCGTCTGATCATTTGATTGTTCACCTGGCAGAGGAAGATATTTTGTTTGCAGGAGATATTACTGCTCCGAACTTATATGCATCATCCTGGCACTATACGCCAGACGAAACAAAGCAGCTTGTAAAAAAGCTGAAGCCTTTTGCTTCAGCCTGGAACGTCATATCACACTGGAAGCCCTTGTCGAAAGAACTGTTTATCGAGGAGCTGGAGCTGCTGGAGAAAACAGCCTCGTTAAGCGCTCGTGCAGGCGATGAAGCAGAACTGAAAAACTTGCTGATGGACGAATACGGAAAACCGTTGTCAGAAGAAGAGAGTCTTGCAGCGCAATATTTCATGAACGGAAAAAAGCTTTAGATGAACAACGAAACCTGCATCTTTTGACAAAAAAAGAAATATGGTCAGCTGAAGGCGGTCTATCAGTATGTCGTTGAAAATGATTTGCTATTCTGCAAGTTTCATGTTGCAAATAGCTGGGAATAGAGGTAGCATAATCAATATATTGAGTGTATAAGCAAGTAGACATCTAAATATAGCGTGCAGAAACGTACAGGTACCGCAAAAGCGGTTTAATAGGGAATCCGGTTAAAAGCCGGAGCTGTCCCCGCAACTGTAACTGCTGACGAGCAGCCGATCACCCACTGTTTTTTAACGGGAAGGGAGGCTGTAAGGATGAAGCAGAAGCCAGGAGACCTGCCGTACGTTTCAGACGTTTCTTTTCTTCGGGGATTGAGAAAGGGAATGGTGCAGCGCCGGTATGCCGGGCGTCTGTGCTGTTTCCTTTTTCGTGTCTCTTCCTCCGAAGAGGCACTTTTTTGGTTCTGCTGATTTGTGCTGCATCATTCAATATAGTGAATCATGTAGAAGAAAAGGGAGGCATTTCAATGAAATCTGCACTACAATCACGGATTCAGCTCACGATCAACGAGCTGGAAAACAACTACAAACTTGATTTATCGGAACTGAAACAGCAGGTCGAATCGAAACAGGAGGAGGAAGCGTTTGATCATGCGCTGCATACCTCCCTTAACAAGATCGCCATGGACCAGCCGGATTATACATTTGCAGCAGCCCGGTTTTACTTAACGCGACTTTATGAGCAGGCAGAGGCTCAGCGCGGTTATAAGGCTTACAGCGGGTTTTATGAACTGCTGCAGGTACTGACGGAAAAGGGAATTTACAGCTCCTCGCTGCTGCAGTCGTATTCAAAAGCAGAAATTGAAAAATTAGAAACAATAATAGAGCCGGACCGGGATCATTCATTTACATTTATCGGACTGTTTTTGCTTGCAGACCGGTATCTGGCAAGAGATCATGATAAGCAGGTGTGGGAGCTTCCACAGGAACGGTGGCTCGTAATCGCAATGGCCCTGATGCAAGATGAGCCGGCCAGTAAACGGATTATGCTCGTAGAAGAGGCATACTGGGCGCTGTCTAACCTCTACATGACGGTAGCGACGCCTACGTTAGCAAATGCAGGGAAAAGCTACGGGCAACTCTCCTCCTGCTTTATCGACACCGTCTCGGATTCGCTGGACGGCATTTACTTAAACAATTGGGATACGGCAAGACTCAGTAAGGATGGCGGAGGAATCGGCGTTTATTTTGGCAAGGTGAGAGCGCTTGGTTCGGACATTAAAGGCTTTAAAGAGACCTCTTCAGGTGTTATTCCCTGGATCAGGCTGCTTAATGATACTGCTGTAAGCGTCGACCAGCTTGGCCAGCGGCAGGGGGCTGTTGCAGTTTATTTAGATATTTTCCACAAGGATATTATGAGCGGGTTTTTGGACTTGAAGACAAACAATGGAGATGAGCGCAGAAAAGCGCACGATATATTTACGGGCGTCAGTATTCCTGATCACTTTATGAGAATGCTGGAAGAAACAGATGAAGCCGGACGCAGCAGTGGAGAGTGGTCGGTATTTTGTCCGCATCAGGTGAAGACCATCATGGGATGGAAGGATGAGAACGGCAATTCGCTCGGTCTGGAGGATTTCTATGATGAAACGGACCACCTTGCGTTTACTGAAAAATATAAGGAAGCCTGCGCGCATCCGATGCTTCCGCGGAAGACGTACCGTGCGATGGATATCATGAAACGCATCATGATCGCTCAGCTGGAAACTGGAACGCCCTATATGTTCTATCGGGATGAAGTGAACAGAGGCAACCCGAACAAAAAGGCAATGGGCCGTACCTCGATATTCTGCAGCAACCTTTGTACCGAAATCGCCCAAAATATGTCCGCCTCAGAAATCACTGATGAATATGTGGCGGAAGACGGAAGTATCGTGATCGTGCGAAAGCCGGGTGAATTCGTCGTCTGCAATCTCTCCTCTATCAACTTGGCTGCAGCCTGCAGAGATGATGTGATTGAGCGGACGGTAGCTATACAGGTAAGAATGCTCGATAATGTTATTGATTTAAATACGCTTTCTGTCGGCCAGGCACAGGAGACGAATAAAAAATACCGGGCCGTCGGTCTCGGAACATTTGGCTGGCACCACGTACTTGCTGTGAACCATATTGACTGGGAATCAGAGAACGCGGTAGCTTTCGCGGATGACCTGTATGAACGGATTGCGTTTGCCGCTGTTCAGGCAAGTGCAGCGCTCGCAGAGGAGAAAGGAGCTTATCCTGCTTTTCGGCACTCAGAGTGGGAAAATGGCCGGTACTTTGAGCGGCGGGGCTATACGTCAGACCGCTGGCTGCAGCTGAAGCAGAAAACAGCTGAGACAGGAATTCGAAACGGCTGGCTGATGGCGGTCGCCCCAAATTCATCAACGGCAAAAATTGCCGGTTCGACAGATGGCATTGATCCTGTTTATGCACTGGAGTACGCGGAAGAAAAGAAAAATTTCAAGCTCAAGGTTACACCGCCGGACCTTACGCATCATACGTACCCATATTACAACAGGGCCAGGCATGAGCTGGATCAGCACTGGAGCATCCGCCAAAACGCAGCGCGTCAGCGCCATGTCGATCAGGGAATCAGCTTTAACTTGTATGTCCGCCACGATATTCACGCAAAAGACCTGCTGCAGCTGCACATGGAGGCTTGGCGTCAAGGGCTGAAAACGACCTATTATGTGCGCAGCACGTCCCAGGGAGAAATTGAAGAATGCGAAAGCTGTCACTCCTGATTGCAGGAGGCAGCAAAACGAAAGGATGGAGCATACGATGACATTGACAAAAATGAAGCTGCTTGAGCCGGATCACGCGAATAAATCGACCGGCATTATAAACGGACGAGCTTCCGGCATTTTAAACTGGAACGATATCGCCTATCCGCAAATGTACGATATGTACCACGTTTTACTGTCTAACTTCTGGAAAGCGCAGGAGATTAACATGCAGGACGATATTAAACAGTGGGACGCCTTGTCTGACGCAGAAAAGGAGATTTTTTTAAAGGTCAATACGCAGCTGGCTTCACTCGACAGTCTGCAGACACCAACGATGTCGATGGTGCTTGATTATGTAAGCGATCCGAGCTTTAAAGCAGTATTTGCCGTGATCGCGCAGCAGGAAGCCGTACACAATGAATCGTACTCTTATGTCCTGAGTTCTCTCGTTTCCACCGATGAACAAAGAAAAGCATTTGATGACGCAAAAAATGATCCGCTCGTCCGAAAGCGAAATGCCCTTATTCTGGATTCCTATGAACGTTTCAGGAAGAACCCCTCACCTCAGCGTTTATTGGAGCTGTGTATTAACTCTGTCAATCTGGAAGGAATTTATTTTTATGCTGGATTTGCATTTTTTTATCACCTCGCCCGCAATCAAAAAATGGTCAAAACGAGTACGATGATCAGCTACATTCAGCGTGATGAAATGCAGCATGCCTATTTCATTTCCCAATTTATCCGAATTCTGATGGCTGAAAACGAAGAGCTTCGGACAGAGGAAAACGAAGCATTTATTTATGACACGATCGCTAAGGCGGTTGAGCTTGAAAAAGAGTGGGCCGCTGTCCTTTTGAAGGACATAAAAGGCATTGATACGAATGAATATGAAGCATATGTGGAATACCTCGCAGATAAGCGGTTCAGGCAGCTCGGTCTTTCCAACCTGTATCATCGTTCAGAAAACCCAATGCCGTGGATTCAAGTATTCAGTGACGACATGATGAATGAAACAAAATCAGATTTCTTTGAGCAGAAATCCAGAGCCTATACAAAAGTAACGGAGCAAAACGGGTTTGATGAGCTGTGATCGCGGTTCTTGTTCAATCGATGTCGGGGAATACGGATGAGCTTGCAGATTTAATTATTCAAAAGCTTCATGAGCGAGGCTGGTATGCAGAAAAAACGGCCGTTCGTGATCTGCCGGATGAATTGGATTTGCACCAAATCGAGGGGATTCTGTTCGGGACGTATACGTGGGGAAACGGCGAGATTCCCCGTCACATGAAGCCTGCACTGGATCGGATCAAATCACAGGATTTAACTGCAACGCCATGCGGCATATTTGGAACAGGTGATTCGTTCTATCCACATTTCTGCGGTGCGGTGGATCGGCTTCGTTCCTTATTGAAGCTAGTAACCGGGGCAGAGCCTCCTGTTCTGAAAGTGGAGCTGCTGCCCCAGCCTGATGACGAAGAGCGGATTGCTTCCTTCGTTCAGGCATACATGGAACATGTTGAATCGGTAAAGCAGTCACATTTTCAAAAACGGCAGGAATTGACGCGATGAAAGCGAATACACTGTAGAGAAACCAAAATCTGCAGAGGAGGCTCATCATGTCAGAACAGTTTTATGCGTTTCAGACTGAAGGAGAGGGAACGGGGTCACTGATTCAGCGGAATAAAGAAGACCTTCCTCAAGGAGAAGTACTGATTAAGGTTCATTATTCAGGTGTGAATTATAAAGACGGGCTTGCGCTCCATAAAAAAGCGAAAATTGCAAAGGACTATCCGATGGTACCTGGGATCGATCTGGCGGGAACCGTTGAGCATTCGGAATCTCCCGATTTCAGTAAAGGCCAACGGGTGATTTGCACGAGCTATGATCTCGGCACTGCCCACGACGGGGGCTACAGCCAGTTCGCGAGGGTGCCGGCTGCCTGGGTTGTGCCTCTTCCGGAAAACCTGTCTCTGCGTGAATCAATGATTATCGGCACTGCCGGTTTTACTGCAGCTTTGTCGATTCATCGTCTGGAACAAAATGGCCTGACCTCTGAAGATAAGCCGATACTGGTTACGGGAGCTTCAGGAGGTGTCGGCTCCATGGCTGTTGATATGCTGGCGGGAAGAGGCTACCATGTTACAGCGAGTACAGGACGTCTTGAAGAAGAAGCTTATTTGAAAAAGCTCGGTGCAGCAGAAGTGATTGGTCGGGAGGAGGTCACTCCTGAGAAGATCCGGCCTCTCGATAAACAAAAGTGGGCAGCAGCAGTAGATCCGACAGGAGGAAGCGTACTCGCGGCTATTTTAAGCAGCGTGAAGCAGCATGGAAGCGTTGCTGTATCTGGGCTTACGGCCGGGGTAGAAGTACCGACGACGGTGATGCCCTTCATTTTGAGAGGGGTGGATTTGCTTGGAATTGACTCAGCATACTGCCCGATGCCGCTTCGTAAAGAAGTCTGGTCCAGATGTGCTGGCAGCTTGAAGCCGTCCCATATGGAAGAAACAGCGACAGAGATCGGACTTGACGGGATTCAGCAGGCTCTTCACGATATTCTTAAAAGCAAAATCAGAGGCCGCGTGATTATCGACGTACAAAGGTAAGTGCTCCCTTTGCGTGTAGTGGCCAGCCGCATGCTATCGAAACAGCAAACGTAACGCCGGAGGTCTGGATGCGACCTCCGGCGTTACGTTCTGCGTTCCATCGAGAAGTGCGTTCCATTCAGGACTTTATTATAGGTGTTAAAAGCATCTTAACGTGCCGTAAAGTCCGGTCGTAGCGTCCACCTGGAAAGCTTGGACGCATTACGTAGGTTGCCGGCCTCCCTGGCTCTTTCTTGAGCGGAACAGATCCTGAAGCTGATCTTTTATCTGAAGCGACTGATTCTCAAGCTCTCGCAGCCGGGAAGTATTCACCCGGGGCTCGCGCCCGGTTTCCTGATGCTTCATGTCATCAATCAAGTAGAGGAAGAAGCCGTTTAAAAGCGGAATCCACCAGCCATTTAAATGATAATCGACGCTGTGTTCCTCCGGTTTAATGCTTGAGAGCGTAACGGTAGCAACCTTGATGCCGTCATCCTGGCCGAACTTGCCGTCAGCACCGCGTAAGTGCACATAAATATTCACGTAGTTGGACAGCGGAAAACGAAAAACAAGCAAAATATCGCGTGAGGCCTCATAAAAGACATAACGTCCCATTGAACCCGCACCGCCTAAAATGTCAGTCGCATCCATAAACGAATCCCGTTCCTGTACGGCCTTAATGATGTAAGGAGAATCTGTAATGCGGAATTCCGGAATCTGCCAAGTCTGATACGTACGGTAAAACAGTCCAAACATTTGATCATCATTCCTCCCTGCAGCCCGCGGAGGCTGAGAAGCAGGTTACAGTCATAGCAGCTTAGAAAGAGTAGGTGGTAGACCTCTGCAAGGCATGATTTCAGTTTACGTACAGTTTACCATACCCGGTTTAAGGCCTGTATCAATCTGCTTATTAAAAAATAGCTCTAAGGAAAGGGGCTCTTCCCTATCCATAGAGCTATTTGCCCGTCAGAGGGAAGGGTCTTCGGTAACTTCCAGCAGTTCGACCCTGTTGCCAAACGGATCACGGAATTCGAAGCGTTCCATTCCGGGGACAGGGACCGATTCTTCCGGCACAAGGCCTTGTGCTCGAAGTGTTTCTTTCCAAGCTTCCAAGCCGGTTACTTCATAAGCAAGATGTGCTTTCGTTGCGCTTCTTGCATCCCCGTCTTCTGTACCTACGTGAACCTGCAGGTTTCCGGCGTGAAGCCAAAACCCGCCTCTGCCTTTTAGAGCTTCCGGTTTTTCCATTTCCTCTAAGCCAAGCAATTCACAGTAAAACTGCCGGCCTTCCTGTTCACGTCCTTTAGGGATCGTAATTTGAGCATGGTGCAATCCTTGAATCTGCATCGATTGAATTCCTCCTCATCGTGGTAACGTTTGAACAGCCAGTGGCGTTAAAACAAGGGGCATACACTTTTCTTTTCTGGGCATGCTTCATCAAGCGTTATTTCCTCTCAAATGAGGAAATAAGGGTACTATTGCTGGGCAGGAGTTCCTTGAAACATCCAAGCAAGATAGAATGCGATGATGATATACGCGGTTGGAAGCATCGTAACGACGATCCCCCACGTTCTCATACGCGGCTTTGTCTGCCAGATGATCCCTGTGATCCATATTGCAGCAAGCAGGAAATAATACCATCTGGAGGGTATGAGCCGGGATTCTTCAAATGCAGCTCCGCTCATCCAAATCACAAATACAAAGACAACAGCACCCGTCAGGATATTGCTGATATAACGGAGCAATCGAATCATAGGCGGCCTCCTGATTCATTCGGATATCGAATGATACATCCTTTATTCTAACGCAATTGGCAATAAACGGATATAGCGAACGTGAAACGGCAATTCTCAAAGAGAACCTAACATGCGTATGGTATACTAAACGAAAATCAAATGCTGCAGGGGGAACAGGATGAGAACGATGTTATTCGATTTGGATGATACGCTGCTCGATTTTAAACGATCAGCTGAGCAGTCGCTTCATCAGGTTTTTCACGCATATGGATTACCGTTTAATCAGGACGTTCGTGATTACTATCAGAAAACGAATCGTTCCTTATGGGAGCAATATGAACAAGGAAAAGTAAAAAAAGAGTATGTGATTACCGAGCGGTTCAACCGAACCTTCGCTGCCTTTGGGAAAAAAGGATCCGGGGAACGGGCAGACCGGATGTTCCGTCAGGGGCTGGAAGAACATGTATACTTAGTCGACGGTGCCGAACAAATACTGGATTATCTGTCGTATCATGCAGTGATCTGTGCGGTGACAAACGGGATAGGCGATACACAGAGGCGCAGGCTTAAAAAAGCAGGCCTGATGGACCAGTTTGATCAGCTTTTCATATCCGGTGATATTGGCAGTGCGAAACCGTCCAATCATTTCTTTGATCACGTTTTTGCAGTACTCGATCAGCCAGACCGCAGTCAGACTGCTATCATCGGCGACAGCCTGGCAGCCGACATTGAAGGTGGCTTTCGTGCGGGAATAAAGACGGTCTGGTTTAATCCGGAGCAGCATAAGGTTCCTCACAACGCAGATGCAGAGATTCATCGGCTTCAGGAGCTGGAAAAGCTCGACTTCACTGTACAGAAACCTATGTAAAAACAGGCTTTCAGACTGTTGAAGAAGTCTTTCAACTTACATGTGTAAGCGAAATGACTCTGCTTGTTGAAGAACAACGTCATAACAGGCGGACGCGACTGCTTTTTTTCCATTTATCATGAATTCGATGAAGGCCTGGCATCCCTATTTAACTTCGAAACGTCTCATGGGAAGCTCTATCCGTATGGAAGCCGATCGTGCCTTCATAACCAGGCTCGTGAAACGTATGATCAGCTGCCGGCATCGAAGGATCTCGGCTCAGAACGAGGCGAAGATCCGGCGGACAGCAGGAGGGAAAGCCGAGCTCGTTCCCTTCAGGAAGCGAAATTCCGCAGCTACAGGCAGATGCAATGATATTCACTTTAATTGACTTTATCCACGCTCTGGAAGCCCGGACTGATTACAGGTCCGGGCTTTCCTGCTTTTGACTATGTTTCGTTTGAAACACAGAATGGAGGAGGATGAAAAAACAGATTGATTGAATGGTCCCTGTGCAGCACACGTCCGGCCAAGAAACCGTGTTGATGATCAGCCTTGTTCTTGAGATGCATATACTGCTTCAATCACCTTCATGTTGTTATGTGTACTCTCCGGTGTGTAGACCGGCTCCGTACCATCGAGCAGACACTGGGAAAAATGCTCCACCTGGAGAGTGAACTGATTGCCTGCAAACGATCTGCGCTCTATTTCCTTACCATTTTCATCTTTTATGATGACCAGGCCTTCGCCGTTATCTGGATTCTGATCCGGGCGGAACGCATAGGGGACTTCTATCCGGCCTTTCGTTCCGGACACTTCATACCGGTTCAAAGCAGACTCGTTAAAGCTGCAGTCGATAACGGCATCAATTTCCGGAAACGTTAGAATCGCAGAGGTAGAAATATCTACTCCTGTTTCACTCTGCCTGCGCCCTGTACCGACAACCGCCTCCGGCTCCTGATCGATAATGTGCCGGCAGGCATGTACGCAGTAACAGCCAACATCATAAAGGCTGCCGCCGCCTAAGGAAGAATCCAGCCGAATGTTCGAGCTGGTCAGATCCAACGGGAATGAAAAGGAGGCACGCATTTTTTGAATCGTACCGATCGTCCCTATAGCGATCTGTTCCTTTACATAGCTGTGCTGCGGATGAAACTGATACATAAATCCTTCCATCCACGTCATACCGGTTTCTTTTCCTGCCTCACGGATCTCACGGATATCGTCAGAAGTAACGGCTGCAGGTTTTTCTACCAGCACATGCTTGCCGTGATGCATGGCTTTTATGACCCATTCCTTATGAAGGGCATTTGGGAGGGGAATATAAACAGCGTCTACTTCAGGATCATTCAGAAGCGCTTCGTAGGAATCATGATGGACTGCGGCTCCCCATTCTGCGGCTGTAGCAGCAGCTTTGCCGCTTCCGCTTGCAACGGCATATAGCATTGCATTTCCGGCCTCTTTAATAGCCGGAACCATCTGCTTGCGTGCAATTCCTGCTGTACTGAGTATTCCCCATTTGATTTGCTGCATCGTTGATTCCTCCTTTAAGAGTTAACTGCATCATCCTAGACCAATTCCATACGAACGTCCGGATTCCTGCAAGATTTGTCTATTTTAGACTAAATGGAATGGGTGAGAGTAAGAAGTACGGTTTGAAGCTTGTGAGGGCTGGGAATAGGTTGGTACTTAACATGCTATTACGGGAGGGGACTGCGATGATCAGGATGGCAGCTGTCACACTTTTGCTCAGCAGTCTGTTTCTGCCAGGGTGCCTGCATTCCTCAGTGCCTGAAGAACCTCCGCAGCTCTCTGGAACGGTTGTCGACCATCAGCATGGACAAGGGCGTATTCAAATACGTATCAATGATGAAGAAGACCAGCAGCTGGTATGGCTGATTGAACATTTGGATTCAGTCATTTTATCGCCAGAAGAAGAACCGCTTTCCATTTCTTCAATCCGAAGGGGCATGGAAGTAAACGTATGGATCATCGAGCGGGAAGAACTTGAAGGACAGCCGAGGGCTGTGATTGATACGATGATTGTTTACGACAGCAATTAAAAAGACAGAAATAAGCGTCTGCTTCATCCCTGTCTTCATGTCCAATTTATACATGTATAATGGCAGTAATCGGGTTAACGGCTGTCAGATAATCATATACAAAAATACGTGCATCTGCTAAGTCCACAGCTTGTAAAATGGCTTTTACAGCTGATCATTCGTCCAGCACCAGACAAAGTGCAGCTTATTTTAACAGCATTTTAACGGAAAAATCTTTATAAGCCTCTTTCAGTTCATCGTAAAAAACACGTGCAGACTGAAGATCACCTGCTGAAAGCTCCTCCAATGCCTGACCGTTTCTAGGATCCATAATGTGCTGAGTCTCACCTTCTGCATCGAGTACAATCAGGGAATATTGCTTATCCAAGAATGACCACTCCTTTCTAAGTTGACTTAAAGATAGGTAACTAGTACGACTATAACCGGCTTTTTGCGATTGTAAACGTCTGGATAGAAAAAACAGGAGGGATTCCAGTGTTTTTTGGCGGAGATGCTTCAGAAGCCCCGTTCACCATGTTCGACTGGCAGCATATATCCGCTCTGGCACTGCTTATCGGTGCCATCCTATTCGTGCGGTTAAATCAGAATCGTTCACCAAATAGAAGGCTGGAATGGACGGCCGCCCTGCTGCTTGCCGGAATGGAGGTCTGGTATCAGCTCTGGCTGCTGATGACCGAAAGGTGGGAAGTCCACCATGCCCTTCCACTTGAACTGAGCAACATCATGGTTATATGTACAATTATCCTCCTGCTCACAAGAAATCAATTCGTCTTTGAAGTAGTATTTATGGCTGGAATTGCGAGTGCTTTAATGGCCTTTTTAACACCGGTGCTCTCGTTTGGACTGCCTCACGCCCGTTTTTTTCATTTTTTCCTGACACATGGTGCCGTCATCATAACAGGCTTTTACTTTCTCTGGGTGCACCGCTATTCTCTTTCATTCCGCTCCGTCTGGCTGACACTGCTGCTGCTTAATGTGCTTCTTCCATTTATATGGATCATTAACAGAGCAACTGGGGGGAACTACTGGTTTATTATGGACAGACCGGATGGTACCAGCCTGCTTGATTTATTCGGAGGACAGCCCTGGCACATTATCGGCATGGAAGCAACAGCAGCTGCAGCTTTCCTGCTCTTGTGGATGCTGTTTGGAGACTGGCGTAAAAAGCCTTAACCGTGATAAGGTAACGAAGGATGTTTAATTGATGCAGGGGGGAAGAATGGAATGATGTTGAAAAGCAGGCGCCTGTATTTAATCCTGTCCGGTGGATTGATCGGTGCTGCCGCTGTGGCGCTGCTTCTGATTCATACAGGGGGAGTATACCCTGGAACGGTGCAGTATGAAGAGCAGGGAGAGGAAGTACAGTTTGAGCGAGGTGTTTTTCAGCCGGAGCGGTTCACCATAAATACAGCAAATGCAGATGAAACGAGTGAATTCCTGACCGTTCTGGCGATGGCGCAGGCTGATGAGCTGGAAAGAGCAGCCGGGTCAAGTGTGGTATTGCTTGCAGCAGCAGGTGCTGCTGTTTTATACGCCCTTCGAATGAACAGTGAGACGAGGGGCAGGCGAACCATAGCTGTCATCCTCATTCTTGCTGCGGTGTTTATTATGCTGTATGTGTTCGTCAGCTACCCGACGATGATGGAGGCTCCAGCCGAAACGCTTGAGCTGTTGGAGACAGAAACGTCATAAAACAGATTCTGGACAACCACGAACCTGTCAAAAAAGACCCGGTCCCTTTCATAAGAGGGGGCCGGGTCTTTTTTTGTTGTCAAGTACAGGAGCGCTTACTCTTCAGGTACGTGTGGTTCGATTTCGGATTCACCGTCCATCGTATCCTGATCCATTAAATACAAATAAGGACGGTCAGGCTCGTCGTCAAACACAACTTCAAACATGAAGATCGGATGCGTCTCTACTTGGCTTCTATTCATTTCCCATTCCCTTTCCGGATATTCCTCTTCCAAATGGGAGGAAAGAGCAGCCTCCCGCTCCGGCAGCTCCGTATAAATCAGCTGGTACGGACGAACAAGCCAAAAGGTTACGCCTACAAGAATGACAGCAAAAAAGAGCGTGATGGAGATGCCTGTCACAAGCTTTAAACGGCGTGGGATGAATATCGCTAGTGCTAAAAACATGGCGGCAAGTGCTGCGGTGGCAATAGCCATGACTGTTTCGACAGGGTGTGCATAGTCTGCTATGTAAGTCTGATAAAAAATAATCGATGCGATCAGAGCAGCCGCAAATAAGATAGCAGCTGTAACGGTTAATTTCATCTTGTCAGCTCCTTCATAAAAAACGTGCAGATTGGCAGCAAGCCACAAAAAATACCGGAATAAAAACTTCTTCCGGCGAAGACGAATTACATATAGGACGCGTAATAAAAAATGAGGGCAGTCCATAAAAGAGGTAAAGCATTAATCATGGCAGCGCGGCGCGGATGCTCCAGTGACTTCCATGCATAAACGGCGCACAATCCTGCTACAACAGGGAAGAGGGTAGTCAGGCTGAAAAACATGACGTTCCATAAGTGAAAGCCAGCATCAAGCGTCATAAGTGCAATAAGCCAAACAATCACCCAAGCGGGAATTGCTGCCCCGTACAGCAGCTGAAGTGAAATCAAATATATTTTCACATCCACTGAACCTCCTGCGATGGATTCACACGCTTTTTATTAGTATAGCACGAAATGGAGAAGCGTCACTATATGCTCACAAGGAAGGTGAAAATCAATAGGCTTACTTTTTGTAAGTTGAAGATAGATGTGGTATAAAGGTAAAACAGTGATGTTAAAGAAAGGAGCCGTTCATCGATGAATTTACGAACAGTGAAAGATTTTTGGCACGTGCAATATCGAAATCCGGGACTTCCGCATATGCAGCAAGGATTCGTGCTGCCACCGGAGAAAATGACGGAAGTAGATCCGTTTTTATTAATGGCAGAAGACTGGTTTAAACGCGGAGTATTCTCCGATCATCCTCACCGGGGATTTCAAACGATCACCTACGTCATAGACGGAAGACTGGAGCATAGTGACAATGCAGGAGGTTACTCCATTCTGGATGCTGGCGACGTACAGTATATGAATGCAGGTGGTGCAGCGAGACATGCTGAGGAAGCATACAACGATGATTTAATTCATACGCTGCAGCTGTGGCTGAACCTTCCGAAACAAGAGAAGTTTTCGGACACTTTTTACCAAAACATTCGTCTTGAAGACGCACCGCTCGTCGATATCCAGGGCGGACATTTGCGTATTTACAGTGGAGAATTTAACGGCGTAAAAGGGCCGGCTGAAAGCGTGTATCCATTTCGAATGGCAGAGCTTTATCTGGAAGAGGGCGCGGAATACACGATCCCATTTCCCGGAGACGAATTTGTGTTCAGCTACGTGCTGGCTGGCTCCGTGAAGGCTGGAGAGTCTGAAGCGCAGATGGAGCGCTCCGGCACAGCGGTTTATGAAACGCCTGGGGAAGGTGAAACGGGGGTGCGCATAAAGGCAGCTTCAAGAATGCGAATGCTGTTTTACTCTGGTAAACCAATTCAGGAGCCGGTAGCTGCAGGCGGTCCATTCGTTATGAATACAGAAGAAGAGCTCGAGCAGGCGATGATGGATTATAGGCAGGGAAAATTCGGACCTTCGTCTCAATAGATAAGTGATTGAAAATTCTGAAAACGGGTATAGGTGGTTATCAGTCCTTGACTGTACATCATTGTGCAAGGAGGAGAACACCATGACTACCACTCAGCTTGTCCTTTTTGTAATGCCGGTTATCAGTCTGTTTGTTGGGTTTGGAGCAGGCTTTTTGATTCGAAATCAATATATAACGCTGCTGGCTCTCCCGCTTACTGTTGTTCTGATGCACGCTGTCGTTGTCTTCCCTATCATGCAGTTCGCCTATGCCGTCTGGCTGATCACAGCGCTTATGGTATCCGGTATGATTATGGTTCCGGCAGCCCTTCTGGGAGAAGATCTCCGCAGACGATTCGACCGCTACCGAACCAAAGATGTCACGTATCCATCTGAAAAGCAAGTGATTAAGTAAGTGAAGGATTGACCACTTATAACGCACGCCGAAAGCGCTCCGGTAAACAAACCGGTGCGCTTTTTTTAGGTACGCAGGGATATGCTATACTAAATCCGTGAAAGAGGTGGATCAGATGAAAAAATGCCCAGCCTGTTATGCAGAGCTGTCATACAGCGACTTGCTGCAAATCAATCGCAGTACAGTTTGCAAAGCCTGCAGTAAGAAGCTAGTCCCTACGACAAAATCGAGAAGAATGCAGGGCTTGCTGCTGATTGGATCGGTCGGTGCAGCTTATCTTATTGGAGAAGTTGTAAACGCAGACAGCGGAGCATCTCTCGTGCTGCTGGCCGTTGCTCTTGTTGCCGCATACTTAGCCTCACCTGCGGTTGTCAGTCTTCAGGAAAGCGAGTAATTAGAACGATGTAAAACGGGAAGGCGGTGAATGATCTGGTTATCTCCGACGATCTCGCTGCGAGAATCGTAGCCGAAGCATCCGACGTCATTGAAGAAGAAATCATTGTGATTGATAAAGATGGCTATATTACCGCAGCTACAGACTCCGGCAGAATCGGGACCCGGCATCTTCCGGGACGGGAAGTGATGATCACCGGAGAAGCGAAAACGATCAGTGAATCGGAGGCGCAAACGGATCCTTCAGTGAGAGCGGGAACAGTGCTTCCGCTTGGGTTTCGAGGAAGCATCATCGGAGTCCTCGGTATAACAGGGAGCAGGGAAAAGACTGCTACGTATGGTGCACTTCTTCAAAAAATGACGGAATTACTTATCGAAAAGCTGTTTAGTGCAGAAGCGCTCCGGCTTCGCTGGTATGCAGGAGAAAGGCTGTTGCACGGGCTGCTTGCAGCAAAAGAAAACTCTGAGGAGCAAAAGCGGATTGCCAGCCGGATCGGGCTTAATGATGACGATTTCTACAGCTTACTCATCGTGCAAATGGTACAGCCCGAACCAGAAGAGATCCCCTATCCGGAGCAGTTTGCCGGCTTTTTAACAAAATGGCGCTATGATCAGTACGTTTGTATATGGGCAAGTGACCAGGCGGAGCAGCTTTCCAGTCAGTTCATGAATTATTTGGACAAGCATGATGCAGTAGTGGAACGTGCCGGACTTTCACGGCCAGGGATGGATTTTGCAAATATGCTTGAAGAAGCAGAAACAGCAGCGCAGCATTCAGCTGGAGAATTAATTATCTATCAAATGCTGTCGCTGGAACTCTTGCTGCACGATTTGACTGATCGGACGAAGAAGAAGCTGATGGAGGACACTGCCCTGAGTAATGATACAGCTCTTCGCAGGACGGTCGAGGCGTTCATACAAGAGGGCTATTCGTTAAAACGCACAGCAGCCGTGCTCGACGTGCACGTGAACACCGTTCAGTACAGACTTGCCAAACTGGAAGATCTTACTGGACTTTCGTGGAAACGGGGAGAAGACTTGGCAGTGCTTGTGATCGCCGTGAAATTGTTAAATCAGCCAAAAAAACAATAAAAATATTACCTGTAATTAGCAGAAGTGATATACCATTTTCTCCCTTCTTTGCGTATACTCAAGTATAAACAGCGCAGAGAGGGGATTTTTTATGCTGGATCAAACAGTTAAGGATCAACTGACGGCTATTACAGGGGTGGAACGTTTCTCAGATACACATGAACAGAGGCTCGTCTATTCTTATGACGCAACGCCTGGTTTCCAGTCCGAGCCTGACGGTGTAATCAGACCTGCATCGGTTCAGGAAGTACAAGCGATTATAAACGTCTGCCGAGAGCACCATATCCCTATCATTCCGCGCGGCTCGGGAACGAACCTGTGTGCCGGTACGGTGCCGTCACAAGGTGGGATCGTCATGGTATTCACGCACATGAATCGAATTTTGGAGGTCGATAAGGAAAACTTGACGATGACCGTTCAGCCGGGAGTCATCACACTTGATATTACCAAACGGGCGGAGGCGGAAGGGCTGTTTTATCCACCGGATCCGAGCTCGATGAAAATATCTACGATCGCTGGCAATATTAATGAGAATTCCGGCGGCCTCAGAGGATTAAAGTATGGAGTAACGAAGGACTATGTACTTGGTCTGGAAGCGGTGCTCGCAAACGGTGAAGTGATACGTACAGGGGGCAAGCTCGCGAAGGATACGGCAGGATATGATTTTACAAAACTTTTGACGGGAGCAGAAGGAACGCTCGGTATCGTGACAGAGGCTATTTTAAAGCTCGTGCCAAAACCGGAAACGAAAAAAACGGCGCTGGCCCTTTTTCCTAACATGGAACAGGCGGCAGAATCAGTTTCTGCGATCATTGCCGATAAAATCATTCCTGCAACCCTCGAATTCGTAGACCAGCCAACGCTTCAAGCGGTAGAAGATTTTGCTGAAATCGGCCTGCCTGTAGATGCAGGAGCGGTTCTCTTAATGGAGCAGGACGGCGACCCGGAAGTGGTAAACCGGCATATGGAAGCCATGCAGCAGTTATGCAAAAAGTATGGAGCGATTTCAGTCCGCCTTGCTCAGAATGAAGAAGAAGCACTAGCATTAACCGAGGCGAGACGATCCGCTCTAACAGCGCTTGCGCGAAGAAGGCCGACGACGCTGCTGGAGGATGCCACAGTTCCGCGCTCCAAGCTCGCCGAAATGGTCCGCTTTATCGAAGAGACAGCAGCTGCCTATGAGGTGGAAATTTGTACGTTTGGTCATGCCGGGGATGGGAATCTTCATCCTACGTGTATGACGGATGTTCGAAATCATGCTGAGATGGAGCGAGTAGAAGAGGCTTTTGCGGCTATTTTTGCAAAAGCAGTGGATCTCGGAGGAACGATTACCGGTGAACACGGCGTCGGCGAAATGAAAGCGCCTTACCTGGAATGGAAGCTCGGTCAGGCTGGGGTGGATGCGATGAAAGCAGTAAAGCAGGCGCTTGATCCGGACAATATTTTAAATCCTGGAAAAATATTTGCAAAGGATACGAAAAAACGTATTGTGCTGGGAGGCGGAACACGTGAGTAAGACATCGCTTCAACAAGAATTTCAGAGCCGTATTGATTATGAGGAACTGATGAACTGCACGAGATGTGGATTTTGTCTGCCCTCTTGCCCGACATATATACAAACCGGCGGAAATGAGGCAAGCTCTCCGCGTGGAAGAATTGCGTTGATGAAGGCTGTTGCAGATGGTAAAAAGGAGCCGGACGAGGAAGTGGAGGCTCAGCTGAATGAGTGTCTGGGCTGTCGAGCTTGCGAACCTGCGTGTCCGTCAGGCGTCAATTATGGTCATATTCTGGAGCAGGCCAGAGCCGTTATTCAGGAGCATAAACGCTACTCGGTCCCGGTTCGTGTCCTGCGAAAGACAGTGTTTCAGTGGCTCTTTTTAGATCGGCGCAGAATGGAAACGGTTCACCGAATGAGGTGGATGTATGAAAAGACCCCCGTGCAAAAGCTGATGCAAAAAAGCGGAGCGTTTCGCCTGCTGCCGGGAGAAGCAGCGCTGATGGAGCGAATCATGCCTGAAGCAGCTCCTCCAAAGCAGGCTCTTCGTCCGCCGGTACTGGCAGTGCGGCAGCAGCAACCTCTAAAAAAAGTGGTCTTTTTTGACGGATGCTTAATGAGTACGATGTTCACAGAAACGAATCAGAATACGCTCTATTTGCTTGAGAAAAGCGGATGTGAAGTAGTTGTTCCTGATACGCAGCAGTGCTGCGGAGCCCTGCATGCTCATGCTGGTGAGGCGGATGGAGCAAAAAAACTTGCTAAAACGAACATCGAAGCCTTTGAACAAATCGAGGCTGACTTTATTGTTACCAATGCAGGCGGCTGCGGGGCAGGATTAAAGGAATATCCTTTTTTACTGAAGGAGGAGCCCGAATGGTGTGAACGGGCAAAAGTTTTCTCTGAGAAAGTGGGCGACATCAGTACGCTGCTTGCAGAGCTGGAGCTTCCGCCGATGAAGCTGGACGCTGAGCTGGTAACGTATCAGCCGTCCTGTCACTTGGAAAACGTGATGAAGGAGAAGGGAAACGTGGAAGCATTGCTGCGGCGCATAGAAGGCGTTACCTATGCAGCTATGCCAGATAAGGAACAGTGCTGCGGCTCGGCTGGTATTTACAACCTGGTGCAGCCGAGAATGGCAATGAAAATTTTAGACAAAAAGATGGCAGATGTTCGTCATGTTCAGGCCAGCGTAATCGTGACATCGAATCCAGGCTGTCTGCTGCAGATGAAAGCAGGGATTGAACGAGAGGGACTGGCTGACAGCGTGAAAGCGGTCCACATCGTCGATCTGGCAGCAGAAGCTTTAAAGCAGGCAGAAAGCGGCGTTACCACATAAGATGAAAACCATCCGGGCGACTCGGATGGTTTTTTCTCATGGAAAGAAACGGTCCAAGTATGCAAGTTGAGCCGCTTGAACGCTGTCCTGTTTCTGTGACTAAAAACGAGTTCGCGGTATCCGCGGTAAAGGGACTCATTTGTGAAACCTGATAGCAGCGGCTTATAGAAATAAAGCTGGAAGTCGTTCCAAAAAAGACGCTTGTCTGCAGCCGGCAGAGGGAAAGGAATCGTAGCAGAGGTGCAGCTTTACTATCTTGTATATACAAGTTATAATGCAGGCAGATACCGATATGAGGAGGCTGACACATGAATACAATGCAGGAATGGTGGCGCAGAGCCGTCGTCTATCAAATTTATCCGAAAAGCTTTAATGATACTACAGGAAACGGTACGGGAGACTTGCAGGGGATCATTGAGAAGCTCGATTATTTACAAACGCTTGGAGTGGATGTCATATGGCTGACACCTCCGTACAAATCCCCGCAGCGCGACAACGGGTATGACATAAGTGATTATTTCAGTATACATGAGGAATACGGAAGCATGGAAGATTTTGACCGGCTGCTTGAAGAAGCACATTCCCGTGATATTAAGCTGATTATGGATATTGTTGTAAATCATACGTCTACGGAACACGAATGGTTTCGAGACGCAGCCTCGTCTAAGGACAGCGCCTATCGAAACTATTATATCTGGAAAGACCCGATAAACGGGGCAGAGCCGACGAACTGGCAGTCTAAATTTGGCGGCAACGCCTGGCAGTTTGATGAAAAAACAGGTCAGTATTATCTGCATTTGTTTGATGTAACCCAGGCGGACCTAAATTGGGAAAATGAACAGCTGAGACAGGACGTTTATGATATGATGCACTTCTGGTTTAAAAAGGGAGTAGACGGCTTCCGGCTGGACGTGATTAATTTAATATCCAAAGATCAGCGCTTTCCCAATGATGATGGCTTAACAGCACCAGGGGACGGCAGAAAGTTTTATACAGATGGCCCCCGTGTGCACGAGTTTATGCAGGAAATGAATCGGGAGGTCTTCTCCCATTATGACGCAATGACAGTTGGAGAAATGAGCTCCACGACGATAGATCATTGCATCAACTATACACGGCCGGACCGGAATGAGCTCAGCATGACGTTTAATTTCCACCATCTGAAGGTGGACTATCCGAATGGAGAAAAATGGGCGCTCGCCGATTTTGATTTTTATGCTTTAAAACAGATTTTATCAGAATGGCAAGTTCGCATGCATGAAGGCGGCGGCTGGAATGCCCTGTTCTGGTGCAACCACGATCAGCCGCGTGTTGTTACGCGCTATGGCGATGATGGACGCTACCATCGCGAGTCTGCCAAAATGCTCGCAGCCTGTATGCATCTGATGCAGGGAACCCCGTATATTTATCAGGGAGAAGAATTTGGCATGACCGATCCTGGGTTTGAAAGCATTGAGAGCTATCGAGACGTAGAAACATTAAACTATTACCAGGCAAAAAAAGCGGAAGGAAAAACGGACGATGAAGTGATGCCTGTTATTCGTGCAAAATCCCGTGACAATTCCAGAACGCCGGTTCAATGGAATGCAGAGCGGCACGGCGGCTTTACTACAGGAACACCGTGGATACCTGCTGCGGCCAACTATGAAACCATTAATGCAGAAGCAGCACTGCAGGATCCGAATTCAATCTTCTACTTTTATAAGCAGCTGATTCAGCTGCGTAAAGAATATGATATTATTACGTACGGAAGCTATGAACTGCTCAGCCCGGATGACCAGAATGTGTTTGCCTACGTAAGGCGCTATCAAGAAGAAGCCCTGATTGTATTAAACAACTTTTATGGCGAGGACGTGTTGTTCCCGGTTCCGGAAGAGTTTCAACCAGCGCAGGCTGAGCGGCTGATTGGCAACTACGAACGTACCAGCTGGAACGATACGATCCGGCTTAAGCCATACGAAACAGCCGCTTTTATTTTGACCAGGTAGGGCAGGTGGACGCCATGCAGAATAAATATCTGCAGATTTATAAGGAGATAGCGGATCAAATTCAAGGCGGAGGCTTTGAAGCTGGCAGCAAGCTTCCGTCTGAGCATGATCTTGTTGAGCAGTTCCAAACATCGAGAGAGACCATTCGCAAAGCACTGAACCAGCTCGCTCAAAACGGCTTCATTCAAAAAGTGCAGGGCAAAGGATCGATTGTACTGGATGCAAGGAAGTTTGACTTCCCTGTTTCCGGACTCGTCAGCTTTACAGAGCTTGCCGGCATGCTTGGCGGGAACGCAGTGACCGAGGTGAAAAAGCTGGAGCTGATTCATCCGGATAAAAGCTTGCAGGGTGCGCTGCAGGCTTCGCCGGAATCCGAAGTCTGGGAGGTTCACCGAATTCGTGAAATCGACGGAGAGCGCATTATTTTTGATAAAGACTTCTTTAAAAAGATGTACGTTGAGCAGTTAACAGAAGACATTTGCCGCGGTTCCATTTATGAATATATTGAAAAAGAGCTTGGCATGGCGATCAGCTTTGCACGAAAAGAAATCACCGTGGAAGCCCCAACGGAGGAAGATAGAGGTTATCTTGATTTGGAAGGCTACGATACCGTAGTAGTGGTGAAGAACTTCGTCTATTTTGATGATGCCAGTCTGTTTCAATATACAGAGTCGAGACACCGGCCGGATAAGTTCAAATTCGTCGACTTCGCAAGAAGAACAAAAGCATGATAACGAAGCCGAGAAGTCGATTTATTCATGGTTCCCGCTTTCTCGCAGATTACGATTGATGAACAGCCCAGGGCGATGATCGAACTAACCGTCCACGAGCGATAAAAGGGGTATTATTAGAAGAGAATAGGGGGTAACTCAGCATGTTTTTGGACGCTGACTTGCTTCCGGCTTCCCGATCAGGTAGGCTGGTGGCTACCAACAACGGAAGGAACACCATGCTAGAGAACATCACGGACATTGCAAACGCGCTGATTGCAGCAGGTTCGCTGTTCGTTAGCTACCCCGTTTATCGGGAGACGAAAAAGGACGACTGACGACGAAAGGGGCTGTCCCATAAGTCGATATTATCGATGGGACAGCCCCTTTTTGGCTTGTTAATGACGGAAAAAGAATGCTCAGAGTGTTGATATAGTCATTTCAGGTGCATCACGTTGCATCTGCCTGTAACTGCAAACACTCGCTTTCTGGAAGGAAGGGGCTCTGCTTTTCCTTCTGCTGTCCGCCGGCTCTTCGCCTCGTTCTGAACCGAGGTCCTCCGATGTCGGCAGCTGGCAGTCCGTCTCACGTACATGGTTAGGCCTGCACGATCGGCTTCATACAGATCGAACCTTCCCGAGGAGACGTTTTGATGTTGAATCGGGGTGTCCGTCCTTCATCAAATTCATGGTAAACGTAAAAAAAGCAGTCGCGTCTGCCGGTTGAGACGTTGTTCTCCAGGAAGCAGAGCCGTTTCCCCGATGTGTGCAGCGTGCCCGTGGAAGCCGCGCCGTTCTCCCTCTATACAGGGGGCACCCTGAGAAATAGCTGAAGGAAAGCCCGCGTCAGGTTCGTTAAGCAGAGGGGAAGTACAACCAAACGAATAAACATGTAAGTTGAAAGACTTTTTCAACAGCCTGGCATGGTTTTTTGTTAGGTGTTACGTCATTGCGCACGTTCGGTCTGCCGGCGGTTGATGATCAGCAAAAAGACCGGCCGCAAAAATGCGGACCGGTCTAAAGCTTGCAGTGAAGCTATTTTTTCAATGATTGGACAATCGCCTGCTTCAGCTTTTTATCTACGGTAATGGTATACAGCCATTCCTTCATTGACTGATCTTTTTCCTGCTTGACGCGTCTGGATAAGATACGAAGGAGATTTTTCAGCGTGCTCCGGCCGTAACGGCGATCAATTTGTTCAGCTGTGACGAGAAGCTGCTCCATTTCTTTTTCGTTCTCCATAGGAACAACCCCGGCTGTCTCCTGCAAAAAGGCCTCCAATACAGCTCCCTGCTTCACAGCAAAGTAATCAGCAGACACTTTCTCAATCAGCTCGGGATGTTGATCTGTATAAAAACCGAGTGTCGGCACAAGATCATCCAGGCGGTGCATCTTTAGGTATTCATACGTTTTTTTCGGGTTAGCTGTCCCGGTCGCTTCGAGCAGCGTATTCATAATAAGTGAATCCGGTGCGCCGTCCTCTTCGCGTTGAAGTGCGATTAATCTTGACGGCCATCCATTTTTAATGTCTTCAAGATGCTCGTCGAGAAGAAGCTTCACAATTTTTTTGTTTTTCTTCTTTGCATCCTCTTCACTTTTCAATGCGTCCTTTAAATCATCTTGTGTCATCCGGTGCTGCTTTCTCCTGGACTGCATCACCCGGAACTGTTCGACCGCTTCACCTGAAGCTTTCGTCGTACGGTTGGAGAGATAGAAGGAGTCTAAAAAACGTCCGTTGTAATCGAGTGACCCAAAAATCACCGGATTTTCATGTTCAAATAACAACACGTCGACAGACCGTTTTCCTTTCTTATCTTCGTATTTTACGACGTAATATTGTTTCTTTTCACCGTCCATGTAAACTTTTTTTCCTAAAAAGCTTGGAGGCAGGGCTGGCATGTACATCTCTCCCTTCAGAAACTGTCAGTTTCACGTTCTCTCTCTATCTTACCTGACCTGCAGGCTTATGTGTAGGATAGTCTGCCAGAAATATGCAGGGGTACGTATGAGATCGAGCAGAACATCCCGCTGAAAATCCGGCTGAAACATTGAGACAAGCGGATTTTAGGACGTTTATCTGAAAAGGATGTACCGGAATCATGTATTTTTGCTGAATGCTTGTTCAAGCAGGCTAACCGCTCAAGACGTTGAAAATAAACAAAGAAAGCCACCCGCAGATGCACATACGGGCGGCTTTTCGGCGATGAGAGATCAGTGGCCGATTAGATCATAAAGGGCTTCGTCAAGAACGGGGAATGAGAATTCGAACTCATGATCCAGCAGCTTTTGCGGAACAGCCTGCTGACCTTCTAAAATGAGCACACTCATATCACCGAGGGCAAGTTTGACAAGGTTGGACGGGACAGGAGCCCAAAACGGCCGGTTTAAAACATCAGCCAAGGTTTTTCCAAATACTTCATTTTTTTCAGGTGACGGCGCGGTGACGTTTACCGGTCCGGAAAATGCTTTATTTTCGATGCAGTGGAGGATGGCGCGGGCAGCGTCTTCAATGTGGATCCATGACATCCACTGCTGACCGGTGCCGATTCGGCCGCCTCCGCCGAGCTTGAATGCAGGGAGCATTTTTTTGAGAGCACCGCCTTCTCCGGACAGGATGACGCCGAATCTGGTTTTAACAACGCGCACGTTTTCCGGTGCTGCTTCTGCTTCTTCTTCCCACCGTACGACAACATCAGCCAGGAAATCATCCCCAGGCTCGGTGTCGGCCTCGGTAAACGTTTCTGTAAAAGATGTGCCGTAATATCCGACGGCTGATCCGTTGACCAGCACTTCAGGTTTTTGCTCCAATGCCGATAAAATACGGATGGTTTCACGGGTTGCGTCAATTCGACTGTCAAGAATTTCTTGTTTTTTATCTTCTGTCCAACGTCCGGAATTTAAGTTTTCTCCTGCAAGGTTAACAAACGCATCGATCCCTTCCAGCTGTTTTTCAGGTTCTGCTGAAGCAGTTAGCCATTCTACATAAAAAATACCGTCAGACGGTTTTTTATTATGCGGGTTACGGGTGAGGATGTATACGTCATGCCCTTTATATAACAATTTTTTGGTAAGTTCTTTGCCGAGCAGCCCGGAGCCGCCTGCGATTGCTACTTTCATTACAACCCCTCCTGGTTTAAGGTTATGTATAGTATTCCTTAATCTCACTCAGTTGAAACGTAGGAACGGAGGGAACGGTTGTGCCTAAAATCGCAAAGATAACGGCTGCTAAAAAAACGAAGCAGCGATACCACATTCATTTAGAAAAGAACGGGAAAGAAGAGTATGCGTTCTCCGTCTCAGAAGATATGATTGTTTCGGAAGACTTGATGAAAGGAAAAGAACTGACAGAAGAAGATATTTCCCGGCTCAAATCACGAGACGAAATAGAAAAAGTGTATCAGCGTGCGTTAAATTATTTGTCTTACCGGATGCGTTCAGAGAAAGAGTTGAAGGACTATATTCTTGGCCACGAGCATGTGGAAGAAGAAGATGCTTTCGAAATGATTCAACGGCTGCGCAAGCTTGATTTTGTGAACGACGGACGTTTTGCTGAAGCATTCGTCCGCACGAGAAAGGATCAGTCCAAAAAAGGCCCGCGCACGATCAGACAGGAACTCAAGCAAAAAGGGATATCTGAAAAGGAGATGGAGAATGCGATGGAACAGTATGGTGAGGAAGAAGCAGTGGAGCTCGCGGTTGAACTGATTGAAAAAAAGCAGAAATCCTACAAGCGTGAATCACGCCGCCGAAAAGAACAGAAGCTGATGCAGTTTCTGCTGCAAAAGGGGTATTCCATGGAGACCGCATCGAAAGCTCTCCAGCAGGCAGATATTGAGTCGGATGAGGAAGAGGAGCTGGCAGCTGTCAGAGTGCAGGGGGAGAAGCTGTGGCGCAAGCATCAGTCTAAAGCGGATTGGGAACGAAAGCAGCGAGTCAAGCAGGGCCTTTATCAAAAAGGGTTCCCGTCGGAACATATCGAGATTTTTCTCGAAGAAATAGAAAGCTCAGATTCTTTATGACAGCTTGTCATACACGTATACTGATAGTATCGGGAAAGGAGATTGATGACCGTGAGCAAACAATACAGTAAAATGTCCCGTGAAGAACTTGAGGCGGAGATTAAAGAACTCCGGGTCGCTGCGCAAAAGGCCGAAGCGAAAGGAATGATTAATGAATACGCTGTTCATGAACGCAAGATTCTGATGGCAGAAGCATACATGCTGGATCCTGATACATTTCGCTCCGGGGAAACGTATCCGATTGCAAACAGCGGAGGAGAATCGTTTACGATTAAGTATATGAATGGGGTATTCGCCTGGGGCTGGAGAGATGGTAACAGCGGTCTGGAAGCGGTGCCTATTTCTGTTTTAACGAGAGAAGATAGGGGGTTATAACTGATGCAGGACTCTTTGGAGAGGCTCATCAATCGGCTGCTGGAGCAGAACGAACAGCTCTCCTATTCTGAAGCGAGGACATGGGTGGAGCTTTTATGGGAGGACTTCGAAGCAACATATGCTAAAGCAGGCCATTCATATAAAGGCAGAGAGATGACGGAAAAAGTGCTGATTCAATGGATTGATAATTATGGTTCAGAGCTTCATGAAGTATTAAAAAACAATCCGCGCTATCAGAAGTGGTTCGATCAAAAGCGATTTTTTCACTGATTATGTTGCAAATCCGTAAACGTACCCTGCGAAAAGTCACTGCCGGACTTCCACTTTAAAAAAACGCCCCGCCTGCTGGTGCGGGACGCTTTTCAGGAAGCATAATGCAGCTTTCGTTTAAGCGAATCAGTGTTGTAAATCCAGCCGGTATAGGAGCTGAGCGGCTCCAGGTTCTCATCCAGTCTGACAATGGCGACAAACGGATAATACCCTTTACTTCGGTACCTGAGGTCAACGAATTTAACAGAGTAGCCGTGTGGTTCGATAGAGACTGCCCACCGGTATGCCGGAGAAAACGACAGAAATGCCTGCAGGTTATCATCGTGCCTGGCCGCATCGATAACTGGATCTTCTGGAATTGGTTCAAACGGATACGTTTCAAAATAGGTAAGCTTTTGCCTGCGCCATTCTGCTACAAACATGAGATGATCCGTGCGGACTACGATATGCCACCTTGACCAGCGGAATGTCGGTGACGTAAAAATGTGCGTAGCGTCCGGGTGCTCCAGGTGGACAGCTTTATAAACCTTGCGCTGCTCCCTTATTCTCCACACGTAGTAGCCGGCTATCACGACAAACATGGCGAGGAAGGTCCAGCCCGGGTGAGCCCCGAATCTCCAGGCTACAATCGCGGCAATATGCATGATAAAAATAAATGGATCGAAAATATTGATGACGCCGAGTGCGAGCCATTTGCGGTAGATCGGGGAAAAAGCCTTTGTTCCATACGCGTTAAAGATATCAATAAATACATGAAGAAACACGGCAAAAAAGGTCCACATCCACACATGATACAAATTCAGAGGCGGCATGATCATAAACAGCATGATCGTAATGAGCGTCGGCCAAATAAACCAGAAGGGAACAGAGTGCGTAACGCCCCGATGGTTTTTAATATAAACGGCGTTATTTTTTAATTTTAATACAGTATCAAAATCCGGAGCCTGAGATCCGACGATGGCTCCGATCATGACTGCCTGAGTCATTGCGGGGTTTTGGGATACGACCGGGTCCAGGGTAGCGAGCCCGCCGATTGCTACTCCCATGACGACATGAGTTGCTGTATCCATAAGGTTCCCTCCATCAGCAGATCCTGTAAGTATACATAAGTGTACCCTTTTTTCTACTGTTTCAAAAGAGGAGTTTTCAACGTGCAAATTATAGATACGAAAAAATTCCAGTCCGATCTGCTGGACTGGTACGATAACGAAAAGCGTGACCTGCCTTGGAGAAGGGAAAGAGATCCCTACCGGATCTGGGTATCCGAAATCATGCTTCAGCAAACAAAAGTGGATACGGTTATTCCCTATTACGAACGCTTTTTGACAAAATTCCCTACGCTTGAAGCTCTTGCCGATGCAGATGAAGAAGACGTACTGAAAGCATGGGAAGGGCTTGGCTACTATTCGAGAGCGCGAAACCTTCATCAAGCTGTGAAAGAGGTTAGAGATGACTACAACGGCATCGTGCCCTCTACAGAAAAGGAGATCGCTGCGCTGAAGGGTGTCGGACCGTATACGGCCGGAGCTGTTTTGTCGATCGCATACAACGTTCCGGCTCCAGCGGTAGATGGAAACGTCATGCGGGTGCTGTCCCGGATCTTTTCCATTTATGACGATATTGCAAAGCCGGCTTCCCGAAAAAAGTTTGAAGCGATTACGCGTGATTTACTGCCGGAAAATAGAGCGGGCGATTACACACAGGCTTTGATGGAGCTGGGTGCTGTCGTATGTCTTCCGCGAAAGCCTGCCTGCCTGCTTTGTCCAGTCGCAGAGCACTGCTCGGCCAGAAAGGAAGGCGTACAGGAATTTCTGCCAGTAAAAGCTAAGAAAAAAGCTCCGCGTTCTGTTCAACTTTCAGTAGGTGTTGTTCGGGACAGCAGGGGCCGCTACCTGGTAGAAAAGCGTCCCGATACCGGCCTGCTTGCAGGCATGTGGCAATTTCCACATTCTGAAGAGGGGCTGGACGGGCTGCCGGCTGTCGATGAAAGCAGCTGGGAAAACCTCACCCAAATCAGACACGTTTTTTCCCATCTTGTTTGGGAAATGGATGTATACCAAACCGTACACGATGTACAAAAGCTTGAGAAGGCACAGCAGCTGCTAACGGTTGATGAATTGAAGCAAAAAGCGTTTCCTGTGTCGCACCAAAAAATAATAGCCTTACTGGAGGAATCATGATGGAATTGAACCTTACTAATAAACGAGTACTTATTACAGGCGGATCAAAAGGAATCGGCTACGGTATTGCAGAGGCATTTATAAAAGAAGGTGCCAGGACAGCTGTTATTGCGAGAGGAGGAGACGCTTTAAAGCAGGCCGCTTCTGAGCTTTCTGGACTACAAACGATTCAGGCGGACGTATCGAACGAGGCGGAGCGCGAAAAGAGCTTTAATGAAGCTCTACGTTTACTCGGCGGCATTGATATTCTTGTTAACAATGCCGGAGGATCCGCCGGGAGCACGCACCTTGATACACCGGTCGATACGTTTCGCGGAGCGATGGAGCTGAACTATTTTTCAGCGCTGCATTATGCCCAGCTTGCCTGCGCTGAAATGAAGCAGCATGGCGGCGGAGCCATCCTCAATATTTCATCCATCTTTGGACGGGAGTCCGGCGGGAAGCCGAGCTATAACAGCGCCAAGGCTGCCATGATCAGCATGACAAAATCACTCGCTGATGAGGTAATACAAGACGGGATCCGCGTAAACGGAATCGCGCCGGGCTCCATCCTGCATCCGACTGGCAATTGGCAGAAGCGGCTCGATGAAAATCCGGAAAAGATAAACCGATTTGTCGAGCAGGAAATTCCCGCGGGCCGATTTGGAACTGTGGAAGAAGTAGCGGATACGGCTGTTTTTCTCTGCTCAGAGAGAGCTTCATGGATCGTTGGAGCTACACTGAATGTAGACGGCGGTCAATCGCGATCCAATTTCTAATTCATATCTAGAACGGAAACTTTCGTTCTCATGATGAGTCTCCTGCTCATGAGGTTGTGACATAAAAGAATATTAATTGCGGTATTTACTTGACAATTAGTTATTTTTTATTGATATATATTAACATTGTGTTAATTTTTGCGCTCGGATGTGATACAGTAAGATAAAAGCAATGTGAGGAGATGGTTCATTCATGAATACAGATCAGGCACATACGTATCCCTACGCATCAACCCGAAATGTAACGTTTGCAAAAAATGGGATGGTCGCAACATCCCAGCCGCTGGCTGCACAGGCTGGACTTGATATATTAAAGCAGGGAGGCAACGCCGTTGATGCGGCGGTGGCAGCAGCAGCAGCTCTTACAGTTGTAGAGCCGACATCGAACGGGATTGGCGGCGACGCATTTGCGCTCGTTTGGATGAAGGATGAACTGCATGGATTAAATGCCAGCGGCCAGGCCCCGGAAAAGCTGTCTATTGAAACGCTGAAAGCAGCAGGAGTGGAAGAGATACCTAAGTTCGGGCTGACACCTGTCACCGTTCCAGGAGCACCGGCTGCATGGGCGGAACTCTCAGAGAAGTTTGGGAAGCTGACTCTTGAAGAAACGCTGGCTCCAGCTGTGAAGCTTGCCCGTGAAGGATTCCCGCTCAGCCCTACTTTGGCGAAGTACTGGAATAAAGCAGCTGTTGCTTACCAAAAGGCTTGGCAGGGGGAAGAATTTAACGAATGGTATCGAATCTTTACGCCTGACGGCAAGGCGCCGCAGGCAGGAGAGATGTGGCACTCCGAGGATCATGCAAGGACACTTGAAGAAATTGCTTCAACAAAGGCTGCCTCTTTTTACAGCGGCTCGCTTGCCGACAAGCTGGACTCCTTTTCACGGAAGCACGGAGGCTATATTCGAAAGTCGGATCTGGAAGCGTTTAAGCCGGAGTGGGTTAAGCCGATATCAGTCCGCTACAAGGGCTACGATGTGTGGGAAATACCACCCAACGGCCAGGGGCTCGTCGCGCTGATGGCCCTGAACATGCTGAAGGATGATTCATTCGCCGCCCGGGAAGATGAAGCTACGTATCATCATCAAATAGAAGCGATGAAGCTGGCATTTGCAGATGGAGAAACCTATATCACTGAAGAAAAGCATATGAGCAGAAGCGTTGAGGCGCTTTTATCAAAAGAGTATGCTGCTGAGCGCCGCAGCCTGATCGGTGACGAGGCACTGACGCCGGAAGCTGGAGATCCTTCTGCTTCAGGCACTGTCTACCTCGCAGCAGCAGATGGCGATGGCAATATGGTGTCCTTTATACAGAGTAACTACATGGGCTTTGGTTCAGGAGCCGTTGTCCCAGGGACCGGTATTGCACTGCAAAACCGCGGCCATAACTTCAGTCTTGATCCAAACCATGATAATGCGCTGCAGCCCGGAAAGAAAACATTCCACACTATTATTCCGGGTTTCCTTACGAAAAATGGGGAGGCTATCGGTCCATTCGGCGTAATGGGAGGCTTTATGCAGCCGCAGGGGCATATGCAGATGATCATGAATACGATCGATTTCGGTCTCAATCCACAGGCTTCTCTCGATGCACCAAGATGGCAGTGGATGAGCGGTAAAAAAGTTGTACTGGAGCACAGCGTGCCAAACCATATTGCTCAAGCACTTGCTGCAAGAGGCCATGAAGTGCAGCTGACGCATGATTCAGGTATGTTCGGACGAGGCCAGATCATTTGGAAAGATCCGAAAACAGGCGTACTGCAAGGTGGAACGGAGCCCAGAACAGATGGAAGCGTAGCCGCTTACTGATCACAGAGACCTTCTGCCTGCAAGCTCGTAACCGCCGTCCAATTTGTACAGTTGGACGGCTTCTTCTTTTCGCACGGCTGTGCGCAAAATCATGGTAACTGTGAAATGGAACGGTTCTGAAAACCGCGGCAGGTTAGTAGCTGTTACAGTAAGTCTTAGTTCAATGTAGTGAGGTGAAATCGAATGGGAGTACAAAAAGAGCTGTTCATGGCTTTTTTCAGAGTCGGAATGCTCGGATATGGAGGCGGACCAGCTTCCATTCCCCTTATTCAAAAGGAAGCTGTTGAAACCTACGAATGGATGAACGATGAAGAGTTCTCGGATATTCTGGCAATTGGGAATACGCTGCCAGGTCCGATCGCCACAAAGATGGCAGGTTATATCGGATACCGGGTCGCAGGAACTGCCGGACTTTTAAATGCCATCGTTGCTTCCATCGTTCCGACGGTTATCTTAATGATCGCGCTGCTCGTGTCGCTGGCTTCGTTCCAGGAATATGCCTGGGTGCAAGGGATGACGCAAGGTGTGATGCCCGTTGTAGCAGTCATGCTCGGTGTATTGACGTGGGGGTTTTTAACGAAAGCAAAAGGAGATCTTGGGTGGAAAGTAGTTATTCTGCTGACGGTAGCTTCTGTAGCCCTTACAGAATTGGCTGGAGTTCATCCAGCGATCGTCATTGCCGCGCTTATTCTCTTTGTACTAGTAAAACCGGTAAAAAAGGCAGGTGACCGCACATGATCTACTGGGAAATATTTCTGGCGTTTTTCATTCCTGGTATTGTCGGTTATGGCGGCGGGCCAGCAACAATTCCGCTGATTGAGTACGAGGTAGTGCACCGCTATGAATGGATGGGGGTAGAGGAGTTTGGCGAGGTGCTTGCATTAGGCAATGCGCTGCCCGGACCAATCGCGACAAAAATGGCAGGGTATATCGGTTTCGTGGAAGGCGGTATTTTAGGGGCAGGGATCGCCTTGTTTGCCACCGTCGCACCATCGCTTATTTTGATGATCATTTTGCTAAGCATTCTGCTCCGCTTTAAAGATTCACCGAAAGTGAAAAAGTTATCAGCTATTGTAAGGCCGACAATAGCGGTTCTGCTCGGCGTCATGACGTTCCGATTTTTAGAAACGTCCTATACGGACAGCGGCTGGCTGCAGACGGTTTTCTTGCTGGGAGCCAGTTACTACCTGCTCGAAATCCGCAAGGTACATCCAGCGTTCGTTATTGCCGCAGCTTTGCTGTATGGCGCTGTTTTTCTATCCTGATCTATTCTCATCTGGACAAAATGATGCAACTGAGGAACAATAGCGGAGAGACCGTTTATTTTGGAGGATTGATCTGAAATGGAAAATCGAAAAACAGCACTGATTACTGGAAGCAGCCGCGGCATTGGCAAAGAAATTGCACTGACCCTGGCAGATGCCGGATACGATATCATCGTTAATTATGCGAGAAGCCGGGCAAAGGCGGATGAAACGGTAAAAGAAATTGAGGCTAAGGGCCGCAGAGCGTTTGCAATCAAGGCAAATATCGCAAAAACCGAAAAGCTTGATGAGATGTTTCAGGAGATTGATGAGAAGGTCGGCAGCATTGATGTATTGATCAATAATGCAGCCTCCGGCGTCCTTCGTCCATTGATGGAGCTCGAAGAAAGCCACTGGGACTGGACGATGAACATCAACAGCAGAGCGATGCTGTTCGTAAGTCAAAAAGCAGCTGAACGCATGAAGGATGGCGGAGCGATCGTCAGCCTGAGCTCGCTCGGATCGATCCGCTACCTGCCCAATTATACAACAGTTGGAGTCTCCAAAGCTGCTGTTGAAGCACTTACCCGCTACATGGCAGTTGAACTGGCTCCGAAAGGAATTCGTGTGAATGCAGTGTCCGGTGGAGCAGTGGACACTGATGCGCTGACGCATTTCCCAAATCGTGATGAACTGCTTGGCGATGCAGCATCCCGGACGCCTGCAGGCCGTATTACAGAACCGCAGGATCTGGCAGCTGCTGTGAAATTTCTCGTCTCCGATGAAGCGTATATGGTAAGAGGACAAACGATCATCGTCGACGGCGGAATATCGCTTCTGGCGTAAACGGTGATTCTTCTGTGCATCCGGCGCCAAACAATAGTATAATAAAAGGGAATATTCAGGAACCGATACTATGATGTTTATCCGCCGGTTTATCGAAACAGGTAATCACTGCTAAAGGAGAGGGCGTCATGTTCAGACGGAAGCAGAAAAAGCAGGGCCGAGATAAAGCACAGCAGGAGCCGGAAGTCATCTCCTGCTCACTGGAGGAGGTTCGGCAGGCAGTTAACGCGTTTGCTGAGTCTGCCGGACCGGGAATTTCACTGCGAACGCTCGTCACATCCGGTAACGAACTGGATGCGGAGCTGCTTATTCCTTATTTGAACGGCTTACCGGACCGCCCTTTTTACATGTCCAAAGAGACATTCGAGCTGTTTGAAGAACCGGATACGCCGAGATTGATCGATCATGCTCAGATTGCATGCGACCAATATTTTCTTGAAACCGGAGAGCTGCCGCTTAAGGGCAGCGATCAGACTAGTCCGATCAGCTATTTCAAATTGAAAAATTACCTGCGTGAGGAACCACCGTTTGACCTTTATCTGCATCCGGAGGACAGGATGGTGACCCACCGAAAACCGGCGGCCAGATGACAGGAAGGAGAGGCCGCGTGGATTTTCCGACAGTTGGAAGTACGATCGAAGTTCAAAGCTACAAGCACGATGGAAGTCTTCACCGCGTCTGGGAAGAGACGGTGATTTTAAAAAGCACGAGTCAGGAAGTAATTGGTGGAAACGACCGGATACTCGTCTATGAATCGGATGGCAGACACTGGCGGACGAGAGAGCCTGCCATTTGCTATTTTACTGCGAACAGCTGGTTTAACGTCATCGGCATGATTCGTAATGACGGCATTTATTACTATTGTAATTTAGGGACTCCATTTACGTATGATTCGGAAGCGTTAAAGTATATTGATTACGATTTGGATATTAAAGTATTTCCGGATATGACCTATAAGCTGCTGGACGAGGATGAATTTGATATCCACAAAAAGCAAATGAACTATCCTAAGGAAGTAGAGCCTATCCTGCATCGTGCAGTTGATGAGCTCGTGTCCTGGATCAGCTCGCAAAAAGGACCATTTGAACCCGGATTTATTGAGTACTGGTATGAACGATTTCTTCAGCACCGCTGATCATCCAGCCGGAGCTTGTGAAAGGCGTCATGACGGCATGTGTCCGTTATGGCGCCTTTAGACCGTCCGGACTGCTGAAGATAGGAGGCACTTTGCTTGGATAGTATTAAACGTTATATGCAGTTTATTCGTCCTTACTGGAAGGAAATATTGATTACCGTTTTTATCGGTATGCTGAAATTTGGAATTCCGCTCTTAACGCCGCTGATTTTGAAATTCGTTATCGATGATATCATTGGCGGAGAAGGTCTTGCAGTCGCTGAACAGATGACCATGCTTTATTGGCTGATGGGCGGGGCGTTATTTATCTTTTTAATTATCCGGCCCCCGGTCGAGTACTACAGACAGTACTTTGCCCAGTGGACCGGGAATAAAATTTTATATGATATTCGGGATCAGTTATTCAGCCACCTGCAAAAGCTGAGCTTAAAGTTTTACGCCAACCGCAAATCAGGTGAAATCATTTCGAGGGTGATCAATGACGTCGAGCAGACGAAGACGTTTATCATGACGGGCATGATGAACATTTGGCTCGACATGTTTACGATCATCGTTGCAATTGCTATCATGCTGACACTGGATCCGCTCTTGACGCTTGCAGCTGTAGCGCTGCTGCCGTTTTACGCGCTGTCGATCAAGTTTTTTTATGCCAGACTGCGTGATTTAACGAGAAAGCGGTCGCAGGCGCTGGCCGACGTGCAGGGACACCTGCATGAACGGCTGCAGGGAATCAGCGTCATTAAAAGCTTTGCCCTTGAAAACCATGAGCAGGAAGAGTTCGGCAAGCAAAACAACAATTTTTTAAACCGTGCTGTAGATCATACGAAGTGGAACGCCAAAACCTTTGCGGTCGTGAACACCATCACGGATATCGCTCCGCTTATCGTCATCTTCACTGCTGCAGTGCTGGTTATTCAAGCCGATCTGACCGTCGGTACGCTCGTTGCCTTTACCGCTTATATGGATCGGTTATATAATCCGCTCAGAAGGCTGGTTAACTCCTCGACAACACTCGTTCAATCAATCGCGTCGATGGACCGGATGTTTGAATTGGTTGATGAGAAGTATGATATTAAAGATCACGAGCAGGCAAAGCCATATAAAAGCGGAAACGGTGAAGTGATTTTTGACCGTGTTTCGTTTGGTTATGACGAAGAAGAAGTGCTGCATGAAGTTAGCTTCCGTGCCGAAGCAGGAGAAACCATTGCGGTTGTTGGCATGAGCGGCGGCGGAAAAAGTACTATTATGAGCTTGATTCCGCGATTTTATGATGCCAATGAAGGTGCTGTAAAGATAGACGGAGTGAACGTCAAAGATTATCAAGTAAGAACCCTTCGCGACAGAATCGGTATGGTCCTGCAGGATAACATTATTTTCAGCGATTCGATCATGTTCAATATTCGCATGGGAAATCCTGAAGCAACTGACGAACAGGTGTATGAAGCTGCCCGGGCTGCAAATGCCGACGGATTTATTCAGGAAATGCCGGACGGCTATGAAACGAAAATCGGGGAGCGCGGTGTCAAACTATCAGGCGGACAAAAGCAGCGCGTGGCAATCGCACGAGTGTTTTTGAAAAACCCGAGCATTTTAATATTTGATGAAGCGACTTCTGCCCTTGATCTCGAAAGTGAAAAGCTGATTCAAGACTCTATTTTAAGGCTTGCCGAAAACCGGACAACCTTTCTCGTTGCCCACCGTCTGTCCACTGTGACACATGCGGACAAGATCATTGTGATGGAGAATGGCCAGGTCGCAGAAACAGGTACACATGATGAACTTATGAAGCTCGACGGGCGGTACAAAAAGCTATTCTCAATTCAGAAGCTTGGTTAATGGAAACAGCAAGCAAACTGCAGAAAGAAAGGAGCTGCCGGAATGGGACTCAAGCTCAGTCAATTAACAAAGACCTTTCAAGAAGAAACGGCTGTTCACGCGCTCTCGGCTGAAATTCAAGCAGGAACCATTTTCGGCATGCTTGGATCAAATGGTGCCGGTAAAACGACTACATTTCGCATGATATTAGGATTAATTGATCCATCTGCAGGCAAGGCTGAATGGCATGGAGAACGGCTAGACTATCGGCGCACCAGACTGGTCGGCTATCTTCCCGAAGAAAGAGGCCTTTACCCGAAGCTGACCGTTAAACAGCAGCTTCATTATTTTATGAAGCTCAAAGGTATGCCGAAAAAAACGTTTTTTGAGGAAATGCGCCGCTGGCTTGCGCGCTTTCAAATTGAAGAATATGAGAACCGCCGGGTAGAGGAGCTGTCCAAAGGGAATCAGCAAAAAATACAGTTCATGGCTTCTGTACTGCATAAACCAGAGCTGCTTATTTTAGATGAACCGTTCAGCGGACTGGATCCTGTGAATTCAGACATGCTGAAGCAAGCTGTGTTAGATTTGCAGAAAGAAGGTACGACCATTCTGTTCTCCAGTCACCAAATGCATAATGTAGAAGAGCTTTGTGACGAATTGATGATGCTTAAAAAAGGAAACGTTATTTTAAAAGGCAAGCTGACTGATATTAAGGCTTCTTATCCTGTTAAACGGATTGCTGTCAGAGGCGCAGATGATTTACCCGAGCTTGAAGGGCTTCCCGGCGTGCTTCAGGTTCATACGAGCAAGCTTGAAACGATTGTACAGGTTAGCGGAGCGGAAGCAGCTGAACGTGTTTTCCGCCGCTGCTCTGAGTCGACATGGCTGAAGAAATTTGATTTGCAGGAGCCATCCCTGCATGAAATCTTCGTCGATCAGATGGAGGGCGAAGAACATGCGTAGCTTTTGGATTACGGTCAGTCACACTGCAGTCAGACGAATTACGTCAAAATCTTTTTTAATATCTACTGCTGTCATGGCCTTTTTAATCATGGCGTTCTTTCTTATCCCGACTTTGCTTCAAACGACGGCTTCCGATGAAGGGACTACAGTTTACGTTGCGGATGAGTCGGTGTGGGATGGAGCGGCTGCAGAACGGTTTCAGGAGCAGCAGGCAATGGAAGCGGAGCTTGTTTCATCAGCGGATGAAGCGGAACGACGGGCTGAAGAAGGAAATGGTGCGGCGCTGATCATTTCGGGAGAGGCAGCAGCACTTCAAGCAAATCTTCTCGTTAGTGGCGAGCAGGCGATCCTCGCTCAGACGACGGCTGACGCTCTGGACCGTGTTCAGGCTTCGCTTTATGCAGAGCAGGTGCTGGAGCTTGATGAGTCGGAGGCAGCTCCGCTTTATGGAGGAGTAGATGTCAGTCAATCACCGCTTCCCGGAGCGGAGGAGCGGCCCGAAGCCTTTTCTGGATCGTATTGGATGGTCTACGGGCTCGTGTTTGTTATCTATTTAATCGTCGTATCCTTTGGATCAATGATTGCGACAGAGGTAGCTGCAGAGAAATCGTCAAGAGTGATGGAGCTGATTGTCTCCAGCGTGTCTCCAGTGACCCAAATGTTTGGCAAGCTTGCGGGGATTGGATTAGCCGGCTTGGTCAATCTATCTGCTGTGGCTGCTGCAGCTGCGGCAGGGGCCTGGCTGAGCGGAGAGGAGACGGTCTCATTTATTCTCAATGAGGTACTTGACTATTCCCTTTTAGGCTACGCCCTTCTTTTTATCGCCTTAGGTTATGTCCTTTACGGAGGGCTTGCAGCGATGACAGGTGCGCTTGTCAGCCGTGCCGAGGAGGCTAATCAGGCAATGCAGCCAATTATTTTCCTGGCGATGATTGCATTTTTTATCTCGATCGTTGCACTGAATGCACCGGAATTAACGGTGTTTCGCATCCTGTCCTACGTGCCGTTTTTTACACCGCAGCTTCTGTTTCTGCGAATTGGCATGGAAACAGTACCTGCCTGGGAAATTGCGCTTATCATCTTCCTGCTGATCACGAGTGCCGTATTAATCAACCTGGCAGCAGCGAGGGTATACAAAGGCGGCGTACTGATGTACGGAAAATTCTCTTTCCGTCAAGGCATTTCGCGGGCCATTGCGGTCTCAAAAAAAGAGTCGTGACACTACCGGTAATTGGATGCAAATAGCTACATACAAAAACGAGCCGCTGCCGGCTCGTTTTTGTATGTGCGTCGATAAAGTCTGTCTGAATGACTATTCCTGCAGCTGCGGTCACTCGCTCTCCGGAGAGCACGGGCGCGGCTTTTCTTTCTTGTCCGCCGGATCTTCTCCCTGTTTGAGCTGGGTCCTTCCGGCTTCGGAAGCTGACCGGACAAGTGGAACGCCTGATTTCACATTGGATCGATCCAGCTGCGAGTGTTTGAACCTTTCCTGCACAACAATGAAACACAATCGTCAGGCCAGTGTTTTACAGCGTTCGCCAGAGGCACAACAAGCAGTCTCAAAATTCTTTGCGGCTCTGGTACTCATTTGCAAATCGAACGACCGAAGCCGTTCTGAGGATCAAAGGCATAAGCCGTGCCCTTCCGACCCGGACAAAGGATTCTGAATCGTGCCCCGCGGCAGATTAGATAAGCGAAAAAGGACTGAGAAATGAATAAACGTTTAACAAAAATGATTTTTCAGCTGAAAGATACATCAGGGGGTGGATGACGGCAAAAGATTCTTCGCTTTGAGCATGCAGGTTCCACTTCGCTCATGTATTCCTGCTGCTTAACATTGGGATGACATACCAAGTCCACGATGTACGCTTCAATTAAATGTTCCGAAGATCTGAATTCGGCTTTCGTATCGCGTGAAGGCTTCCAGTCCTACAGTTCTTTTGCTGCAATATCTACTTCGTTATCTTCCGTATGATACGTGAAAAATCCGTCTACCAGCTTATCGAGATGTTCAAGCTCTTCGGAGTATTCAATGATCAGCGCGATTACGGGAAGAAAATGAATCCACGTTTCATGTTTGAATTCGACGTGTTTTTCCGAATTCATAAATATCTCTACGAGCGAGGCTCGTCCCTCCGTTACTTCTTCCAGATCCATCGTAAACGACTGTGGCCGAACCTTGCCCATATATTTGAGCATAATCCGCTCGTGATAATTTGTCAGCGCATCCAGCTGATGCTGAATCACTTCTTCTACTTCAGGGGGGAGCTGATGTGTCACATGATCATGTCTCGCAAGACTTTCAAGAATATTTTCTGCTTTCGACGTCGTGCGGATCATTTGACGAAACAGGACAATTTTGCGCATACGGGAGTACTCTTTTTTTCGGAACAGACTGCGTTCCTGACGGTACAGATCAAAGAGCGTATCAAGTTTTTGAATCGACGTGCGAATTTTATCCTGATCCTGTTTAAGGGTGCTGTAGTCAATTTCATGATGAAGGATGAGCCGGATCCATTGAATAATTTCATCATTCGCTGCTGTCAGCTTGTGATAAAGCTGGTTTTCATGGTTAGGCGGTAGAAAAATCATGTTAACCGCAGATGCAGCAAAGACGCCGATCATAATGAGCAGAAACCGATCCAGTGCGAAAGGAAGAAAGTCGTCAGTAGGACTGCCCATGATAATAACTGCGGTCACAACGGCGAGAGGAATGATCGCCTCACGTCTCCAGCGAATATGAATGGCAATGATCAGGACGACTACGACACCGATCACGAACGGCTCCGGACCAAATGTGAGCACGAACGTGACTGCCAGCACTGCGCTGATAATGTTGGCTTGAATTTGATCCCAAATTAAGGTGATGCTTTTATACAGAGATGGCTGAACAGCAAAAAAAGCCGCAAGTGCGGCAAAGGCAGGAGTTGTAAAATCCAGCCACATCGCCGCATAAAGGGCCAGTGTCACTGCCAGACCAGTTTTAAACATCCGGGCTCCGAGCCTCATAAGATGTGTACTTCCTTTCTTTTTCGTGTTGAAGTCAGCTGGAAAGCTGCTTGCAAAAAGGACCCGGCTGCACATGCTCCGGGTCGCCTTCCTTTCTATTCATCATACACCCGCTTCCTGTCATTGACAAGAAAGGCTCAGCTCATCGCTTGAAATGCTCTTCTCGCAGCGCTGATTGTTTCGTCGATATCGGCTTCCGTATGGGCTGCCGTTAAAAAGAGAGCTTCAAATTTAGAGGGAGCAAGGTTGATGCGCTCCTTCAGCATCAATTTAAAGAAAGCTGCAAACATGTCCGTATCAGAAGCATCTGCTTCCTCATAGTTCGTCACACGGTTGACCCCGAAGTAGATTGTAAGCGCACCGCCAAGCCTGTTTATACACGCATGGATGCCTGCTTCTGCGACAGCGGCCGTGAGCCCTTGTTCCAGTCTTGCTCCCAGGCGGTCAAGCCTGTCATAAAGTCCTGGCTCCTGCAGCACTTCCAAACAAGCAATTCCTGCTCGCATAGAAGCTGGATTTCCAGCCATCGTGCCAGCCTGGTAGGCGGCTCCCATCGGAGAAACCTGCTCCATAATGTCGCGTCTGCCTCCATATGCTCCGATCGGAAGACCGCCGCCAATTATTTTGCCCATAGCAGTTAAATCCGGATAGACGTTCAGCTTATCTTGAGCCCCGCCGTACATAAAGCGGAACGCTGTGATAACCTCATCGTAAATCACCAGCGAGCCATTTCCTTTAGCAAGGTGATTAACCTGTTCGAGAAAACCGGGATGCGGTTCGACAATTCCGAAGTTGCCAACAATCGGCTCGACAAGGACAGCTGCAATATCTTCACCAAACCGATGCAGGGCCTGCTCTAAAGCATCTGCATCGTTAAAGGGAACTGTGATCATCTCCGCAGCTGTTGCGGCCGTAACACCAGCAGAATCAGGATGGCCGGTCGTCGATGGTCCCGAACCGGCTGCCACAAGAACCGGATCGGAATGACCGTGATAGCAGCCGGCAAATTTAATGATTTTCGTTCTGTTAGTAAATGCTCTCGCCACGCGGATTGTTGTCATAACAGCTTCTGTGCCGGAATTGACGAATCGAACACGATCCAGTGCCGGCATCGCTTCTTTCAGCATGGACGCAAAGATGTTTTCGTGTCTGGTTGGAGTTCCGTAAAGCAGGCCGTCTTCTGCAGCGTCCTTAACTGCCTGGGTGATGTGCGGATGGGCGTGTCCAGCAATTATCGGTCCGTAGGCAGCCAGGTAATCAATGTAGCGGGTGCCGTCTTCATCCCAGAAATAAGCGCCCTCTCCGCGATTCATAAACACAGGCGTACCGCCGCCTACGCCTTTATAGGCTCTCGATGGACTGTTGACTCCTCCAAGAATGACTTGCTTTGCTTCATGAAAAAGCTTTTCAGATTGTTCGTATGTATGCATGATGTTCTCCTTCCATTACACTCGTATCTGTCGGAAAGATTGTATCATGCACACTCATTCGTGTCGACGCGTACTAATAGAGCAGCTCTCTCCAAGCAGGATCTCCCTCTCTCGGCATGCCAATTCCGGCTTCCGTTGAAAACCAGCTGCGTATCTCTTCCCAGTCCGACGTACGAATCGCTTCGCCTGCGGAGGAAAGAACGAGATAGGACGGCGTATCGTCGATTTCCATAAAGGTCTCAAAATAATCCGGTGCATAATAGTTAACGTCGATGTAGACCCCGTAGCGTTCGCCGGCCTGCGAGCCGAACTCATCTAAAATGAGCAAGTATTCTCTATTGAAATTTTCATCAAATAAAAACAGCATATAATGATCGTCTTCAACCGGTGTATGCACTTCAATAAAATCTTCGGATGTGTATGGATGGGCTTTAATTTCTTCAGCAGTATAAATCGGGAACAGGCGGGATTCTTCTGTGACGGGTCTTTCCAGTGTTCGGGTAAAGGGCTCAATCTCTTCTGAAACGCGGATTTCCAGGTGCTGATTCGGCCAGTGGAGCGGAAAATCAATCTCGCTCATCAGGGCAGATTCACCGGTGTCGAGATCAGTAAAAACAGTCTCCTCCGTCGTATGAATCAAATACGATTCAGCCTCATACATGACCGGGAGTGAAGTCTGCAGCCCGTTTAAGTAACGGTAGGAAGACCCGGTATACGAATCCTCAACAAATAGTTGGAAACTGCCTTCCATGGAAAGAGTGAACATGTAACGGCCCTCGAGCGTCTGCTCTTCATCCTGACTGCAACCGGAAAGGAAAAGAAGCAGTGCAGCGAGCGCAATAATCAGCTTCATGTGTCATCCTCCTCCGCTCTTTCTTCGAAAAAACCAATGATGTCCATCGGACTGTCAACCTGAGCCGCCAGGCCGTCTGATGTCAGCAGCACCCAGTTGTACTCGAGCTGGGCAGCCTGCTGCTGTTCGAGCAGTTCGGCAGAAAAGCGCTCCCTTTCCTGAAGCATAGAAGGGATGCCCTGCAGCTGATATAAAAGCTCTTCTTCACTTAATCCGCGGCCGATCAAGCGGAAGTCTCCGTCCCGTACAGGCTGGTAAAAAGTCGTTACATCTTCTTCTTCAAGCGGATGAACAGCAATCTCTTCCGGGATATAGGCTGGAAGGAATCGTGGCTGGTAGGTTAAATAGCGTTGGAGGGGAGTTTTGTGTCCAGCTTTCTCCGGCGGCGGATAGATGCTCAGCCGTTGATTCGGCATGAATGTATCAGAGTCAACTTCTTCTCCTGTAACAGCATCATATATCGCTGTTTCCTCTCCTTGCATCAGGTGAAATGCCTCAGCCTCATATCCTTCAAGCGGATGTCTGGAGCGGTCTTCCTGAATAGCCGGTCCGAATGTATCGCCTGCGGTAAAAAGAATTCGTCCAAACCCGTCGGAGGGACCAGCTGTGCGGCCTTCGTATGCTTCTTCGGCTGAGCAGGCTGTAAGCCATAGAAGAGCCAGTATGAACATTTTCTTCATAGATGCCAACCCCTTAACGGAAACGATTATTTCTGTCATTGTATCATTTGAACAGACTGCGGAGGGCGGTTCCTGCTTTGCGGCTGAATTCCATGCAGGAGTCTGCTACTATAGTAAGTAGGAAAGGTGGGATCCGGATGAAGCAGGTGCTTCCGTTTATACTGATTTCCGTTGTTGTCGGAGCTCTATTATATTTTCTGCAGGATGATTATGAAGGTCCTTTCGATCCGGATCACCGAAGTGATGCCTCAGATGCATACTGGGATGCGGTTTTGTTTGTCGAAGGGGAAGGTGATGAAGCGGAGATCGGCTTCAGACTTAGTCCTGCTGAAGACAGAGAGTTCGAACCGGATTCGATCGACATGCTGGAGGTATTCGTCGACAGTTCAAATGTTAGCTTTTATTTTCAGGATTTAGAGATGGATTCATTTGAAGATGAGCTCATTCACCGCGAAGCGTGCAGCGTCTGCAGTTCGGCTTCACAGATCGAAGCACGTATGCTCGTTAACTGGAGAGAAGAGGGCGAAACCAGATCGAGTCAGTATCAATTTAGCTTAATGCTGGAGGAATAAGTCAGGAAGGTTGTGGCCACAGGTGAAAATTGTATCGTCAGGAAATATTCATCATGATATTACCTCTCGCTTAGAGGAGCGGTTTCAAGAACATGAGTTCCGCTGGCACGAAAATATGTCACAGGCGGAAGCTGATTTAAAAGATGCAGATGTTTTTATTACTTATGGAGAAGATATGGAGCCTTGGCATGTCGAATCCGCATCTCGTCTTAAATGGATTATGATCGTATCGGCCGGCATGGATGAAATGCCATTCAGGCAGGTGGCAGCTAAAAACATACTTGTGACGAATGCGAAAGGCATTCATGCTATTCCAATGGCTGAATACAGCATGCACATGATGCTTCACGTTGCCCGGAAAACAGCGATTGTGCAGCAGCAGGAAAAAGAACACCGATGGAGCAGAGAGCCGGTCATGCATGAGCTGTACGGATCATCTTTGCTGATTGCGGGAGCCGGAGCGATCGGAACACGTACGGCTAAGCTTGCTAAAGCGTTCGGCATGCATGTAACCGGTATAAACAGAAGTGGTGGCGAGAGTCCTTATTTTGATGAATTGCTGCACGTCTCCAAACTTCCTGAAGCCTTACATACAGCCGATTATGTCCTGTCTATACTTCCAAAAACTGCCGAAACGAAGGATTTCTTCAGCCTGGAACAATTCCGTCAGATGAAACAAAGCGCTGTTTTCATTAACATGGGCCGTGGGAATGCTGTTAATGAGCAGGATATCATTACTGCTCTCGATGAGGGCGAATTCCGGCATGCTTGTCTGGATGTGTTCAATGAAGAGCCGCTTCCAAAGGAGCACCCATTTTGGGCACACCCTGCTATTACAGTAACTCCTCATTTGTCAGGCATCTCGCCGATGTATCAACCGCGAGCGATGGATATTTTTGAAAAGAATCTTACTGTTTTTCTTCATGGGAATGGGGAATATATAAACCAAGTGGATCCTGATCGGGGATATTGAAAGGGGTGCGAGCTGTGAAGCTGATGATCTGTATCGTTCAAAATCGATATCGGGATGTACTGGAGGAAGGACTTAAGCTGGCGGATTACCGGATGACGGAGTTTGCAAGCAGCGGAGGCTTCCTGAGAAAAGGAAGCACCACATTTTTAATCGGGGTTGCCGAGGAAGATGTGAATCAGGTACACAGCTTAATGAAAGATATCTGCCTCCGCTATGAAGAAAAGCGTGGAAGACCTAATCCGGAACACAACCGATATATATCTTTTATGATTGATGCCCGCGACAGTCTTCCCTTTCTAAAGGGTCAAAATTGACACCGAAGTGATGCATTCGGTATACTGTTTATAACCATTATTATGTAAGAATCTCTAGATGCAGCTGATCCATCATCCAATCAATGCCGTTTTCATCACCTGAATAGAGAGAGATATGCACGAATTGTGAGGTGAGCAAGTTGGAAAATGCCGAACTAAAAGAAGCGCTTCAATCATTAAAATCAACCAAGGTTCGCATGACGCCGCAGCGGCACGCGATTTTGGAGTTTCTGTTCGATTGTGAGAGTCATCCGACCGCTGATGAGATTTACAAGGCGCTCGAAGACAAATTCCCGAATATGAGTGTTGCGACGGTTTATAATAACCTGAGAGTCTTTAAAGAGGCCGGCCTGGTTCGAGAGCTGACGTATGGAGATTCCTCCAGCCGCTTTGACAGCAACACAAGCCATCATTATCATGTGATCTGCGATGACTGCGGTAAAATTGTTGACTTTCATTATCCTGGATTAAATGAAGTGGAGGCATTGGCAGAGCATGTTGCCGGTTTCCGCGTTAGAAGTCACCGTATGGAAGTGTACGGGACTTGTCCAGACTGCAGGCAAAAGCATTAACTAAAAAAGCAGGAAGTAGACGCTTGTCTACTTCCTGCTTTTTCGTTTGGAGTTATACGATTCGTCAAACTCTTTTCCTTCAAGTGTCGGATCAAGTGTCAACGGCTCATTGCAATGCATGCACGCATCAACACGGCCAAGCATTTTTGTTGGTTTGCTGCACTCCGGACAGGTGACCTGCACCGCTTTTGACGAAAGCATGCCAATCCAAAAATAAATGACGGTGCTGGCGATGATCGCAAGAAATCCGATCAGCATGAAGATTGTCATCACAAGCGGATTCGCCTGAAAGAATAAACCACCGTACATAATCACGATACCTGCAAAAATGAGCACTAGAGCAAACGTGCGGATTTTGTTTATTTTGTTTGTAAATGTAAGCATTGAACTATCACGCCTTTCTTCACCGCTAGTATATCATAGAGAAGGCCCTGAAAATATAAAAAAGTCGTGAACATGAGATGGGAAAGAGGAATCTGGCGGTTGTTGTCGAATACTAGCCTGACCAGGAGTTTAAAGGCAGGTTTTATTGAATAGGAGGAAGGCTCTATCATGAGAGAATTTCTGCGCGAACTTTATCAGGACCGTACCAGTGATCCCGAGACGCTAGCTGTCGTCATGATGGAGGGGAAAAAGCTGGAGGATGCTGCAACGGATTATTTTGACGGTGTGATTCTCATCGTTACTGATGATAGCAGGCAGTGGGAAATAAAGCACTATGAGTATCGCGGGATGAAGGCTGCGATGCATCTCGTCAGCAGTGAACAGTTAATGGAGTGGGTTCGTCTAAGTACAAATCGCCGTGTCGTGGAATGGCTCATCAATGGGAGAGTCATTTTTGACAGGAATGAATTCATGCACAGGTTTAGAGAGCGAATGCTTCATTTCCCTGAATCAGACAGATATTCCCGGATAGGGCTGGAGTTTGCAAAATTGGTCAGGCGCTTTGCAGATGGAAAATCACTGTATCAGGAAAAGCATTACCTTGACTCGTTTAATCAGATTGTACATGCGCTGCATCACCTCGCCCGTCTTTCTGTGATTGAGAAAGGATATTATCCTGAAGTGACCGTTTGGGAACAGGTCAGGCGAATTGAACCTGAAGTGCATAAATTGTACTCTGAGCTCGTTAACGGTACCGAACCATTGGAAAAGCGGTTGGAGCTGCTCCTTTTAGCAAACGAATTTGAGCTTGCTACTAAGATGAGGCTTGGCAGTGCGCACCTTCTGTCTATTATGGAGGAAAAACAGGAAGCTTGGAGCGTAGACGAGTTAAAAGAGCGGCTGACATTTCATGAATACTCGCTGGATTTAAGCATGCTGCTGGAATATCTCGTTAGAAAAGGACTTGTATCCGTCCAGTTTGGGAAGACGAAAGGCGGGGCCATTCAGCACCGGCTTTACCGGCCGGCGCTTCCTAAGGCAGATTCAATTTGATGGGTTTTGACAAGGAAGGGGAATTGCTGCACAGGCTGCTTCGCTGCATTTGACCCTTCCTGCAGGTTCCCCTTATATAGAAGAAAAAAGCCACTTTTAAAAAAGTTTATCTTTTTATAGAAAAGCTGTTGCGCGTGATGAAATTATTATGATATATTAATAATCGTCGCTGAGACAGCAGGCGCTCAAACGCCCGGCAGACTTGAAGAAAATTGACTTTTTCTGTTGACGGTCATGTGTCTCTGTGGTAAATTAATAAAGTCGCCAAAACGAGCGGCGCCGAGCAACACGGCCCTTTGAAAACTAAACAAAAGACAAGAAGAAGGAAAGAGAATGAATCATTCTCTGTCAA
>NZ_JBHSGK010000002.1:0-13223 GCF_042654445.1 Bacillus daqingensis
GGGTTCACGAGTGGCATGGCAAAAAGCGCTGCCGTTTTATACATTTTTCTCTTGCCAAATACAGGTAGGATAGAATTGCTGAAATTGCTGCAAAAAGAAGCTTCGATTAGTTTTATAGGAAGTAAAAGCAATGAGAAAGAGCATTATGACTACGAAACTAATAATATAACTTTCATTGAAGTACCTGTACAAAAAAATAATATAAACTTATTTAAGGAAGTACTAACATTTATAAGCACTATAAGGATCTTGAAAAAAGCAAACTTAAATTCATTGTTAGTATATGGCGTTCGATCAATCCCGTTAATGGTTTTTTCTGCTAAAATAGCAGGTGTTAACAATATAGTCTGTGTAATAAATGGTGCTGGCAATATATTCAGAAATAATAAGAAGAAGTATTGGATTTTACGAGCAGTTTTTTCTCCACTTCTTAAAATTGCATTTAAATTCTCCAAAATAATAATATTTCAAAACAAAGAAGATCTAAATTTATTTGTTGATAAAAAAATGGTAAACATTCATAAAGCATCATTAGTGAATGGGTCAGGTGTGAATCTAAATAAATTTAAATTCAGAAAATTACCTCGTGAATTTAGTTTTGTGATGATAAGTAGGCTATCTAAAGAAAAGGGTGTATATGAATTTTTACATGCTGCGAAAAAAATTAGAAAAGAGTATCCGAGAGTGAATATTAAGTTAGCAGGTCCCATTGAAGACAAAGCTTTAGAAAGGACCATTATTGAAGCAAATAATAACTCAGTTATTGAATATATAGGTGTAGTTCAAGATGTATACCCTTTACTGATAAATAGCTCAATATTTGTTTTACCTTCATATTTTGAAGGTACACCCAGATCTACATTAGAAGCAATGGCAGTCGGTCGGCCAATAATTACAACCGATACACCAGGATGTAGAAGTACTGTGAATGGGAAAAATGGTATCTTGGTTAAACCTCAAAACGAAAAGGATTTATATTTAGCAATGAAACGAATGATATCTATTGATGGGTTACCAAATATGGCTTTAGAAAGTAGAAAGCTAGTTGAATCAAAATTTAATATTAAAGAGATAAATCAAAAAATAGTGAATCATTTACTCGAATAGCTCTTGCAAGGCCTGATATGTGATTTTTAGGAATGAAAAGTTTTCACAAATCATCGGTTAAATAGGTTTACAAGAAATTGAATTCATTTCACACCTTTTCTTATTGTGAAAATTTAAAGTTTGCTTAGACTAACTAGTCTATACACCTTAGTGCAAAAGCTCATTTGTAGCGGGGATATAACAACCCGCTAAATATACAATTTCAGAGGTAATGAATAAACTACTAATATTTCAAAGTAGTTTATCGTGTGGCTAATCTCTTGTTAGGTTAACCTCATTCGGGCTTAGCGGTGGGGATTGAATATTTATAGTTTGAAAGCTGATATTAAATCAATTTTGTTTGTAAGACTCACTATTCTAGAAGGATAATTTAAAACTACTTATCAACTTAGCTTTAAGAACAGGAGACCCAGCCTGAAGTAAAAAACCTCGTAAATATACTAAATAACCGAATAGGTATTTAAATTATAAGATATGAGAGAGTTGATCCCAATATTATATACGATTATCAATACTAAAATGTCATGATTCGCTCGAATAGGAACTATTTCCGATTTCAAAAAAGATGTAAACAAGGACCTAAATCACATATGAGGAGTTCATGATTATGAAAGAAATTTGTCTTATTATTCCTAGTTTGAGGAAAGGAGGAGCAGAAAGAGTTGTTTCAAGACTAAGTTACTTATTTAGTCAAAAAGGCTACAAAGTGAATATTTGTTTATTTGATGATAATAATATAGATTACCCATACGAGGGGGAGTTATTTTCAATAAACTCCCCTAGCAAAAAAGGGATTTTTAAAGCATTAAATATTTTACTTAGAACATACAGACTAAACAAATATAAAAACGAATTCAAACCTAACGTTATAATGTATAGTTTTGGTAATTCAGCAAATCTTATAAATGTTTTAACTACTAATAAACAAAAAACCATAATATCAATCCGAGGGTTTGGGAATTTAAATAAAAAAAATAATTTAGTTCACTTTTTTCATATTTGGATATTAAAATATATTTTCTTTAGATCAAATGCAATATTAAGTGTATCGAAAGACTTAACGCACTACATCAATATTAATCATAAATTAACTATAAAGAAAACATATACTATTCCAAATGGTTATGATATTAATAATAAACTAATTAAGCAGGAACGTACAAATGACAAGTTCACTTTTGTAACAATGGGTAGCTACAGACCGGAAAAGAATTATAATACTTTATTGGAAGTAATGAAATTATTAAAAGCAAATCAAATTGATTGTAAATTAATTATTCTTGGTAAGGGAGATGATTATCAAACATATAATATAAGAAATCAAATATCAAGATTAGGTCTAGAAAACTCTGTAGAATTAGTAGGTTATCATTCTAATCCAGAAAAGCTTCTTTCTACAAGTGATTGTTATGTACTTTCATCAATTTCAGAAGGCTTCCCAAACGCATTAGTTGAAGCAATGAACTGCAAATTACCAATAGTATCTACGAACTGTAAAACTGGTCCTCGTGAAATTTTAGATCCGAAGTTAAAGTACAATAAAAAAATACACAAATTCAAAAAAGGTGCTTATGGTATTTTAGTAGACGATCCAAATAATAATCCAAAATTAGAGAATATTAATAACCTGTATTTGGCGATGAAATACATGATCGAAAATGATGAAGATAGGTCAATTTATTCGGCATTGGCTTTTGAGAGAGCGCAGTATTATTCCTTTGAGAAATGGATTGATTCTCATGAAATTATATTTAATGAATTAAAAGGAGCTTCGAATGAATAAAATTTGTATAGTAGGTTACAACTTTGGAGATAATTATCAAAACTATGTCCCAATGTTTATATATTCAGTATTAAAAGCTTACCCTAATTATAGTGTTAAGATTTTCTCTACAAATAATTTGAAACCTAAGATATGGGAAAAAATAAATAAGTTAGAACATCTCGGCGATTTTGAAATATATGAAAATTTCAATTTTGATATGAAGAATACTAAATCTATTAAAAAATATGGTTATTATCAGCAGGCACTAAGATGGTTTTTCTACCATGAAAGCTTTGATGAATACGATTATATATACATAGGTGATTTAGATATTTTCATTTGCAGGGAAGACTTAGATTTATGTGAGCAACATATTCTACATATGAAACAAATTAAGTTACCTTATAGTAATTCCCTAAGAGTAAATTTGAAAGAAAATAGTTTTAGTATAAAAAGATTTATTAAGTTACTTAAGAATAGAGATAGCGTAGCCTTAAAAAAACTATTCAATAATAAACCAATTGAAGAAAGAAGATTAACTGGATTACATTTTATAGAAAGAGAGAAGTACTATAAAGAGGTTAGGAAGCATTTTTATTATTTCCATAGTATTTTATTAGGTGAAGTAAAAACCGAAACTCGAAACGATGAAGAATTACTTTATGAATTAATCAGTTTATCAGATATAGACTTACCACCCATTAGCCCTAATAAACCTGATTTAGATCCTTTGAATTATTTAGCTGTTAACTTCCGACCTCATCATGGATTACATTTCGGATTATTTCGTGATAACCGAACAATGGTCAAAGAACATCAAATACTCCAAAGTGATGTATATAAAGGTTATTTTGATTATTTCTTTAAATTGTATATAAATGATAAATTATTAAGAGATATATTATATTTAGAAGATTGGAAATACAATTATATTACAAAACGCATTATTGACTATTATTATGATGAATCAAATATATAACTATGTTGTGACAAGCAGACCTTATTTAATATTATATTAATGCGAGGAAACGAAATTTTTAGTGGAAGGGGGATTAAATTGGTGATCGATAATATTGTAAGAAAGAAAACAATAAAAGTTAATATCCTTTTAGTTTTATTTTTAGGGGCATTATTTATTTTCGGACACAATTCGAATACAGTTATTTATTCGAATATATTAACGCTTATACTATTTTTATATTTGATTTACCGATGGATGAAACAAAAACTAACTATAAATAAATATTCATTATTATTTATCCCCTTTGTAATGATGTTGATACTAGGAGTATTATATTCACCAGAATCTTCTTACTCTATAGTTATACTAACGTCTTTAATTTCATGTCTAATATTATTCTTTCTAATTATTAATACATTTGATAATAAATTAAGCCCCTCAATTTATTTGTCTTCTATATCTGTGTCAGGCTTCTTATTGAGTTTATATGTATTAAATTATTATGGATTTAATGGACTTTTTACTGCAATACAATCGGGTGAAAGATTAGGATATGAAATAAGTCAACCTAATACAATAGGCTACTATTTAAGCATAAGTAGTTTAGTGACGGTTGCAATAATATATGATCATTGGAATAAATTAAGTAAATTATTATTATTGATAATTACTTTTGCATTAGTTATAAACATCATAATAATAATTTCTACTTATTCGAGATCTTCAGTACTTATTTTATTAATAGGGTTTTTAATTTACCTAATTATGCAAAAAAACTTTTTAAAAGCAATTATTTTTAGTCTTCTAACTTTTTCTATTATTTTGCTTATGACTATCTATAATAATTTTAATTTAGATAGATTTACTGATACATTTTTTCTATTTGATGATTCACTTGTTTCAGCATCAGATCAAGTTCGTCAAAATCTAATCGCTAGAGGGATAGAGTTATTCAGCAGTAATCCAATAATTGGTCATGGTACAGGAGCTTTTAGATACATTTATTCTGAAGGGATATTGAGATTAGTAGCTTCACATAATAATTATATCGAACTTCTAGTTAATCATGGTATTATAGGATTTTCCCTTTATTATTTTCCTATATTAGTAATTTTGTTAGCAAATATAAAAATTTATTTCAAAGAAAAATCAAATAACACTGCAATAATTCTAGTATTGGTTTTTGTTGATATCATAGTAAGTGGGATTAGTAGCTATACTTATTACAGAGTTTTATCTTACTATATTTTGGCAATAGCAATAATAAATATTATCGTCTATTACAAGGAGAAAAAATGAAGATACTATTGACTTGTGGTGATTTTAAAATTGGCGGAGTACAAAAAAGTTTAATGGAGGTAATAAAGTTAATTAATGAGAATTTCAACTCTGAAATCACTATTTTGGTGAATAATAATACTGGTGAATGGAAAACATATGTTCCTGAGAATGTTATAATTCATGAATTACCTAATCATATAAAGGGTCCTCAGTTTACAAGAAAAAGCTTTTATAATGATATCAAAAATTTGTCTTCAATTCGTGAAGTCATTAATTTTATCAAAATTAGTTTTGTAGGCTTTAAAAATTACAAGAAAAAAAGGTTATTGTATTGGGAGGCAATTAAGTATAATAATCGTAGTATAATAGATGAAGAATATGACCTTGCGATCTCTTATAATGGAGGAATAGATATTTGGAATCAATTGGTAGTTGATTCGATTATTTCTAAAAAAAAGATATGTTGGATTCATGGTAGAATTGAAAACTTGTTATTAAACAAACAATATGAGAATAAATACTTAAATAAATTTGATGAAATAGTAGTTGTGTCTGAAAATTTAAAAAAAAATGTTTATAAGCATTTTGACAGTCTACCCAAAGTAAAAGTTATTCCTAATATTATAAATGAACAGGATATAATAACAAAGTCCCGAAAATCAAATATAGCTGTAAATTATAATATCACCAATTTTGTATCTATTGGTAGAATAGATACAAACAAAAATTATAGTTTAGGAGTTCAATCTTTAAAAATATTAGCAAATAAAGGTTACAAATTTATTTGGTATATAGTTGGGGAAGGTAATAGGAAAGAAGAACTAATGGAACTTATTCATAAGGAGAATATGGAGCAATATATAGTGCTTACTGGTAATTTAGAAAATCCATATTTTTTAATAAGAGAAGCAGATGTGCTATTGCATTTTGCTTTAAGTGAGGGATATGGACTTGTGTTGGCGGAATCGATTATTTTGAATACAATAGTTTTATCGGTAAATTATGAAGGGGTTAATGAAGTTATTACCAACGATAATCAAGGTATTATCGTATCATACAATCCAAATAATATCGCATTAAATATAGAAGACATTATTAAAAAACCAAAATCTAACTTAAAGGATGAAAGAATAAATACTTTTCTTTCAAATAAAGAAGCATATCACCAAATCATAAGTTTAATTAACAAAGCCATTCACAGCTAACTTTTTGTAATGTCAAAAAAATTAAGTAGGTATTGATTGTTGAGAACTAAAAAATCTATATATAACTTATTAGTGGCAATAATAGGACATGTAGGTATAGTTATAGCAAATTTCTTTAGTAGAAAAATATTTATAGATCATCTAGGAATTGAATATTTAGGGGTTTATAGTCTTTTTAATAACATTATAGCGGTACTATCTTTAGCCGAATTAGGAATTGGGATTGCTTTAATATATTGTATGTATGAGCCGCTTGAAAAGAATCAAATAAACTTACTTAAAGCACTTATGGAATTTTATAAAAAAATATACATATCGATTGGTTTATTTATATTACTATTAGGGCTTTGTCTAATGCCGTTCGTTCAATTTATAGTCTCTGAAGAAATACCTAACATCGAAATTATTTTCTTATTGTCGGTAGTTAATAGTACTATAACTTATTTTTTAGCTTATAAAAGATCAATTTTAATTGCCGATCAAAAAAGTTATATTGTCAATTTTTACCATTATGTATTTATGTTAATTACTATTATGGTTCAAATTATTGGAATCATAATTTATCCTAGCTTAATTGTTTTTTTAGCAATTAGTGCGATATTTAAAGTTATAGAAAATATATTAATCTTACGTAAGGCTAATAACATCTATCCCTTTATAATTAATACCAAAGGCTGTCGTTTGTCGAAGGAATATAAGGCGAATATCTTTAAACATATGAAAGGGTTAGCTTATCATAAAGTAGGCTCTACTGTTTCCCATTCTTCTGACAATATAATTTTATCAATATATACAACTATAAGTTTAGTCGGAATATATTCAAATTATCTTTTAATCACAAATACTTTGAAGACTATTGTAGGACAAGGATTTCAATCAATAACTGCTAGTGTAGGCAATTACATTACTACTAAAAAAGAAAATGAACAGATTAAATTATTTAACAATATATTATTTTCTAATGCATGGATATTCGGAATATCTTCCTTAATCTTATTCTTTACATTCAATTTGTTTATTGAAATGTGGATAGGTGAGAATTACTTATTAAATAAATACTTAGTAGCGATTATCGTAATTAATTTTTATTTAATTGGATATAGAAAGGCTGTTATAACTTTTAAAAATGCACATGGATTATTTTGGCAAGATCGGTATAAATCTATAGTGGAAGCGCTTTTTAATATTTTAATTTCAATAATTCTTGTACAATATTTTGGATTGTTGGGAATATTAATTGGTACATTTATTAGTAATTTGTTTATTAGCTATTGGATTGAAGCTTACGTGTTATATAAATATGGATTTAAAGTGAGCGTAATAAATTATTATTTTCAAAGTTTAAGGTATATTATTGATTTATTAGTAATTTTTGTAGCAATTTTAGTAATATTAAATTTAATGAATTTAACCAATTTTTCTTTGGTAGTTCAGTTCATTTCAAATATATTAATTACGTTAATAATTGTTACATTTTTCATTTTGTTATTTTATAAAAATGATAATAGATTTAAATTTTTTCTCAACATTATTGTGAAAACTTTAAAATTATTGACAAATAAAATTAAACGGAGGGCTTAAATTTGACAAACTATCTAGTAACAGGAGCAGCTGGATTTGTAGGAAGTAATCTATGTGAAAGTTTATTGAAGAAGGGCAATAATGTTAGAATATTGGATGATCTATCAAATGGTCGAGTTGAAAATATAAATTATTTAGTTTCGAACTATGATGTCGAATTTTTGAACGGTGATATTAGAAATGAATCGATTTGTATCGAAGCAGTTAAAGATATGGATTTTGTATTACATCAGGCTGCATGGGGTTCAGTCCCACGATCTATCAAAATGCCTTTAATTTATGATGAGGTAAATATTCATGGCACACTTAATATGTTAGAAGCAGCAAAGAATGAACGAGTCAAAAAGTTTGTTTATGCTTCGTCGTCCTCCGTATATGGTGACGAGAAAACGCTACCTAAAGTAGAAGGAGTAGAAGGAAAGCCTCTCTCGCCTTACGCAATTACTAAAAGTGTTAATGAATTATACGCGAAAAATTATTTTGACTTGTATGGTCTTGAGACCGTCGGCTTAAGATATTTTAATGTGTTTGGTCGAAGGCAGGACCCTGATTCTACCTATGCAGCGGTAATACCAGTGTTTGTTAAAGCTTTATTAGAAGGTAAAGGGCCAACAATAAATGGAGACGGTTCCCAAACGCGTGATTTTACATATATTGATAATGTGATTGAAGCTAATTTATTAGCATGCGAAGCAGGAATTGAAGCTAGTGGTGAGGCATTTAATATTGCTTATGGGTCAAATATTACTCTTAATAAATTATACGAAAATATAAAAACGTTATTAAATAGCGATATTGATCCGATATACGGTCCAGCACGTGAAGGAGATATACCACACTCCTTAGCTGATATTAGTAAAGCGAAAGAGTTACTAGGGTATAATCCGAAAATTGATGTATTTGAAGGTTTGGAAAGAACCATGGCTTGGTATGTAGAAAATCTAAGTGGAAAAAAAATATAAGGCTAAAGGAGAGAATTTAATGGATCGGAAGATTGGTGTAGTAGGCTTAGGATATGTTGGACTTCCAGTAGCAGTAGCTTTTGGAAAACAACACGATATAGTAGGTTTTGATATAAATAAACATAGAATCGAGACTTTGAATAAAGGGATTGATTTTACAAATGAAGTTAGTGAAGAGGAGTTAGCACAAAGCTCCGTTAACTTTACGATGGACAAAGAGAACTTAAAAGAGTGTGATTTCATTATTGTAGCGGTTCCCACACCTATAAATGAGAACAAACAACCAGATTTGACTCCCCTAATGAAATCCTCTCAGACGGTGGGCGAGAGCTTAAGCGAAGGTACAATAGTAGTGTTCGAATCAACGGTATATCCGGGAGCGACGGAAGAAGTGTGTATACCTATACTTGAAAATGCTTCTGGTTTAAAAGCTGGAACGGATTTCTTTGTTGGATACTCTCCTGAGCGAATTAATCCAGGAGATAAAAAGCATACATTTACTACGATAACAAAAGTCGTCTCAGGACAAACTCCAGAAGTATTAGATACAATTGCTGAAGTTTATGAAAGTGTCGTAGACGCTGGTGTTCACAAAGCAAGTACAATAAAAGTCGCAGAGGCTGCAAAGGTTATTGAGAATACTCAAAGAGATTTAAATATAGCACTTATGAACGAGCTATCCTTAATCTTTGATAAATTAGACATTGATACCAACGAAGTATTAGAAGCTGCAGGAACAAAGTGGAATTTCCTCCCATTCTCTCCAGGTTTAGTTGGCGGACATTGTATTGGTGTAGATCCTTACTATCTAACACATAAAGCTGAAAGCATTGGATACCACCCTGAAATTATATTAGCGGGTCGTAGAATTAATGATGGGATGGGGAAATACATAGCCACGTCTCTAGTTAAAGAGATGATTCATAAAAACTTGCCCGTTCAAGGTGCTAGAGTAACAGTAATGGGTCTAACATTTAAAGAGAATGTACCAGATCTGCGTAATTCTAGAGTAATTGATGTTATAAAAGAACTTGAGGATTTTGGTGTAGAAGTTCAAGTTACCGATCCGTGGGCAGAAAAACATGAGGCAAAAGAAGAGTATGGCGTTAATCTATATGATGAAAGCGAGTTAAAGCCATCTGATGCTGTAGTCTTTGCTGTTCCGCATTCAGAATATATTGATCAAGGCTGGTCTCAGTTTGACTCTATACTAAAGCATGGGAAAGGCATTGTAATTGATATTAAAGGAAGGCTTGAAAAAGAAGCATGTCCTGAATCAATTACGTTGTGGAGATTATAGATTTTAAAGAATCCCCCGGTAAGTATGAATACCGGGGGATTCTTTTAGTGAAAAGAAGTCAGACGTCCGACTAATTTATTGCTTTTACGGTCAGTTTCATCATATGCCTCATTTTTTCCGAGTTATTTACTTGGGTTACCGTCATCACTGGAAGAACGGCATATTTCATGTTCGATTCAGGTATTGATGCATTCACTGCAGCGACTGCTTTTAGCGCCTGATTGATCGCTCCAGCTCCAACCGCCTCTAATAGAACAGTAGGTTCTTCTTCCATGGCGCCTTGAATGGCTTTAGCCAATCCCATAGGCTTTGTCGTGGTTGATACGTAAAACCGAATTGTCATTGTTTTCTCTCCCCGCTTAATGCTCATCGTTCAGATTTTATTTTTTATCCTTTCCCATACGCCTCCTTTCCGCATTATTTTACAGCTAGTTCACGGTTGAAGAGTAGCTATAATTGGAAGAAGTTTTCTTTATTTGGGAATGTCCTGTAGGATTTAGGAAGAGGTGATAAGTGTATGATGAAAAATATTGATGTATCTGCGACTGGAGAAGCTGATTATCTAACAATTCAAGAAGCTATAAATGCCGCAAGACCAGAGGATACGATTCTTATTGCACCCGGTACGTATAACGAAGCAATATCAATTGATAAACCTATTTCGATCCGAGGGAAAGATCAAGGTGTCTCTTTAACTAGTTCCTCTCAAATTACTGTCTTAATAAAAGATTGTGCAGCTAACATAGAGGGATTGGAAATTACGTCTACTGGCAGTAGTCCGTTTCCAGCAATACACATTATAGATGCAACGTTAAAGTTGATCGATAGCAGCGTACACGCTTCCGGTGGTATCGGCTGTAAAGCAGAGCGCTCCACTTTAACATTACATGGAGTACGAATAACCGACTGTGCGATTGGCATCGAGCTAAACGAGGTGAGTATAGCGGAGGTTGCACGGGCGAGGCTAGTAGGAAATGGAACTGGCATCCGTTGCGAAAGCGAATCTGACCTGACTTGTGAAGATGTAACTTTTTCCGATCAGGCCAATCATGCTATTCAGTTGATTCATGCAATTGGAAGGTTGTATCAAGTTATTGTAGAAGGCGTGAAGCGAACGGCGGTGGTGATGGAGCATAGCACCATTCATATTCAAAATAGCTGCTTCGATCAAAACGGGTTTGATGAAGAACTGTGGTGGAACGTATATGCGTTCATGTCTCAAGTGAATGTGAGGGAGGTAGCGTTTACTAATGGAGCAGCGGGAATCGGTCTAGCTGGTGATAGTGATCTTCACATGGAGGATTCATCATTCAGCGACCATGAAGGCAGATCGTTGGGTGTATTCGATACCAGTAATGCTCGCCTGCTTCGCTGTGACCTCATTAGAACGAACGATTTGCATATTGCCGTCATTGATCAAGCCACGTGTACCATGACAGAATCTCGTGTGGAGCAAGCGACCTATACTGGTATCTTCGTTACAGGTGAAGCATCAGCAACCCTGATCAAGACAGCGTTTCGGTTTAATGGGCAAGCTACTACTGACGAGATTTTTTACAGTCAAATAAAAGTAGAGGGACATACGTGCGACTTACATCAGTGCACGATAGAACACGGATATCATAGTGGGATTACCGTAGAAGCGGGTGGCAGGGTTACCCTTCAATCAACACGTATTGCTCATCATCCAAGCTTTTCATTAAAGGGAGTCGAAGCGGTACTTCATATTGATGACTCCACGTTTGACCATTCGCATGACGCACATATTCTTGCAGAGGCGAGCAGCTCGCTCATGTTAACGTCATCATCACTTTTGCATGCTACAAGCAATGCGATTTTTCTGCATGGTGCGTCGCATGCGACCATTCGTGATGTAACCTGTTTATGGAATGGATCTCAAAAAGATGAGACGTCCGGTTATCCCCAATGCTTGATTGTCGACAGCGAGGTAACCTTGCAGCGCTCACTGATTGCAGAAGGGGCGTTTCAAGGGCTTGTTGCTTCCGGTGATTCTCACGTTAGCCTCCAGGATGTTCAAATCGACAAACATGCAGATGAAAACTTGGTGATAGAGGCAGAAGCACTGGTCGAGAAACGTGGCCCCGAAGCAGAAGGTGTTTACGCTCCAAAACAGACTGAATCAATTGATCTTTCAGTAGTGTCTGAGGAGCTGAATGAGTTGATCGGCTTGCAACAGGTAAAGCAAGAAATACAAGAGCAGCTTCAGTTTAATGCATTCCGCGAGAAGTTAGTAGAAAAACAGCTGCCTACTTTAGACGAAGATGCATCACATGCTTCTCACATCATCATGAAAGGAAACCCAGGCACCGGTAAAACAACGCTTGCGCGTCTATATGGGAAACTGTACGCTTCAATGGGTCTATTGGAGAAGGGGCAGGTCGTGGAAGTGAACCGGGACAAGCTGTTGGGACGCTATATTGCACAAACGACAGATCAGACTAAGAAATACGTGGAGGAAGCAAGGGGGCCACTGAAAAAGTCCTTGATGAAGACTAGAAACGTCCTTGTGGACGTTTTTGGTCTTCTTTATCTTTTTTGCTCCCTTTTTCCCAGATGATCGTCTATACTTAGTTTACTACTTGGAAAGCGGGTGGCGACCATGCTTCGTCGACAATCATCGGTGCCGCTAAGTCCGTATCTGGCCCTCTATGACCTCCTCATCCCGAAGGATCACATGCTCCGCCGTATGCAGGAGCTCGTCGACTTTTCGTTTGTGTATGAGGAACTGCAGGAGAAGTACTGCCCCGACCATGGCCGACAGGCCATTGATCCTGTCCGCATGTTTAAATACCTCCTGCTTAAAACGATTTATGATCTATCCGATGTCGATCTGGTCGAACGGACGAAGGTCGACATGTCCTTTAAATTCTTTTTAGATATGGCTCCGGAAGAAGATGTGATTAACCCCAGTTCCCTCACCAAATTTCGCAAGCTGCGGCTGCAGGACATGAACCTGTTGGATCTGCTCATTCAAAAAACGATCTCCATCGCGAAGGAACAAAACATGCTGGTGGGCACCACCATTATTGTCGATGCGACC
>NZ_JBHSGK010000003.1:0-722865 GCF_042654445.1 Bacillus daqingensis
GGGTTCACGAGTGGCATGGCAAAAAGCGCTGCCGTTTTATACATTTTTCTCTTGCCAAATACAGGTCTTCACTCTTATGCGTAACTTCGATAGAATATGAATATCTAATGAAAAAGCTGTCCATTATGTATACTGGACAGCTTCCTAGTAGAGGTTTTCTTTTATTAGCATGACCCAATAATTGAAATACCTTCTCATTTCAATGTTATCGTTGGGTCGCAACCATTGGTCATTGCTCAAAATCCTGAATCCGCTGAACACCTCCCAATCTGAATCTTTGGTTCGCTTTGTCGCAGAACAAGAGGGTCTCCTATACGTCAAAGCACCATTCCTGGATAAACCAAATTGCGTGCTGATTCCGTATCCTTGCTTATGATTTTTAATCGAAGAACTACATTTCACTTGGTACAATAGCCTTTAGAATGGCTGACGAGTATATTGATTACTATAAATAACGCCTTGCCAAGCCAATTCGAAGGAGGTTTAAAAGGGGACTATTGAAAAGAGGATGTTCTATTTAAGTCATAAGGCACTAGGAATTCAGCATGGCATGCCACTTCTTTTGCGGGTTATTTCTACTTCAGGCTATTTCTTTACCAGCAGCTGCACATTTTTTTACAGTGATCATGATTATGCTTCTTACTTTCATTGTCTATGCTTCGCAAATCTTCGCACAGGCTGCTTTTAAATCAGAAGTAAATGGTGCGTTCCTAGTTAACGCTTGTTCTAAAAATGCACAGATATCTGCACCTTCACAATTCAGACGCATACACTCTCCCATCATTTTTACCTCTTCTTCTGGCAAGCAGGCATCGAAACAATGATTACACGCCTCCCCACATGCAAAGTTTGAATCAATTTCTAATGCTGTTCATGAGCCATTTATAAATCCCTCCTATATAATTGTACCTGCCATATATCTTTTATAAATAAACTGATATATAGATCCCATAGAAACTGCACGAAATTTTAATATTAATGTGCAATTTTCTTTACTGTCTCGAATTTTGAGAGTTGCAGCGCTAGTGAAGCGGAAGTTACTAGCAGTTCGCTATTAAGAGAAGATTTTGCAGGGCACAAGGCTCTTCCAGACACACTATCTGATTCAAAGAATTTCCAAAGCAATGGTATCAAAATAGATCACGGCTACGAGAAGAAGTAGCATGGGCAAAATATATAGGAAAGAAACGCCAAGAACGAATCCTATTTGCACCCAGCTTTTTTGTTGCTGGTGGTTCCGATTTTGTAGAGTTTTTTTAGTGAATGCTGCAGCTTGCAAAACCACCACAGTTAAACCCATGCCTAGAAAAACGTATAAAAACCAGATCGGTGGATAGGGTATCCAGTCCGGAGGTGTCGTTTGAAAAAAATAAAACAAGTATAAGATACCTCGTAACATCACGATATAAAAAATCACATGAACAAGAGTTCTGTGAAGCCATTTCCAGGTTGAAACTCCGAGAAGTTGAATGGATTTGTCAAATGAGGTGGCGGCTAACAGAATGATCATAGGGGCTACAATCAAACCCATTATGTTCATGATGCCGACTTCTGGTCTCATGAGCACATAACTTCCGATTTCTTCTACGTATTGGAAGCCAAATAATACAGCAAGATCCCATTGGGCCCAGCGATCCAGGATAGCATAACCGTGTCCAGCCGAGAGAATGGCAAACCATATCCCTATTTCACGCCTCCATGAAAGGAAACGTGCAGCGGGTGGCCAAAGAACGGCAATTGGAGAAAGAATGAGCGTGATAAATAACAGTATAAAGGCGGCATGCGCCCATGCGCGCCAAAAAGGGTGATCTGCCCCCCAGTCAGGCCAGAGAGCAAGTTCCACCCCCCAGGAAGTATAAGAAAGATAAAATAAGTAAACGAGAAGCAAAGATGCAGTTCCTGAAACTATGTGACGGAATATCAGTTCTTTTTTGCGGTGAAGGGGGCGGCCCATAGGTTCACACTCCTGTAGAAAATTTTGTGATTGCTATTGTCTATGTTTTATTAAAGGAAAAGGAGCTGAAAATCTGCCGAAACTTATTTTTATAGAGAAACAAGTTTCAATTGTTTTACTCTTTTTCCTTTTCTTCCTGTTCTAGTTTTTTGTTCTGATTCTTTAATAGAATAACGATGAGCTGAGCAATGATAAATGCTACGCTCATCAGTGCGAATGTGTAAATATAATCTCCTTCTTCAAGGCTGGGTAAATGTACAATTGATTCAGTGATGCTCATGGTTCTCCTCCTTCTTTTCCTAAAATTCTTTCGTTATAATAAAATTTGTTTGTTAAGGATAACAAAAAACCATGAAGTTTTTATGAAGATTTCTCCGATTTTCGTCGTCGAATCGAGAGCGACATAATTGCCATAACTGCGCCCATTTTACTTAAAAACGGACGCTCACCTAAGCACCCGATGAGCGAAGGGAACACTCAGACTAACAGAACGTGTCCGACTTAAGTGTCGTGGAATATAAGGTTGATGAAACCCAATGAGCCTATGGGTTTAATTTTTATTCGGTCGATCTGAAGATCCTGCATTTGAACCTAGACAAGGTGCTGCGGGAGCTTCCCGCCTTTTGATCCCGGTTTTCTGCACGACGATCTAGCCTATATAAATGAATAACTAGACACCCAAGACCTAATTGGACGGGATAGACATATAATAGGTGTTCGGTAATCTCTACATAAAAATTTAATGCTTTTTTGAAACTATTTCCTTTCCCATCACTCCATACATTAATTTTTATCTTAACTTCATATAAATTTCACACCTTTAGACTATGCTGTTTAATAGTAAAGAAATTGGAGGTGAAAATATGAGGAAAAATAAAATGACATTAGGATCCCTTCCTTTGCTAGCGGCAGTTTTGTTAATGGGGTGCGCTGATGAAGAGTCTCCAATCAATGAGAGTGAGGAGCCTCAGAACTCTGAAACAGATGCAACTGGGGAAGAAGAAATGAATATGAACTCCGAGTCGAATTCTGAGGAAGAGATGAACCACTCAGAAATGGATCACTCAGCTGAAGAAATGTCTAGTTCCGGTGAAGTACCTGAAGGTCTGGAAGAGGCAGAAAATTCTACGTATGAAGTAGGAAGCCAAGCGATTATTCAAGCAGACCACATGCAGGGCATGACAGACGCTGAAGCAACAATATCCGGCGCCTTTGATACCACCGTTTATACGGTTTCGTATATACCTACAGACGGGGGAGAACCTGTAGAAGACCATAAATGGGTCATTCATGAAGAATTTGTAGATACAGAGTCAGCACCGCTGGATGCAGGTACTGAAGTCATACTCGATGCAGAGCATATGGAGGGTATGGATGGTGCAGAGGCCACTATTGACACAGCGGAAGAAACAACCGTATACATGGTGGATTTTGTTATGACAGATACTCAAGAAGAAGTCTCGAATCATAAATGGGTGACAGAAAGCGAATTAGCTGCTGGGGAATAGATTCAAATATTCTCAGCAATTAATATAATAGACTGAATAAAACAATCGCTCCTATAAAAAACGCTTTCGAAACTAAAAGGATCGAAAGCGTTTTTGATTCTGGGAGGAATACTGCGCTGCTTTAATCATTTAATTTATAAATTATATAAAGGAATTATCAATATCGTAATTCTATATATATCTATACCTCTTTTTAATATGATAGCCTAAAGCAAAACTATAAGAAATTCGACCAAATTGGAATAACATTAAGTGGCTCGAGCATTAGTACGCGAGTATAATATCGTAAATTTCATTAAAAATGGCTTATTTTCGATTATGTACAATTTTGGTGCAGCAATTTTGATAATCTTACAGGCAAAAGGAAGAATGAAGCAAAGCGATCTAGACATTTCGTCTTTCTTCAATAAATTTTCATAATAAAAGGAAGGATAGGTAGTAGCCTTCCTTTTATTATGAAATATGCTCAAATGAACAATAGACTGAAATAAGTAGAGGAGAGTAACGATGGTTGTCACTAATCAAATAATAGATCCAGTGGCATTTGATCTTGGACCAATCACTGTCCAATGGTATGGAATAATTATTATGCTTGGAGCAGTATTGGGCTATTTGATCGCGGCTAGTGAAGCAGATAAACGTGGCTTGCCGAAAGATACGCTCACTGATTTATTACTATATGCGATTCCCATTTCTATTGTATCGGCCCGCTTGTATTATGTGATTTTTCATTGGGAACATTACACTGGTGATTTAGGAAGAATACTTGCGGTTTGGGAAGGCGGTCTAGCCATTCATGGCGGGCTTATTGGTGCAGTGATTACTACTGTAGTATTCGCGAAAAGAAGAGGGTTATTGTTTTGGAAAATTGCCGATATTACCGCACCTGGTATTTTGCTCGGTCAAGCCATCGGGCGCTGGGGAAACTTTACGAACCAAGAAGCTCATGGAGGGGAAGTAAGTCGGGAATTTTTAGAAGGTTTACTGCTTCCTGAGTTTATCGTTAATCAAATGTTTATTGATGGTGTGTATTATCATCCAACATTTTTATATGAGTCGATTTGGAGTTTAATAGGGGTTGTCTTTCTACTATGGTTACGGAGCGTGAACTTACGTCGAGGAGAACTTTTCCTTACCTACGTCATTTGGTATTCCGTTGGACGTTTTTTTATCGAATCATTGAGAACCGATAGTTTAATGATATTTGATTTACGGACAGCGATGATGCTTTCAGTCGTTCTAGTCATTGTCGCAGTGGGTTTAATGGTATACCGTCGTAAAAAGGGATTATCGAAAATACGATATTTGGATGAAGAATCTTCGCAAACGAACAATCATTCAAAAGAGAAGAAAAAAATAAAGAAATAAAGCGCGGATTTTTTTGATTGGAACAGCTGCAGTCATTAATGCAGTGGTAAATACTAGAATATCGATTCACTTTCAATGAAATCAAATGCTATTCGCAAGGGTTATTATTTAATGGATTAGGGATTATCTTTGGAACAATTCATTTTAGAAGAACTTTTTAATAGAACACGCGTAAAGCGGCAATTAGGAGCAAAAACTGAAGAGCAGATGGTGGCTTCACTGGACGATCTCATTCCATAAATTTACCAGGAGATACTACATGAATAAAATAACCTGCGAATGTGGATGTCAAAATCCGTTTGGTACTTACTTATGTGAATCTTGCGGAAAACCAATCAAAGAGGATAACAAGCTTGCTAATATGAGTTAGGAGGGGACTAGCTCGATTTCCTATTTTTCCAGTGGAGAAGTCATCGTACCATCTGGCACTCGGATGACCACGATCTACAGGTAGCGAAACACCTTTAAAAGCAGCACTGGCTTCGGTTTAATGAGTGTGCGGCCACGAACCCCCACGTAAAGAAGAGAAGGGAATGGTCCGGTCGAGCTTCTCATCTTACTTCTGCAGTAGTTCCATTGTTTCCTAATTCCATGATATTTCCGTCTGCTTTTTCCTTATAGTAGTGTTTAGACTGGGAATAAACTTATTTGTTATGTAGGCCCCAGTGTTTTTAAAAATCCTTATAGAAATTTAGTTTTTAGGAGGAGCTCTTGGTCTCCTCCTATGTTTATTTCAGAAAAATGAGCAAAGTTCTAAACTATTTAAATTTGATAATAGGAGGGGAAAAATGAGTGTAGCAGAATCAATCGTACATCTTCCAAGTTGGGAGGATGGGGGGTACGGATATACTTTTTTTATACTTGCAGTGATGTGGTCTTTAGCTTTTATTGTTATAAATTTGTTGAAAAAATCCGAAAAAAAAAACAAAGGAAGTTAGAAAAAGAATTGTACGTGGAAGAAAGTAAAAGAAGGGATTAGGGAGCTATGGGCTCCCCTTTATCAATCCAAATTTCCCAAGAGGCTCCTCCATCAAAAGAAAGATAGAGGGAATCCTCAGTTCCTCCCGCAGCAATGGTGTCTCCATGTCTATCAAATGCAATAATAGGTTCATCGGGTAGTGCCATGTCATATGCTTCCAACGTCTCTCCTAAGTCTTCTGTATAAAACCAACCTTCCTGCTCTCCCACGCCATAAACTAAATGACCATCGTCATAAGGAGTACTACTTAAAGCAGTCGTTTCTTGTTGTATATGCTCCCAGGATCCCCCACCATCTTCAGAGCGGTAGATTCCATACGGGGAAGCAGCAGCCAGAACTTCAGAATCCTCCGCATCTGCAAATATTTCTAAGATTTCCTGGTCATTAAAATCTTCTTCATTTACTATTGTCCACTCCTGGCCGGCATCTCTTGATGAATAAAGATGTCCATTGTAAGCGTCAAACCCATAAAGAATGGAAGCATCTGCGGGACTTTCAACAAGGTGATGAAAATCAACCTCTTCATAAAGTACATCTACTTCCCACGATTCTCCCGCGTCTTCACTGCGCATAGCGCCTAAAGGATTACCTAAGTCAGAGGCAGGGGACGGATGGCCACTACTAATAAAGACTCCATCCTCTAAAATAGTAAGTCCCATAAAATCGTGGCGTTCTTCTGGAGACCCCTCCCAAACCATCGTTTGATTATCAATATTTACATGCAGAAGGCCGTGGTGCGTACCGATATATGGATCTCCATTTCCGGACGTATGAAAAGATATATCATGCATATGCATGATTTCTTCTGCTTCTTCTCGTGCTTCTTGCTCTGCATCAGTGCTGCAAGCGGTGGTTACAAAAGCAATCGTAACCGCTAGAATAGAAATATTCTTATTTGACAAGTTGCTCATCTCCTTACAAATTTTCTATGTTACTCTATTCAATCATTATGCAATCTAAATATGAAGAATGTATGAAAGCAGTATTCTCCAAGTTTATTTTTTCTTTTACATAAGGAGTTTTCTCTTTTTAAAGCGAAAAACAAGATCTCCCAGTAGGAGAAGCTAAATGCTCGTTTTGATTCCTGGTTAATCGTATGCTATAGAAAGAAGTGTAACTGGTAAGGTATCTATAAAAACGAGCAATAATATCTGTTCCATTCTAGGTTATAGGATTAAATAACCTTATTCAAAAATAAAAATTCATAGTTTCTTCAAATTTATTTTTTATACTAATGGCAGGACGAAATTTTAAAAAGATATAGAAGAAAGGGAGTAATAAAAATGAATAGGAAAAAATCAACGATTTCTGGAGTGGTGCTGGTTTCTTCTGCTTTGTTGCTAGCAGCTTGCAATGAAAGTGAGGAAAATACTTCAGCAAATGAGAATAACATGAACCAAATCAATGAGGAAAATATGAATGAAAATGACATGAACGATGGGGACATGGATCACAATAACATGAATGAGAACAATATGAATCATCATGACATGAATGATGAGAACATGGATCAGGAAACGAATGAGGCAAGAGAAGACTTTGAGGAGGAAGCAGCAGAACTTCCTGAGGATTTTAATGAAGGAGCGAATGAAAATCTGCAGACGCTGAATACGAAAAACGTTACGAGACTGGATGCCTCCAGCATAGAAGAAATGACAGTTACGGCAGCGCAAACGATCTGGCCGGCGACGCATGAAGCAAATCAGCCGGGAGCGGTTATTCTGGCTGATGCCGCAGAGTGGCAGCACGCACTTGCAGCTTTAACGCTCGTTCACCACCCAAATGATGGTCCGCTCCTCTTAATGGAAGATGGGTTAACGGAAGAATTAATAAGTGAAATCGAACGACTCAATCCTCTGGGGAATGAAGAGGGGATAGAGGTCCTTGCAGCAGCAGAACTTACAAGTGAGGAAGAAGAATTACTGGAAGGTTTTGAAGTACACAGTATTTATGAGGAAGATCCTGCTGAATTTGCAGGAGAAGTAGAAAATCAGTACGCAGAAACCATTGGAGAATTGCCGGAGAGTGTGATCATTGGTTCCATGGAAGAGGAGCATCAGGCTTCTTCTTTGCTCGCTGGAAGCTGGATCGCTCACATGGACGAATCTCTGCTTTATGTGAACGAAGAAATTCCGGAAGCGACAGCAGAAGCCTTGGAAGCAAGAGAGGGAGAAGCGAATATATATCTGCTTGGAAATGAGGAAGCTATCTCCGAGGAAATAGCAGAAGAGCTTCAAGAATATGGTAATGTTGAAAGAGTCGAAGGAGAGACGCCAGTAGAGCTTTCTATTGCCTTTGCTTCGTACCAGGATGATAACTTCGGATGGGGAATTGACGAACCGGGTCATGGGCTTGTGTTTGCATCTCCGGAAGAATCAGGTATGGTACTACCAGGTTTACCGCTCGCTCATTTAGGAAAGCACGCGCCACTGATATGGGTGGAGGAGGATGAACTTGAACAAGCGCACGCCGATTACCTGGCCCAATTAAAACCTTCTTTCGAAGAGGTTCCAATGGAAGGACCTTATAATCATGCTTATATTTTAGGAAATGAAGATACGATTTCTTATCAAAATCAAGGGATTATTGATCAAAAGCTTGAAATTGAAGCACTTGGTGACGGAGGGCATGGGGGACACTAATCCTCTGCTGCAATTACTTCCACCAGCTTCTTTACAAAATACACGGGCTATCGTCCTTCTACTTTACACACAGAAGGCAATTTCTTGATAAGAGAAGAAGAGAGCAAGAATTCGATTTGATTTTACTGCATATAATGATGCCGGTGAAAGACGAATGGTCATTACTAAAAGAAACAAAAATGATTTAACAAGCGACGCCAGTGATTATACTGATAGTATTCGGCAATACAGAATAACAGGAATATCTTCAGTGTTTGAAATACACGCGAGTGGGAAGAGAAAGATAACTTTAAATGGAAGGGAGTTTTACACATGGCACACGATCGTCACGAAGAACTTCTACAGGCATTACATGAATGTATGGAAGCGTGTAATCATTGTTTTGATGCATGTCTTCAAGAAGACAACGTAAAAATGATGGCAGAGTGCATCCGATTAGATCGGGAATGCGCGGACTTATGCGGATACTTGGAGCAAGCGATTTCAAGAAATAGTCTTTATGTAGCGGATTTAGCCTCGCTTTGTGCTAAGATTTGTGAAGACTGTGGGAATGAATGTAAGAAACATGATCACGAGCATTGTCAACGCTGCGCAGAAGCATGCTTTAAATGTGCAGAAATTTGTAAAAAAGCTGCGTAACCAAAGGAATCTCAAATGATCTTACCTAGCTGTGAACTCCTCACAGCTAGGTTTTTTAAGTGTGCTACATTGAAACTAAAGGAAAGAACGTAAACTTTAACCTCATTCCTAACCCTGCTTCTACAAATTATCCGGTTCTTTTCATACTTTCTTCATGTTTTTCTTATACATTGATAGATATATTGGATTATTTTAAAAAGATGAAAATAAATATTTTATCATTAAGAAAGGAGTATGCATTTTACTCAATTGTATGACTTAGAGAAGCAAGCTAGATTAATCGGATCGGCTGGAGCCACCTTAAGAGCAATAGATCCAGAAGAAGTTACTGAACTACTAACTCAAATAGACCAAGTAAAAGAACTACAGGAAAAAACGGGGTCCCTATAAAATTTGAAACTTTGGATGGGAATTATAAGTTTGTCAGTTATCTCAACAAAAAATATTTAGTTAAGGATCAAAACGAAGCAGTGGGTACGGAATATAAAATGCTTTGCAAAATTGAGAAAGTGATTCCAAAAGGTCACAAGTTTGATTTATTCGACCTTGAAGAACTGGAAAAAAAATTATTAACTCGAAAACAAAGAAGGAGTAAAAAATCAGAAGGCTTGCCAAACGAGTTTAAAGAAAATGTGAAGGGCCCGGCTGCTATTGTTATGCCCATAGCTATTTATAGATAAATAAATTGTTCAAGCAAAATTTTAATAAAGAGAGTAGGGAAATAGATGGCTAATCGTGATCAAAGTGAGTTTATTAGAATACTTCAAAAACATGGAAAAAGACTAAAACGTAGTGCAAATCTTTTTGATCAAGGAGAAATTGATGAATTCAGCCAAATGGCATTATCTTTACGTATTTTGTTACACGATGCCTTGAAGTCGTGCTCTGCTCTTTACCAATTAGATTTAGAGAATAGACAATTTATTGATTCTGCTATTCATGAATATGAAAATTCTAATATGTTAATTGATGACGAACCGCTGTTTTATAAAACTATAGAGATAGATGGAGTAAAACTGTTTCCCAATTGTACTGATGACTCACTTAAGTTATCAGAGCAAAAAAAGATTTTTAGTGATTGGTTCCACCAAAAAGTATTACAACTAGAAACTGGAGGTAAGTATACGAGGAAAGGTTTAATTCTTGAAGTTGCAAATAAAGTTGGTGGAGCCCATGAAGACGCTACTTTATCAAACAAGTATAGGAGGCTTACACGAGAAGAAGGTTTAGGAGAAACTTTTGCACGAAATGATGGTCCCGCTCAACCTGTACTGGAAAACGAAGCTTTCACGATAAGACAGATAGCTTATGAAGTGATAAAAACTCTAGAAAAGGATTACGATTTAAACTCTTAAAATAATGTTAGAGCATAAGGAAAATTTGTCCCCAAATGGATGGGCAGTCCGGCAACACCGAAACGAAAACGGCGTCCTGGTGTAAACACGAACCAACTTGTATCATTGGATCATTCCGAAACGGGTGTGCGAAGAGCCGATCCTGCTAAGGGGTATTGTCCACTTTTCAACCTAGAAAGGGAAACGGTCGTAGTCATACAAGTTTTTCGGAAAGACATCGAAGACACCGGATGGAAAAACAAAAAAGTGATCAAGGTGCTCGAATGAGCTCTGGAGAACAATGCTCAGGAATCGTAACATCCCCGTATCCCACTGTTGTTAATCATTCGGATGATTGAAAAATATCATATCATGATACAACAAGGGTTACCGCTAACATTTCAACGAAATTATACGCTATGCTAATATTTGGATCATAAAAGCCGAATTCACCTTCGCTAAGGAGATTCGACTTTTAAGGTTGTAGATCTACAAAATAAAGTCTCGTTTCATGAGAGTTTATAAGTTGTTCTTATATCGGAGCATTTTTAGGAAAATGCGTATTTACAACGCTAAGACTATTTTATTGGCGGTTACCCTTAATAAGGTCTACTATTGAGTTAACATAATCCCACTTATACGAACCTCAAACCAGCTGCGCTTAAAAAGCAGCTAGTTTTTATTCAAGTTATTCATTTGACCTTACCTGCTTCATTTATTCCTCTACGCAAATACTTATCCAGTAGAATGTTGCTCTCTATTAATTGTGATGAATTGCTCTCTAATTTAGGATTTACACTAGCTCACTAAGACTCACCTCCATTATTTGTAACTTACCCTGCTATTTTTATGACTAATATGGTAAGAAGACACAGAATGGGGGTTTTTCTTTTGCGAAGAAAACAGCTTGTGTTTTTCCTTCTTATGACAGCGGTGCTGGTCATTCTGGGTGCGTGCATGAATCAGGCGGATGATAATCAGGCTTCTGATAATCGGAATACCGAAGATACTGTGGATGATGGCGGCGGTCTTGTGGAATCCAACGAAGAAGCAGCGAATGCCCCGGCGGAAGAGGACGCGGATCAGGAAGCGTTTCCGGAGAGCGAGGAAGCACCGACTGCCGATCAGACGGGACAGATGGTGATTTATAATGGAGAGATTTCCGTCGAAGTGAATGATTTTGACACGATGCAGGCTGCCATTCAGGAGCAGGTCGATGCGAGGGGCGGATATGTAGTCGAGTCCAATGTCGAGCAGGCAGGAGAAAACGAAGAGCGCAGCGGCCGCATGGTGGTCCGGATTCCGCACGAGGATTTCCATCCATTTTTGCAGGAGCTGGAGTCTGCAAGTGCGACAGTACTGGAACGTTCCACGAGCGGCAATGATGTATCGGAAGAGTACGTCGATCTGGAATCCGAACTTCGTGCCCAGGAAGCGGTGGAGGAGCGGCTGCTGAGCTTTCTGGAAGATGCGGAGACGACGGAGGATCTGCTTGCCATTTCTCAGGATTTGGACGAGGTGCAGAGTGAAATCGAACGCGTTACCGGCAGAATGAACTATCTGGAAAATCAAGTTGCCTATTCGACGGTAACGATTCAGATACAGGAACGTGCAGTGCAACTGGATCAGCTACAGGATCAGGAATCGCTGAATACGTTTGAGCGAGCGCAGAGCCTGTTTATGACGACCGTCAACTTCCTGCTTTCGGCTTTCTCTGGCGTGACTGTCTTCCTTATCGGATTATCACCGATGCTCGTCCCGCTTGCACTGATTGCAGGCGTGATTTACTGGGCTGCTCGTCGCACGAAAAAGAAGAAGCAGGTTAATCAGGAATAAGAATGAAAGCAGCCCCGTTCATTAACCGGACGGGGCTGCTGTTTTTCGGTAAGGGATTTGCTGCATTGATCTGTGCTCCCTTGAGAAAGCCTGATCCTCTTTACCTCATCCGACCACTTTGCAGCAGTAAATTCAAATCAGGAGACATTTGTACGACCCTTCATCCAGCAGCAGCTGAAAAGCGGCTGGATAATGTTTGCGTTATTCAAGGGATTTCAATCTTCACTCAACGAAAATACATATCTAATGGGATGACGCTAAGTGTGAGTAACACCATGCCGACGAAGTAGGGGTTGAGTGCGGCCGGGTAATCGCGTTTTTGAGTTTTAATATCGTCTACAGTGGACATCGAGTGAACCGCACTGCCTGCCATCATGGCACCGTTACCTCCGCCGATGCAAATCAATGCCATAATGGAGCCACCGACAAACATGATATTCTGCCAGGCAAAGTCCGTCATGTACCAGACGCCAGTTAATATCAAGGCGCCAACTGCCATCGTGGAAACCATTCGAATAAAATAGCCGAGCATGTCCATCACCTCTGTTTCACTTGTACTAGTTGCTTATCTCTATTTCTATACGCATCAATCACAAAGTAAGTTCCCATTTTTTCACTAATTATCCAGCCGGTGTGAGGTTGTCGATGGAAATACGAACGCTGTAAGCAGGTGAGGGGATTAGTCGACGGCTTTTCCATTTAACATAACTGCGTATCTTTTAAGTCCAAGCTCCTTCAGCTTGGTCTAATAAAGCCTATCAAAAAATCAGCCTCCCGATTCGATCGGAAGGCTGGTGGTTTTCGTTATGCTTTATTGCGGTAGTCCAGGTTCTGTTTGTTAAGCGTTTCGTCTTTCCCGAAGAGGAAGTGCTTCTCCATGTCCGGGGAATACTTGGAGTTAATCGCTTCCTGGCTTGCGGCTTCTGCTACTTCCCGCAGCATCGCTGGTGAAGCACCGCAGCATAGGCCGATATAGTTGATGCCAAGATCCTTGGCTTCCTTCGCCCAAGCCGCAATTTCGTAGCGGTTGTGGTAAAGCGGGTCGAGCGACGTCGGGAAGGTCGTTTCCGTTGGCAGGTGGCAGCTGCAGCCGCCGTCCGGCAGGTTGAAAAACGTCGGGTGCTCCTCGGTTGTGCGGTACGGCACCGGTAGACCGGCAACATACCCGTCAACCTCGCTGCGGATCTTCTCGAGGTACGGCTGCATCGTATTCGGTCCGCGGAAGCAGTTCATGCCGACGACGAGCGCACCTTTTTCGGAAAGCAGGCGGCACGATTCCTCAACCGTATACCCGTCACGCAGGATGTTTTCTCCCATGAGACCCATCGTAATCACGGCCGGAAGCCCCTGCTTTTGAATTTCCTCGAGCGCGACGACGGCTTCCGCATGGTAGTAGAACGTTTCGCCGTTCACATAGTCGACGCCTTCTTCTTTACACCAGCTGATCATCTCGGCGAACATGCTCCGCACTTTATCAACGGATTCCTGATCATCCGGGTCAAAGATGTTCGTGTTGGAAATGTTTCCGGCAACGAGCGCCTCTTCGGTCGGATGCTCCTTGGCGACTTCTTTTGCGAGGCGGATCGCCTGCCGATTGAGCGGCTCCAGCACATCCTCCTTGCCGATAATCCGCATTTTCTCCCGGTGGGCGTTGTACGTAAACGCGAGAACGACGTCTGAGCCGGCGTTCATAAAGTCGCGGTACGTCTGCTTCAGTGCATCTGGATTCTCCAGTGCGACCTCCGGCACAAAGGAGCCGGCCTGCAGATAACCTCTTCGCTCCAGTTCAAATAAATATCCTTCTCCAGCTACGACGGTCCCGTCCTGCAGCCGTTGTTCCAGGCTTCGCTTTGCCATGTGCATTCCCTCATTTCTATACTCGTTCCATAATTGTAATGATCTCCACATACCTGATCGAGATAATGGGATATCCCGCACTTTACAACGCACACATCGGATTGTCAAGAAAGGTGACAGAAGGTTCAATGACCCCATGTAGAGAAGGCGTTATCACTGTTTCATGAGAAAGACAAACAAGCCGCCACATGGTCAGTGGCGGCTTGCGTTTTTGAAAGAACGTAGATTTAATTATTCGACTTTTGCCGGGCCGGGCGCTTGATCGCCGGGACAAAATCCTGGAACAAGGTGTCGACCAGCTGATTGTCAGGTGTACGTAAATGCGATATGTCCGAGCTGCTGAAGTAAAGCGTGCGCTGAATCAGCGTATCCAGTTGATCGAGACGTTCATCGATCAGCTCCTTTAAGTCAGCTGCGCTTTCGGCTCGAAGCTTGGAATCTGATTCAATCGTATTCAGGTGGAATCCCTGCCATTTCGTGCGGATCGTCGCTGTGAACGTGCTGTCTTTTTCCAAAGACCAGATGTCGTAGCTGACATAAGCGCGGTGCACCGTTTCTTTCTCTGCCAGCGTACTATCAGTCGCAGCAGAAGATCGTTCCACTGTATGTTCAGGTAAGTGTTCATAAAAATAAGACGTGATGCGTGGGTGGATATGCTTTTCAACGGCCTTTCTTCGCTTCACGAGGGAGTAGAAGAGATACGCCGAGACAGCTGCACCGACTACCAGGATGGCGCTGATCCCCATCGAAAGACTTACTGTAGAAGGGGAGGCTGTAATAAAGGCTGTTCCTTTTTGCTGGGCATGGTCTGCGTACAGGCTGCCGGAAAGGAAGATTCCAATCGCCGCTCCGTAAATGAAGAAACCAAGAACGATAGCGTTAATCGTTTCGACCTGCTTTAAGCGCTGTAAATGGCGCAGTACATGTTTGGTATCTGCAAATTCGCGATTGGAATGATTCATGCGAGTCATCCTTTCTGATTTGGGAGATTGTGGTCAACTTCCGTTTGCAGATACATAGAGTGTACCATTTTTTCATATTTCACGCTCCTGTCCCGATTTGTCAGTTTATATAAGCGGTTGAGCTTGGCTGTTAAAAACGGGGGAGCGGCCGAGTGGAACAGGGGAGGACTTATAGAGCTGTTTGCGAGACATAATCAGGGAGTATGTAAGCCCCCTGCCGACGTCGACAGGGGGTGGTTGCTTTATACGCGGCTAGGACTGCCTTCTGCTTAACACGGTAACGGTTCCGAGAATGACAGCCATACCGGTTAATTGAATCACGGACAAATAATCACCGAGTAAAAGCACGCCGAAGAGGGAGGCAGTGACAGGTTCGACCATGGCGACCATCGCCGCAGTAGAAGGCGTCGTGAGCCGGATGCCAAACAAATAAAAGATAAACGAAACGCCTGCTCCGACTATACCAAGAAGCACAAACCAGCCGATGTCTCCGGACGTCAGCACTGCTGCAACCTGCTCTTTATCGGCGATCATGAACAGAACAACACAAAAAACGAAAAACGCAATGGAAAGCGTTGTCTGCGGATTGCCAAACGGCGACGCATTTTTAAAGCCAAAAATAAACAGGGTATAGGAAAGTCCGGCAGCAAGTCCGGTGACGATGCCGAGTGTACTCGTTTCCAGCGCCCCCGGGTTATAGGCGCCGGTTATCAGCACGATCCCGCAGAGAACAAAAAAGATGCAGCCCCATTTAAACAGTGTGGACCGCTCGAAGCCGATCACAAACGAGATGAGCAGCACAAACACGGGAGCGGTGTACATGAGCGTTGCCGCAACGGCGACCGTGGACGCCTGGATGCTCAGGAAGTAGAAGCTGAAGTTGCCCGCGACGCCGATGCCGGCTAGCACGGACCATATGTAAAAACGCGGTGTGGCCGCTTTCTTTGGCGAAGCACTTGCGAAAAACCAGACGATGAAAAAGACGAGTCCTATCGCACCGCGGTAGAAGGAAATCACGATTGGATCCCAGCCCCGGTCCATTAAAATATTCCCGATTCCACCGCTCAACCCCCAGCCGACAGCCGCCATCATAATAAACAACACACCTGCAAAACGCATGTAACCCCTCCACCACTCGTTCTCTTGCTCGATGGCCCACCTGAAGAAGCGGCAGGATGCAGCCTTAGGGTGGATTCCTTTTTATGCCAATAACTAAACCACATTCTAGCAGGAAGAGGCTGATAATGAAAGAAAAATCGATATAAAAACAGCTTCCACTCAGTAAACTCCTTTCAGGCGTGTTTCAGGCCGGATAATGACGGAATTTCGCGCATCAGCAAAATTGCTAACAGCATGCTTTATAAAACTGATTGACCGGTCGGACGGTTATTTATATACTAAGCGTAACGAATAAGGGGGGCTTTGATGCGCGACGATCTACGGATGGTAAAAGGAAGTGAAACGAAGCGACGTCTTTTAGAGACCGCGATGGCGATCGTGGCAGCGGAAGGGCTGCAGGGGGTGAGCGCCAAGAAGGTCGCGGATGCATCCGTTATCAGTAAAAGCAGCGTGTTTCACCACTTTCGATCGGTTGATGAACTGCTGCAGGAGCTGCTGCTCATGATTACAAGAAACCTGTCAAAGGAATTAGCACAGCCGCATACCAGCGCAGAAGAGTACCTGTACGCAATAGGGGCAGAAATCTTTCAATCGTCCAATGAGGAAGCACTAGCCTACACGACGCTGCTCCACTATGTGAACGCGGCTCTGTACACACCTGAATACCGCGACGTGCTGCTTCAATCCAATGAGGAAATGATTGACGCGATGACGAACCAGCTTAGTCTCTTCAGTCAAAAGCCGGAGAGGCAGCTGAAGCAAGTGGCAGAAATGATTGTCGTGACGCTTGATGGCTACGGTATTCACTATTTGCTCGAACCGGATCGGACGGATTGGCGGGAAATCTGGTCGCTGCACGTGAAGGGCTGGCTCCAGCTGCTGTAAACGGTTCGGATAAAAAAAGACCGTTCGATCGGTCGGAAGAGGTGCGACGTGATTCGGATCCCGGCTTTTTTTCATGAGATTTTCGGGGAGGTTCAGTCCAGGAAGGCACTGTTCGTGGTCATGCTGTTTACAGGAACAATCGTGCTTCTGGCAGGCATTTTTGGCTATGGAACGTGGAGCGAGCTGACCCTCGTGAAACAGCTCGTGCTCTTTGTGCTCATCATCGATATTGCCGGCGGTGTCGTGGCGAATGTCACCCCGGGAACCAACCGCTTTTACGAGGCATCGACCAGACGCCGCTGGGTGTTTATTGCGATTCACGTGCAGCCAATCATCCTTGCCTGGGCGCTAGAACTGCCGCTCATGATCGGCATTGGCATCTGGGCGTTTACGACAGCGAGCGCTGTGCTGTTGAACGTAGTGCGCGGGCAGCAGGAACAGCCGCTTGTGGCGTTTGCACTCGCAGGCATTGGCTTTGTGCTGATTGCATTCAGCGGAATCGCTCCGTTAGCAGCGGGAATCTTTCTGCTGTACGTGTGCAAAGTGCTGATCAGTTTTTCCATTTCATTTACGAAGGAGGCATCTTATGAAACACGAGCCAGTCGTTCAGTTATTAGCTGAAGCATTTCGAGAGGATCCCTTTTTTAGGCTGATGTTTAATGACGAGGAATGGGAGACAAAGGCGACCGCGATGATTGCGTTTTTGATCAGGCGAAACGAGCTGCTGGACGGTGTGCTGCTGACGGATGATGAGGCGGCTCCTAGCTTTGCTGCTATTGTGGAAAAGCCGGCACCTTTAAGGCGGATTTCATTAGTGAATCGCCTCAGGCTGCTTGTTGAAATGATGAAGCTGGGTCTTCGTTTACCTGGGCGAATCCTACCGATTGCACAGCAGTATGAGCGCATTCAAAAGCAGCACCTGCCAACCGAACCTCATTACTATATCACGATGATCGGCGTCGCCGCATCGGTCAGAGGCAAGGGAGTCGGAAAGCGTGTGCTGCAGGCGGTGGACGAATTAGCAGCATCCGGCCCATATCCTGTCGCACTCGATACGGAGAACGAACAGAACGTGGAAATCTACAGACGGCTTGGCTTTACGTTGACCGGCTCTGAGAAGCTCGGCGATGTGACGATGTACTGCATGACGAAGCCGCCAGAGAAGATGAGAAATGAACGTAACGGCATCAGGCGGGGAAACAAATAAATGCTTTAGGTGTATCGAATAATACGAAGGAGGACTGAACGTGGATACTCATACATTTTCCATCCTCATTCAGGCGGATAAGAGAGAGATTTGGAACGTCTTGTGGGAGGATACGTCGTTTCGGGATTGGGCGAACTTGATTGATGAGGGCACATACATGAAGGGAAAGCTCGAAGAAAACGGGGAGGTCGAATTCATTTCCGCTGTCAACGGCTACGGAGTGACAAGCCTTGTCGAAGAGCTGCGCCCGCATGAGTATGTGCGTTTTCATCATCAGGCGGACACGCAGGATAGCGGCTCAGACGTGAGGGCAGATGAATGGACTGGGGGAACGGAGAGCTACTTGCTGGAAGAGAGTAAGGAGGGAGTAACACTAAGTATGACGCTGACGATTCCCGCGCATCAACTTCCCCTCTTTTCCGATAGGGTTCCGAAGGCGCTGACCCGAATTAAAGAACTGGCAGAAGCGTAAATATCGTTTCGGAATCGAATCACAAAGAAAGAGAAGCACAGCGATGATAGAATGAAGCGTCTCATAATGCTTCTAATCGTAGCGAACATATATGAATGGAAGATCAACAACTAAACGCTTCTTGAATAATCAAGAAGCGTTTCAGAGGAAGTTATTGTTGATGAACGGTGTTTTCCTTTCGAAGGGCCAGCATATTTTTTATGATCCCGTAAATGCCGACCAGAATCATCGCGATGTGCCAGAAGCCGAACGGCAGTCTCAGGACGAAGGAAAAAAATAAAAGTGTCGCAAGTACGATCAAGGCAATCCAAAGTATGTTTTTCACGTACAGGTGCATATAAAACCCCTCCTTAGCTGGTTGATTTCGACCCGGGCAGACGGTGTTTTACTGCGGTAATCAAGAAAGCTGTAAAAGCCGTGATGGAACTAAGCAGCAGCGCGTAAAACAGCTGCTGCTGAATGGCAGCCTGCATGGGAACCCCGCTTAGCCCGGCCGCGCCCAAATAACGTGCCGCTATAAAACAAATCGGGATCCATATAATAAGTGAGAAAAGAAACGTACGTTTTACGACACAGGTCTTGTAATACTCTCCTGTATGCTATGGAATATCGTCAGTTTTACGCTCCAGGAGAGGAATGCCCTGCCAGTACTTGAGCTGAAAGGTGAGGTCATCTGCTTTCGTCAGCACTTCCTGATCAGAAGACAGGCCGAAGCCGTTATTCTCCGGATAGCCGTAAACGTAACAGGTCACTTCGTTTTCATCCATAAAGACGACCTGGTTCATGCCTTCGCTGACAGTTGCTGAAATAGATCTCCATTCGTAGCCGACGGTTTCATAGATGGTTTCGACCGGTGTATAAGGCTCAAAAAAATACACCCTGTCCCATTCAAAAGCTGTAACCGTCGAAAGATCCGCTTCGGTTTGATCCAAAGCCTGGATCGACTCCCTCAACGATAAATAATGCCGGTCCCAAATCTGAACAGAAAGGGAATATGTTAGATAGATCAGCGTGAGCAGTAATACTATGAGAGCGGAGCTACTTCGCAACTTCATTCACGTTCCCTCTTTGCAAAATGGCATGTAATAAGCAAATTTTATCATATAATTACGTGCTAGAATAAGAGAATCAAAAGATGACAAATTGTTATGTAGGAGGCACTCTTTGTGAAAAAACAGGCTGTGATTCACCACTATGAGGAAACGATACAATTTGTACGCAGTCTTGAACCGATGTCTGAGCAATACTGGCGTACGCCAATTGCGGCTGGTAAATGGACGATAGCAGAAATTGTTGCTCATTTTATTCCGTGGGATGTATTTGTCCAATCAAAGCGGCTCCCGTATTTTCATAGCTCTGAGCCATTACCCCCTGGCCCACAAGCGGCGCAAGTAAATCATGAGGCGGCTGATTGGGCCAGGATCACCCCTGTTTCGTCTATTGTGAACGAGTTTGTTGAAGGAAGAGACAAGCTGATTGCGAGTATCGACTCCATTTCAGAAGCGGACTGGCAAACGCCTTTTCAAATAGGCGAAACAAACTTGACGATTGCCCGTTATTTCGAAAACTTGGCAGCACATGACCGCCATCATATGGTACAAATTACTGACTTGCTCGACTCTCTGGATGATACAACAAGCGATTCTTCCATATGATCAGCTTTTGGCGGGGGATAGGTTGAAAGCTAAGGTCACTCATAGTCTTTAGAAACGTAGTGATAAGGTCTTTATGGAACGCATGCTAAATGCTTGAAACGGTCTCCTGGTTGGAGGTCGTTTTTTCTGTCCAGGTGTACCAACCAATCGAATTAATGAGATGCCCTGTGTCTGGTGATGTATTATTTTATTATACAACCAATATACATTACATAAACAAGAGAAACTGCCGATAAAAAGGTCATAGCCAATTTCAGCACGTTCATCAGGAGGAGAGACATGAATTTATTCGCTTTTACGAAACGATCGCAGCAAGCTGTATTTGAACCAGGTCTGGCCTATGAGAAAGGCAGCTCGTTTCAGCTGTCGGAAAAGGTGCTGGAGCAGCGGCTTTTTTACATGAACGTCACGACCGAAAAACTTGCCGTGCTGCAGGAAGTGAAGCCGTACGTGCTAAGCATAAAAGATGAATTTCTGGATACAGTGCTCGATCACGTGTACAGCATCGAGCCGCTGCGCCAGATTGCGGAAACCCATTCCACCAGGCAAAAGCTCAAGGACGTATTCGCTATGTATCTAGCAACGTTGTTTGAAGGTTCGATTGATGACAAATACGTGCAGCTACGGAAGCGGGTCGGCTCCACGCACAAAGGAGTGGAGCTTCCGGTCGCCTGGTTTCTCGCCACGTATCAGGCGTTCAACAGCCTGCTCATCCCAAAGCTCGTGCAGCTGTTCGTACATGATCCGCAAAAGCTTTCTGACGTGCTCGTTTCTGTTACTGACGTGATGAACTTTGACGCGCAGCTCGTTGTGGAAACGTATTTAAACAGCAAGATGGAGGAAATTACACTGCTTTACGAGGAGCAGCAGGATCTGCAGCAGGAGCTTAGCGGACTCAGTCAGGACCTTGCCGCGATGGTCGATCAAAACGAAGCCTCACTAAGGGCAACGGCCACACGTGCGGAAAAAATGGGGGCAGATACGCTGTCGACGATGGATCGGAATAAGAGCGTACTTCAGCTTGCGGGAACGAGCGAAGAGCACATCGAAAAAATGACGGTTTCCTTCGCTGTTTTGCGTGAACAGATGACGCAGGGCGCGAGCCGGATCGAGGAAATGAAGCGGATTTCGTCGAGTATTTCAGACATGACCAGGCAAATTGAAAGCATTGCCGAACAGACGAACCTGCTGGCGCTGAACGCCTCCATCGAAGCTGCCCGGGCAGGGGAGGCAGGGAAAGGTTTTGCGGTTGTTGCAGATGAAGTCCGCAAGCTCGCTGAAAACTCAAAATCGATCACGTCCTCGATCATGGCACTTGCGTCAGAGAGCAGTGAGAATACCGATCAGCTTGTTGCCTCACTGGAGACGATGGGCCAGGCAACCGTTGCATCAGACGAGAGTATGACAAATGCCCGTTCGAGCTTTTCGAGCGTAAAGCTCGAGATGGAAAGCTACAGCAGCATGTTCCAGACGAATAAAGATGAAATGGACTTAATCGTGCAGTCCGTCAGGGAACTCGCCGACTCCACAACCAACCTCTCACACATGTCGAATCAGCTGCTCCAAAAAGGGCAGAAGGTTTCGATACTGTAACGAAAAAAACGTCGCAATCAGCGGCGTTTTTTCAGTCTGGCAGGAATCTTTTTTATCCTTGCTGTTTAAAGGAGTACCCTTCTTCCGCAAGTAGTTTTTTCATCGTCGGAATCGACGCCGGCCCCACCCCGTGTAAGGCTAGAATCTCTTTTTCAGAATAAGCAGCGAGCGTCTCCAGTGAGGTAATGTTTTCATGCAGGAGGGCGCTTCTTGCCGGACCGCTCAGTTTCATGAGAAAAGCCTGTTTGTCATTGGCATTTGTCACGTTAATCACCACCTTTTGATTCTGCCACTAGCTTTACTCGTTGGGTAAACGCTTTGACAGTTTTATCACTCGCAAACAAAAGCATCCATCTCAATATCGGGTTTGTAGGCCGATTCGTCACGGTATACCGGAAAATAGTAGACGACGCTGTATGCCGAATCAATATATACTCGGCTGTAATATCAAACATATTCGCAAGAGTAAAGCTGACGCGAAGCTGCTTTTGACCCGGCAGATCACAGTACGCAATTGTTTCAACCTCATACGTTTCCGTTCGTCTGCCTTCCTGATACGTCTGCCGGTAAACGCTTCCGACTTTTTCATCTGTGATGGTGACCGGCTCATTTGCTTCGACCTGCGGCATTATTTTTTGCGTATGAGCAAGCGTGCCGTCAAATAACGTCCATACCTGCTCAATCGGAGCGAGGATGTGTACCGTACTCGACCATTGCGTCAATACAATCATCTCCTTCTCAGTAAGCTACTGGTATTCTTTAGTATAGCTTACATGAGGAATGGAATGAATTGTTTCCAGTCTCCAGAAAAAACTTGCGCTATTCGGTGAGAGAAAAGCAAAAATGTAATGGAAGGGTGCTCGTCGCGTAAAATCGGGTATAAGGAGGTAAGGAGGGAAGATGCATGTTTTATTACGGTTTGAAGGAACTGTCGCTCATGATGCTGTACTGGTCGAATCCGCGTAAGGGAGTGGCCAAAATCGAAGCGCAGGACAGCTGGGGCTATCCGTTTCTCGAGGAACAGCAAAAGCCGACGGAAGAAGAGTTAATCCGACGCAGACATCAATCCAGTCCCATTGCTCACTCAAAGGATGACATCAAGAGGGCCGAGGCATTGTACGATAAATACTTGCGCATGAGTAAACGACCGTAAAACGGAACGGAGTCTGAGGAAGGCTCCGTTCCGTTTTATTATGCTTCTATACGTCGACAGCTAGAGCATCACGAGATACGGAATTGCATCCACTCGTGAAATAGAAGATAATGTAAATGATTGGGCGCAATATGTTCAGAAACAGAGATTGTGATTGGAAACAGGGGGGGCGACTGATATGCAGCAATTGTTCAGCTACAATTGGCAGGTGCGGGAAGAGTGGTTCGCGTGGTGTGAAGAGCTGTCTTCTAATGATTTTTTTCTCCTCCGTAACGGTGGTCAGCGAAGCTTTTACCGGACCTTTCTGCATCTGCTCGACGTAGAAAAGAGCTGGGTGCTGGCAATCGAAGGGAAGCCGGACGAACCGATTACCGCTGACGACGCTTCCACATTAGCAGAGCTGAAGGATCTTTCCGCACGTCAGCAAAAAGAATTGAACCGCTTCTTTACGGACGTAACGAAGGAAACGTTAACCCAGATCGTTTCGCCTGTTTGGACGCAGCATTCCTATTCGGTTAACGTGATTCTTCAGCACCTTATCGCGCATGAGATTCACCATGTCGGTCAGCTGTCCGTCTGGGCGAGAGAATTGAATCGGCAGCCTGTGTCAGCTGATTTGATTGATCGAAAGCTGCCTGACCACTCCAGGTTTTAACGATCGTGCAACAGGCTAAGAGAAAAAGAGACTATACGATATAGGAGGAAGCCGGATGTCAGGTGAACGAACGTATAATGTCAAGGCGATAATCGGATTTTGCTTCTCGCTGATCGCGTTGTTTATCCCGATCTTTGGTGTGCCGATCGGCATTGGAGGCATTACACTGACCAGAATCGCGATAGCTGAAATCGATCAGACCCATCAACAGGGAGTCGGGCTTGCAAAAACAGGTTTTTTCCTCGGTATTGCTGCCGTGATTGTACATACTGGTCTCCTCATTGCCGGCCTCATGTCGATCTGGACACTATAATTCACGATTACGTCATAGGGAAGTATTGCAAGAGTTAGTTATAAAACCGGCGGAATTTCTAATGCTAGATCTGATTTTTAGAGGCTGGAGTATGGATAAGTAACTGGTTGATATGAATAGAGGCAGAAGCAACTACCTCAGAGTGAAATGACGTAATATACGTCCATCAGCGGAGGTCAACCAAGATTATCTGTGGCTCTTTTAAGAGAGAATATTCGATATCGATCATTCTTGGAAGAAAGGTGATACATCATTATGCTAGTTTTTTGGAATCCAATTCGAGATCACAAAATGAGTATCTCCTTTACTCATCGTGATGGCGAATATGATGCTATGCAATTGCACTCTGTAGAACGACCAGGGAACCTCCGTATTATTTTAGAAGATAATCATTTTTCTTACCTTTATGAATACGAAGAGTCTCAACTTTTTCCCTCTGATGAAGTTTATACGGTTGTTCGAACTCCTGAACACATGCGAACTGGTCTGATGGAGGGTTATTTTGAAATCCTTGAAGAAGAAGGGATAACAGATAAATTCTGGCCCTTTTTTAAGGTGAAACATTCTTCATTGTTGACTTGGACTAGAAATGCCGTGGATATACACATGCCAAAAGAGAAAAAGCCAAATCATCATGTGTACATTACAGTAGATGAAGTCATTGAAGTAATTGCAGATAGAGACCCAAAAGTGACAATTCAAAAAATCGATAAATAAATAGTATCTTCAATTGGTTAAAACTGTCGGCTATTTTCAACTGGAGGTGCTTCATATGACAGGTGCTGCCTATAATGTGAAAGCGATCATCGGATTTATCGTTTCCTTGCTTGCCGTATTCGTTCCGGTGTTCGGAATTGTTCTCGCTATTATCGGAATCGTGCTTTGCAAAATGGCACCGAAAGAAATCGTTCTCTCCGGCGAAGAAGGCTCCGCTCTCGCTAAGGCAGGCTTCATATTAGGCATTATCGCAATCGTGCTGCAGCTGTTTTTTCTTATCGTAGGTGTAGCAGCCTTTTTAGCAGTGTAAGCCGCACGAATCAGTCATGTCCGATGAAAATGTTGTGGTCATGCAGTGGAGAAATAGGTGACGATGACCTGCATCGCATAAGCAAACGGAGTCTGTTGAACAGGCTCCTTTTTTTGACGCGCTTTTATTTGGATAGCGTATAACTGGTCAGCTCGTATTTTAACGTAAACCCCAAAGAACGGACTAAATGATTAGCTGGTTTGTTATCAGAAGCGGTGCAGAGTTCAATTGTACGTATATCAGGATGGTGAAAGTGATGGGTCAAAGCCGAGCGGAGGAGGCGTTCCCCATAGCCGCAATGCCGGTAATCATGGTGGACGGCAATATATTCAATGGTTCCTTCACCATGCATCGGATTGGTTTCAGTGTACACATAACCTGTAACCGAATCATTATAGTCGCTTACAACGAATAGTGAATTGTTTTGGTTTATGCGCTTCAAAATGGTTTCACCATCAAAATAGGTTTGAGGAAAGATTTGATTATGAAACGCGACAAAGCTTTCGTGTAAATGGTCGGTGATTGACTGAGAATTTAACGAAGCAGAAGGCGTCGGCTGTTCCGTTCGCCTAAGTAAATAAACGTGTTGAGTGCTGTCTGGCAAACCGTGATTAAACTCGATAAATGTTTTTGCGAATAAGTTCTTATTGTTGACAAAGAATGAAAAACTCGTGATAGAACTAAACTCTCCCAGCAAGCGGTCCCATAGAAGCTGAGCCATATTTAAGTCGTGATCCATACAAAACGGTCCCCATACATCTGCTTCTGAAAAATCCTCGTCTATATCAAAACCTAGAGCGGCCACGATTACCCCATCTTGATAAGCTACATAAAATGATTCAAGTGCAGGAGAATTGGAGAATTCATCCTGTAATGCATCGGTTATTTCAAACTTGTCTTCACCGCAATAGCCAATATGAGATAAATCCGAGCTATTTTGAGTGGAGAGAAACGCAGCTAATTCAGTTAGTGAGGTCGGTTTTTTTATAGTTAATGTCACGGAGTACAACCCCTTTAAAATGTAATGTCGCCTTCTAAATTTTACCACTTAATTGGTTATCGTCCAAATTTATGAAGTTGTTATAATGATACAAGACTGCTAACTTAACGAAACTATTTCTAATCTGTTTCCTTGTACGATTTGAACAACGTTTACAACTGGTTCGCATGCTGAAATACGATGAACTTTTACAAACTGAAACGAACCCTTCCGCTGATCCGTAGCTCTATTAAGCACGGTGACTATCATGAAAGACAGGTGAGACGTATGTTTCTATTAATACTCATTGGGGTTCTCTGTCTGATCGATGCTGGTGGAGCGGTTTTTGCTTCACGTCGGACGAACACCATCTATGTCTCCGTCGTTGTCTTATTGCTCGCTGTTTATCTCACTGATAGGCTTGTTACACCTCTTCTTCCGGAATGGCTGCTTTGGTTTCTGGCAATCGGTATATTGTTGCCTGCATTTCATCGGGCCTATCAAAAGTTGAAAGGGAATTTATGATACAATTAGATAATAATACCATTATAAGGAGGGTGATCCAATGAGCAAAAATCGCGCTCTGGCACTAGGCTTGATGGCTTTATCCGGGCCGATTTTATTAGCTGGCGGGCTTCAAAACCAGCTGCTTCCATACTTGTACCCACTGGGTGCCCTTCTTTTTTGTGCAGGTGGAAGCTGGTTATTTCTACAGGAGTGGAGGAAAGAAACATGAAGCCCAGCAGATGCCCCTGCTGCAGCGAGTCATTTAGCTACAGCCAGCTTATCAAATTACAATTTAGCAGACGCTGTCCGGCTTGCCGGAGGAAGCTCTTTTTAACGAGAGAGAGTCAGTTTAAAAGCAGCATCCCGCCCGTGTTGATGCTCTGTATTCCAGCATTCCTTATGCTCATTATTTCTCCGGTTTCTATTACGTTTTACCTCCTTACGGGAGCAGCGATGACCGTGCTGATTGTTGCCGTACAGCCGTGGACGCTTGAATTTACGGATAAAGAAGAAGCGTTATTTTAGAGAGGATGGGTCTTATGACCGCAATAAAAGCAATTCTATTTGATTTGGACGATACGCTGCTGAGCCGAAAAGAGGCGCTGCACCGATTCTTTTTATTGGTGGTGGAGAAAGGATATGTGGAGCCGGCAGAGGAGGATGCTATGTGGCAGGCGTTTCAAGAGGAAGATGCAAAATGGCACGGTCATGCAGATAAAACAGACGTGCTGCGTATCTTTTTTGAGCGCTATCCGCCAGGTGATTATTTTGACGATCAGGAGTATCAGCAGTTTTGGAACGATTACTTCCCGTCCTGCTATGCCGTGACTGATGAAGTGGTGGATATGCTCGATACGCTGAAGCAGCAGGTGCACACAGGGATTGTGACCAACGGCGTAACGAAACGCCAGCAGGCAAAGCTGTCTGTTTCCAAGCTGGAGCGCCTCGTGGATGAAGTCGTCATTTCCGAAGAAGCTGGCGTGGAAAAGCCGGATGCACGTATTTTTCAGCTGGCCCTTTCCCGGTTAAATGTGCAGCCGCACGAAGCTGTTTTTGTCGGCGATGATCTGAAGAAAGACATTGCCGGAAGTCAAAGCGCCGGAATGCGGGCGGTTTGGTACAACCCTGAACGACTCAACAACGATACGGCGATTAATCCGGATAATGAAGTGCAGACTTGGAACGAGCTGCTGAGAAAGATGACGTGAAGACTAGAAGAGGAAAAGGCAGATGAACAGTCTATTGGCATGATTTTTCGGTTGATAATAGAGCTAGCGACAGAAAAAGCCATCCCGAAACAAGGCCAGTTGGACAGGCATTTTATAACGACCCTAAAATTTGTCGTGCCCCTTTTCGTCAAAGGCAGCGAGATTCATCTTGGCGGGCAATGCCTGACAGGACAAAAAAAGAACAAGCTTACGTTATTGATAGATACCCATGTTTTTAGATAACCAGCAATTATAAAATGGAAGAATAAGAAACAAAAAGCCTTTATCAATAATTATCAGATCAGCAAGTTGTTTGCCTTTGATTTTGTGGAAGGAAACATGAAGTGTCCGAAAGGAGCGCCTATTTTGACAACAACAACCGTCAATTGGGGAGGATCTGCGGTGCAGTTAACATGGACGGCTTCTTCCTCGATACCTCAAGATAAAACGATTACGAGCGCACACGGGTTTTGCTTTCAGCATGATGAACTTTTACTCGTGAAGCTTCAGCACCGCGGGTGGGATTTTCCGGGTGGCCATTTGGAACAGGAAGAAACACCAGAAGCATGCGTAAAAAGGGAAGTGGTGGAGGAAGGGTACGTGAAAGGAAACCTGCGGCTGATTGGTTTTGTGACAGTAGATCATACACATAATCCAAACTGGCAGGAGAACGGACGCTACCCGAAAATTGGCTGTCAGCTGTTTTATCGAATGGATATCACGGAGCGGATGCCTTTCAGAGGATTGCATGAATCCGAAGACAGAATGTTTATTGAACCTGCTCAGATTGACGCCTATTATCATAGCTGGAATCCCGTCTATCAGGCTATTCTGGAGGAGGCGCTCTCAAACTAAGAAACGAATGATGACGAGAAGAACAACGACGATACCAAGTCCGCCCAGGCCATAAGCGTACTGCTTTCTTTCAGGAGGATTGCCATCAGCATCTTGCTCATGAAAAGGCAGTGCCAGCATGACAAACCAAAGCGTGAGTCACACAAGAAATACCAGGATCACTAAAATGATGGATTGCATAGAACCTTCCTTTCAATATCACATCAGGTGGAGTCCGATAATGAAGAAACAATTGCCATTTCCCTTCTGTTACTCGCAGGATGCGGCTCGGCACAAGTAGCAACAGACGAAGCAGATCTGCATAACCTTAATGCACCAGATGTTGCAGCAGAGCCGCAAATCGACTATGAGCAGGATCCACTGGAAGTTATTCATACTGGATGGTACGAAGCGGCTCTTTTTGCAGAAGAAGGCGGAGGTCTTGAGGACGTACCTGCCAAGCTCACTTATATTGGAGAAGAAGCGGAACGTGAAATTGAGCACGCCTCCAGCATGCCGCTCTATTTTTCATTTGAACAAACAGACGGTGAATTTTGGGAGAATCAAGAGCGCACGACTCAAGTAGAGCAGCTGATATTCGAACAGGGAGAGCCTGTTACAGTTGAACTTCTTCCAGCTTCTAAGGGGGAGAAGATGCCAGCCGGCGAATACGTAATCCTGGCCCATTCCTCTATCACCAATCACTCGTTTACGTTGTCATTTACAGCCTCTCTGGAATAAAGCTGCTTCATATCGCGTTCGTAAAACTCGACGATGTTTCCGTCAGGATCCTTTACGTACAACCGCTGTTCATCCTCCTGAAACCACTTATAGTCAATCTCCTCCGATTGCAGCAAGGCGACTGTTGCCGGGAATGCTGCTCGATTGAGCTTAAACGCAACGTGAACATGTACGCCACCTTCGTCATACAGCCCCTTCCATGTGGAGACAGGCTCTTCTTTTTCTTTCAGCTCAGCCGAAGAAAATGGGCGCTTTAGCCATAACCCAAGCCTTGTGACTCCGCCAACATAGAGCCAGGTTGCATGCACTCGTCCTTCTTTGGAAAACTGGCCCTCATCCATTCCCCATTGCTCGACAACTGGAAATCCAAGCTGACGGGACCAAAAGTGAACAGCCCGATCCATAGAGGCAACCTCAAGCACGAGCTCCGAGATGCCTTCTGTTTTAATCTTCATTCACAAACACCGCCTTTTTGATGATCAATCTGCTGTAGAAATGTGACGAATATAATTAACTTATTTAGTTTAACGTGAATGTTAGGTATTGATTTGTAGATTATTCCATTTTAGTATGCGACTATATTTTACCATAAGCCTCCCAATATGATTGCATAGGCTGTTTTGATATTATTCCACAATTGCTTAAGAAAGGACTTTTGTCTTCAGTCTGATAGCGATTGAGTACGCATCTCAAGGTATTTTGAGCTGGTTACTGTGTTTTACTAAAGCATGATCAGTGTGCAGCGCTATGCTCTTTGCCTCATCAATCGGATAAAGCACCTATGTTACATTGACTTCAGCAGTTCAGCTGTTAGTACATACATAGGAGTGGTGAATGGTGACAGCAAGACAATGTTTAAGCTGGTTTCTCATCATCGTGCTGCTGGTGACCTCGCTTGGGACACCTGCTTCTGCAGGAGAATCACTGCCAGACACGGATGCAGAGGAAGTTCAGCGTTTGTATGACGAAGATATCGTGACGACCTTTGACGATGGCACATTTCGTCCGGATCATCACGTGACGCGGGCCGAGGCAGCCGTGATGCTGACACGTGCCCTTGAATTCTCCACAGAGAACACCTGGACGTCGTTTTCGGATGTGGAGAGCGATCATTATGCAGCAGGGCATATTCATGCGGTTGTGGATCGCGGATTAATGACCGGCTATCAGGACGACACGTTTCAGCCGGAAAGCCCGATGCTTAGAGGCGAAACGGCTGCAGCACTATACCGGCAGTTTCAATTTGACGGCACAGACTACGTATCGTTTTCGGATATAGAAGGGCATCACTACAGCTCGTATATCACAAGCCTGAGCGGCAGCGGGATCATTGGAGAGCAGCCTGATTCTACATACCGGCCGGACGAGTCTGTTACCCGGCTTGATTTTGCTAACATGCTGGCAAGATCGCTCTATTCCGAGTACCGCGTTGACAAAGAGGACGGTACTGACGAACCGGAGCAGCCTGAGCCTGAAACGGAAGCAATCGGCTACGGGGAGGTTGTGAACAGCCCGACGTTAAACGTTCGTCCCGATCCTTCCACGGACCAGGAGCCGATTGGATCTCTCGCAGAAGGCGATGAAGTGGAAGTACTGGACCGGACCGGCAACTGGGCAGAGATCCGCACAGACGCCTACGAAGGCTATGTGTCACAGAGCTATTTGATTGTAGATTATTATAATCATGAGAGCTCATTATACGGGAAAACGATCGCAGTGGACCCTGGACACGGCGGCGAAGACCCAGGCGCGGAAGCAAATGGCGTGGTAGAGAAGGAAGTGGTGCTTGACGTCGGACTCCGTTTGGAAGAGGAGCTTCGTCTGGCTGGGGCAAATGTGATTATGACCAGACGTTCGGACTGGTTCCCGTCCTTGGAGGAGCGCGTTCAGGAGGCTAACCAGGCAGGTGCTGATATTTTCGTAAGTATCCACACGAATGCAGCGGCAGCAACAGAAGCGAGCGGGACCGAAACGTTTTATAACGAAACGAACAGTCCGGGACAAAGCGCCGATCTCGCCGGGGAGCTGCAGGAAAAAACAGTTGAGAAACTCAATACCGTAGACCGCGGTATACATGATCGTAATTTTTATGTTGTCCGTGAAACGACAATGCCAAGCGCTTTGGCAGAGCTTGCATTTAAAACGAATGCGGAAGAAGCGGAATACATGAAAACGGATCAGTTTCGTGAAGATTCCTCTGAAGCCTTATTTGAAGGCATTGAGGCCTTCTTTCATTAATAGGTTAGCCCGTCAGACAATCTGGCGGGCTTTTCTTTATGAGCTATATATGCGGAAAGTACATGCACAGCGCTCACGCATTACGCTAGTTTGTCAGTGATCCAGCTTTCTGGGTCCCTATTTGCAAGTACCTCCACAAAACCATCTTCTGTCGCAATGATGTGATGTTTAACAGTTTCGAAACGTGCTTGAGGAATCTCCTGCAGTGACCAGGTAAGCAGAAATGAGCGGCTCGCCTTAAAAAGAGGAAAATGTTCAATGTGCTGATGAATGACGCTAATCAGCTCGAAGCGATGTTCTTTCCTTGTTTCCAGAATGGCAAATACCTCTGTACAAGGACGATCTTCATTCGCAACGTAATGGAAATGGTAATAAAATCGATTGTCTTCAAACTTAAGATAGAGCCCGTTCTCTTCCTTACGCTTTACCAGACTAAGCGCTTCAAATGGAGCGTAGCGGGAAAATGAAAATTCATGATTGGGAAACAGAGGCCAGGCTTCCAGTTCATTAAAAGACACCGGTTTGCCTCCTTATATCATTTCTAATGAAGAGCGGAGCGTATAAAGAAAAACGGCACCGCTGCCACAGAAAAGAATAACACTCGCAGTTTTAATACTGGTCATCCATTCTTTGACACCGATCAATAGCAGAAACAAGCTTAATGAGAGACCTAACGTGAGGGCTGTTATTAGAGAAGGATCCAAAACGATTATCCCTAGTCCAGAAATGAGAGTAGCTACGGCAGAGACAAAGATAAGGTAATGCAGCATATGTAGAAACCTCCTGACATGAATATGGATATAGTTTACCATAAAAAGTAAACAAAGGTTTGTAACCGAAAGCGTTGCTATTTCGTCTAAGCTCTGATTCCATTTGCAGGAGGTGAACGATATGAGCTATGAAAGAGAGTTAATCGCTGAATGGTACGAGGCCCACAGTCGTGCCGTCATGCATTATGTGCTCGTCATGGTAAAAGATGTTCAACAGGCGGAGGATTTAACGCATGATGTATTCATCAAGGCTTACCGCCATGCAGGCTCTTTTCGTGGTGATGCACAGGTCAAAACGTGGCTGTTTCAAATTGCCCACCGTACTGCACTTGATTTTCTAAGGAAAAAAAGACCGCTTCAATTATTTGATACATATATAAGCAAGAAGCAGGACCCGGAACGACTACCGGCTGATGTACTTACGCAAAAAGAGGAGACTGAGACACTCTATCGAGCAATTACCTCATTAAAGTCATCTTACCGCTCTGTCATTACCTTGCGAAAAATAAAGCAATTTACAACGAAAGAAACCGCAGCGATTCTAGGTTGGACAGAAAGTAAAGTGAAGGTTCAGCTGCATCGTGCTATGCCGGAGCTGGAGCGAAGGATGATCAAGGAACAGAATAAACAAGTTTCTACTGAATGGGAAGGGAGGGAAAGTAAATGAAAAAAACAGAGGATCTATTAGAAGAAGCTGAACGAGAGTTTAACTGGTCTGATCAGGAAAAGCATGCGTTATGGAGGAATATTGACCAGACACTCCATAAAAACCCGACTCGTCGAAAAGGTGGTTCATTCACCAATGTATTCAGCGCTGTTTGTTTTACAGGAATAATTGCTGCGGGTGCTGGCTTATTCATGATGAGCGAAGGTGATTCTCCAGCCGGTCATGGAAACATGGAGCCTGCTCAACCAGAGCCGCAGCTAGCCGTTCCATCTGACGATATCGATACCGGTGAAACAGTATCGATGTACGAAATTCCGCAAGAAAATTCTGATGAATGGGAAATTAACTTTCCAACGGTTCTTCCAGACAACGTCGTTCATGAACCTCAAATAACTCTCTATAAAACGGATCACGAAGAATTGGCAGTCAGTTACGCTTATCGAGATAGAAGCGGATTTTTTCAGTTTAACCAGAAAGATAGAGAGCATGCGGAGATTGATAAAGACATGAGGCCGTTAGAATCGGTAGACGACTTTGAATTATACGAGAAGATGGACGGAACAATTCTTGTTTTGTCCGATACGCATGCGTATACCCTGAATTTACCCGCGCATGACGGGGATTTAAAGAGAGTAGTAGAGTCCATTGAGGAGTAAGCGGCTTAAACGTCAGGATAAAATGGTATAATAAGTAAAATGTGCTAAGGGGAGGATTTCAAATGCATAAACCGCTTTACGATCAAATCGGCCGCAGCTACGACATGACGAGGCGCGCCGATCCGCGTATAGCAAAACGAATCAGGGAGCTGCTGGACGTTCGCGACAGTGCTCGTGTTATGGATGCCGCATGCGGGACGGGGAACTATACGCAGGCGTTAGCGAATACAGGCTTACAGATGACGGGCGTTGACGTATCGGGAACGATGCTCGATCAGGCAAAGGAAAAATTTCCGGAGCTGACGTGGGAACAAGCGGATCTGAGCAGCATGCCATTTCGTTCAGCGCAGTTCGACGGTGCGGTCTGCGTCCTGTCGATTCATCATCTGCCAGATTTGAATGCCGCATTTCGTACCGTGCACCGTGTCATGAAAGAAGGCAGGTTCGTCATCTTTACGTCATCACCGGAGCAAATGCAGACCTACTGGTTATATGATTACTTTCCAGAAATGATGAAACGTTCAGCCGAGCAGATGCAATCGGTGGAAGAAGTGAAAAGCGCGCTTGTGGAAGCAGGCTTTGCTGACGTAAAGCAGGAGCCTTATTTTATTGATGATGATCTCGAAGACTTCTTTTTATACAGCGGCAAGCACGAACCGGAAATGTACCTCGATCCAACAGTGCGAAGCGGCATCTCAAGCTTTGCTTCTCTTGCAGATGAAGCAGAAGTGAAAAGCGGCGTGGAAAAACTCCAGGGCGATATAGCCTCCGGTGAGATCGAAAACGTGATGAAACGATACGCGTCTGAAGCTGGCGACTATGTCTACATAACGGCCGTTACATGATCGTTCAGCGTGCTGAAAAAGCATACGCAGCGGCTGTGACAGCCTTGCTGAACAGGGTAACGAAGCGGCTGCTTACGATGAATATGATGCAGTGGGACTACCCGTGGGATGAAGCAGCAGTAATCGCGCAAATCGACAGAGGAGAACGCTATATCCTTATTTCCGGAGAGCACGTGATCGGCACCTTTGCCATGAAGCAAATCAATGAACCGATGGCGTTTCCAGTGGCTCCAGGTAGCAGCTACCTTTTTGAGCTTGCTGTCGAACCGGTTTATCAAGGTCAAAAGATTGGCCAAAAGCTGCTGGAAGAAGCGAAGCTCAGAACTGCCGGCACGTTGTATCTGGACTGCTGGGCAGGGAATGAAAAGCTGCGTGACTATTACACAGAAGCTGGTTGGAAAGAGGCAGGTGTTTATCCGGTGAATGATTACGAGATTTGTGTGTTTCAAACCAAGGGAGGGAAAGGCGATTGAACGTTGTTGAAACGCTCCTAATGCTGAAGGGAAAACAGCTGCGTGGCTTACGCTCGCAGCAAACGGTCATGTATCCGTCCGGCGATTTTTTAGAATTGAACACGATGCCAACGCTGCTCCACTGGCAGGAGGGAGATGAAGGAGAGCAGGGCTTTATCCGCCTGGACTGTACAGAAAATGATAACTACAACAACGTTTTTACAGTGCGTAATCAGGAACACCCTTACCCGCTGTCATTTGATATAGAGGACGGACTGTACATAAACGTTTCCGGCTCTGTACTCGCAATTAACGAGACGATTAAAGACGTCAAGCTGTTTACGTTTGATCATGTACCGGACTCGGTTTCTGGAGTTGCGCTGTACACCGAAAAAGGCGTCTTGTTTATCGCGGCCACCATGTTTTTCATGGAATGTACGTTTGCAGAAAAACTCGTCGCAAGAGATACAGGGCTGAAAGAAGTAGCGTTATAAGAAAGGAGTGCGGGTATGTGGATAGTAACAGGTTTTGTCCTGGCATTGGGAACAACAATGGTACTCATCGTTACGCAAGAAAGAATAAGAAAGAGGGGGCGGTAGCATCGTTTTACCTTCAGGAAATCATAGCGAAGGCGAAAAGCTGATACATAAATGGATCGGCCGTAAGGCGTTTAAAGATCGTCATCCGGTTTTTAATGCCGTCGATATGTTGATCGGGATCGTCTACGCAGGATTTCCAGTCTTTCATTATTTGAACCCGAACGTCTTCCAAGCCCCAGTAGCTATGTGGACATTGATACTATCGAGCTTTTTTGCCGCAAGAATCATTGAAGCTGTCCAGGATGAAAACAACCTGCAGCGAAACGTGTTTGCTGGCTTTTTTGCGCTCGTGCTCGTCGGTGCGCTCTGCTTTTGAATCATTGGGCTCTAGTGAATAAAACGATAGAAAACGCTCCGGACAACAAGGTCCGGAGCGTTTTTCAAAGTGTCGATAAAGTGTTTTTAAGTGAATAATCTTACACCTGCTTTTGTCTGTGCATACTCGCTTTACTGAGGGAAAAGCCTCGGCTTTCGCCTCGTTCTGATCCTCCTGGAGTCGAGGTTTTTCGATGTCTACAGCTGGCAGTTCGGTTCAAATGCCTGGATCTGATTGGCACGAGCTTATAAGATTCAGATGGAGCGTATCGTTATGTGATGTTTCGAAGTTGAATAGGCAGCCCAGTACGTCATGAAATTCACCATTAGAGCAAAAAAGCAGTCGCGTCTGCCTGTCGCGACGTTGTTTTCCAACAAGCAGAGCCGTTTCCTCAATGTGTCCGGCGGGGACGCCTGTGGAATAAGCGCAGTCTAAAGATCCTTTCTCAGGGGTCACCCTGAGAAATAGCTGAAGACAAGCCCACGGCAAGCTTCCGCCGGTAAGCAGAGAGGAAATACAACCAAACGAATAGACATGTAAATTGAAAGACTTTTTCAATATCCTGGAAAACGCTCCGGACGTCTAGGTCCGGAGCGCTTTTTGTCTTATGCTTGTTTCACACTTAAAATCGTAACGGTGATGAGAATGACGCCCATGCCGACTGCCTGAATCAGTGTCAGGACATCGCCGAGCAGGAGCAGACCGAAAAGCGTTGCGGTAACTGGCTCGACCATCGCAACCATCGATGCGGTAGAAGGTGCCGTTTTGCGGATTCCGTATAAATAAAAGATAAACGATACACCTGCTCCGACCGTACCAAGCAGGATAAACCAGCCGATATCAGCGGACGTCCAGACGGCTAAAAGCTGCCCGGGGTCTGCCAGGAGAAACAGCGCAATACAAAACGCTGAGAAGGCGACCGCGAGAATTGTTTCCGGATTGCCAAGCTTGGAAGCACGCTTAAACCCGAAGATGAATAATGTATAGGCCATACCTGCGCCTAAACCTGTGATTACACCCAGCGCACTGACCGCGACGTCATCCGGATTATAAGCGCCCGTCAACAGCACAATTCCGGCGACGACGCTTGCCACACAGCTCCATTTAAAGATCGTCGATTTTTCAATTCTAAGCACAAAGGAAATGAGCAGCACAAACACCGGCGCCGTGTACATGAGCGTCGCGGCAACGGGCACGCTGGACGCCTCGATGCTCGTATAGTAAAGCGTAAAGTTACCGGCTACACCAAGCCCGGCAAGCACCGCCCATAAGTAAAATCGGCCGGATCGTTCGCTCTTGGAAGACGAACTGACGCCAAGCCATATGAGAAAGAAGACGAGTCCGATCGCGCCCCGGTAAAAGGAAATGACGATCGGATCCCAGCCGCGCTCCATTAAAATATCTCCAATTCCGCCGCTGAGACCCCAGCCGATGGCGGCAAGTATCACGAAAAGAATGCCTGTACCTCTCATTCTTTCACCCCTCTGCATGTTACATCGTTCTTACAGGTCACGATCGACCCGGACTGGTAAAGGATACCTTTTTACCGTGCGAAATAAACCTAAATGACAAAATCGTTTTCGGTCATTGGATGACAATTTCTTCTGGCGATGGTATCCGGATGTGCTGTTTCATACGTGAAATCCCTCAAATATAAACGATTAATCCCCCTATGTCCGAAATTACGTTCAATAAATCACAAATACGAAGATTGGATGTAATCGCTTTCGTGACGAGGATGAGTAGCTATTGTGCCGAACAGGTATGGGCCTACTATGCAGTATTTGTCACGTTATCTGACACGAAAAACTAATTTTCTGAAAAAAGGGGGCTTTCAAATGTCGAAAACTGTGGTAAGGTACGTTTAACGGAATAAAAAAAGATAATGTCCGTTAATACATACGTGCTGGAGGGATACGATGTCCACCGAAGAAACGGAAAAGAAAGGCTTTTTCCTTAAGTTTCTCGACAACGTCGAGCGTTTAGGGAACAAGCTTCCACATCCATTTATGTTGTTTATTTATTTAGCGGCCGGGGTGATTCTCCTGTCGTGGGTGCTGAGCGCACTCAACCTCTCCGTTGTGCATCCGCAGGACGGTGAAACAGTTGCCATCGAAAACATGGTGAGCTTGGAAGGGCTCGAGTTTATTTTGTCCTCGATGCTCGATAACTTCACCGGCTTTGCGCCGCTTGGTCTCGTGCTTGTCATGATGTTCGGGATCGGGCTTGCGCAGAAGGTCGGACTGATCGAAACGTTTATGAAGCGGACGATTTTGAATGCACCCGCAAAACTTGTCACCTACGTCATTATCGGAACTGGTGTCATTGGAAACCTAGCGTCCGATGCAGCGTTTGTTATCATTCCACCGCTTGCGGCGATGGTGTTTTATTCACTCGGCCGTCATCCGCTCGCTGGTATGGCTGCCGGTTTCGCCGGGGTTGGTGCCGGATTTACGGCAAACGTGCTGATCACGGGTACAGATGCCCTGCTTTCGGGTATCAGTACAGAAGTGGCCCAGACGGTAAATGAAGACCTCGTCGTCACCGTTGTGGATAACTACTTCTTTATGGCGTTCTCGGTACTCATGCTCATGATCGTCGGAACATGGATCACCGAACGCGTCGTCGAGCCACATCTTGGTAAGTTCAATGACAAGTACGCAGATCCGGATACCGTCTCCCAGACGGCAGAACAGCCGACTGCACAGGAACTAAAGGGGCTTCGAAACGCCGGTATTACAGCGGCCGTATATATTGCCATTGTTGCTGCCGGTATTGTGCCGCCAAACGGCATTCTCCGCGGGGAAGATGGAACGGTCGTGCCGTCGATTTTCCTGGATAACATCATTCCGATTATTTTGTTCTTCTTTATTGTCGTTGCCATTGCCTATGGTACAACGGTCAAAGTGCTTCAATCGACTGCCGACGTACCGGAGCTGATGGGGAAAGCAATGAAGGATATGAGCGGCTTTATCGTCCTCATTTTCGCTGCTTCCCAGTTTATTGCGTATTTCGAGTGGACAAATCTCGGCACGTTTATCGCCGTCACAAGCGCAAACGGGCTGGAGGCGATTAACTTCACCGGAATGGGACTGATTGTCGGCTTTATTCTGCTCGGTGCTGTACTGAACCTGTTTATTTTCAGCGGCTCGGCACAGTGGGCACTGATGGCACCGATTTTCATTCCGATGTTTTATTTCTTAAATTACGATCCGGCGTTCGTCCAGCTGGCCTACCGTATCGCGGATTCATCCACGAATATCATTACCCCGATGAACCCGTACGTGCCGATGGTGCTCGCCTTCATGAAAAAATACGACAACCGCGCAGGCTTTGGAACATTGTTTTCCATTATGCTGCCGTACGCGATGACTTTCCTGTTCATCTGGATTGCAATATTCGTCGTATGGAACCTGATCGGACTGCCGATCGGACCTGGCATCACGCCTGGTCTTTAAGCGAGACAGGCTGTTCCCGCGGGGCGCAATTCGTGCTCCCGGGGGCGGCCGTTTGTCGTGTATCAGACAGAGAGGATAATGTGTATGTTTATAGGACTTGGAGAATCAATCAAAGAAGAAACGATCGCGTTCCGGCGCGAGCTGCATGAAAATCCGGAGCTTTCGCACGAAGAAAGCCGTACGTCCAGACGGGTCCAGGAAGAACTTGAGAAAGCCGGCATTCCGTTTCAAACCGGCTTTGCCGAACACGGGGTGCTTGGCATCATCAAAGGGAGTCATCCCGGAAAAACGATCGCGCTGCGCGCCGACATGGACGCTCTGCCGATCGTCGAGCAAAACGAGCACGAGTTCGTATCCAAAACGAAGGGCGCGATGCACGCCTGCGGGCACGATGCGCACACGGCGATGCTCTTAGGAGCGGGAAAGCTGCTTTACGCTAACCGTGAATCCCTATCCGGCACGATTCTGCTCGTGTTTCAGCCGGCAGAAGAGAACGCACCTGTCGGCGGAGCTCAGGCAATGATGGATGACGGCATATTTGCCGACTACGTTCCGGATGAAATTTACGCGCAGCACGTCTGGCCGGATTTGCCGGTCGGTTCATTCGGCGTCCGCCCTGGTGCGATGATGGGCAACTCGGACCGCTTTGAGATTCGCGTCACTGGTGCATCAGGCCACGCATCGATGCCGCATCAGACGACCGATGCCGTTGTGATTGCCGCGCAGCTTGTTAATGCGCTGCAGACGATCGTAAGCCGCAGCACGGATCCATTGAAATCAGCGGTTGTCACCGTCGGTACGATTAACGGCGGTTCCCGCTACAACGTGATCGCCGAAGAGGTTGTGCTCGAAGGAACGGTGCGGACGTATGAAGCGGACGTCAAAAACAGCATTAAAAAACGGATGGAAGCGATTACGACTCAGACGGCAGAGATGCTAGGCGGAACGGCTGAGCTCACTTACTATGACGGCTATCCGGCAACGCGAAACACCGAAGAAAGCGCGGCACTCGTCTCGGAGACCGTGCGCGATGCCTACGGCGAAGAGGCACAGCCGGAGATTCTTCCTAGCATGGGCGGAGAGGATTTTGGCCGCTTTCTGGAGACGTATCCGGGAGCTTATTACTGGCTTGGAACGGCAATTCCGTCGCGAACAGTGCAAAAGCCGCTGCACGACCCGCAGTTTGATATCGATGAGCGTGCGATTCCATATGGCGTGGAAATGCTCGCGGAAACGGCATACCGCGCGGCAAAAGGAGGAGACGTATGAGCTGGTCGGATGCGATCGCAGCAAAAACAGAACAACTGACAGAGCTTCGCCGGAAGCTGCACCAGATCGCCGAACCTGGCTGGTGTGAGTATCAGACGACTGCGGCAATTGTTTCGGAGCTTTCCGAGCTGCCGGTTACGATCTATACCGGAACGGATGCAGTAGAGAGCAGTGCTCGTATGGGCTTGCCGTCGGCTGAAGAAGATGCTTATTTTTTTCAGCTCGCAGAAAAGGCGGGCTTAGAACCTGCTCTGCTGGAGCGAATGCAGGGCGGACACACTGGTGCAGTAGCGGTGCTGGATACGGGGAAACCGGGTCCGGATACAGCGCTTCGTTTTGACATCGATGCGCTGCCCATTACAGAAGCTGCTGCAGAGCATTTTCCCGCAGATGCAGGCTTTCCAAGCCGCCATCCAGGGTACATGCACGCCTGCGGGCACGACGGGCATACGGCGATAGGGGTAGAACTTGTGAAGCTATGCGTCGAAAACGTCGACCAGCTTACAGGTACGCTGACCTTTTTATTTCAGCCGGCGGAAGAAGGCAGCCGTGGCGCGTATGCGATGGTGGAAAAGGGCTGGCTGGACGGGAAGGACTACTTTTTCAGCGGCCACATCGGCATTCATGATCTGGAAGTCGGCACGATTGCATGCGGCACGGAACGATTTCTCGCGACGACAAAGCTCGATGTCACGTTTACCGGCGTGTCTGCACACGCAGGCGTCGATCCGGCGGCAGGAAAAAACGCGCTGCTCGCAGCTGCGTCTGCTGCGATTCAGCTGCAGGCAATTCCGCCGCACCGGGACGGCATCATACGCTTGAACGTCGGCAAGCTGACAGCCGGAGAAGGACGCAATATCATTCCGGAACGAGCGGAAATGATGATGGAGACACGAGGAGAAACGAATGAGCTGAACAATTATATGGAAGAAGAAGCAAGGCGCATCCTCACCGCCTGTGCCGACATGTACGGAGTCGAGGTCACCATCGACGTTGTGGGGCAAGGCAGCACAACCGAGTCGAGCAAAGCAATCGGTGCTAAGCTCTCCGCTTGGGGTGAACAGTTTACGAAGCGCGTCATCGGACCGCTTCCGCTCGGAGGCTCAGAAGATGCGGCGCTCATGATGAATCGCGTACGCGAGCAGAATGGGGAAGCCGCTTACCTTTTATACGGCACACCGCTTCCATATGGTCACCATCATCCGAAATTTACGTTTGATGAAGGGGTACTGCCGGCTGCTGTTGAGGCGCTGGCTCAGCTCGTCACGACTTATCATGAAAAGGAGAGGGTGAGCCGATGATTGCAGATTGGCTGGAAACACGACTACTTGCACTGAACGTGACCGATACGATGACCCGGCCGGAAGGGTTTACGCGCCTCAGCTTTACGAAAGAAGAACAGGAAGCGCAGGACGTCTTTCGTAAGGAGGCAGAAGCACTGGGTATGACGGTGCGCACGGATGCCGTCGGCAACGTGATCGCGCGGCTCGATGGGAAGACGGACGGTCCGGCGCACGCGTTTGGTTCACACTTGGATACCGTCACGAATGGCGGCGGCTATGATGGCGCTGCTGGTGTTCTGACCGCGCTCGGTGCGGTAAAGCTTTTAACGGACACAGACATTACGCCGGAAAAACCGATTGAAGTAATCTGCTTCGTATCGGAGGAATCCTCGCGCTTTTCCATGTCAACGGTCGGCAGTAAAGCGATGGCAGGGATGCTGACGCGTGAACAGCTCGATACGATCACCGATCAAGACGGCGTCACGCTCGGAGAAGCGATGCGTGAGGCGGGCTACAATCCGGACGCCTTCAAGGAAGCGGAACGCGGCGAAAACGAGCTGCTCTCCTTCACCGAGCTGCATATTGAGCAGGGGATGCGGATCGAGAACGCAGGAAAAGAATACGGGGCGGCAGCTGCCATTGCCTGCCCGATTCGCATGCACGTGACAATCAGCGGAAAAGCAGGTCATACCGGCACGACGCCGATGGACCAGCGCAAGGATGCGCTGACAGAAGCAGCCGGTTTGATCACATTCGTGCAGCAGGCAGCGCTCAAGCTGAACGACTACGATGACTACCCGCTTGTTGCGACTGTAAGCACGATAGACAGTCGTCCGAATGCGATGAACGTGATCCCGGGGACCGTCGTTTTAGGGATCGACATCCGCAGCGTGTCCGATCAGCAGAAAAAGCGAATGGAAGCGGCCATTGACGGATGGATGTCCCAGTCGCAGTTCGATATCGAAAAAGACGTCATCGTTCGCAATGCGTCGATGACGCTCGACGCAGGCATCTATGATAAACTGAAGAAACTGGAAGAAGAAACCGGTTATACATGCCTCGGGATGGAGAGCGGAGCAGGGCACGATGTCATGAACATGCAGACAAAATGGCCGTCCGGACTTTTGTTCATTCCATGCCGCGACGGACTCAGCCATCATCCGGAGGAGCACGCGTCGCTTGAGGACCTTGTGAAAGGCACGGAGCTTCTTTTCCACCACATGAAATCTGTCAGTAGGTGATGTCTGTGAAAATACGTTTAGGGCTGCTCGGTCCTAAAGATTCGGTAACGATGATGGAAGAGGTCGTGCGGCCATTCCCTGATTTTGACTGGACGAGCTTTCATTATGAAGCAACGGAAGAAACAGAAGCGCTCGTGAACGGCGCGGCCGGAAAGGTGGACTGCTGGCTTTTTTCCGGTCAGGCCCCTTACGCGTATGCCGTAGAGCAGGGGCTCGTGAACCGCGAGAATGCCTACTATCCGCCGCTTCACGGGGCGAGCCTCGTTGGCGCGCTGCTCGACATGTTTTTCAGGGAGGAGAACCCGACCCGGGTCTCGCTCGATACGATCGACGAAGCCGAGTTTCAGCAGGTGAAACAGGAGCACGAACTGGATGGTCTGCAGGTGACGACGTATCCGTATGCGGGCTATAAATCAGCTGAGGAGATTATTCAGTTTCATGCAGCGGAGCATGAAAAAGCACCGGAGACGATCGCGTTAACGTGCATCCGCCGCGTGTACCAGGAGTTAAAAAGCAGAGGCATCCCGGTTTACCGGATTACGGCATCACGCTTTGATGTCAGTGAAACGCTTAAATTTATCCGCGAGCGCCGATCGGCGGACTGGTACCGCAGTCACCAGCTCGCTGTCATCGGCGTCGAAGTGCGCGAGGAAGCAAGCCTGGAGGAGTATCATTCGTTCAGACGAAAGCACCGTGAGCTGGATTTGAAGCGAATTTTGCTGCGCTATGCCGAAGAAGTAAAAGGCTCCTTCGTGCAGATCGGAGACGGGTTGTTTCACCTCTTTACAACGCGTGGTGAAGTAGAGCGCCGCCCGCTTCCGTTTACGGTGATGGAAGAAACGGAGCTGCAGGCGAAACTGCACATTCGCATGGCAATCGGCTACGGCAACAGTGCAATGGAAGCGGAAGTCCACGTGCAGGAGGCGCTGCAGCAGTCGCGCCGCACAACGGAACGGGTGATTTATGCAGTCGACGAAGAAAAGCGGCAGACGGAGCACTTCCCGGAGGCAGGATCACTCAGCTACTCGGTGCAGAGTGGACACCTGCGTGCGGTCGATCAGCTGCGCGGCCGTGTGTCGCCCGGCGTTGTCTCGAAAATTCTCGCGTACGCCCGCTATCACCAGCAGCGGGAAGTGACGTCGAAGGACCTCGCCGTATGGCTTGCAAGCTCCGAGCGAAACGCACGTCGCATTTTGCATGAGCTCGAAGAAGCAGGGTTTGCAGAAATTGCCGGAGACGAGCAGGGAGTCCGCCGCGGACGGCCCCGCAAACTGTTCCGCCTGAAGCTGGAGGAAGCAGAAGGAAACGCTTGACAGCTCTGCCTGCTCCTGTCGTAAACTAGGAGAAGTGAGAAGGAGGAGAGCGTTTTGGAACAAGCTGCACCTGCACCAAATACAAACGAGCTCCGCCGGGGATTATCGGCGGGGCTTTCCATTGCGTTTGGCTACATGCCGGTTGCGATTGCATTCGGCCTGCTTGCCGGCTCGACCGGTCTAACGGTGTATGAAGCGGTGCTCATGAGCATGCTCGTGTTCGCCGGAGCGGCCCAGTACATGGCACTGTCGATGATTGCGGTCGGCGCTGGCATGATTGAAATTGTACTTGCTACGTTTATCGTGAATTTCCGGCATCTGCTCATGAGCGCCTCCATCAACGAACGGGCAGAGCCGACGTCGAAACGGTACCGCGCTCTATTTGGTTTCTTTTTGACCGATGAAGTCTTTGCGGTCTCGTCGGTTCACAAGGAGCCGGTCCCGGGCGGATACATATTAGGAACAGGCATCGCCGCTTACTCCAGCTGGGTTGGATTTACGGCTGTCGGCTATTTTACCGGAGCGATTTTACCCGCGATATTACAGGAAAGCATGGGAATTGCGCTTTACGCGCTGTTTATCGCCCTGTTAGTGCCATCGATTAAAGACGCAGGCCGGCCTGTCGTCGTGCTCGCTTTACTTGGCGGAGGCTTTAACTGGATCTACGCTTTTGCACTCGACACCGGCTGGGCCATAATGGCCGCGGTGATTACGGCAGTTGTCGTCTATGAGCTGCTGATCAGGAGGCGGATCACATGAGAGAAGAATTCATCTGGATGATCATCGGCATGGGACTTGTCACGTACATCCCGCGCATCCTGCCGCTGATCGCCCTTTCTACAGAAAACTGGCCTGACTGGCTGCGCCGTATGCTCTCACACGTGCCGTACGCCGTGCTCGGCGCCCTCATCTTTCCAGGTATTCTGTATGCGCAGGAAACGATCTGGTACGGCATGTTAGGCGGCGTCATCGCCTTTTTGATCGCTTACACCGGCGCACCGCTTCTAGCCGTCGTTGCAGGCACAATCCTGCTGTTAACCGGCGTGCATATCATCACGTAAGCTCCCCGAAACGGGAGCTTTTTTCGTTGGAAAAGCAAATCCGCTGATCCTATTCGCAGGGGAGAGGGAGTTATGCGTACGGAAAGAGTGTTTATGCGTAAGTGGCGGAGCTGTATGCGTATGAGAGGGGCATTTATGCGTAAGTAGTGGAGGTATATGCGTATAAGAGGGGCGTTTATGCGTAAGCGGTGGAGCTGTATGCGTATGGAAAGTGCATTTATGCGTAAGTGGTGGAGCTGTATGCCGTACTACAAGCATGTACTAAAAAAGCCGCTTCCATCCCGAAGCGGCTTTCGATCAGCTGTCTTTAATAAACGGCCGGTTAATGTAGTAATAGACGAGCCCCATAAAGATGGCGCCGCCGATAATGTTGCCGGCGGTGACGGGGATTAAATTGCGGACGATGCCTTCCGGTGTGACAGCTCCGGGATTGTCGAGCACGAGCGCGATCGCGAAGGTGCACATGTTGGCGATGCTGTGCTCATAGCCGGAGATAAAAAAGCAGAACACAAACAGCACCATTGCTGCCATTTTCGCAATATCATCCTTCATCGACATCGGCACGAAAAAGGCCATGCAGATCAGCCAGTTACAGAGCACTGCCCGGAAAAACAGCTCGGACACCGGATCGGTCATTTTACTGTCGGTGACCGTCAGCAGAAAGGCACTGATCTCAGGATCGCTGAACAGCCCGGTCGTGTAAATCAGCAGGGCGAAGGCTGCAGCACCGATGATGTTGCCGATATACGTAAACGTCCACAGCTTTCCAACGACGCCCCAAGCCATTTTTTTCCGGATGGCGGCGTACGTGTGATAAAAGGTATCCCCTGTAAATAAGTCGGCACCGCCGTAAGCGATTAAAATGATGGCGACACTGAACGTAAGCCCGGCCATTGGATAGGCCCATGGAGACTCAGCCAGATAAAAGTAGCTGCCCGTTCGGAACGCGACGATCACACCAAAGCCGATAAACATGCTTGCAAGCGCCGCTCGTATTAAATAACGAATTTTCCCTGTGCTAAATATCTTCTCTTTCTTTTGGGAGACCTGCTCGACCTGCTCCAGCGACTGGCTCTCCATCATACGTCATCCCTCCATCTCTGTATTCCACTTTACGCCGGGAATAGAGAAAAAGAAAGAGTAATGTGAGTAGATTCACAAGTGACAGCCCTTACATGAAAAGAAATACCAATAAGGAGCAAGGATAGGCGACGTAACCCATCTTTTGACGATAAAACATCATAAAATATGCCACTGACGTGCAGGAGCAGAACAAATACAATGACGAAGATAAGCATCATTATTCCCTTCCGTTTTAAACCATGGCGGCGATTTAGAAAATCGATGGAGCCTTCTATCATGGCGCACAAGGTCCGCTTTCGCTACAATAAGCTAAAGGGGAGATGCACGTGAAACGACTGCTCGCGCTTGTTTGTTTACTGACAGCTTGCGGAATCCATACGGAAGAAGAAACGTTTGAGCTGGAGTTTGAGTTACATACATATGTGGATCGGATCGAACAGGAAGATATTCGCGAAGGAACGGTTACGCACGTCGTAGACGGAGATACGTTTGATGTTGTCATTGCAGGAGAAGGGGAAGAACGGATTCGTCCGTACATGGTCGATGCACCGGAAATTTGTCACGGTCACGACCCGCCAACCTGTGAATCAGAGCCGTGGGGCGATGAGGCCGCTATTTTTGCCAGGCAGGCACTGCTTGGAGAAACCGTCTATTTGGAGCAGGATGAAACTACGGTTGATCGGTTTGACCGAACGCTCGCCTACGTCTATCTGGAAGACGGTACGATGTTTCAGGAGAAGCTGCTCGCTCTCGGTCTTGCCGAAGTCGTCGTCTATCCGCCGGACGACAAGTATGAAGCAGACCTGCGCGCAGTCGAGGAAGAAGCCAGAGAGCGCGGGATACGGATGTGGGAGTAGCGATTCAGCTAAAGCTGTAAAATCGCACAATGGATACAGCGGATTTGAGGCCATCCTTTCATGTTGTGGGTGTGATGATTGAAGGAAGTATTCTCATAAATGACTTTATTAACAGCCCAAGTACGATGGATTGTTTTGCTTAGGGTTGTTTCACTGTTTTCTAAGTTTATATGCCCTTAAATTCGTGAATAGGAACTGAAAAGAACAGGTTAGGAGGAGTCAGTATGGATGGAGCAGCTGTAATAGTGGTACTCGATCGCAGTATTACAAAAGACGTGTTAACTAAGCTTGAAAAAGAGGAAGGGGTGCAGTCGCATACGCACTGGCAAGCGTCCGGCCACAGCTCGAAAGATGGGAGCTTAATGGGAATGAAAATTCATCCGGAACGCGACTGTATACTGCTTATTGTCAACAAAGCGGAAACATCAGCTGTCATTGAAACGGTTAAAAAAGAGGCCGATCTGTATGAAGCCGGCCAGGGGCTTGTTTTTTCAGTCGATTTAATGGAGATTGCCGGATTGCGTCATTAATTTGTGTAATGCCATTTTATTCGCAGGAGGCAGTTTTATCATTTTCATTAAGGCTTCCCTTAATCGGGAAGTCTTTTACGTACGGTGCCTTTGAGAGTAGACATTTCCACGTATAAATAATAGTTTGAAAAGAAAGAATGTGTACTTTTCTGTGAATACGCGGGTTAAACTGGTAAACTTGTGAATAGCAACATTCTTATTGAGGCGGTGTCCGTAATTGTCCATAGAAGACATGTTTTCCACTGATCAGTTTCTAATGCTGATCGCATTCTTTTTCATCATCGGCGTGCTAACCACGAAATTCTCCAGTCGTTTTGGTATTCCTGCCCTTATTTTATTTATTGGAATAGGCATGCTTGCCGGTAGTGACGGGCTTGGACTCATTTACTTTGATGATGCCTCGCTGGCGCAGCTGATCGGCATTTTTGCGCTGGTTATTATATTGTTTGAAGGTGGTCTCTCGACAAAGTGGGCGACAATAAAACCTATTGCTGTCCCTTCCCTTCTCCTCGCAACTGTCGGCGTTATACTTACTTCGCTCATCGTCGCCGTTGCGGCACGTTTTGTATTGGACGTAACCTGGCTGGAAGGGATGCTTTTCGGCGCCATTGTTGGTTCAACAGACGCAGCTGCTGTTTTTGCAGCATTAAAGAATCATAATATCAGCGAAAAGCTCGGAGCAACCCTGGAAGCAGAATCGGGAACAAATGACCCGATGGCGATGTTTTTAACGCTCTCTTTTATTACGCTTCTTACTACGGACCGTGTAGGTTTTCTTTCTGTTGCTGGGGACTTCTTCATTCAGATGGGCGTCGGGTTGGCCGCGGGTTTGCTGCTAGGGAAAGCGGCATCGTGGCTGATCAATCGCGTTAACTTAGAATCGAGCGGTTTGTATCCGATCATTGCAATGGGTTTTGCGCTGCTTACGTACAGTCTGACAGCTGTCGTAGGAGGCAGCGGACTGCTTGCTGTCTATATCGCTGCTCTTGTGGTCGGCAACAGCGATCTTACCTACCGGCACACGATCTTCAGCTTTAACGAGGGATTTGCATGGATGATGCAGCTTGGTATGTTCGTTATTCTGGGGCTGCTTGTCTTTCCAAGCGAACTGTTTCAACTGGAGATTATTATTCAGGGGTTATTTTTATCAGCGGTGCTGATTCTCTTAGCTCGTCCTGCCGCGGTTTTCTTAACATTGATCGGCTTTTCATATAGTTTAAGGGAAAAGCTGCTCGTTTCCTGGGCCGGGCTGCGGGGAGCTGTTCCGATCGTACTGGCAACCTTCCCGCTCATAGCAGGTCTGCCGAATGCACAGCTGTTTTTCAACGTCGTGTTCTTCGTTGTATTAACCTCAGCTTTAATTCAAGGAACCTCTATTGCACCAGCTGCAGAGAAGCTCGGACTTACCGGTCCAAAAAAGGTGACCCCGTTTCATTCTCTCGAGCTCGTATCGATTGGAAAGGCGAACGCGGAAATTATTGAATACACGGTGAACGAAGAGACGAAAGTGATTGGTCAGACACTTTCAGAAATTGCCTTCCCGCCTGACGTATTAATTAACGCGATTATCCGCGGGGAAACACTCGTCACACCTTATGGGGAAACGACAATTGAAAACGGGGACATCCTGTATATTCTCGTGTCAAAAAAGCGTAAGAAAGACTTAAAAACGCTGCTCGGAGAAAGACGCAGCGTTCCGGAAGACTAAGTTAGAATACTTGCATGGCCCGCACGGAACTGGTGCGGGTTTTGTTGCGTCCGCTCCGCTTTGCTTCATACAGAGCTTCGTCTGCGTCGGCTGTGAGTGTTTCTGGGGCGGCAGAGGTTTCCGGAAAGGCGGCAATGCCAATCGAGAGTGTCACGTGGATAACACTGTCATCTGAAAGCACGAACGGGTGTGCTTCGACAGCTTTCCGGATGCGTTCTGCAATTTCATTTGCATCGTCCTTAGCACAGCCAGGAAGAAGTACGGTAAATTCCTCACCGCCGTTACGGCTGATGATATCAACCGGACGAACATTTCTGCCCATAATAGCCGCAATTTCCCTCAAAACAAGGTCGCCTTCACGATGTCCATACGTATCGTTTACCCGCTTAAAATGATCAATGTCAGCAAAAAGCAGCGCGAGCGGCTTGTCTTCCTCCTTCGCCTCTTCAGAAAAGGTGCGCAAATGCATATTGAACTGACGCAGGTTATTAAGCCCGGTGAGTCCGTCTGTGAGCGACTCTTCACGGTATCGTTTGAGCAGGTGCTGCGACCGTCTTGTATATTCTACCGTGTAAAAAGCAGCAGCTGCACCAATGTATGAAACGGCCCAGTAAAATGGTATAAGCCCGGTCAGGATGGACAGATCCTGAAGCAGATAAATGATGACCGCCGTAAAGATCACGTTGGCAGCGGTCGTCATCCAAAATACGCAGAAGGTTTTTGGAAGCTTGCTGCGGGCGATCCATACTGCTGCAATCGTTACAGCAATGATAAGTGCACTTCCGGCTAAAGCAGATACGGTCATACCAAAAAGAAAGCGGCCTATGATAACAAACAGCATGGCAATGCCTGCAGGGACGGCACCTCCATAGTAGGCAAGCAGCAGAATAGGAATATGACGCAGATCCACAATCGTTTCGCCATACTGCAGACTGTAAAACATCAGTACGTTAGACAGCAGCCCGCCCATTACACCGGCAAACAGCTTCAGCTTTAATGGAGATGTCTGGTGCAGCGCATAGCGGCCAGTAAATTGCGTATATAAAAATAATAACGTTGTTAACACAGCTAGATTTGCACCAAGCTCTTTGATCATCGACATAAAACGGTCCTCCGGGAGGGTGTGGCGTCATGATATTATTTTAGCATAACAGAGGAAGATTCAGGAAAGTTTATTTTTACTCCAGAAAGGCGTAAACTGGAAACGACAAGGAAAATAAAGGACAGATGCCGATGATGCTAACAGAATCAAACCTGCAGCTGAAAATACCGAACGAAGCAGAAATCCACAGTCTATACTGGTGGAAATATATTGAAGAAAAACAGCTTGCCAAGCAGTGGAACGGCCCATACATACCAGAAGAGTTCGTTGATGAGAAAACCTATTCTCAAATCTGGCAGGAAGAAATAGAGGCTGGCATTCCGGCTGCAGCTGCAATCGTGATCAATGGAAAAGCAGTCGGCTATACAGGAGCTTACTGGGTGGACCGGAACACCGACTGGCTGGAGGGTGGCATTGTCCTTTACGACCCGGATTACTGGAACGGAGGCTATGGAAGCACTGCTTTCCGCCTCTGGATCGATTATTTGTTTTCCTCGATGTCGATCCATCGCATCGGTCTCTCGACATGGTCCGGCAATACCCGCATGATACGTGTCGCAGAAAAAATGGGATTTATAGAAGAAGCACGAATTCGTGAAGCCCGATTGTGGAAAGGAAAACGGTACGATGCGATTAAAATGGGCGTGCTGCGACAGGAGTGGGAAGGATGATTGTGGAGATCGCCATTCAGGTGATGTTTCCGATTCTTGCTCTCGCGGGAGCAGGAGCGTTTTTTCAGCGGTGGTTTCAGCTGGATCTTGGCACTTTATCCAGGCTTCTGACATATTTCTTTCTGCCCGCTGTCGTCTTTACGACGATTTCCACACAGGAAATGGACAGCAGTCTGCTGCTTGACGTCGGCGCATTTCTGTTCATTCAATTTTTATTGCTGGCTGGAATGTCGAGACTGATTTGCCGACTGACCGGCATGGACCCGAAGCTTGCTCCGACTTTTAAAAACAGCGTCGTGTTGATGAATTCCGGAAACTTTGGCCTGCCTGTAAGCCAGCTCGTGTTTGCGGGTACAGCCGGTGTTTCTATTCAAGTCATCGTTCTGCTGTTTCAAAACTTTTTAACGTATACATACGGATTGTTTCAAGCGGCATCTTCTACAGCCGATACGATGAAAACAGCGGTGATGCAGCTGCTGAAAATACCGGTTCTCTATGCGCTGGCAGCTGCCGTTATTGTGCAGCTGACCGGCATCAGTCTGCCTGACCCGGTGATGATTCCGCTCGAGCAGACGGCGGATGCTTTTATCGCACTTGCCTTGTTTACGTTGGGGGCGCAGGTTGCTTATCCAGCGCTGAGGCAGTTATCCCTCCTCTTTTTCGCAGCGGTTATTGCGCGTTTGATATTTGCGCCGCTGCTCGGATTGGGAATCATCTTTTTACTCGGCATCGATGGCCTAACGGCTCAGGCCCTTCTCATCGCGAGCGCGTTCCCGATGTCTCGAAACAGCGCGCTGTTTGCACTGGAATACGACAATTATCCGGAATTTGCCGCACAGGGCGTGCTCATCTCCACGATCTTAAGTATGTTCACTGTCAGCTTTTTCATCTATCTGGCCCAGCTCTTATTTGCTTAGGAGGGGAACGATGATCAGAAAACATGCAATCGATCCGTTTTTACTCCTTGCAGCAGCTGTATGTGGGCTTTTGATAAGCGGTACTGCACCTGACTGGACATTGGAGCCGATTATTTACCTGCTGCTCGCGAGTATGTTATTTTTCGTTTTTTATACGATGCCAAGCGGCAAAGAAAAACGTGAAAGGAACTTTCGCTTGACGGTCCTGCTCTTAAATGGAGTGGTGGCTCCACTTTTCGCAGTATGTCTTGGGTGGCTTTTTCTCGGCGGTGAAACAGCGCTGTTTATCGGGTTTTTGATGCTGATGGTAACGCCATGTACCGACTGGTATTTGCTGTTTACGAAGGCAGCCGGAGGAAACGTGAGGCTTTCAGCCAGCTTCATTCCGAGTAACCTTGCGCTGCAGCTCTTTTTCTTATCCGCAATCGTAGTGATTGCTGGTGGCGCATTTGGTTTCAGCGGCGTAGCCGTTTCTTTGATGCAGGCGCTGGCTGTCGTCCTGCTTGCATTGAGTGCGGCGGTAGTTGCCCGGGCAAAGCAACCAGGCAGAAGCGTCCCGGAAAAGCTGCCCGTACTTTTGCTGGCAGGCGCTGTTCTGCTGATCTTTATGGCTGAAGGGGAGGCGCTCGGACAAGCGTGGGAGCAGGCTGGCATCATCTTCGTGCCTGCACTGCTTTTTTTCCTCACAATGAGCGGAGCCGGATACGTCATCGGAAAATGGCTGCACATGGAGCGACCGGCGCACATCAGTCTCGTCTTTACCGTCTCCGCAAGAAATGCACCACTCGCTGTGGCGTTCGCTGCTGCAGCTTTTCCGGATGAGCCGCTCATCCTGCTCGTACTGCTGGCTGTGCCGCTGTTGGAGCTTCCTTATTTAAGTCTGCTGACATATTTATTAAAGAGGTGATTTCCATGAACCGTTACATGATTGCGCTGCTGGCAGCCGTTTTAATGCTTGGCATCGCCGCAGCTTTATTTATCACGATGCAGTCCCAGCATCGCGACAACCTGCAGGTGATGCAGTCCTGCATTGAGGAAGGCGGGGTGGTGAACGTAGAAGAACGTTTTCTAGGGAACCAGGTGGAATGCCAACTGCCCTGACCTGAAACGAGATTTTCATTGAACCGTATACATAATATAGGAGGGATAGCGTGATCGTCTCAATTCTTGTAATCGCCTGTTTCGTCTTGATCGTTCTTACACTTCTAAAAGGATTGAAGCTGAGGCGAAAAGAGGTCCAGCAGTATTATGGCGGCATGCATCTGATCAGTTTGCACTGATTATGATGGCAACGTTCATCCTGACGATATGGATTGGAAGCCTTATGCTGGAAACACGGCAGGATGACTTGCTATGGACGAATCCTCTCCTGTATTCATCTGCAGGACTTACGCTCATGCAGCTTTTGCAGGCCGTGTACGATTACCGTTTTGCTGAAAATAGAAACGTCCCCGTTTTTTCGTTTTCCATGGTGGGACTGCTGGTGATTGTGTTCAGCACGATTCTGTTTTTGACAGGTTGACCGGTATGAGAAAACGTTTGGTCAAAGATGCTTAGAGGCGTGGAGTTTAGAGCAGCTGAAAAGGCTTAAAGGCAAAGTAGTCTGAGTACTTGTACAAACTGGATGTATGAATAGAACTTATAAAGAACACCGAGCTTAAGAGGAGGCTTATTATCGCAAATCTAATACTTTTTGCAGCAGGGCTGTTCGTGCTGTGTATGTTATATTTCCCGTTCCACTGGCGTAAGAAGCTTGATCTGCAAAAACAAGAGATCAATCGCACGTGGGGAAGATCTCATTTCATCATCCAGCTTGTGCTGATTGCGGCGGGGATCGGGCTTCTCTTGTCTGGAGCCATCTTTTACCGGGATCAGCCGCCTGTGTACCTTTCACCAATCGTCATTCTGCCAGGATTTTGGACAATTTTTTTGCTCGGGCAGGCGTTCTTTGATTCTAAATTTGCTGAGAAGCCGGATGTGGTCTGGTATTCAAAACGAATAGCAGCTCTGGCGGTGGTGCTCGTGACAGGCTGGTTCCTGTTATTGGCTTTTATCTGGTGACGTTTGAGGAGGCTTACACATGATTTGGGTCATTTTTTTCATTGCGACTGCACTGTTGTTCATTTCGCTGTGGGGACTGCGCAAGTGGTTAGGGCTTGAGCGGCACGAGGTGAATCAGGATTGGGGAAGGGGCTTTAAGACACTCCGTGTTGGCATTACACTCGCTGGCATTGCGGCAATCCTGATCCGGGCTGGTTTAGGAGAGGTGCAGCTGATTGCAGGGCCAGCTGCCGAGATTTCACTGATAGCCGTCACCATGATCATGCTGCAGCAGCTCGTTCAGCTGGTCTATGACGTACGTTTTGCAGAAGACAAACGAGTGAAGCACTATTCGGCAGGAGTCAGTATGCTGCTCTTTCTGTATATACTAGGGATGGTAAGTGTGATAGTTCTGTTTACTACATAACTGATAAAGGATGTGTCGATCATGAAAGAAGCGTTAGTAGAGGCATTTTGGGAGCGGGCTAGACAAGCAAAGGGAATTAAGGCGGACAGTTATTACGAAGCCTTTTCGTTCGGAGGGGCCTCGGCGGATGAACTGGCGCGGCTCGTATTGGATCAGGAGAAAACTGCTACCTGTTCGGCGCTGCCGTTATACGAAATCGAGCAGCAGCCGCTTCCGGAGCCGGGGGCCTACAGCATCGTTCTCGCTGAAAACGGCTCTCCGCTCGCCGTCATTGAAACGACAAGAGTGTCGATTATGAAAATGGAGGACGTGCCGGAGGATTTTGCGCTTGCAGAAGGAGAAGGCGGGTACAAAAAATGGTGGGCTGATCACGAAGCCTTTTTCAAAGAGGAGCTTGGTAAGTACGGTCTGCGCTTTGATCCATCGTTAAAGCTCGTCTGTGAGCGGTTTCTGCTTGTTTACACAGAAGGACCGGCGCTGTAATGGACTGGCTTGGAAGCATTGCTGCCACGATGCTGTTTTTTCTAACAGGTACGACGCTCGTTGCGTTTATCACCGTGCAGATTCTGAAGCGAAAGAAGTAGCGCAGCAGCATAGAACAGGAGAAAGATGGGTATAGAATAGGGAAGCAACCCTATTCTGAAAAGAAGGTGATGAGATGCGGATCATGCAGCCAGTTAAACATCAGCTGATTGATATTATTCTGTTTTTTATCGCTGCCGTGCTCGTATTTGGCATTCTTTTTGATATGGCCGGTTTTGGAATCGGCACAGTCGGTCTGATTATCGTTTCCATTATCACCGCTGTCGTCATCGTGTATGGCAAGGCAGCATTAGGAAAAGAGGCATAACGTGAAGCAGCTTCGGTTTCGAACCGGAGCTGCTTTTTATTGTCTCATGTTGGAGCAGGATCTTCTTCGGTTCCGATTCTCTTTTCAACATGATCAAGTCGCCTTGATATTGCTTCCAGCTGCTCCGCGCGTTTTTGCTCCAGCTCCAGCCGCTTTTTTGTCTGCTTGTTCATGTTGTTGATGAACACAAGCAGAACGATGAGCATCGCTAGCGGAAGAATAAGAATGAACAGGGCTGAAAACTGATAAATCAGATCCATATCATCACCTCCTCAACGCCTCCAGTATAGCAGACATAGGGAAGAGGCTGGGAAGCCCCAGCCTCTTACAAGTATTTACTGTTCCTTTTCCACCTGCTTGCGGACTTCTTCTTCAGTAAATTGTACGCTTGGACCGATAATAACGTGAATGCTGTGCTTGCCGACGATATTCGTACCGGGAACCCCGGTGCGCCGAATCGCATCTTCATCAACAGCGTCCATATCGTGAACCTCCAGTCGCAGCCTGGTGGCGCAGCTGTCGATCGAAGCAATATTTGCAGCTCCGCCAAGACCGGCAATGATACGGGCGCTTTGAGCGGAAAGCTCGCTGTCTGCGTCTTCCTCTCCGGCGCTTGTCTCCTCCGTTCCGGTTTCCTCCTGGCGACCGGGTGTCTTCAAATCAAACTTAATAATTAAAAAGCGGAACAAAAAGTAGTAAATGGCTGCAAAAACGAGACCCTGAACGATCAGCATATACGGCTGCTGCGCAAGAGGCATAACGAAGCCGAGCACAAAGTCGACTAAGCCTGCGCTGAAACCGAAGCCTGCCATCCACTCAAACGATGCTGCAATAAAAAGGGACAGTCCGGTTAACGCAGCATGCACGACGAACAGAAGAGGAGCAAGAAACATAAACGAAAATTCAAGCGGCTCTGTGACACCGGTAAAGAAGGACGCGATTCCAGCTGCAAGGAGCAGGGCGGCTGCCTGTTTTCGCTGCGCTGTTTTAGCAGTGTGGTACATGGCGAGCGCAGCAGCTGGAAGTCCAAACATCATAATCGGGAAAAAGCCGGCCATGTAGCGTCCTGTCACCCCTGGTTCCCCTTCACTGGACCAGTAATTTCCGATATCATTGATCCCCGCGAGATCAAACCAGAACACCTGATTCAAGGCATGATGCAGTCCGGTTGGGATAAGCAGACGGTTGAAAAACCCGTAAAGACCGGCGCCTGCAGGACCAAGTCCGCTGATCGCCGTTCCGAACGTGACGAGCCCGTTGTAAACAACCGGCCACAGAAAGAAGAAAATACCTGCGAGCCCGACGGATGCAGCAGCTGTTAAAATCGGGACGAGCCGTTTGCCGCTGAAAAAGGCAAGTGCATCAGGCAGCTTCACGTGGCTGAAGCGGTTGTAAAGCGCTGCAGCGACAAGACCGACAATGATGCCGATAAAGACGTTGTCAATACCGGAATAGGCAAGCGGAGCATCATCTTCGGCTACTCCCATCATGCCAGCCACGTTTTCACTGCTTAAAAGCTGTGTAATAACGAGAAAACCAACGAGCCCGCTAAGTGCTGCAGCCCCATCTTTCTCTCGGGACATACCGATCGCAACACCGACCGCAAACAAGATCGCAATGTTATCGAGAATCGATGTGCCGGCGTTAATAATAAACTGGCCGATCACGCTGTCTTCGTTTACGGCCGTGATCCAGTTACCGATTCCGGCGAGGATCGCAGCCGCTGGCAGTACGGCAACAGGCAGCATGAGTGAACGCCCGATTGCTTGAATATACTTCATAAAGATGGTTCCTCCTCCTATACATAATGAAGCGATTTCATACAAACAGAATAGCATTTATTCATATAGATGTCTAGACCACTAGATAAATTAAATCTTCTAAATTTTTGTTGTTTTTGCAGGATATCCTGCATTATACTGTGAAGAAGCAGGAAAAACTTCGTGATGAAATGGGAGGTGGACGAGCTGTCCTTAAAGGATTTGCTGCATGAACGGTATAACAGCTTTTCACGCGGTCAAAAGAAGGTGGCCGGTTTTTTTCTGACGCACGCGTCTGAAGCAGCAATGCTCACGGCCGGGCAAATCGGTGAACGAACGGACGTTAGTGAAACAACCGTCATTCGCTTCTCGCATGCGCTCGGATACCGAGGCTTCAGTGAGCTTCAGGAAGCGTGGCGCGCAGAATGGCTTGGCGTGCAGGAACATGGACCGGTGTATGCGGCAGAAAGCATACCTGCCAAGGAAATCCGCATGCTGGAAGGTATCGATACAGAAGCGCTGGAACCGCTTCTCACAAAGTGGAGCCGCAGTCTGCTTCAGGCTGAGCGAGTTGTGATTGCAGGCTTCGATGGTACATATGCAGCGGCTTACTGGCTTGCTTTCTCGCTTCGCGGGTTTCGAAAGCGCATACATCTCATCGGACCGGAAACGATCCAGCCGGAGGATATTCTTGATATGGATAAGAGCACGTGCGTCGTGCTGCTATCCTTCCCGCGCTATCACTATCAGTCAAAAGCAGTCGCAGAAGCCGCCAGCGGTAGGGCAGGGGAGCTGCTCGTTATGACGGATCATGCATCGAGTCCGCCAGCCGCCTCAGCTGACAGCGTCTGGACAGCATCCGTTGCTGACGGCGGTGATTACCGCTCTGCCGCCTACACCATTACGCTTTTGGAAATGCTGCTGGAAAAAGTCGAGCACCATGCAGACGAACTCGGTCAAGCTGCACCGCGCCGAAAAGAATTAGAAAAACTGTACGCTGCAAGCAGACGTTATTTAGAATAGAGGAGGCCTTACAATGAGTTCACTGCCGAATATCAACCAGGAATTTTCACCAAAACCGAAGCCGACACGAAAAGACATCTTATCCTTTATCCTGCCGTCTATACTGGGTATCCTCCTGTTTATTGTGCCGATCCCGCAGGATGACAGCATAACGATCCCGATCGCGTTTATGGCAGGGTTCATTAACGGAGCGCTCGGCGATGCAATCCCATTTATCATCATTGCTGTTATGGCCGTTTCTGTAATCTTGACGATCGGCGCTCAGCTTCTGAAGCCAGCGTTTGTGCTGGAACGAGACAGCCTGCGTTCGCTGCTGCTCGTTAAACCAGTATGGACCGTCATCCGCGCAGCAGGGCTGCTGTTTGCGGTGATGGTCGTATTCGGATTCGGAGCGGAAGCAGTTTACTCAGAAGATACCGGCGGACTGCTCATGTACGACCTGCTGCCGATTTTACTGACAACGTTTTTACTTGCTGGCTTTTTACTGCCACTGCTATTAAACTTCGGGATGCTCGAATTTATCGGCGTGCTGCTCATGAAGGTCATGCAGCCGCTTTTCCGGGTGCCGGGTCGAAGCTCGCTCGACTGCCTGACGTCATGGGTTGGCGACGGAACAATCGGCGTGCTCCTGACAACGAAACAGTATGAGAGCGGCTACTATACAAAGCGGGAAGCTGCTGTAGTAGCGACAACGTTTTCGGTTGTCTCCATCACATTTACGATCGTCATCATCGATTACATGGAACTGATGCATATGTTCCCGCAGTATTACTTGACGATCACGATCGCGGGTCTGCTTGCTGCTGTCATTATGCCGCGTATCCCGCCGCTCTCGCGTAAAGCGGACACAGCATATGAAGGCCAGGAAATCAAAGGGGACGTCGAAGTTCCCGCTGGTACATCCCTAGTGAAAGCCGGGTTCAGCGAAGCAGTGGCGAAGGCGCGCTCCAGCCGCAGTCCAAAGCTGTTTGTCCGGACCGGACTGCAGAACGTGCTCGACATGTGGATCGGTGTGCTGCCGGTTGTGATGGCAATTGGAACAGTCGCGCTCATCACGGCTGAATTCACGCCTTTCTTTTCAATTCTCGGACGTCCGTTTGAACCATTGCTTGCGTTGATGCAGGTACCGGAAGCAGAAGCTGCTGCTCAAACGATGGTCGTAGGGTTTGCGGATATGTTCCTGCCGGCGATTATCGGAAGCGGCATTGAAAGTGACATGACCCGCTTTATCATCGCCTGTGTGTCCGTTACCCAGCTCGTATATCTGTCAGAGATGGGTGGACTGCTGCTCGGCTCCAAGCTGCCGGTTAAATTCCGTGATCTCGTGTTCATCTTTATTCTGCGCACGTTGATCACGCTTCCGATCGTCGTGCTGATGGCCCATCTGATTTTTTAGGAGGAATGTTTCATGGATACGATCCTGCAAACGTATGAGGAGCTGCACAGGCTTGCAGAGCCCTCCTGGCAGGAGGAAAAAACGTCACGCTACTTGCAGCAGCGTCTAAAGGAAGCCGGCTTTTCATTGACAACGTTTGAAGGACACCACGGATTTTTTGCGGAAATAAAAGGGGAGACAGAGGACGTGCTGATGCTGCGGGCCGATATGGATGCTCTACCATATGAAATTGAGGACGGTACGGTTTACCGGCACACGTGCGGGCACGATGCGCACAGCTCCATCGTGCTCCATACAGCACTGAACCTGAAAGATACGCTTCCAAAGCATACGCTCCGCTTTCTATTTCAGCCGGCTGAAGAAACGGCAGCAGGCGCACTGCAGATGATTCGGGATGGTGTGTTGGACCGAGTTGTTTTCCTGGCAGGGCTGCACGTCAGACCGTTGTCCGAGCTGGCAGCAGAAGAAGCGTCTGCCGGCATCCGGCACGGAGCGACAATCGCTGTTAAAGGTCGTGTCACCGGTGAAGCGGCCCATGCTGCTAGAGCCTCAACCGGGATCAATGCGCTTTACGCCGCCGGACGGCTCATGCGTAAACTGGAAACCTTTTCAATAGACGGTCAATCGGCAGTGATGACAAAGCTGAAAGCCGGAACGAGTGTCAATACGGTTCCGGATGAAGCGGTGTTTGAGCTTGATTTACGTGCACCCGACAATGAAGCAATGGAGCGTATATGGGAGAAGATGCAACAGGCAGCGGACGACGTAGAAGCAGAAACAGGCTCCCGCTTCGCTCTTGAGGCAGCGGAGCATGCACCGGCGGCTGTAATTGATTCACGAGCAGCAAACTGCGCCAGGCGGGCGATTGCCGGTGTTTGTCACGTGGCTGACGTGCTGAAAACGCCAGGGGCAGAAGATTTTCATCATTATACGAATGTGAAAGAAGCACCGGCTGCCGTTATGGTCGGACTTGGCTCAGGATTAACGCCGGGGCTGCACCATCCGGATATGACATTTGATCTCAGAGCACTGCCAAAAGGCGTGGAAATCATGACGGCGCTGCTCGCGGAAGCGGATCTGGTCGACTGGAGGGACGAAGCGTGAAGCACGTAACAATCAGAGAACTAACGACAACAGCCGAACTAGAAGAGGTGTTTGAGCTGGAAGCATTCATCTGGAACCGGGATGACGCCGTGCCGCCTAACCAGACGATCACATCCGTTAAAAACGGCGGTTTCGTGCTCGGTATGTTTGATGAACGCCGGCTGATCGGATTTCAGTACAGCTTTCCGGGCTTTAACGGCACAGAGGTGTATCTTTGCTCGCATACGCTCGTTGTTCATCCCGATTATCAGAAACAGGGTCTCGGTGAACAGTTAAAGCAGGCGCAGCGAACGCTTGCTGAAGCGAAAGGGTATCAAACGATCCAGTGGACGTACGATCCACTGGAGTCCGTCAACGCGAAACTGAACCTGCATAAACTCGACGCGACAAGCAGGGAGTATATCGTGAACGCATACGGAGAGCTGCACGACGCAATTAACACCGGCATGCCGACAGACCGGCTTGTCGTTTCCTGGTCATCCAGACCGGTAAAAAAGCAGCCAGTTTCGATCGAGGATGCTGAGACAGTGTATCCGATTGAAGAACGAAACGGCGTGCCTGTTCCGGGTACGGTCCGGTATACGGAGGCTGACGTCCTGCTTGTTCCTGTCCCGTCATCTATTCAACAAATCAAACAGCTCAGTCATGAGGCCGCATTAACGTGGCGGCTCGTTCAGCGTTCCGTGCTGCCGCCGTTATTTGCTAATGGATATTCTATTGTGGATTATCTGCCTTATGGGAGCCACTATGCGTACGTTGTAACAAAGGAGCGTTAAGATGAAGATTAAAGAAGTGATCATCAGAGAATTAGTCATGAAGCTGAAGCATCCATTTACGACCAGCGTCGGAACAGAAACCGAGAAAGCTTTTCTGCTTGCAGAAGTCCGAACGGATAAAGGTGTTTCCGGCTGGGGCGAAGGTGTATCCATTGCGGAACCAATTTATAACGAAGAAACAATTTCGACAAACTGGGCCGTATTACGCGAGCAGCTTTTGCCGACGCTGTTTCAGACGACCATTCGTCATCCTGATGATGCCGCTCGGGCCTTCCAGTATGTTCGCAGAAACTATAATGCGAAAGCGCTGTTGGACGGTGCGATTTGGGATGCCTATGCCAAAGAAGCCGAAAAGCCGCTTTATGAGGTGCTTGGCGGAGAAAAACGTCCGGTTGATGTCGGCATCAGCATTGGCATCAAGCCATCGATGGGGGATGTGCTTGATACAATTACAAAAGCAGTCGAGGAAGGCTATAAGCGGATAAAAGTGAAGGTCAAGCCAGGCTGGGACATTGAACTGCTGAAGCTGATCAGGGAGCAGTTTCCTGATATTTCGCTCATGGCCGATGCAAACTGCGCCTATGCGCTAGCTGACATCGATCATTTGCGACGCTTCGACGATTTTCAGCTGATGATGATCGAGCAGCCTCTCGCAGAGGATGACATCATTGACCATGCCCGGCTGCAACGGGAATTACATACGCCAATCTGTCTTGATGAAAGCCTCCACAGCGACGAGGATGTGCGAAAAGCGCTGGAACTCGACAGCTGCCGCATCGTTAATATGAAGATCGGACGTGTAGGGGGATTGTCCGAAGCACGACGAATTCATACCAGATGCAAGCAGGCAGACGTACCGCTTTGGTGCGGCGGCATGCTGGAGGCTGGCATCGGTCGTGCGCACAATGTAGCTCTGACGACGCTTCCCGGATTTACACTGCCAGGGGACACGGCCCCGTCGTCTCACTATTGGGAACAGGATATTATTCAGCCCGAGGTCAAGATGTTCGCGGGTCAGATTATGCTTCCAGAGGAGCCGGGCATTGGCTTCGAGCCGGATATGGACCGCATTCATGCGCTGACTGTTCGTTCTCAAACGTTTGTAAGTCGATAGCGGCCGGACCCTGAGACCGACAGCTGCACCAATCCCATGCAGACTTATCAAAAGCTGACTGGAAAAATGAGGATTGGATTTTTCCTCCCATTTTCTGCTAAGCTTATAGCAGAAGAAATGTGGGAGGGGATCGGATGAAGGGATTGCTGGAGCTGGTCCGAGTCATCTGCATCATGCTTGCAGCAGGTGCAGCTGCCTGGTGGATTGTGCTTGAACCGCTCTACAGCGTAAACAGCCAGGTGCAAAATTGGAGCTGGATCGGGGCAATGGCCGTTTTTGTATTTATTTTTGTGCTGTACCGGAACCGTTGGCAGTTTTCCGGCTGGTATACGGGACCCGGGAGAGAAAAGCTTTCACGCCCGATTACGACAGCACTCGTTGCTATTGCAGGAGTCATGATCATCATTCCATTTTTATCGTTGCTCGTCAGTAGTTGAAAGAGCCGCAGGGACACTGATCCCTGCGGCTCTTCATACATAGTACAACCAATCATTATATTAAGATAATGGGTTCATTTTCATGCATTCTGCCGCTCAATTGCGTATAATAAACAACACTATGCGTCCTGATAACCTTTACTTCTTACCTTTTCGGTATGATGTGCGTGCGAGGTCAGCGACTACATGCTTTTCAACGTTCGTGCGCTTATGAACGACCTGCAAAAGTGTTGACGATTGTCCCAGTTTTATGCGTAATTTAGCGGGGTAAAGGAATAGAGACTATTTTTATGTGATTGGAGCTGCATCATGAATCTTTACCCGATTTTACATCATCAGATTATTACACAAACGGGCCCTGAGCCGAATGGTATTACTCATATCTCCTATGATTCCCGAACAATCGGGAATCAGGGCTGTTTCATCTGCATTCGCGGAGAACAGTCGGATGGGCATCGTTTCATTGATATGGCTGTTAACCAGGGAGCTGTTCAGGTCATCGGGGACGATGAAGAAGCGCTGCATGAACACGCGCTTCGGCATCCTCATGTTCAGTTTATTCTCGTTCAAGAACCAAAAAAGGCAATGGCGTTGTATGCAGCCCATTTGGAAGAGGATCCGCACCATGAGCTGTCGCTTATCGGCGTCACTGGCACACAGGGCAAAACGACGATCACCGCCTACGTACGCTCCTTGTTAAATCGTTCTGGAATCAAAACCGGTTCCATCGGCACGGCAGGTGTATGGGATCACGAAAAACCACTTCCGCTGCCGAAAAGCACCCCTACCACACCGGAATCAGCCGATTTATTTGATTATTTGTCGAGGATGCGCCAGAAGCAGATTACGTCGGTTGTGATGGAGGCGACCTCAATCGGACTCGACCAGGACAGGCTTCATGGTCTCCATTTTGATGTTGCCGTCCATTCCAACCTGTCGCCGGAGCATCTGGATTATCATGAAACGTTCGAGGCCTATAAACAAGCAAAGCTGAGGCTGTTCGATCATGCGGAAACGGCCGTCGTAAACGTGGACGATGATGGTATGAGCCAGGATATACTGGATGCATTTACTGGCCCCGTCTGGACATACGGGATGAACCGTGAGGCGGATGTGAAGGCAGAAAACCTTCGCTACACGAAGCAGGGAAGCCACCTTGATTTAATTGTGGATGGCGTTTCTCACGATGTCTTTCTGCCGGTATTTGGTCTTCACAACGTATACAATGCGATAGCAGCTATTACAGTGTGTCTTGCTAAGGGGCTCGGGCTTCGACATTTACTTACACGACTCTCCAGCTTGGAAGGGCCGCCCGGCAGACTCCAGCTCATCCCGGAAGTATCAGACCGGCTGATGCTGTTTGACTTTGCCCATACCCCGCAGACGCTCACTAATTTATTTCACACGATTAAACCGCTTCGCTATAAACGTCTGATTGTGATGGTCACTGGCATCGGGATACGTGAAAAATCGCTGCGTGCTCCGATTGCGGAAGCAGTAGAGGGGAGAGCAGATGAGATCGTCGTTACAGCTGATCATCCCGGGAACGAAACAGCGGAAGCGGTAGTGGCCGATGTGATGGCGGGATTCCGATCGACGAAGAATGTCCATCCTGTCGCGTATCGCGGCGAGGCCATTCAAAAAGCGATGAGTCTTTCTTCAGAAGGCGACCTTGTTCTCATTACGGGAATTTGTATGGAGGATTTTCGGATCATTAACGGTGAGAAACAGCCGTATTACGATTATGATTACGTTCGTGACTTTCTCTGTAAGCATCCATGTTTGAAATCCAAAGTTGCTTCAGCAAACTGATCGATCATGAAGGCCTCAGCAATGTGTTGAGGCCTTTCGTATGCAGTAAACGATCGAAAAATGCCGTTCCGGTGAGCGGAACGGCAGATGTTTACTGATTCAGCATGTGAATGGTTGCAAGCAATTCTCCAATAATTTGCCCTTTGAATGGATCCGGCGCGCTGACGCCGTCCGGGTTGATCCACTCGTAGCGGTCCTTTTCGCTGCTGAAGCTGAAGCCGGCATCCTCTAGAAATGCTGCAAGTGCTTCTGGAAAAGCGTCGCTGCCAGTGAACGTACGGTAGTAATCCGTCAGCGAAACATAGAGTTCCACGTCGTCCGGACTGGAAGAGATGACGAGCAGATCATCCGGCTCCTGAATAATCCACTGGCCTTTGGAAAAAATACCAACCTGAGCTCCTTTGAGGCCGGAAATGCCGTCGAGGTTAATACCGAATACGTAATTAATCAGCTGGCGGATCTCAGCACCACTTAAGGAATCGTTGTAATGCCGAATCACCCGGTCCATGACGTGGTTTTTCTTCATATTCATAATCGCAGCATCCTGACTGACATCATCTGCCTGCAGGCCGAGCGACTGTCGAACCGCTTCCATCACGAATGGATCATAGCGGTCAAGCGTATTTCCATACCCGAGCCTGGATACGAGTGAAATATCCACATCAAAGACGAGCTGTACAGCTTCTCTGGCATCCTGACCTTTTATCCGATTGTTCGTCTGCCTCATATATCGATCCATCACTTCCACCTGAGACATGGTGCGGATCGACTCATCCTGACTCAGATCGTGTTTCGTTAACCCGAGTGACTCGCGCACAGCACGCATCACTTTTTTATCATACATTGGTTCTGCATCCTCCACTGAAGCGGTATCGAAATCTGCCTGATCTTCTGCAGCCGATGCCGGAACTAACCCGAGGAAACATAGTGCGGTAATAAAAACGATAACCATCATTAGACGTGCCTGCATAAAACCCCTCCTATGAATCGTGATCAACACTTCCTTAGTATACCGTATAAAGGAAATAAAAGGGGGAGAGATAAGAGGAAGCGCCTATAGCTTGAAATCCTGTTCCTTAAGGACCGGACTTTCGAGAATAAGCGCGGTCATCCCTTCGTCGGAGATCGTTTCATGACGCTCACCTGTGGTCCAAAACGCAGCATCGCCTGATTTACCGAAGAAAAGCGGGAGTTAGAGCCGCATACTTCAGCCGAGCCGGAGCATATGATCATCAGCTGAGGGACACGTGCTTCATGCATGGCGATCGTACCTTCAGGAGGAAGGTGAACCACTGAAACCGCCGCTTCCCCTTCGAAGCGGGTGACAAGCTGATTGACAAAGTCCGATCCATCATCGCTGATGCGCCGGCCATCTTTAGCTTGAAAGGAGAAGATCTTCATGCTTTTTCTCCATCCGTCCATTTGCCAACAACGAAGTAAATGAGCATGACGATCACGGGTATAAACGGCGCGAACAAAAAGAGATCAAGGGAGAGAAACAAAGCGAGAAACAGGGCGCTGCCGCCGCCTAACGCAAAGAACGGCCTGCTCTTACGCAGGCCGATTCCAAAATACCAGGCGCCGATGACAGCAGCGAGTGTTAAAAACAAGGTGTACATAGGCAGTCTCCTTTTTGGGTTAAGAACGGGAGCCGAAGGTCAGGCCATACCGTCTCGATTCAAGTTTGCGAAAGCTGGTGACGAGGAAGCAGCCAGCGAAAAGACCAGAAATCATGCCAACCTCAATCGACAGCAGCGTTGTCGTAAATGCTCCGGAAGTCGGCGTTAAAAACGTCGGACCGGCAAAATAAAGTGCCGGGAAAAAGATGATGTACAACAGCGGAAGACCGACAAACACGAATAAATCCCAGTCGAACTTCCAGCTGCCGGACTGACGGAACCGCCACAATAAAACAGGAAATCCCAGTACAAGCCCGAGCGGTATGTAGTAAAGCGGGAAAAAGAACGTTGGCGTCGGGTTACCAGTAACCGCCGCATTTTCGCGGATCGAGTATGTAAAATCAACCGTCAGAATAAACAAGCTGTAGAGCACGAAGGCATACGCAAGAAAACCGACGGAGCGCGAAACAGACATACAAATCGCCTCCTTTTCTGAAAAATCTGATCATGAATGGTACCATTGTAACATAGAGAAATCACGCTTGCCGTAAGACTTTTCTTTTAGAAGGAGGAGATACAGTGCTTGCACTCGGTGCCTTTTTCATCGTAGCAATGATAATGGCGGCCGCAGCAAACCTGGCTGCGACAAGAGTAGTAAAAAAGCGTGGGATCGATGAGGACGGGATTGCAGGAAAGCTCACCCTCTATTTTTTACTCGGGCTTCCGTTAGTATGGATGGAGTACTTTCCGCTGCCAATTGGCATGCTGATTTTCTTTATCATCAACCCGCAGCAAAACGCCAGCTTGAAACGGAGCTTTGCGCTGTCAGGCATGGTGCTGTCTCTTATCAGCGGCATCTTTGGATTCATTTTTTAGTCGGGACGGTTAGCAAATACGGGAAAACGAGCCTTTAGGGGCTCGTTTTTAATTGGTAAGGACGCAGCGGTCATCGTATGATGAGACCGCTTTTTTTACGCGTCTTTATGTTGCATGGAGTACGTATTACGACGTTTCATTCGTTACATTGACCTGTTGCGTGGCTTCAGTCCCATTTAGTCACGGCAAAGCTTTTAACCTGTGTAAAGGTAGAATGGTCCGGCGCTAAGCAGTATAAGGCCTTCGTTTAGCTATTGCTTGTCTGCACCGCTCCACGCTAAAAAAAAACGGGCACAGGCCCGTTTTACTCATGCGTACTGTAACTGCAAATGCATTTCCAGCTATTCGGAGCGCTTTTTTGCTTTGCGGTCTTTGTCAAAGAAATACAAAAAGCCTGCTGAAGCAGCCATTCCGAGAACGATGATAACGGCCTGCATCCTATCTCCCCTTTCCCTATCCGAGGTGAAACGCGGACCAAAAGGCCATGGCAAGGCCGGCGCACAGCCCGGGGTCCATATATTCCGGACACTCGGCTTCGATCGTATACGTGGGATTCAGTAAAAATCCGCTCCGCTTTGTTTCTCCAATTTTCTCGCCATTGTAGCAGATGTCACCGGATCCATTCCAGGCAGCAACGATAGAAACAGCGGGAAGATGTCTGCCGTGCAGCTCAACCCGGTATTTCTCTTTAGCGCTGTACACGCTCACGACTCTTGCAATGGCGCGCTTATCCTTCGAAATGCGCCATGAATGACCGCGTCGCACCGAAAACGACTCCTGAAAAAATTCATAGCTCGTATCCGTCGACTTCACGAGAAAATTAACATCGTATCGTGGGTTAACCGAAGGCCGTGTTTCGTTGCGGTGAAACCAACGATGAATGCGGGCGCGCTGGCCGTTTTCAAGTTCAACGGCGATCGGTTTTGTTGATGAGCCAATGAGCGGCCGGTCCATGACGATCCTCATCTCTTCCAGTCCTTTCTGTGTCTGCTGCTGTATCAAATTCTGGGAATTGTCAGTTTCTTCTACGGAAAGGAAGAAGAAGTGGTTTCACGATTTTGAAAAAATCATATTCTGGTGATGCTGAACAATAGCGCCGCGACGATAATCACCGTATCACAGAGTGTCAGCGCAGCAATCCTGGGGCGGCCGCTTTTGTTGATGTCCATGTACATTTGCACGGCTGCATCGATCATGACGGCAACGACGAGAGCGCCGAGTGCATAAACAAGAAAGGCTTCATTCCATATACCAGCAGCAAAAACGAAAGCCAAAAGGATGTATAAAGCTGCAGACACGTATTTCCATTTTTGATGCACGGAATCGTAAGGAGAGCTGAAAAAGCCGTTATCGGCGTCCTCAATCCGGAAGAGCTTCTTCACGATCTGACGGATCACGATCCAAATGCCGACGATCGCTGCAAGAATAAACAATAAGAACATAGTGATCCGCTCCTGTTTTTCTATTCCTTTCCCAGCAGGGTTTTTCGCTAAACGCGGAGGCTTTCCTTCAACGTGTGTAAATCCACTTCGCTTGCGGAAGTGATTGATTTCCAGCTAAGATAAGACTAATCCTGACTGCAGAAAGGAACATCCGCTTATGCTGAGAAAAACACTTACAGTAGGTTTAGCAGCTGCCACCGCTGCAGCAATTGCGATTAATATGCACCCTGGATTCGGCCAGGCTCCTGGAAAAGCACACCGCGATTCCTTTAAGGACGCTCCGAATCTTCATAACGGCAGGTTCCATAACAAGCGTGCGTCAGCCGTTTCCGTAAACCCTTGCGATCTGTACACGATGACACGAGACCTGTTTCGCGACCGGGATGTGCGAAGCCCGTTTGCACCGCTGGCGGTTCAGACGCCAGAATGGGATAAGGAGGAGAGCGTGACGTGGTTCGGTCATTCCTCCTACTACGTGCATATCGATGACATCCGCCTTCTGGTCGATCCGATGTTTGGTCCCGCTGCGGCACCGCTGCCGGGAACCGGAAGCAAGCGGTTTACAGGGGACTTGCTGTCGATGATTCCGTCGATGCCGGATATCGATGCCGTCCTGATTACACATGACCACTACGATCATCTGGACTATCCGACGATTCAGGCGCTGCTTCCAAGAGTGAAGCGGTTTATTGTGCCTCTCGGTGTTGCGTCACATCTTGTTCGCTGGGGCGTGAGCCAGGAACGGATTCAAGAACTGAACTGGTGGGAAGAAACCTATGTAAAGGACGTGCAGGTCGCCCTCACGCCTTCGCATCACTTTTCAGGCAGAACGATGGCTGCACGGGACCGCACGCTTTGGGGCGGCTGGGTGATCGCCGGCAGTGAGAGCCGACTTTATATCAGCGGAGACGGCGGCTACGGGAGTCATTTCAGAGAGATCGGGGATGTCTATGGCCCATTCGATTTGGCTGTCATGGAAGGAGGCCAGTACGACAGCCGCTGGGAAGGTGTGCATATGACACCGGAAGAAGCGGTTCAGGCGTTTGAAGACGTACGAGGCCGCAGCATGATGCTCTCCCATTGGGCTGGGTTTACGCTTTCCTTCCACAGCTGGGAAGAGCCGGCTGAACGGGCGCTGGCAGAAGCAGAGCGCAAGGATGTCAACCTGCTGACTCCGCATATCGGAGAGACCACGGCCTGGCACGCTCCCGCTCCGCAGACAAACTGGTGGAGACGGCCGGCTTATCAATAAGAACGAGAAAAGGCTTCAGGAGCTTTTATCCTGAAGCCTTTTTGATTCGTTTTTCATGTTAACATTGCGAATGATTCCATACACAATCAGCCCGGAAAACAAGAGCGCGAGAAGTGCAAAGACAATGCCGTAGCCGGTTTCCTGAGCTGAAAACTGCTCGACTGCCAAGCGCACCATCGCGATAACACTAATCCCGAGCGACACGAGAATCAATGGGTGAATGCTTGCTTTTTCCATCCTATCAGTCCTTTTCGTAAACGTGTGAATCAGGCGGGTACCGGTCATCTGTTTCAGTCACCCGTCTGTAGCACCGTAAGCAGCCTTCTCGCGAAGGTCATCCGGGCTCATCGTAAGAGACCATCCGTCGGCGACAAAAAAAGCCACTTCAATGTCCCCATAGAGAAAGTGGATCTTCCACCTGCCTTCATTCGAAAAAACGAGGTTTCCTTCTTCATCAATCATGGCAGCCCCGGTCATGGATTCCCATTCCTGAGCGGTGATGCCGGAGCTTTCAAATACAAGGTTTTGGATCACTGCGTTGTCGGGATCTATGTCTGCTTGATCATCTTCTATCCAAATATCAAAGGCGACGTTGGCTGCAACGGATTCGCTGTTGGAATCAGACTCGTCTCGTGAGCTGAACGTAATAGGCTCCGCTTCGACGAGAGCCTCTTCCTCGTGTGTTTCAGAAAACCGTTCCGTTCCTTGCAGGGAATCATGTTCCAGCGAGTTACCGATATCCTGAAACAGCTGTTCCACCTGGTCATGATTTAAGGAAGGAGGATCTTCGCGCTCCGGATCACGTTCGACCGTAAGGACCTCGAGACCATGCTCTTCTCCCATTTCAACGACGTCTTCCTCGGTTGGTTCTGAGCACGCAGCCAGGAAAAGGGAGGCCGGTATAAGTAAAATCCGTTTTTTCATGTGACGCTCCTTTCATCCACATTCCATTATTGTGAACGACCTGTCCGATGTGTAACAACGGGCGGTCAGCGGGTAAGAGAGTAGCACCGGCTCGATGATAAAACGTGCGGCCGTAAAGAAACTGTTCCTCCATTGTACATGAAATGGAAAGAGATTTCCTTTATTTTGTTTGACATATGATGGGAAGTTTGGAAAACTTAAAGCAGAGGAGCACAGAAAGGATGGCATCATGGGAAAGAAACTTATCACCGGGATCCTTCTGCTGATGATTGCAATTCTTGCTGTAGCAGCCGTCGTGAATATGCTGCCGGGAAGAGGAGCTTCTCCGGAAGAAGCGTTTTACGACTTTTCGGAGGAAGAGGGCTTTCAGTCACCGGATCTTGTGTACCAGGAATGGAAATTTGATGGGACGGCTATTTACGCCTATCGGAAAAACGACATGCCGAATCTTGCGGTCTTCACCGAGGGTCTGCTCGGCTGGAGGATCGAAGGAACGCGGGAAAATATTCCGTCACATACAGTCGCTGTCCCGATGCAGGTAGGAGACAGTGAGCTGCTGTACGGCCGGATTCCATTGGATACAGAGCCGGCGCCAGCGGCAGTCCATATTGGTTCGGACATCGTGCAGCTTGATGATCGTGCGCGGGAGACCGGCGTTTGGATTGCGGAGCGCCCGGAACGTCACGGCTTATTTATGGATCTGCAGGTAGTCGACACGGAAGAAGAGGTACTGATTGAAGAGGAAATACGATTAGATATGTTTTAATGGCTGCTGGATACGATAACTATCGCCCTCGACCTTTTTGCGGAGTAAAGCACTCGTTTTATGTTGGGTTAACACTGGTTCATAGTCCCCTTGCTAAAGCCGGCTTCGCGCAGCGGCTTTTTTAGTTGACCTTACATTCGATGCACATCGAAATGAACATTTGACATACGTGAATATTTGTAGTTTAATATGAATTAAATAATACATTCGATAAAAATCGAACAAGAGAGGTGAAGCCAAATGGAGCTGAAAGTACACGTGTCAGAAGCGGTTGATTTAACAGGCTTTATGTATGTCATTCATAATAGCGGCAGAAAAGAAGATGAAGAGCTGGTTGAAAGGATGCTCAAACATGATCCGGCAGAGCAAAAGCTGGATCAGATTCGGCAGCGGCTTTCAGCAGCGGAGCACGAGCGGCTGGAGGTGTTTATGAATGAAGACAGCGCGATTGTCCCGGCACTGCTGCCAATTTTGCTGGAGGGGGAGCCGGAGCTTTCGGCAAGTGCGTTCAGCGAAAAGCTGCGGAAGCTGGATAACAACGTCATCCGCAGCAGCATGTTCAGCCGTGCCTTCACGGACACCACGTATGATGGAACGGATATCGATCAGGGCAAACGGCTCGTCGAGCAGCTTGCTGTTCCGGCGAAAGAAAAATGGAAGCTGTTTTACTACCTGGACCGGCCTGAAGCCTTAAAAGACGAGCTTGCTGCGCTTATAGATGAAATGTACGCCACCTATTACGAGCCGATTCGTGAGGAAGCACTCGCTGCAGCGGCTGCGTACCGTGCGGAGCTGCTTGAGCAGCCGAACGATCCGGAGCACCCCGTTAGACGGCTCGTAGCTGACTATGTGGATGTAGATAACGTGGACGTCATCCACGTGTATCCATCCTTTTCGCTGAATATCGGCTTTATGCTGGCGGATGTGTCTAAAGAGCGCACGGTGCATTTCAGCATCGGCATTCAGCGGTTTTCTCTGATGGAATCGAAGCTGAACGAAGAGGAGCTGTTCGGTCTGCTGAAGGTGCTGACGGATGAGCGGCGGTTCCGGTTGCTGCGCCTGTTGAAAAAGCGCCCGCACTACGGCTATGAGCTGGCGGAAGCGCTCGGTGTGTCGAACTCGACGATTTCTCACCATCTGGCCATTTTACTAAGTCATCAGTTCGTCACATCAGACCGGGCAGAAAACAGGGTGTACTACAAAGTAAACGCTGATGAAATAAAGCGCGTCATGGCTCAGGTGGAACGTATGTTTGCTCAATAAAGAGGAGGAGAACGGCGATGGAACAGAAAAGCCTCTGGCGCAATCGTGCCTTTATCCTGTACTTTTTAACATTTCTGGCGTCTGGATTAAGCGTGTCGTTTTTTCTGTTTGCGGTGAACTGGTACGTCGTCGACTCACTCGGACTGGAAGCGATGCTCGGTCTCGTCTTTTTTGCAAGCTCCGTGCCGCGCCTGGTGTTTATGCTGATCGGCGGGGCGCTTGCAGACCGTGTGAATCGTGCGGTGATCATGCTCGTTTCAGACTTAACAAAGGCCATTCTGCTGATTGGCATCATTGTCCTGCTCGTCTTTCAGCTCGTGAACATCTGGGTGCTGATCGTGCTCGCTCTTTTGTTCGGATTGCTGGATGCGTTTTTCTGGCCCGCAAGTCAGACCGTGCTGCCTGGAATTGTTGGTAAAAAGCAGTTAACGCGAGCAAACTCCGTTGTTCAGCTGACGAACAACGCGACGTTAATAGCCGGTCCAATGCTCGCTGGCTTTCTGATCGGATTCGGCAGTTATGAGCTGATGTTTTTCGTTGTTTCCATTATGCTGTTTGCAGCAGCTGCGATCGATTGGAGACTGAAGCGGGACATCGATGTACCTGAGGAATCGAATCGAGAAGAATCTGTGCTGCATGCTATAAAAAGTGGATTCAGCTACATGCGAAGCCGGCCTTTTCTGCTGACGCTCATGATGACGTCCGTCTTCTTAAATCTGCTCTTAGTCGGACCGTTTGTGATGGGACTGCCAATTTACGCGAACCTGATTTTAGGTGGGGACGAGCTGACCTACAGCTACTTAAACGCCACGAGCGGAGCCGGTATGCTTGCTGGGGCGCTGCTCGTCGGGGTGCTGAACATTCAGCGAAAGCGCGGGTTGGTAGCACTGTCTGGTATCCTGCTGCTGGCACTTGCATTCTTAGGCTTAGGACTGGCTCCTGATCTGCTGTGGAGTCTTGTCTTTATTGCTTTCGTCGGCATGCTGATTTCGGTAATCGATATACCGCTCATCTCTGCCATTCAGGCGAATACGCCCGATGACTACCTTGGCCGTGTCATGAGCATGCTTACGTTTGCAGCACTGGGGCTGGTGCCGGTCAGTTATTTACTGACATCGCTGCTGCTTTCTGCAGGTCTGGCAATTGATACGATTATGATCGGCGGGGCCATTCTGATGGGCGTACAGGCTCTGGTCGTCATCACGTTCGCCAAATCGATTCACAGCATCGATTAATTCGTGCTCCAGCCCTGTAAAAGCTGTCTCCATTTACATTGGGAGGCAGCTTTTTTGGATTGACAACCTCCTGCAGGTAAAAAAAGCTTCCACATACCAAATTGTTAACCGTTTTTTACAAAAACGTTCATTCTCCCATGATAAACTGGATAAAGTACAACTATGCGTCAGGAGGCAGAAGGCATGAATGCAGAAGAACTTATGACCAGTTTAACGATGTGTGCTGCACCGGAAGCACCTAAGAAAATCGAGCAGTTGCGTCCGGAAGTCGTAATCGATTTGCGAGCGGAAGCCCCCGTAACGGAGGAATCCGTTTCGTTCTCACTTGCAAACGGTGGTCCGACTGATCCACAGGAGCTGAAGCGGGCTATTAAATATACCGCTGAAGTACTGCAAAATGGAAACCGCGCGGTGCTTCACTGACAGGGTGGAAAGAGCCGCACCGGGAGTGTAGCAGCGGGAGTACTAATGGAAACGGGAGCAGCAAATTCGGTGGATGAAGCGCAGCGGACTATCCTTCGCTATAGGCCTGAGGCGGTTATCCAGGAGGAAGCACTGGCTGTTCTCCGCAAACTGTATGAACCAACGTAGAAGGGATGTTACATAGTGAAAACGTGGCTTGAGATATTTCTCGTATCGCTGCGGCTCGGACTGACCTCCTTCGGGGGACCGGTCGCACACTTAGGTTATTTTAAAGAAGAATATGTGAACCGCAGAAAGTGGCTCACGGATAAACAATATGCCGATCTCGTCGCATTGTGCCAGTTCCTGCCCGGACCGGCCTCGAGCCAAGTAGGGATAGGCATCGGGATGGCACGAGGCGGAACGCTGGGGGGATTCATCTCCTTCATTGGGTTCACAACGCCATCCGTACTGCTGTTAATGGCGGTTGCCGTCGGCTTTCAGCAGCAGGGACTGATCGATCTTGGCATCATTGACGGCTTAAAAATCGTTGCCGTCGCCGTCGTCGCTCATGCCTTGTTAGGAATGGGCAGAAATCTGGCCCCCGACAGCCAGCGCGCCTCGATTGCGGTGCTTGGGTTTGTGGCTGTTCTGCTCGTTCCTGCTGTCTGGATTCAGGTGGCGGTGATTGTTGCTGCCGGTCTGATCGGCTGGTGGCTGTACCGCGATCAGGATTTACCAAAGGCTGAAACGCTGCCATTGAAGCTCTCGGGTAAATTTTCCGCGATCTGCCTGTCTTTATTTGCTGGTCTGCTGGCGCTGCTGCCGATTTTGCGCGCAGCAACGGACAGCCTGCACATTCAGCTCGCCGACAGCTTTTACCGGGCCGGAGCGCTCGTATTTGGCGGTGGACACGTTGTCCTTCCGCTGCTCGAGCGTGAAGTCGTACCGACCGGTTTAATTTCAGAAAGTGACTTTTTGGCAGGGTACGGCGCAGCTCAGGCCGTTCCCGGTCCATTGTTCACCTTTGCGAGTTATCTCGGCATGGTGATTGACGGAGCGCCGGGGGCTCTGACGGCAACGATCGCGATCTTCACTCCAGCTTTTCTGCTTCTGCTTGGCGTGCTGCCGCTTTGGCTGAAGGTGCAGCAGGCGCCCGGCATGCGTGCAGCTGCAGCCGGCATTAATGCAGCTGTCGTCGGTATCCTGGCTGCAGCCCTTTACAGCCCGGTCTTCACATCAGCGATCGAAAACGGAAGCGATCTCGCATTTGCAGCCGTGTTGTTCATGCTGCTCGTCTACTGGAAGCGGCCGGCCTGGCTGATTGTCATCATCGGGATCTTCGGCGGTTTGTTGTTTTACGGAGTATAAGCTACATCTGAACAACTATGACATAGGCTATACGGGCTTAAGAGGAAGAACCTCAGCCAGCACCTGATTGGAGGAGTCTGTAATGAGTGATCAGTTAAGCGCACACATTCGCGAGCTCGAGGAAACCCATATCCGGCCTGACGTCAGGCGTGATATAAAACAGCTTGGCGAGCTGCTTGCCGATTCCTTTATCGAAATAGGCAGCTCTGGCCGAAAGTACGGAAAACGAGAGGTATTGGAAAGCGGGGTGCACGTAACCGAGATGACGATGCATGACTATCAGGTGCGAACGCTTGCGGAGAATACCGTACTCGCCGTTTATTACCTCGTGGATCATACCCAGCAAAAACAGACGTACCGAAGTTCGATTTGGAGTAAAATCGATGGACGCTGGCAGCTCGCCTTTCATCAGGGTACGCCGTCAGCCAGCCATAAAGCTGATTGAAGGAGGAGGGCGACATGGATTCTCACAGAGAAGAACCGTTAACTGGCGGTAATGTGTCGGCCGTCGTCCGGATCGGGCACACGGTGCGCAGAAGCCTTCGCAGCGGAAGCCGTGATGTGCACCGGCTCCTGCTGCACCTGGAACGGAAGCAGGTGCCGTTTACACCTCGCTTTTTAGGAATCGACGATCAGAACAGGGAAATGCTGACCTACATAGAAGGTGTTGCGGCGGACTATCCGGGAGCTTCGTGGATGTGGCGGGATGAGGCGCTTATCCGGATCGCCGGCATGCTCCGCCAGTATCATGATGCTGTGAGCGACTTTCCGCTTGAAGGCAATTGGGAAACGATGCCGCTGTCACCAGATGAGCCGGATATCATTTGTCACCGTGATTTTGCCTTCTACAACCTGATTTTTCAGGATCAGCAGCCGGCAGGCGTGATTGATTTTGATATGGCGGGTCCTGGTACAGCGATGTGGGATGCTTCGTATACGGCCTATACGTGCGTGCCGCTCGGCAGCAGAAGCAGGACACATAATAATGATGAACGAATCCGGAGGCTCGACCTCTTTTTTGAAGGCTACGGTGCTCCTAAACCGGCTGATGTTACCGATATCCTTGTGCGGCGTCTGGAAAGTCTGTGTGCGACCATCGAAGCAAAGGCAGCTGCCGGTGAAACTGCGTTCCAGCGCATGAAGAAAGAAGGCCATATCGATTATTATCAACAGGAAATACGTATCGTGCGAGCCCAATTGCAGCGCGCGTAGGCAATGCGGAAGCACACAGCATTCTGGAACGTATGCAGCTATCCCTGTAAAATCGCTCGTGAAATCATGAATATTCGCTTCCTTAACGAGAGCCATGAGCGGGAAACGTTTAAGCCGACCGGACTGAAACAGCTGTAACGAAAACACGATCTTTTATGCAGCCAATGTTCGCCGCAGTAGGATCAATCGCAGGCGAAGCATATCAACCTGAAAAAGTCTTTCAACTTACATGTTTATTCGTTTGATTGTATTTTCCTTCTGCTTACCTAGCCTGCCGTGGGCTGGCCTTCAGCTATTTCTCGGGGTGACTCCTGTATGAAGGGAAGAAAGGCACGGGATGATGGCGTAGTAGGATGGCGCGGCTTCCAAGGGCATGCCGGACACATCGGGGAAACGGCTCTGATTCATGGAGAACTACGTCACGACAGAGGCGACTGCTTTTTTTCCATTTATCATGAATTCGATGAAGGATTGGCATCCCCACTTAACATCGAAACGTTTCATGGAGAAGTTCTATCTTGTATGGAACCTGATCGTGCGTTCATAACCAGCACATGAAACGCACTGCCAGCTGCCGGCATCGAAGGATCTCGACTCCGGGAGGATCAGAACGAGGCGAAGATCCAGCGCTTCCGACAGCAGGAGGGAAAGCCGAGCCCGTTCCCTCCGGAAAGCGAGTGTCCGCAGATATAGGCAGATGCCATCTTATTCACCTAAAATGACTTTATCAACACGCTGAAAAAGACAGCAGTCCCGAAGCGGGATGCTGTCTTTTTTCTCATGCTTATACAAACACCGTCTGTACGTCATGCAGGCGTGCGTAGTGACCGCCGCGCTTGAGCAGCTCACTGTGGCTGCCTTCTTCTTCAATCCCGTTTTCTGTAACAACAACGATGCGGTCGGCGTGGCGGATCGTTGCCAGCCGGTGCGCAATGATCAGCGTCGTCCGTCCTTCTGCAAGTTCGGTGAGTGAGCGTTGAATCGATGCCTCTGTTTCTGTATCCAGAGCAGACGTCGCCTCATCCAAAATGAGAATCGGCGGATTTTTCAAAAACATGCGTGCAATGGAGAGGCGCTGCTTTTGACCGCCTGAGAGCTTCACGCCCCGTTCACCGACGACCGTATCAAGACCGTCTGGAAGTTCGGTGATAAAGCTTTCCAGCTCGGCACGACGCGCCGCCTCTAAAATCGCTGCATCGTCAGCTTCCAAGTTTCCGTAGCGGATGTTTTCCCGGAGCGTGCCGGAGAACATAAAGACATCCTGCTGGACGATGCCGATCTGCCGGCGCAGAGAAGCGAGCTTCATGTCACGGATATCGATGCCGTCAACGGTGATGCTGCCATCCTGAATTTCATAGAAGCGCGGCAGTAGGCTGCACAGTGTCGTTTTACCGGCGCCGGAGGGCCCGACAAAGGCTACGGTTTCCCCGGCCCGAATGGAGAGATCGATGCCGTCCAGCACCGGTAGGGCTTCGGTATAGCCGAAGCGGACTCCTTCATAGGCAATATCGCCGTGAACGACCTCCACCGTTTTCGCGTCGGGCTTATCTGCTATATCCGGGGTCGTATCAAGGATGGCGAGAAAGCGCTTGAATCCGGAATAGCCCTTCGGATAACTCTCGATAATCGCATTGATTTTTTCGATCGGGCGGAAAAAGACGTTCGTCAGCAGGATGAAAGCCATGAAGTCGCCGATCGATAATGTGCCTTGAACGATAAAATAAGCGCCGCAGAGCAGAACAAACAGCGTCATCACCCGCATCATCATGTAGCTGAGCGAGTTGTTGATCCCCATAATACGGTACGACCAGATTTTTGCTTCTTTAAACTTCAGGTTGTCCTTTTGGAACAGACGCCGTTCATGCTTTTCGTTGGCAAACGCCTGCACGAGGCGAATTCCGCCGATCGTATCCTCCACGCGCGCGTTAAAATCAGCCATGCGCACAAACATAGACTTCATCGCCTGTGCCATCTTCCGGTTGCAGTATACGACGATAAAGACGAGCAGCGGCACGACGAAGAATGTGAGCAGCGCGAGCTCTACATTAATATAGAGCATGACCGCAAAGGAGCCGATCAGCGTCATGAACGCAATGAATAAATCCTCCGGACCGTGGTGCGCAACTTCGCCAATTTCAAACAGATCGTTCGTCAGATTGGAGAGCAGGTGTCCGGTCTTATTGTTGTCGTGATAGGTAAACGACAGCCTCTGTACGTGCTCAAACAGCTCGGCACGCATGTCGGTTTCAATATTAATCCCGAGCCGGTGCCCCCAATAGGTGACGACGTAATGGGCGCCTGAGTTGAATATGTAAATGACGAACAGCGCAGCGCTTGCCCAGATAATAAGCGTCAGGTTGCCGGTCGGCAGGAGTGAGTCCACTACGTAGTTGACAATCAATGGAAACGCAAGCTCGAGCAGTGCCACAAATACAGCACAGATAAATGTCACCGTAAACAGCTTTCGGTACGGTTTATAATAACGGATAAACCGTTTTAACATAAAAGATCCCTCCAGTCATCGGTCTTTATCATACCAGATAAGTGAAGGGAATCCTATACTAATTGAAAATGATTATCATTTAAAGTGCCGGGCTGCTAGGTCGCTTGCTTGCGCAGAATGGCAATGCTGCACGTATGTGGGATACTGTGTACCGCTGCAGGATGCTCGCTCACGAGCATTTCAGCAAGCTCCTCCATCACTTTTCTGCGAACCTCTTCCTCCTGAGACACGAGCCAGGAGATGGAACTGAGTCGTCCGCACCACTCGGTGTTTGTAAACGAAACGCTGTAGTCAAGAGAATAAAGCTCTTTTAGCGCTAGCTGATGCGACTGCCATTCTTCAAACCATTCAACCGGGAAGCCAAGAATCCGCTGTGCGGATTCTGCTTTGGCACCAGCGGGGACGACAGAGCCTTCTGGAAGACGCTCTTTTAAAAACGTAATCGTCTTGTCGACAATGTCAGTTCCTGTCTGAAAGCCAGCGTCCATGACGAGCAGGTGACCATTCGGTTGGAGCACACGGCTGATTTCCTGCAGTGCTTTTTCGCGATCAAACCAGTGCCAGGCCCGCATAACTGTAATCATATCTGCATAGTCATCTGCAGCAGGCAGCTCTTCTGCAGATCCGGAAGCATAAAAGAGGCTCGTTCCGGATTGACGCTGCATCTTTTCCGCTTCATTCAGGAGCTCCGCTGAAGGCTCAACGCCTGTTACGACCGCCCCTTCCCGGGCAAGGGCCCGGCTGAGCACACCCGTTCCGGCTCCGATGTCCACCGTTACGGCGTTGTGAAAGGAAACGCCTCGCTGTTTTAAACTGGAAAAAAGGTCACTTGGCAGATCGTTGCGGTATTTCCCGTAGGCGGATGCTTCTTTTCCAAAGTGCATATACATTACGATACCCTCCTAATTCTCCAAAAGCTTTCCGGCGATAAGACCCAGCAGAAAGTTCGTGACGAGATAAACTCCGGCCCCTCCAAGAAGGAAGGTAACAATCGCTGCTGTGATTCCAAACGACACGGCCTGTGAAGACATCATGAATACCCTCCATCGCTGTCTAGCATTGCTACCAGTATAACCCAATCTGCTTCATTTTCATACGAACTAAAAACTTACATAAAGTAAGTTGACAACAAATAATAAGCGTGATAAGATTATCTCATATTCAAGATAATTTAATTCGAGATAAAAGACTGGAGGGATGGCGATGGAGCCTGCTGCCTGTTTGAAAGCAGTTGCTGTGCTTATCAAAGCACATGATTCGGTACACTCGTGTATTAAGCGCGATGCAGCGAAGGCCGGACTGAATCCAACAGAGTTTTCGGTGATGGAACTACTGCTGCATAAAGGCGCACTGCCAACGCAGGAGATTGGCAGGCGAGTGCTCATTTCAAGCGGAAGTATCACGTACGTTGTCGATAAGCTGGAAGCAAAACAGCTCGTCAGGCGCTCCCCATGCCCGACAGACAGGCGGATCACGTACACCGAGCTGACAGAAAACGGACGTGCATTAATCGATAAAGCGTTCTCCCGGCATCGAGAAAACGTGGAAAGCTTATTTGCTGAAGTGGAGTCCGAGCAGCTGGAGTCGATGATCAGCACATTAAAGCAAATTGGTCGAAAAGCAGAAGAGTAGTATTTTTTTAACCAATTATCTCGAATTCGAGACAAAACCCTTGAGGAGGAATATAATTATGGAAAAGCGTAAAATCGGCATTATTTTAGGATCAACGAGAGAGGGACGTGTCAGCCCGCAAGTAGGGGAATGGGTAAAGGCAATTGGAGACGAAAGAGGCGATGCAGAATACACGATTCTGGATCTTGCTGACTATAAGCTTCCGCTGCTTGGCGAACCGGGCGGAGATGCATCCGGAGCGGCAAACTGGGCAGCAGACGTGGCGGCTCAGGACGGATTCGTATTTATCGTGCAGGAGTACAATCACTCTATCAGCGGCGCATTAAAGAACGCCATGGATTATTTGAAATCAGAGTGGAACAACAAAGCAGCTGGCATCGTTTCGTATGGTGCGGCAGGAGGTGCAAGAGCTGCGGAGCATTTGCGCGGGATTCTCGGAGAGCTGATGGTTGCAGACGTAAGAGCTCATCCGACGCTGTCATTGTTCACTGATTTTGAAAACGGCTCTGTATTTAAGCCGGCAGACGTGCAGCGGAAAACGGTCGGCCAAATGCTCGATCAGGTAAACGACTGGTCAGAAGCAATGCGCTCTGTCCGAAACAAAAAGGAAGAGGTGAAGCAGACATGAGAACACAGGGAATCCATCATATTACGGCTATTGTGGGGCACCCGCAGGAGAACGCAGACTTTTATGCCGGCGTTCTCGGGCTCAGGCTCGTTAAAAAAACGGTTAACTTTGATGATCCAGGTACCTACCACCTGTATTTCGGCAATAAGACAGGAGAACCGGGTACGATCATCACCTTTTTTCCTTGGGCGAATGCCTTCCCTGGTAAAATCGGGAGCGGACAGGTCGGGGTCACCACTTACGTCGTACCGGAAGGCGCTCTTGCTTTTTGGGAAAACAGACTGACGAATCTGAACGTACACGTACAAAAAGAAGTACGGTTTGGCGAGACGTTTCTTGCGTTTGAAGATCCGCATGGTCTTCAGCTGGAAATCGTGGCAAGAGACCGAGGCAGCAAAAGCGACTGGGAGACGGAAAATATTTCGTCCAATGAAGCGATCAAAGGCTTTGGTGGTGCGATTCTGCTTTCCTCCCGGCCTGAGCAAACAGGAAAGCTGCTGACAGAAGGCATGGGTCTGCAGCTCATCGGACAGGACGGCGACTATATTCGCTACGAAGCGCCAGCTGAGCTCGGAAATATCATTGATATTAAACAAACGCCGGTCGGAAGCGGCGAAATGGGCGTCGGCATGGTCCATCATATCGCCTGGCGTGCTGCGGACGACGCCGAGCAGATCGAATGGCAGGAGCACATCCGCAACCTCGGCTACGGTGTAACCGACGTGCGCGACCGTCAGTACTTTAACGCAATTTACTTCCGGGAGCGTGGACATCTCTTGTTTGAGATTGCAACCGATCCACCAGGATTTATGCGAGATGAGCCAATCGAAGCGCTCGGGGAAGAGCTGAAGCTGCCGGAGCAGTTCGAAGCGCAGCGTAAAAAAATTGAGCAGCATGTGCTGCCGTTTACAGTACCTATTCAGAAGAGAGAAAAAGCATGAAGCATATCTATCAGCAAGGTCATGAGGACAAGCCGGTTTTATTAATGCTGCACGGAACAGGAGGGACAGAGCACGATTTACTCTCGGTTGCCTCCATGATTGATAAAGAAGCTTCCGTGTTAAGCGTCCGCGGCAACGTATCAGAAAACGGGATGACACGGTATTTCAAACGTCACGCACCGGGCATTCTTGACCAGGAGGACCTCGCCTACCGCACCGATGAACTTTTTGAATTCATTAAGCAGGCAGCGGACGATTATGGATTCGATCCTTCCCGCGTGGTCGCCGTCGGGTACTCAAACGGAGCGAATATTGCCGCTAATCTGCTTCTGAAAATCAAAGGCAGCCTCGCTGGTGCGATCCTGTACCATCCGATGATTCCAAACAAGGATGCTGTGGTGCCTGATCTCTCCAACGTGCCCGTTTTTATCGGCGCCGGGATCAACGATCAGATGGTGCCGATGGATGAAACGGAAAAGCTACGGGATATATTGCAGGAAAACGGTGCCGAGGTCTCCATGAAGGTGGAAACGAACGGCCATCAGCTGACCGGCACGGAAATTGACGCTTCGAGAGAGTGGTACGAGCAATCATTTTAACGAAAAACGACGCCCGGGGGAACATGCCCCAGGGCGTCGTTTTTTTATTCAGATCGTGTAACGGGGAACATATCGTACAGACTGCTTGGATGAATCACAACGTTTTCCACGTCTTCCTGCAGGCCGGCGAGGTGTTCGATGTGATAAAGCGGCACGAGCGGCAGGTCATCCATAATGAGCTCCTGTGCGTCGAAATAAAGCTGCTCGCGCTCCGTTTCATCGCTTTCCTGACGGGCAGCTTCCAACAGGTCATCGACTTCGCTGTTCTCATAAAACGTACGGTTTCCGGAAACGCCGCGGCTCTCCGAATGGAATACCGGATACAATCCATAATCGGCATCACCGGTCACGGTGCCCCAGGAGCTGATAAACATCGGTGCGTCTCCATCATTCAGGTGATCGCGGTGAACGCCTGATTCCATCGAGATGATGTCTACAGTGATTCCAATCGGAGCGAGCTGTGCCTGAATTATTTCCGCAGCGTCCTGCCAGGCACGGGAGTCATCGACCCACAGCTCTGTCTCAAAGCCTTCGTCAAATCCGGCTTCTGCCAGCAGATCCTGAGCTGTTTCCATGTCCTGTTCAATTTGTTCCAGCTGATCGGATGCTCCAAATACTATAGGGGCAAGCGGTCCTTTAGCGGGCTGGGCTGTTCCGTTCATCACCGAATTGACAATGTCCTCTTTATTCACTGCAAGCGCGATTGCTTCACGTACAAGCGGATCGTCGAACGGCTCTTCCTCGGTCTGAAATCCTAAGTAGGCAAGTGATGCACTCTCATAGCGGGCGACCTTTGTATCTTCATTGTCTTCGACTCGCTGCACATCGTTTGGATTTAAGTGTCCGATGATCTGTGCAGAGTCCGTTTCCAGCTGACCAACGCGGGTTAAATCCTCCGGTACAATTTCAAACGTCAGCGTTTCTGCCCCGGGTTTCCCGTTCCAATAGTTCTCATTTTGGACCAGTTCATACGAAGAACCAGGCTCCTGCTCTGCCAGAACATAAAAACCGGTCCCGATTGGATTTTCGTTCACAACGCTTCCAGGATCCGCGCCTTCTTCTATGGCAGCGTAGTCTTCTTCAATGACAAGCGGACTGATCTGCTGGCCGGCAGGATGAGCGAAGTGGGTACGGAGCGGCGCAAATGGATACTCCGTATGAATAAGCAGGGAATAGTCATCAACGAGCTCTACTTCTTCGATCATGTCAAACATGAATGCAACGGGGGAGGCTAGGTCCGGATCTAGCATCCGCTCAATGTTCAGCTTTACCGATTCTGCGTTCAGTTCGGAACCGTCATGAAATTCAATTCCCTCCTGAAGCACCACTTCCCACGTCGTATCATCCACCTGTTCAAACGATTCTGCGAGACTCATCTCCAGCTCCAGGTTTTCATCTGTCGATACCAACGTATCGTAAATCGTCCGTTTCACGTTCAGCGACGGATGATCATTTCCGAAATGCGGATCAAGCGAGCTTACGTCCGAGGCCATATTAATCACAAGCGCGTCCGGATCGGCTTGCTCCTCATTCGAAGCATCAGCTCCGCTCGCTTCGGTATTCTCAGAAGTCTCGTCCGTATTGTTAACAGGCTCTCCTTCACCTGCGCACGCCCCAAGCAGCACCAGCGCGCTAAGTCCAATTACCTTTTTCATCATCATCTCTCCTCTCATCTGTTTACTAGAATATCGCTTAATCTATATAAAGTAAATAGATTTTGTCGGGATTAAAAAAGTCAGAAAATTGAAGGTGCTTTACTTGGATAATATGAAGTTTGGATGGTTTACCTTAATTGAAAAACAGGAATGAGTGCTTTAGCAGGTAAACTATTGGAAAAGGGGTTTTTGCACATGAACCAGGATCAGCTTAAACAACGCATAGCAGAAATTATGGATGAGAATAAAACAGGCGTTTTGTCCACGGTGGAAAATCACCAGCCGTACGCTCGCTACATGACGTTTGTATATAAGGATATGACGCTTTACACGCCGACAAACAAAGAAACGTATAAAACCGAGGAAATTGAGAAGAACAAAAACGTGCACGTCCTGCTTGGCTATCAGGGAGAAGGCTTCGGTGATGAGTACGTCGAGGTCACCGGGAATGCGGAGATTCGCGATGATAAAAACCTGATTGAAGAGCTGTGGTTTGAAGATCTTGATAACTGGTTTGAAGGGAAAGATGATCCGAAGCTGATTTTCCTCGAAATAAAGCCGGAGCGCGTCCGTCTGATGAACGGCAAGGGAGACCCTCCGCAAACGCTGGACCTGTAAATTGCATATGAATCAAAATCTGTACGGAGAAAGGGGTATGCCCCTTTCTCCGTTCAGGCTGTTGAAAAAGTCTTTCAACTTACATATTTGTTCGTTTGATTGTATTTCCCCTCCGCTTACCGAGCCTGCCGTGGGCTGGCCTTCAGCTATTTCTCAGGGCGACCCCTGAGAAAGGATCTTCAGACTGCGCTGATCCCACGGGCGTCCCCGCCGGACACATCGGGGAAACGGCTCTGATTCATGGAGAACAACGTCACGACAGGCAGGTGCGACCGCTTTTTTTAACCTTTTATACGGAATTGTAGGAAGAATTGGCATCCCTATTCAACATCGAAACGTCGTATAGGGAAGGTTCTATCCGTATGGAAGCCGATCGTGCAGGCCTAACCACACATATGAACCGTACTGCCAGCTGCCGACGTCGAAGGAGCTCGACTCCTGGAGGATCAGAACGAGGCGAAGATCCGGCGGACGGAAGAAGGAAGCGGTTAGCTGAGCCCGTTCCCTCCGGAAAGCGAGTGTCCGCAGATACAGGCAGATGCAACGTTATTCACTTAAAATGACTTTATGAACACTCTGTATGGAGAAAGGGGAATGCCCCTTTCTCCGTTTTTTATCATGCCGGCTGCAATTACCTTCCTCTGCAGCTGTTTTCATGAGTTCGGTCTCATTTGATCGGGCTTTTTTGATAGGATAAAGACAGGCATTCAGCATGAAGGAGGGTTTCGATGAACGGTGAACTTGTATTAAAACGATTGACGCCGGACTCAGAAAGCGTGGCCAGTCTCCGTGCGCTGAACCGGCTCTACGCAGAAGCATTTGACGAGCATGACATGTATTTGGCTAAGCCGCCGTCAGAAGCTTATTTGCTGCGGCAGCTTCGTAAGGAAGACACGCTCGTATGCGCAGCGTGTATAGAAGAAAAAGTTGTAGCGGGTTTAACAGCATATGTGATGCACAAGCTGGAGCGTGAAACGTGTGAAGTGTACATTTATGATCTGGCCGTTGATGCAGCTTACCGCAGGAGAAAGATCGCAACAAAGCTTCTGCAATATGTGGTCGAGGAGGCAAAACAACTCGGGGCTTCCGCCGTATTTATCCAGGCTGACGAAGGCGATGCGCCGGCAGTGGCGCTTTACGACAAGCTGGGGGAACGGGAAGTGGCGTATCACTATGATATTTTCGTAAAGCAGGAACCAGGTTCCTGACAACAATAGTCATGCTTATCCCTCATACAGGAAAGAAACAGCAGAGCAGGAGGAACAAAATGACGATACCGGAAACAGTGAAAGCAGTATTTGGGAACGATTACCTCGTTACATCAGTCACGCCGGTGAGAGGCGGCACGCAAAAAACCGTTCACCGTATCACCTGTTCAAATGGGTTTATGTTTTTACACTATGCGTGGGATGACGACAAGAATCTGTTTCAGGAAGAAATGGAAACAAGTAAGCACCTCTTCAGCATCGATAGCTTTTTGGACAATGGTAAACAGATTCGCTCTGCCGGTATAGCTGTGCCAGACATTTACTATGCTTCAAACGAAACACGAACGGCGTTTGTCGAATGTATAACAGGACCGGATTTTCAGAGAGAACTGGAACGTGGCACGGAAGCGGATAAAAAGAAAGTTTCGGCGGAAGCCGTTGACGTAGCAATGGCCCTGCACGAACTGACCCGGAAATCGTGGGGAACTGTTCGCTCTCCCGAAGCTGGAAGCTGTATCGAGCCTCATGAAAAAGAAGCATACACTAACCTGCAGTTTATCTCTTCAAAAAGGAAGCTTCCTCTTAGCGCGCTGCACTCTCGTCTCAGCCTGCTGGCTGCGGATATCGAACCTCGGAATAACTATGCGTTTGTACACGGAGAGCTCGGTCCGAATCATTTGCTTCGCTCTTCATCAGGCGAGCCCGTGCTGATTGATATCGAAGGAGCCCGCTATTACGACAGGGAATACGAGCTGTCCTTCATGTCTTTTCGATACCCGTATTGGGAAACACCAGCTACCTGCGATCAAAACAGATTTCACTATTATTTGTTCGGACATCACTTGTCTCTGGCTGCTGGTGCGATTAAGCTTCAGGAGCGTGGATATGAGGACCAGAACTTCGCTCGCACACTCGAAGCGTTTCATCTGAAGCGCCTGCAGCACTTTCCACTTCTTCCACAATGACAGGCTGAAAAGGAAAGATATTGGTAAATAAAGCGTAATATGGATACCTCTTCCTCTGAAAGCGTTTCATTTTTCTGAAAATGGAAATAGAAGAAGCAGCCGGCTTTATGCGGCAAATTGGAAGAGGAGTGAAGAAAATGAAAAAAGCATTGATCGTCTCTACTGCTTCAGTTGTCGCGTTTGTCGGGTTTACCGGAGCTGTTTCGGCAGCGCATGAAGGCCAGTCGTTCATGGGGGAGCTGACTCCTGAGCAGGAAGTTCAGGACGTAGACAGTGATGCTAGCGGCCACATCCATGTTGATGTCAGCGAGGACGGAGACTCTCTCTACTTTGAAGTAGAAGCGTCCGGATTAACAGACACACTGGCGGGGCATTTACATAGCGGCCCGGCTGGAGAAGATGGTCCAGTAGAATTGTTCCTCTTTGAAAACGATGAGCCGATGGATTACGATGGTGAAATCGCTTCAGGTACACTTACTGAAGATGATCTTGTCGGCGATCTCAGCTGGGAAGAATTTTCGATGGAGCTGGTAGCCGGAAATATTTATGCAAACCTTCATACGGAAACATTCCCGGATGGTGAAATCCGCGGTCAGCTGGAAATGGCCGAGGAAGGCGACGAAATGCCGGATACAGCGACTAACGGTCTGCTTTACACCATGCTCGGGCTGTCAGCAGCTGCCGGAGGCGGTATGCTTCTTGCAGGGCGCAGAAAAAAAGCGGGAAGTGAAAAAGCCTGACAGGTTGCAGAAGATAAAACCCTCGAGATGCGTCTCGGGGTTTTTCCACGTCAAAAGGCGTATGACTTTCATCGTCGTGTAAGAGAAGCAATCTAGGGTATACGCCTTTTTATGAAAACAGTGTATACTAAATGTGACACATATCGACACGACTGGAGGAAATGCAAATGGCTGATTACACGTCGAAGCTAACAGAAGAGGCACGCTCTGTACTGTTGGAAAAACTGAAGCAGCGGTTTGAAGAAAACATGCATCGGCATGAAGGATTGAAATGGGAAGGTATTCAACAGAAGCTCGAACTGGATCCGCAGAAATGCTTTGCGCTTTCGGAAATGGAGCGAACCGGCGGAGAGCCGGACGTTCTTTGCTACGTACCGGAACGCAGCACGTATTTATTCATGGACTTTGTCGCGGAAAGCCCGAAAGGACGCCGCAGCGTCTGCTATGACAGGGAAGCCTTGGAGTCCAGAAAAAAATACAAGCCGGAAACCAGTGCCGTCGATCTTGTCCGCGAAATGGGCGTGACGCTGCTGACGGAAAATCAGTACCGGCAGCTGCAGGAAAAAGAGCACGTCGATCAGAAAACATCCAGCTGGCTGGACACGCCGGCAGATATCCGCAGCAGAGGCGGAGCGCTTTTTGGGGACCGCCGTTACGGCCATGTGTTCACCTACCACAATGGGGCAGACTCTTACTACGCTGCACGAGGCTTCCGCACTGCATTAGAAGTGTAGAATTGTTTGTCATTATTTTCTAAAGGGTACATGAAGAAAAACCACACCCAAGCAGATCCTTCCCATACTGCCGCGTCCCCAACAACTGTCTGCTGGAGAGGAGAGGTGCAGCATGAAAGGGAAGCCCGTGTTCTTTTACGTAGTCGTCTTTTTTATCGGTCTCATCGTCGGCCTGCTTCTCATCGGCCCGCTGATTCCCTGGTAGCCTTCACAATGTTACACAGGAAATAGGTCCTCAGCGTCTGTTTATAACAGGCGCTTTGTTGTTTACTAGACGAAACAGCACTTTCCCATTTTAACGGGAGAGGAGGAGAAAATCGTGGGTAAAAAACGAACGGAAGAGGAAGAAACGGTCAGAGAAGCATTTGCTGGTCTTTTTGGCGGCTTCGGCCTCATGATCGTGGTCTTTCTTATCGTCCATTTTGTCATCGGTTTTCCAGCGTTTCAATAAGCAGCGAAAGAAGAAGCTTTGGAGTAATTATTTACTCGGAAGCTTCTTTTAATTGCCTCTCATTGAATAGAACAAACCGCTGCCGATGTATATTAATGACAATGCCGAACAGTGCAGCATAATAGATTTGCATGGAGGAACCTGGAGTAATAAAAGGCATTGGTAGAAAAGTGGCTGCGACTAGACCTGAACTTGTTAAAAGGTTCCAAAGAATAGGGAAAACAAGCAGAAAGACAGCACCCCAGCCAATTATTCTCAAAGGATAGTATGTAACAGCGTTAATATTCCAAAGTAGTTTACTCACAATCAACAGCAAGAGCATGCAAGTAAATAGTGCAAATAGAATTCCGCCATAATGTATAACAAATAAAAATGTATAGTCAAAGGGAAGTAAATAAAATGTATCACTGTTGATTCCTGCGTGCGAATTACCAGCTATCCATTTCGCTTGAGATAAAATGGTCGGGATATATTGAGCGTGATACGTATCACTCCCCCAAGTAAAAATCCCATTCAAACGTTCTGCTGCATAGCCATAGTTAGAAGAAAAATAGAATACGATTATCATCACTGGCAGCCAAGTAGTTGAAAACAAGGTTAATCGATAACGGATATTTTTTAGGGTGAACATAGTTCCTGCAGTTGTAAGCAATAAAAATAGTCCTGCTAAAATCAAATTAGGCAGAATTAAAAAAGAACTAATAGTCATCCACACCATTGTTATATATAGGAAAAGAGTTCGTTTACTAGCGTGTCTTATACTGGAAAGCAGGCCAGACCAACCTAATAGAAATAAAAGTGATAGTGCAGCAGGCACGTTTAGATAAAAAATATCAAAGACAGATAAGAAGACAAGAGAACCGGAATTTGAAATACCTTTTACAGTTGCAAACATGCCTATGATCAGTGCAGCTAGGATAAAGAGAGACCAGTATCGTAGCAATTTTTGGATGGGAACTAAGATCGTTACTATTATTGTCAACAAAACTAGTCCGTACAAGTCTGCCTGCATTACCAGCATGTAATAGGCAGGATATGCAGAGTCCCATGACTCGACAAAATAAGCAATTACAAGTCCAATTCCTAATAATATGACAATTAAACTGATAAGCAACCAATCCGTTTTTGGGCGATGAATCTTATTTAAGCTTTTTCCAGTGCGGACCGGACTGCCCATTTGACATACTGCCTTTTCAATAGATGCGGATTCGGAAAACCCGCGCAGCTTGTATGTCTTGATAAGCGCATGTAAATGAGCTTCCAATTCAGCACGAATACCAACATGCGCATCTTTAAAATCAATATGATTTAACACAGAGTCAATGTAGGTGCGAATCTGATCATTCATAGATGTATCCTTACTAATTGTTTGACCTGATTGTGTACACTTCGGCTTTTTTCTTTTAACTTAGCTGCCGTTCTTCTGCCTCTAAAAGTTAATTGATAACGTCGTGTTTCTTCGTCCCATTGCCCCTCAATCCATCCTTTTTCTTCGAGTAAATGAAGAAGTGTGTAAATATCTGCTTCGTTATGATGAAAATGACTGTGAGAATCGCTTAATAAGGCAGAAGAGATCGTGAAGCCATCCTTTGCTTCCTGTTCAAGCGAATAAAGAATTGCAGTGATACTGGATGTTTGAAAATCCGCCCATTCCATCGCCTGTTTTTCCTTAATAGCTGATTGTACAGAACGTTTTCTCTCAGTCGAAAAAGAAAGTCGGTTAAGATACGATTGCTGCAGCTTATTTTTCATAATAATATCCCCCTGTTAATCCTCTTAATCGTTCCCTTGCCTTTTTTAATCGAGACTTAATTGTATTTGCGTTTCCATTCGTTAACTCAGCAATTTGCTTTACCGTTAATTCCTCATAATAGTGAAAGTAAACGGCCTCCCTTAATGGTATAGGCAGCTTCATAACAGCTGATGCCAGCGCATTTGATTCTTCTCTGCTAATGATATCGTCTTCTAAAGGCTTAGTCTGGCCAGGAAGAAGCTTATCAAACAAGGCAACTTTTCTGAAGTGCCAGCTCCGCACGTGATCTTTGCAATGATTTATGGCAATTTTAAATAACCACGTTTTGAGCGAAGCTTGCTGATTGAATGTCGGTAGCTTTTCATAACATTTTATGAATATTTCCTGCGTTAAGTCTTCTGCAGCTGCAGCATTATTTGTATATGTAAAGCTCAGACGCACGATGGCATCCCCATATTCATTCATCAGCTCCTCAATGATTAATGAGCGGTCTACCGGTAAGGTTATATCAATTGCATCCGAAGATTCCATTTTTTTTCACCTCCTCTATAGTGTAGACGAAGCCAGCTCAAATTTGGTTGATAGATGGAACTTATTTGTTGGAGATAAACCAGTAATCATTCCAAGAGTGTTCGGGTAGTCAATCATGTTCCTCAGCATGAAAGCTCTTATAGACAGCGCAGCAGCTTTGATATATACTTATATACATAACTATATAACCTTATAGGTTAACAGAGGCGGTGGCATGTATGAGTGGATCGCTGGATGATTCCAGGCCGATTTTTTTGCAAATTAAGGAACGGCTCGCGGATCAAATTGTAAATCAACAGCTTAAGGAGCATGACCAGGTTCCATCGACGAATAAGCTGGTCCAGTTTTATCGAGTGAACCATTTGACGGTCGCAAAAGGAGTCAATCAGCTGGTAGAAGAAGGCATACTTTATAAGAAAAGAGGGGTTGGCATGTTTGTCGAGGAAGGGGCAAGAAGCAGGCTGCTGCAGCAGCGAAAGCAGGCATTTCAGGATGCGTTCATTGAACCGATGATCAAAGAAGCAGATATGCTCGGTTTATCGGAGCAGGAATTGCTCGAACTGATTCGACAGGGATGGGGAGGTGGTGCACGATGACCCTCCTGCAAGCAGAAAATCTTCACGTGTCATTTAAAAACGAGGAAGTGCTGCATGATATTAGCTTTACCATGAAGCAGGGAAACATTTACGGCCTGATCGGCCGGAACGGTGCTGGGAAAACGACGCTGCTGTCTGTGCTTGCGTCCTATCGTCAAGCTGACAGCGGCAAGGTTCTCATTAACGGCAGGGAACCGTTTGAAAACGAAGCGCTGATGCCGAAAGTAGCCTTTCTTTATGAAACGGATTATTCGGATGAAACGGAAACCGGACTCGTCCTGCTGAAGCTGGCGGCCAGGTATCAAGAACAGTTCGACTTGGAGTATGCAACAAAGCTCGCTGCGAAATTGGAGCTGCCGCTTGATAAACCGGTACACAAGCTCTCAACTGGTAAGCAGGCAGCTCTGAACGTGACGCTAGGACTCGCTTCAAGAGCGCCGGTGACAATTTTTGATGAAGTATACAGCGGTATGGATGCCCCGACGCGGGATACGTTTTATAAAGAACTGCTTGATGAGCAGGAGCGGCATCCGCGGATTATCATTCTGTCGACGCACCTCGTGTCAGAGATGGATTACTTGTTCGATCACGTGCTGATGATCCACGAAGGCAGAATGCTGTTGGATGAACCGGTAGATGCCCTATTGGAGCGCGGGTTTTCCGTGACTGGTGATCATCAGCGGGTGGAGGCGTTTGCTGCAGGCCGCAATGTGATCAGCGAACAGCGGCTCGGCGGAACCAAATCGGTGATGATTTTTGAAGAGCTGACTGCAGCGGATACAGCGAGAGCCTATGAGGACAGCCTGGATATCGGACAGGTGGCGCTGCAGGATCTGTTTATTCAGTTGACCGGCAAAGGAGGACAAGCATCATGAAAGCACAGTGGAAGAAAGCAGCCCGTGATCTAAGCATCATGCAGGGAACGTGGGCGGCCTGGCTTTTAGGAGTCGTTTTGATTGGATATATCGGAGCACACATCATGCTGAGGATACCGGCGTTTGCAGGCTTTATTAATGAAACGGGATTGATCACGTTCGGCTTTCATGAACTTGTCTGGAATGCCATGAATATCTTCATGCTCGTCATTGGAATCATGTCCTGCTACGCCTTTCTCGAGATGTTTGTCGGCTTCGGGGTGACGAGAAGGAGCTATTACAAAGCGTCGATTACGTCCGCGCTGCTCCTGGTCGCATTCGTGAATACAGCTGGCTTTGCAGTAAGTCCGCTTCTGTCCGTCCTGCTTGGTTTTGGAGGACCGTTCAGCTGGGGAATGGAAGCAGCGCTGCTTCCCGCATACATGCTGACGGCGTTTATTTACTATTTAGCCGGATGGATCATCAGCGTCGGATTTTACCGCTGGCAGCTGAGTGGCGGGTTTGCCTCTATCGCCATAGCTCTCGTAATTCTGACCGTAACGGACCGGTTTTGGAACTTGGACAAGCCAGTGCCATTTCTATCCGCCTTTTTCGATTTGAATCTGGCGCAGGGGGCATGGCTTGCAGCAGCAGTCAGTCTGCTTTTTGGGGCAGCCGCACTAACAGGCATCCGAAAAGCAGTCTATAATATACCGGTAAAGGTAAAGTGAAACGACATGTAAAAGCGTCCTGCTGGCAGGACGCTTTTTATTTATAGGAAAAAAGACTTAATATAGACGAAGTATTTCTGCCAATAATTAGTTTAACAATTACGATAGCGGGTAAAACTAGTACATAAGCGTTATAAAAAGATGATACAAAAGTTTTGCGGTCGTGTATATGGTACGTTATACTAATGACATCAGCGAATAGAGAGACGGCTGGAAAGGAACATGCATATGCGATTCCAAAGCTATGTTACAAAACTGTTTACTGCTTATATGCTGCTTGGTGTTGCAGTTGGTATTGTGTTTTCCATCGTCGTACCGGCGATCATTCCCATTCCAACGGAGTCACGAACGTTTTTTACCGGATTTGCTGTTTCAGCAGGTGTGCTGCTCGGACTGCTGAACTTTCTCGTAGCACGGCAGTTTATCATCGGATGCACCTCGATGTTTCAACAAGTACTGGACCGTGTGCGAAATGGTGATTATCAAGCACGTTCCCAGTACTCAGGAACGGATGTCGTCCGCACGATGTCCGACGCGCTGAACCGGACGATTGCCTCACTCGAACAAAAAGATTACAGTATGCTGCACGACAGGCTTACAGGACTGCCGAACCGGGAAGCGCTCGACAGAATGTTCGCAGAAAAAGCAGAAAAAAGGAAACTGTTTTTTATTGATCTCGATCAGTTCAAAAAAGTGAACGATACTTACGGACATGCGGCCGGCGATCAGCTGCTGCAGGAGATTGGCAGACGGCTGCAGCAGCTGGACCGGTCCATCGCCACTAGATCCTTCCGGTACGGCGGTGACGAATTCATCTTAATCTCAGATGAGCAGATGAGCGAAGAAAGGCTGAACGAGCAGCTGACACAGACGTTATCTGCACCGTTCTTTATCGGTGAACATCCGTATCAGCTCAGCTGGAGCTTAGGCTCCCATTCCTTTAACGGAAGTTTAAGCAGCTATTCCTCGATACTGGAAATAGCAGATCAGCGGATGTACGAAGCAAAGCAGGCACGTGCAGAATCTACCATCAGCTGACCGACCTGTCTTTAACGACAGGTTTTTTGATGTGGTAAACAGCGGTGCTGCATACGTCATTCTGCGGTATACTGAAGCTGATTCGTCCGCACAGCTGCTTAGAAAAATACCACATTTTCTCACGATGGAAGATGACTTCCATATGTTACGCTTAAGTCAGGAGGGGCATGGATGCAGTTTCGTACAATAATTTCAATTGCAACAGGCTTGTTTCTGCTGATCTATATTGTTATGGACGTTCCATTTACGGCAGGATACTTTGTGCTTGCCTTATTGTTTACTTTACTAGCCGCAGCACCTGCTCAGGAGGGAGGCCGGCAGCTTCCTTACGTTCGCTGGCTCTTCGGATTTTTTGCTGCCGTCTGGCTGATGCTCGGGATCTTGAACGTCATGGGATAGAGGAGGAAAAAACATGAAAACAGCTGCTGGAGCTATCGGCATTGTCTTGCTGGCAGGGTGTGCGCTTCAGGAAGAAAACCAGATGCAGGCTTACGCAGAAGACACAGGAGAAAGCGTTTACGTGCTCGAATCCGACTTATTTGAGAAGGCTTCGATGGAAGTCCACCCCGGAAGCATATCAGAGACATACGAAGAGGTGGACGGGGAGCGGAAGTTGGATCTGCAGCACGGGTACGGCGACTTGATGGCTGATCATTTCCGCATGTACCTGGAAGACGGCATAGACGTGTATGCCGATTCACCAGAACTCTCGATCGTAGAAAAAGGATCGCTGATCGGCCGCTATTATGTTAATCATGCTGATGGGCATCATTCGTATCATTTCATCGATAAACAGATGATGGCTGACTTGACGGAGGAAAACAAAGGGACACGTATAGCGGTATCCCATATGGAGGAAGACGAATTCTGGGAGCTTGTGTCAAGCCTGGAGCAAGCAGATTGGACGACGGAGTAGCAGCTGCTGCGGATCATCGCATGCAGCTGTTTTTATCGAACATAATGCCAGCAGCTGGGGCAGGTCGTTGACGAGAGGTCGGCAACAGGATATACTTACCTCGAATTCGAGATAAAGGAATGATCACCATGACGAAGCAGAATGACCGAATTGAGGAAGAACTGTCGCTCAAGCTGTTTGTCGTCCTGACAAGAGCGAATCAGTCTCTAAAAAAGAAAGTAGAGGAAGATATTAAGCGCCACGGGCTCAACACGACAGAGTTTGCCGTTCTGGAACTGCTGTATAACAAAGGCGAGCAGCCGATTCAGAAAATCGGAGACAAAGTCCTGATTGCAAGCAGCAGCATCACGTACGTTGTGGATAAGCTCGAACAAAAAAAGCTCCTGCTGCGCAAGCCGTGTCCAACAGACCGGCGGGTCACCTTTGCTGTTCTTACCGAAACAGGTACAGAATTGATGGGCCGCATCTTTCCAAAGCATCGGGAAGCTATTGATGATATTTGCAGCAGCCTGGAGCGGCAGGAGAAAGAACAGCTGATTGACCTGCTAAAGAAGATTGGCCACAGTGCAGAAGCATACAGTTGAACCGGCAGCGGAGCATTTTTGTTCCCGCTGCTTTTTTTAGGTTTAACAATCTGTTTCCAGTGGTAGAAGTAATAGTGTTGCTATAAAAACACCCCTCGCTATATTTTTTAAAGTTATTTAAAAATTTTTAGAGAAATATCTTGAATTCGGAATATATCTGATGATATGATAAAACTCGTAAGCAGACATGTACATCACGCAAGGGAGGGGTCAGCTGAAAGCCGGCCTGCAGCAACAGTGACTGCCGGCGGATCTTTTGCACGTTACATCTCGAATTAGAGAAGTATGAAAGTGAAGCATCAGGCGTCAGGAAGGATGAAGAGCATGGGGTTAATGGATAAACTATTTGGAAAATCAAAGGAGATGGATGACATGGAAAACGTAAAAGTAGCAGTTGTTTATTATAGTATGGGTGGTACGAACTACCAGCTTGCACAGTGGGCAAAAGAAGGAGCAGAAAGTGCAGGAGCAGAAGTAAAGCTGCTTAAAGTAAAGGAGCTGGCTCCGGAAGAAGTTATTAAGCAGAACGAAGGCTGGCAGCAGCACGTTGATGAAACCCAGCACGTTCCGGAAGCGTCTAACGACGATCTCGAGTGGGCAGATGCCATCATTTTCAGTGCACCGACCCGTTTCGGTAACGTTCCTTCACAGATGAAGCAGTTTCTCGATACAACTGGTCCGCTTTGGGGACAGGGCAAGCTCGTCAACAAAGTAGTCAGTGCAATGACTTCTGCACAAAATCCGCACGGCGGACAAGAGTCCACACTGCTTAACTTGTACACTACTATGCACCACTGGGGAGCGATTATCGCATCACCAGGGTATTCCGATCCTGTACAGTTCGCATCCGGCGGTAACCCATACGGTATCAGCGTGACAGTCGGCCAGGACGGCAAGATGGCTGACGACGTAGCAGACGGCGTCAAATACCAGGCAAAGCGTACGGTCCAAGTTGCAGGCTGGGTAAAAGCAGGCATGAACAGCTAAGCAATAGTACCAATAAAAACCCCTTCCGCTTTTTATCATGCGGAAGGGGTTTTTACTGCTTCCAGAGAAAAGCATTTTTATGCCGAATGCTTGTAGATCATTGCCATGTAATAATGATGAAGCAGTTGGCAGCTTCTAAGCGTCGATTACAGCTCTGATCTGTCGCATCTTCACGTTACATAACAGATTATTAACCGTCCAGGTTAAGTAAAAAAACAAGTGTACCTAAGTATCCGAGTCCGCTTAAAATGTATACGGCAGTCATGCGAGACTCCTCCTTTCGTGCTGAGTTTCTGAGAGAACTATTCCCGGAAGTTATTTTCATAAAACGTTTTACGAGGTTACAAGCTGATTACATCCTTGTTTCTGAACGATAAACGCAGCAAATTAATACTGTGAAAAAACAAAGAGCGTGATAAAGTTCACAAATTCGTCACGTCAAAACTGAATCACATCGCACGCAACTTCCGTATAATGAATCATCATTCATTTAAAAACGGGAGGATCAGCCATGCAGCATGCGAAGCAAATTATCAAACAAGATTTAAAAAACATTAAACGAGTGCCCCTGGTCGGCATCTTGCTAGTCGGACTGGCAGTGCTGCCGGCTCTATACGCCTGGTTTAATTTAGGCGCTGCCTGGGACCCTTATTCGAATACTAGTGAAGTGTCGATCGCCGTCGTGAACGAGGATGAGGGGGCAGAGTTTGAAGGTGAGTCTGTACATATTGGAGATGAACTAGTTGAGGAACTGCAAACGAACGACGAACTGGACTGGCAGTTCATGTCCCGGCAGGAGGCACATGATCAGGTGCGCCGGGGTGACGTTTATGCGAGTGTTTATTTGGATCCGCCTTTCTCAGAAGAAACCATCCGCTTAGTGGAGGAAGGGGATACGAATGCGGCGGTGCGCTATGAGGTGAACGAGAAGATCAATGCGATTGCCCCGACTATGACGGAAACGGGGGCCACAACCATTACCCAGCAGATTAACGACAGCTTTGTCGAGGCTTCTTCTGCAGCGCTGTTAGAGGAGTTTGATCGTCTCGGCCTCAGACTGGAAGATGAGCTTCCGACGATGAGAACGATGGCAGACACCGTCTATGAGATGGAAGCAGCACTGCCCGAGCTTCAAGAGCTGACCGATCTTCTCGTCCAGATTGACGATGGCTGGGAGGATATTGACGGAATGGCAGAGAGGTTTCTCGAGCTTGAACACAGGGGGAGTGACGTAGAGCAGGCATTCTCACAGCTTTATCACTTGGAGGACCAGCTTCCGCGCATGTATGAGGCTGCTGATACGGCAGAAGAAGTGGAAGAGATGCTCCCGCAGCTGGAGCGCGTCATTCACTCGATGGAACGAATCAATGACAGGTTTCCACAGGCAGAAGCAGAGCTGCAAGGCATATCAGATAATCTGAGCGGTGTGGAGGCGGTGATTGCAAGCGGAAACGCAGTCGTGCCGGAGATTGAAGCGGAGCTTGCTTCTGCAGAGGCAGCGCTTGGAGAGCTGGAGGAACGGGCGCACCTGCTGGAGCAGCAGGCAGAGCTGGGGCGTCAAACCTCGGTGACAATTCTTTCGGGCGTGAGCGAGCTGCTGGAACAGTCGTTGGAATCGGCCGCGGCTGCAGAGGAGCAGCTTGATGCCCTGCAGGCAATCGAACTGGACGTGCTTCCGGATGAAGCTGCCGCTTTAGCCAAAGAAGCAGTGGAGCTGCTTGAAGAGGTGCAGGCGGCTGGGGAGTGGACAGAGGAGAAACTGGAGCAGGCGGACAGTCTGCTGGCAGACATAGATGACGCTTCCCTGCCGAAACCGGAGCTGGATTCTGACCTTTCGGGTAATACACTCACGGAGAGTCTTAATGAACTAGAAGCAGCAATGGAGCAGGCAGCTGAAAGCCTGCGAACCGTCGAAGCAGATCGTGAAAATGCTGTACTGACTGCGCTGGCCGAAGAAGCAGAGCAAGCGCTGGCTTCGTTTCAGGAGAAACGAGCAGCGCTGCCTCCTGAGGCAGCGCTGGAAGAAGCCGTCATGGGAGCGGTTGATGCGCTGGAGCAGCAGGCACTAGAGCTTATACACGTGCCGCAGCAAGCGCTTCGTGACTTTGTGCAGTCAGTCGAGACGGCTTCGGCTGCTGAGATTGTGCAGCTAGCCGATGAAGTAGAATTCATTCTGACAGACTCGATACGCTGGATAGAAGAAACCGATGCCGCATCAGTCGAGCCGCTAGAAAAGGCGCAGGCTTCGTTGGGGAACATTCAGCAGGCAGGTGATGATGCGGCAGAGCGGGCAAATGACGAACTGGACCGGATTCAGCAAGCAGAGCGCTATGTAGCAGAAGAGGCGCCTGACCAAATCGCCGCTGCTTTTGCGTCTGTTCGGGAAACGCTTGATCAGGAAGACCGTTTTCGTGAAGCAGAAACGTATTTAGATCAGGCAGTGGTCGGACTGGCTACAGCTGAGGACGTAGTCGAAACGGCAAGGATCGCAGTAAACACGGGTAAGGATGAGCTTCCTGCTGTTGCTGACAGCTGGGCTGAAGCGACGGAATCTGCCGGTGAGGCATATCCGGATATCGAACAGGCAGTCAGCTCCTTTTCCTCCTTTTTATCGGTGCAGCTTCCGGTTGCCGAAGAACGGATTGATCGGATGATCCGGTTTGCAGAAGAAGACTGGCCGAAGGTGGAGGATGGATATGCCCATGCAGCTGCTCTTTTAGAGACAAACATGCCAAAGGTTGAAGAAACGATCGGCGAAGCGGCCTCGATGGCAAAAGAAGATTTTCCTGAGGCAGAGGCAGGACTGGTGGAAGCAGCGGACCGTATGCGGGCGTTAGAAGATAACGAAACCGTACAGGAGATGATTGACGCTCTCCGAAATGATCTGTATGAACAGGCAGAGCTTTTGGCAAATCCAGTAGCGATGGAGGAAGAGAGCCTTTTTCCGATTCCGAATTATGGATCCGCAAATGCACCGTTCTACACAGCACTAAGCCTCTGGGTAGGAGCGCTGCTGCTCGTGAATCTGGTCAGCACGAATTTGCACGGACCTGACCGCCGACCTGAATATACGGAGCGTGATATTTATTTGGGGCGCATGGGAATCTTCCTTATAATAGCGGTCATGCAAGGGCTCGTCGTCAGCATCGGCAACATGGCGATCCTTGGTATGTACAGCGCACACAGCCTCTGGTTCACGGTGTTTTCCGTCGTCATCGCTGTGATTTTCATGCTAATGGTTTATACACTGGCCTCCATTCTCGGAAACATCGGGAAAGCGTTGGCCATCGTCCTGCTCGTGCTCCAGCTTTCCGGGGGAGGCGGCACCTTTCCTATTGAAGTCACGCCTTCCTTCTTTCAGACGATCCATCCATTTCTGCCGTTCACGTATGCGATTGATCTGCTGCGGGAGGCAGTGGGAGGCATTGTCTGGTCCGCAGCAGGGTTCAGCCTGACGATTCTCGCTGGCTGCGGTATGGTCACGATTGTCATTGGTCTGCTGCTGAAGCCTAAGCTTGCAGCGAGGATCCAGGCAACCGCAGATAAATCGAAAGCGAGCAGACTGATCGAATAATGACGCTGGTGTTGCGCCAGCGGGCGAACAGTTCCACTGACGGGTATTTTCCGGTAGAATAACGGGAGATAAGAAAATTGGAAGGTGGAGCTATGAGACATACTTTGGCATGGGGAGCGGTTCTGCTGCTTGCCGGCTGCGGGGAGGAGCAGGAGGAAATTCACGTAGCGGCAGCCTCCGGGCTGTATCACGTACTGACTGACATCGGAGCTTCCTATGAAGCGGAAACGGGCACTGCTGTCGTTTTCAGTTTTGGAGCGACCGGCCAGCTGACGCAGCAGATCGAGCAGGGAGCAGCTTTTGAGCTGTTTCTTGCAGGTGAGGAGGAATACGTAACGAGACTGGAGCAGGGGGGCTTTGTTTCAGAGGGGACGGGCATCGCCGAAGGGGTGGTGACACTCGTGTCTGGGACCGAATCAGCACCCTACGAATCGGTACATACGCTTTTAGAGGAAGATCTGCGCACGGCGATTCCGAATCCTGAGCATGCGCCCTATGGCAGAGCAGCGCATGATGTGCTGCAGGCTGAAGGGATCTGGGAAGAGCTGAGCGATTCCTTTATTTACGCCAACGATGTGCGCACCTCGCTCCAATACGTGGAAAGCGGAGAAGTCGATGCTGGATTTGCGGCGCTCAGCCTGATGCAGGACAGCGAGCTGCCGTATATCGAGCTTGATACAGCGCTGCATGAGCCAATTATCCAGACGGCAGCCATTCCCGTGCAATCCGGGAAGCAGGAGGAAGCCGGCCAGTTTCTCGACTACCTGCAGTCGGCTGAGGTGCAAGCCGTCTTTCAAGCTTACGGATTTAAGCCTGGAGAGAATGCTTCATGACGGGGCCGCTGCTCTTATCGCTCCAAGTCGCAGCGGCAGCCACCGCTTTGGCTTTTGCAGCCGGAGTACTGCTCGCCTGGTGGTTCGCTGTCCGTCAGACGAAGCTGACCGAGCTTGTTTCGCTGTTGATCACGCTGCCGCTCGTGCTTCCGCCGACGGTGTTAGGCTACTATTTGCTCGTACTGCTCGGCCGCAACAGCTGGATTGGACAAACGTTTGAAGCCTTGGTCGGTTCGCCGATCGTGTTCACGTGGTATGCAGCTGTCGCAGCTGCAGCCGTTGCGGCACTGCCGCTGATTGTCCGCCCGATGCAGCAGGCATTTGAATCGGTGAACCGGAACAGTCTGGAAGCCGCGATGCTTGATGGAGCAGGACGGTGGCAGCTGTTTCGTCATATTATGGTCCCGCTTTCCTACCGCGGCATGCTGGCAGGGCTCGTGCTTGGCTTCGCACGAGCGATGGGAGAATTCGGTGCAACGCTGATGGTTGCCGGCAATATTCCCGGCAGAACACAGACGCTGTCGATAGCTGTATATGACGCGGTGCAGGCCAACCGCATGCAGGAAGCCCACCTGATGGTACTCGTGCTGAGCGCTGTAACAATTGCGGTCCTGTTTATGACGACCGTCGTGCTCAAAAAGCGGGTGTAGCAACGATCGAAAAAAGCCGGCATCAGCCGGCTTCTGGCGCTTTAACGTCGGCGCCGGACGAGATAAATACTGAGAATAATAAGTCCGATGAATCCCGCGATAATGAGGGGACCGCTTAATACAAACGTAGACAATCAGCGTCTCCTCCTTTCAGGCAAAAGCTAATCCTGTTTGTTTTTCGTGCCGGGGAATAAGTGCCAAAACTTAACGATCATAAATAAACATGCACCGATCACGGAAAAACCGATATTTTGCACGACGTTAACCGGCTGGTTAAAAATGAGCAAGTCAAGCACCACAAGTGCTGTAAAGAATAGTACGGATAAATAAACGAAATACGCTGCAGGCTGACTGGATAGCCGCTTCATCATCATCGCTCCATTCATTAAAGATGGTACTGCTTCTATGATAAGCATTTCAATCGTAAAGGTAAAGATTTATTCCGTAATGATTCCGATTGTAGAAAGGGGAACCGCAATGACAGACATAGTGATGATTATCGCTGCAAGTGCCGGAGGCCTGCTGCTTTTTTATAAAACAATCGAGCTTGCTGTAAAAAAAGGGATTGAGCGCTCCAACATCGGTCGCTACATACAAAAGGGTAAAGGTTTTGAGCCGATTGAAAGCAAAGGTACCGATTTTGCAGAGGAAGAAAATCAGCATAGGGGAGACTAAGCGATGATTACATCGGAAACGGCACAGCAGATCGTGGCACGGACGATGGAAATTCTGCCTTACAATATTAATGTTATCAGGCCGGATGGAACCATTATCGGCTCTGGAAATGCCTCCCGGATCGGGACGGTGCACGAGGCGGCGAGAGTAGTCCGCGAAAAAGGAACGGTAGTCGAGATTACGAAGGAAGAGGAAGGGCTTTGGGAAGGAGCGGTGCAGGGAATCAATCTGCCGGCTTTTCAAAATGGAGCGCTTGCTGCTGTGATCGGGATCACCGGTCCGCCGGACGATGTCCGCAGCTTCGGCAGGCTTGTCGTCATGACAGCAGAAATGATGATGGAGCAGGCTGTGCTGCTGCGTGAGATCCAGGTCGACGAACGCATGCGTGAAGAAGCGGCTTTGCAGCTGCTTGATGCTGAACAATCATCCGAACGTCTGGCTGAGAGACTGCAGCGGCTGAATATCTCAATGGACGGCCCGCGCACCGTCATCTGCTTCACCGATCCGGAGCCTGAGCACGTGAAGCAGACGGTTCAGCCAATTCTCTATAAAGATGAGCTGTTCTGTGTTCGTCAGGGCAGGCTCCTCGTTATCGCGAGGGCCGGTTCAGAACGGGAAATTCATGTTCGATTCCGCTCGGTTTCCGGCTTTCAGGCAGCGGCTGGACCTCCTGTTTCCGTGCACGATCTGCCGCAGGCTGCCGAGCTTGCCTTGGCTGCAGCCTCACTGCCGAACCAGCACGAATCGTTTTTACTTTACCGAGACGTAGATTTGGAAGTGCTGTTATACAAAAGCGGTAAAATGGACAAAGGGGTCCCGCCGTGGCCGCTTGACGAAGAGCTTACAGAAACACTTTCGGCTTATGTGGCGCAAAACGGCCGTCTCCAGGATACGGCAGCTGTCCTGCACATCCACCGCAATACGCTTCAATACCGGCTCGGACGCATCCGGGAAAAAAGCGGGCGTGATCCCAGGAAGTTAAAAGAGCTGTTATATTTGTACGCTGATATGCTGCGGACTCGCAGCAATTAAATCGGTTTATCCCCCGACCAACGGATGGCGGGGGTATTTTTAATAACCTTTTGTAGACAAATATACTAAAAGACCAATAAAGTTTCTTTATTTCTCATTTATTTTAGTCAAATGAACAATGACAGCGTTTTCGCAACCGCTTACAATTAGTCGTAGACTGATAACGAAGGAGTGGAAGCGCGATGCCAGTTACTGCATTAGGAGCAATAATCGGATTGGTGCTTGCGATCGTTTTAATACTTAGGAAGGTTCCGCCCGTTTACGCACTCGTAGCCGGAGCGCTCGTCGGGGGACTGACTGGCGGAGCAGGATTGGGACAGACGGTTGATTTAATGATATCTGGTGCAGAAGGCATCATACCAGCTGTGCTGCGCATACTTGCAGCCGGGATTCTTGCAGGTGTTCTGATCGAGTCAGGGGCAGCGGCATCGATCGCAAAAGCGGTCGTTCAAAAGCTTGGTGAGAAAAAAGCGCTGCTTGCGCTGATTTTAGCGACAATGGCACTCACAGCTGTCGGCGTCTTTGTCGACATCGCAGTCATTACAGTAGCCTCTATTGCACTCGTCATTGCACATAAAGCTCAGCTCTCCAAAACGGCTGTTCTTCTCGCAATGGTCGGCGGTGGTAAGGCAGGGAATATTATGTCGCCGAACCCGAACACGATCGCCGTATCAGAGGCGTTCGATGTACCACTGACGTCCGTGATGGCAGCAGGAATTATTCCAGCCATCTTCGGTGTGTTTGTGACGTATTTAATTGCTAAACGATTGAAACATAAGGGCACGTATGTAAACTTTGAAGACATCAAAGAGGGCGAAGACAAAGTGCTTCCGCCTGTGGGGCTAGCAGTTGTTGCACCGGCAGTCGCGATCCTTCTGCTCGTGCTGCGTCCAGTTGCAGGAATTGAAATTGACCCGATGCTTGCACTGCCTGCCGGCGGTCTGGCTGGTGCCATTGCGATGGGGAAAGCACGTGAGATTAACTCCTTTATCGTAACCGGCCTCAGCAAAATGTCGGCAGTTGCGGTTCTGCTGCTCGGTACCGGCGCGATCGCCGGGATCATATCAAACTCCGGTCTTCAGTACGTATTGATCTCCGGTATTGAGACACTTGGTCTGCCAAGCTATGCGCTTGCGCCGGTATCCGGCATTTTCATGTCCGGTGCTACGGCCTCAACGACAGCGGGATCTGTTGTCGCTGCGGAAGTATTCAGCGGAACGCTATTGGAGCTTGGAGTCTCGGGTCTGGCTGCAGCCGCCATGCTGCACGCCGGTGCGACCGTACTGGACCATATGCCGCACGGAAGCTTTTTCCATGCGACGGCAGGAAGTGTGCTGATGTCGATTCAGGAACGCTTAAAGCTGATCCCGTATGAGTCTCTTGTCGGTCTTACGCTCGCCGCTGTATCGACATTAATTTTCGGGGTGTTCTCCCTGTTTTAAACTGATGATTGGAAGGAGCATGGTTCATGAATATTGTCATAGCATCTGATTCATATAAAGGCTCGCTCAGCTCCCTGGAAGCTGGTGAAGCTTGCAAAGAGGGCATTCTGCGCGTTATGCCGGACGCAAACGTTACAGTGAAACCGATGGCAGATGGAGGGGAAGGGACGGTAACTGCGTTAGTTGATGCAGTTGGCGGAAGCTGGATGCAGCAGACCGTTCACAATCCCTTTGGGGAAAAAACCGACGCCTCCTATGCCGTTTCTGCTGACGGAAAAACAGCTGTTATGGAAATGGCGGAAGCATCCGGAATTCATTACTCAGCCTGCGGTCCCCAAGACGTGCTGCACGCCTCAACGTATGGCACAGGTGAACTGATTCTCGATGCGCTTGATCTCGGAGTACGGGAATTTATTATCGGCATCGGCGGAAGTGCGACAAATGACGCAGGCACCGGCATGCTGCGCGCACTCGGCGCCTCTTTTCGTAATCAGGAAGGTGAAGAGCTTCCTGAAGGCGGAGCGGCACTAGCCGATCTCGCCGCGATTGAACTGGAAGGCTTGGATGACAGGCTGAAGGAGTGCCGTTTCCGCATCGCCTGCGACGTGGAGAATCCATTGACAGGACCAGATGGCGCCTCCGCCATATACGGCCCGCAAAAAGGGGCCGGGGAAGAGGAAGTAGCGGTGCTGGATCGAGCGTTGAAGCAGTTTGCCGAAGTCGCACAAAAAACGCTCGGGATGGATTTGGATCGTCCTGCAGGAGCAGGGGCAGCAGGCGGACTAGGGGCAGCCTTTCTTGGATTTTTACCTAGCAGCCTGGAAAAAGGAGCCGTCATCGTAGCAGACGTTACGGATCTTGCAGAGAGCCTGCAGCAAGCTGATCTCGTCATTACCGGAGAAGGCGGTATTAATCATCAAACCGTCTACGGTAAAACGCCCATTCACGTCGCGAAGCTGGCGAAAGAACAGCGTACCGACGTGCCGGTCATCGCGCTCTGCGGATGCGTCGAGCCTGGCTATGAAACGGTTTTTAACGCCGGCATCGATGCTGTCTTCAGTACCGTGGATAAAGCTGCTGAGCTGGAGGAGCTGCAGGAGCATGCTGCCGAAAATGTAGCCCGTACAGCCGAAAACATCGCACGGCTTATGAAATTTTGTTAACATAAAAAAGCTCCGCTGCAGCACTGCCGCAGCGGAGTTTATCATGATTAATAAGTGATGGAGCTTGACATAACAGCTCCGAGCAGCATAACGGTCAGTACGATGGCAGATGCACCGCAGACAACTCCTGCAACGGCTGTTCCGGCTCCTTTTTGTGTAAGGTCCCGGGCTTCTTTGCGTCCGGTTAATCCTAGAAAAATAGACAATGTCCCTAATGTCAGCGCGACGACCGGCATAAAAAACATCAACAGGGAGAAGACACCGAGATAAATCGACATCAGCGCTTTGCTGTTCATTGATTGACGAAGTTCGATTGTATTCATATGAGACCTCCTCTTTCAACCGGGACGTTTCCCTTATTATACATGAGGCATCTTTGCCGATAAACGAATCTGCTCTGCTTAAACCGGGAGCTGTCCGCTGAAGAAAAAGAAAGCAAGAACAGCCATCGCTGCAGGAATGAGAAGACCAATGATCCCGCAGATGATCCCCGCTAGCGCAAGACCGCTGCCTTTCTCCAAGTTTGCCCGTGTTTCCCGTCTGCCGATAAAACCGAGGACAATTCCCAGCAGCGCAAAAGTAATGCCGCCGATCGGTAGCAGAAACAAAACGATCGATAAAATGCCGAAAATCAGTGCCATCAGTGCGCGGCTGTTCGTCTGCTGCTCTTCCAACTCCATATAAACTTCCCCCGTATCTGTAGCAACTGCTAAACATACAATGGTTTATTCAGCAGCCGCTTCTCTTTATCCACCTTATTCCCGCAAGCTTCAGGTGTGAAACAGACAGAAAAGAGGAAAAGGCGTTTTACAGCAGAAATCAAGGAGGGATCAACATGCAGGCATTGATGCTAGTTGACGTTCAGCGTGCGTTTCATGACGAATCCTGGGGAAAGCGGAATAATGAGCACGCCGAGGATAATATGCGTACCTTGCTCGCCGTATGGAGAGAGGCATCTCGACCGGTGATTCATATCCATCATACTTCTGAAAACCCGGACTCGCTATTTTACTCAGAGGGTGAAGGGGTAAAGGTGCAGGAAGGGCTGGAGCCGCAGGTAAATGAAGCCGTATTTCGAAAAACAGTCAACAGCGCCTTTATCGGTACAGAGCTGGAAGAATGGCTGCGCTCTAAAGGCATTTCCACTATCGTTGTTGCCGGTTTGACGACTCAGCACTGCATTTCCACAACAGTCAGAATGAGCGGCAATCTCGGGTTTCACACGTATGTCGTAGCGGATGCAACCGCGGCATTTGAGCTCCGCGGTGCGGACGGGACACTGATAGACCCTCATACGATCCATACCGTGTCACTTGCAACGCTGCACAATGAGTTTGGGCGCGTCGTGACAACGGAAGAATTGCTGACGACAGCCTTCTAAATGGATGATTTGCCTTTTCTTTCTTATAGACTCTATAATGGGTAAAGACCAGGAAGAGATGAGGGATCAGCGTGACCGTAATGAACAATTTGACGCAGGGGGAGTTTTCTTCTCTTCATGTTGTCTCACAGCGTGTGTTCAAGCTGATAGCACAGGAGCTGGACATGAACTCTGTCTATATCGTAAAGAAAAACGGCGATCAGATGCATGTATTCAGCGTCTATAATCGGGATGTTGAGATCGTTCCGGAGGGATTCCAAGTTCCTTACCAGGAAGCATACTGCTCGCACGTTCTTTCAAGCGGCAGCGGAGATTTTCAAGCAGGTGATTTGAGGGGCAACGAGTCAACTAGAGAAATGGATATAACAGAAGAGCTCGACGCACGAGGATTTCTCGGCGTCCCGCTTTGTAATCGCTCGGGAGAGGTGTTCGGCACTCTATGTGCGTTAGATAAAGAAGAAAAGTATTTTTCAAATAAAGATATTTCGTACTTAAAAGCGATGGCTGAGCTGCTATCCCATATCATTGAACTCGATGAAACAAAGGTGAACCTGTCATACTTGAACCTGCCTGTTATACCGATCACAGAAGGCGTCGCGGTTTTACCTGTCCAGGGCATTATTGATGAAAAACGCGCAGAAAAGCTCATGGAGGAAATGCTTAAGGAAACCGCAGAACGGCAGCTTGATTACGTGATTCTTGATTTGTCAGGATTAGTAACGATAAACGAGCAGTTCCCGGATGTCCTGATTCGCTTAATTCAGGCTGTTAATCTGATGGGCGCAGGTACGGTCCTAACTGGCATCAGTCCGCAGACGGCGATGCATCAACGGGATAATGACATGCTGAAGGATACGCAAGCTGCTCCCAATTTAGAGGCTGCTTTAAAGATGGCGGGCTTATATATTTCGAAAGAGGCGGATCAAGCGTGACGGATTCAGCGAAATACAAAAGCTGGTGTGCACTGATGACAGCGTCGATTCCCATTGCTATCCTTGCCGGACTGGACAGCTGGATTCACATGGTTTTCCGCGGCGGTGAAGCTGACTGGCAGCTTGGCGTTTTGCCAGTCTTTTTCGGCGTAGGAGCTTTCAGCTGCTTACAGGCGATGCTCATTAAACGGTAATGTCTGCAATAAAGAGGCCTGCGATCACAAGGATCGCAGGCTCAGAGTGTCGGTAACGTATTTTTAAGTGAATAACCTTACACCTGCCTGTATCTGCGGACCCTCGCTTTCAGGAGGGAACGGGCTCAGCTAACCGCTTCCTTCTTCCGTCGGAAGCGCTGGATCTTCGCCTCGTTCTGATCCTCTCGGAGTCGAGGTCCTCCGATGTCGGCAGCTGATAGCATGTTTCACGTGCTTGAAACTGCACGATCGGCTTCCGTACAGATAGAACCTTCCCGATGAGACGTTTCGATATCAAATAGAGATGTACGTCCTTCATCGATTTCATAATAAACGTAAAAAAGCCGTCGCTTCTGCCTATTATGACGTTGTTCTCCAACCAGCAGAGCCACTTTTCCGATGTGTCCGGCGGAGGCGCAACAAGCAGTTTGAAGATACCGTGCCGTTCAGATCTGTGAACGGCATTAACGATCGAGCGGAGCCGGACTGGCTCTTGAAGGCTTCTCGTGAGAAGCCTGTTTCCGAGTGAAGCCGCGCCATTCTAATGCGCCAGCCTCCTGTGCCGTTCTTCCGTTCGTACGGGAAATAGCTGAAGGCCAGCCCACGGCAGACTCAGCAAGCAGAAGGGAAAAAGTTGAAAGACTTTTTCAACAGCCTGGGCCTGCGATCACAAGGATCGCAGGCCTCTTTATCGTGATGGACTACATGCTTTTGGCACCTAGATACCGCTGCTTCCAATAGCTGTTATCCATGCTCGTGACGGTTACGCCGGTGGAGGCGCCGGAATGCAGAAATTTATTATTCCCGAGATAAATGCCTGCATGGGAAGGCCCGGTGCGGGTTTCAAAAAAGACAAGATCGCCTTTTTGCGGCTTATCAACGCGCGTTCCGGCATCCCACATTTGAGCGACTGTACGTGGAAGGTTTTTTCCGTTTTCTTTGAAGGCGTATTGGATAAATCCGCTGCAGTCAAATCCGGAAGGTGTATCACCGCCCCAGACGTAGCGTGTGCCCATATGTGATTTGCCTGAAGCGATTACCCGCTCAGCAAAGCTTCCGTCCGCGCTCTCCCGAACAGATGCTGTCTCTGTTTGAGGGGCAGAGGCCGTTGATTTAGAGCTCGATCCCGCTTGAAACAATCCGAGGGAGCCAAGTGTTTTAGGACCTGCTGTGCCGAAGAAATTTCCATTTGCATGCGAGATGCCTGCAGACTGCTGATATTTCTGGACGGCTCGCTTTGTAATCGGACCAAAAATACCGTCCACATTGGAGCGCTTGTTGTAACCTTTATCCGCCAAGAGCTGCTGCAGTTCCTTAACGAAATCACTGCGGTCACCGTAGGAAGTGGAACGAATCGCTGTCTGAGGCGGAGTCATTGGTCCGCCGGAGGAAATAATCGTCATGCTCGTACGCCCTTTCATCCGCTGCAAAACGGTCTTTTCCATTTTATCGGCATGACTGCCGTATCTATGCAGCCAAAACGAAAAAATGAGCCGTATAGACTAGTAAAGCAACGAAACCGACTGGATCGTCCAGTCGGTGTGGTGAGCCAGTAATCGCTATTGATGAAGAACAGAGATGAGCGCCTTTATAAATTCAATTCCCTGGAAAAATAAAATGCTTATTCCTGCAGCGCCTGCCAGTGCGATCATCGCCTGTCTGACTAACATCATAACGTGAACGGTTGCCATCTTCACCATCTCCTTTTTTTTGATCTTACTCCTTTTACAAAGAAAAACCAGCGGAAAATTGTGAGAGACAATGGATAATATTGGGGGAAGCGCTTACGACTGTGATAGAATGAAAGAACCTACAAAAAGGGGGCCTCCCGATATGAAATTGGAAGCAGAAAGCCCGGAAGAATATGTGAATAAGCTGCCTGATGACTGGAGACGGGATCAGCTTCTGGCAGTCAGGGAAAAAATGCTGGCCCACAAAGCAGTTAAAGAAGAAATCGAGCACGGTATGCTCATGTACCGTATTGGCATGACGCGCCTGTTCCATGTTGGTGTTCAGAAGGCATATGTGAGCGTTTATGCTGGATGTATCGAAAAAGTTGATCCTGAGAAAAAGTTGTTGGAGGACTTCTCGGTAGGCAAGAGCTGTATTCGAATCAGCCGCGCCATAGACCTCGAGGATACAGGATTGCCACAATTTATAGCCGCTGCCGTAGCAAAAGCCAGACGCGGAGAAGACGTCGGCTGTTAATAAAACACGCTGCTTCCAATGTGGAAGCAGCGTGTCAGGCTGTTGAAAAAGTCTTTCAACTTACATATTTGTTCGTTTGATTGTATTTCCCCTCCGCTTACCAGCGGAAGCTTGCCATGGGCTGGCCTTCAGCTATTTCTCAGGGCGACCCCTGAGAAAGGATCTTCAGACTGCGCTGATCCCACGGGCGTCCCCGCCGGACACATCGGGGAAACGGCTCTGGTTCGTGGAGAACAACGTCACGACAGGCAGGTGCGACCGCTTTTTTTACCTTTTATACGGAATTGTAGGAAGAATTGGCATCCCTGTTCAACATCGAAACGTCGCATAGGGAAGGTTCAATCTGTATGGAAGCCTATCGTGCAGGCCTAACCACACATATGAACCGTACTGCCAGCTGCCGACGTCGAAGGAACTCGACTCCTGGAGGATCAGAACGAGGCGAAGATCCAGCGCTTCGGACAGCAGGAGGGAGCGGTTAGCTGAGCCCGTTCCCTCCGGAAAGCGAGTGTCCGCAGATGCAGGCAGGTGCAACGTTATTCACTTAAAATGACTTTATCCACACTTTGAAACACGCTGCTTCCAATGTGGAAGCAGCGTGTTTTCCTTAAATACCAAGCGTATTCAAAATCGTTGCAAGTCCGCTGAGCGCCAGCATTTGTATAAAGCGGAAAGCAATCAGGGCGAAAATGACGCTGATGTCAATCATGCCAAGTGGCGGAATGATTTTTCGGAACACTTCCACGTACGGATTAACGATCTTATGCACGAATTCCCCTACAACATTCTCTCCGAGCGCCGGTACCCAGGACATAATAACGTAATAGAAAATAGCGATATAATAGGCAGTAAACGCATATTGGAAAATATCATAGATGGTTTGACCTATTCCCATGGTGTTCATCCTCTCATCTGTTTTTCTTTCTTCCTCAGAAAGGAAGGTTTCTCCCCACTCCTATGGTATCAGAACATCGCTTAAAATGCTTCCGCAGCGTTCGAAATATCAATGAACTTTTTTCGTTATGAACCAGCACAGAAGGCCCGACACAAGCACGTAGAGAAAAAACTAAAAACTACTTTACAAATCCTTCCTGTTATCGTAAGATCTTCTGTACATGCTGAGAACGGATCAACAGGCGGCCCCCATTTTTACAGAGAGCTTTCCATTTGCTGAGAGGAAAGAAAACAGGACCGTTGAATCAACTCCGGGAGCAGCGCACAGGATTCTAAAAGGGATGATTGTGCGCCGGCAGCCGCCGTTATCAGGCTACGGTATATCCGGGAGAAAACCGGCGTACTGGATAAGGTTTTTCAGGCGACTGAAAAATAAAAAATTGAGGTGGCACCGCGGAGAAGATCCGCCCTCTGTTCCGTAAAGGAAGGGAGGGCTTTTTTTATGTCTGTTCAAGCAAAGCTATTAACCGTAACAAGTCTTTCATCAGTTGGAAGCTGGACCTCGTTTATTGCCGTTAATCTGTATGTACTGATGGAAACATCCTCCGCCTTTGCGGTCGCACTGCTGTATATTGTCCGGCCGATTGCGGGCATGGCGGCGAGTCTGCCGGCAGGAGCTCTGGCGGACAGGATGCCGTCGCGTAGCCTGCTTGCCAAATTAGATATGTTTCAGGTTGTCGCTCTAATCCTGCTTTTTGCAGGTATCATGCAGGGAACTGCACTGTATGTGATTTATCTGCTCGTCTTTCTCTCCAGTGCGATTCAGGCCGCGTATGATCCGGTTGGCGCTTCTGCCGTGGTGCGTTATGTACCGGTCTCAGAACTTCAGCGTTATCATGCGATTCGTGCGGTTTTTGATTCAGGTGCCTTTGTGATTGGGCCCGCGGCTGCAGGAGGGTTTGCCGCAGCAGGATGGACCGAAGGAGCGATTCTCGCACACTCTCTACTTATGGCCGTCTCTTTTCTGCTGACATGCCTCTTGCCGGCTGGAAATGTTCCCGGTGCTGCTGAAAGAACGCAATCGTCCGCAAAAGCCAGAGCACTTAGGTTCACAGTGGTCATCAGTCTTTTTTATACGCTGTTTATCGTGATGCAGACAGTGACCGATTCGCTCGAAGCTGCTTTTTCTATTGCCGTTATTGGGTTAAGTGAAGCAGAGTACGGCGTTCTCGTAGGCTCTGCGGGGATCGGTCTCTTCGCCGGGTCCGTCTGCAATAAAATCTGGGGTATCCGCCTCACGCCGCTTCAGCAGTTTTTAAGCGGTGCGCTTGGTGTATCAGCAGGATATCTCCTGTATGCCGTTCCGGCGGCCCCAGCGTCGTCATTGGCTGGATTCATCGTCATCGGTTTTTTTACAGCTCCTGCAGGCTCCGGTTATCACGCCTTTTACCAAGCTCGCATCGATGCGGCCTGGACAGGTCGTTTCCGTGCAAAGTGGAAGGCGGTTGAGTCAATATCCGCGCTCACATTAACTGCTGCAGCTGGACTTTCAGCTGATTTGTGGTCGGTGCATGCAGCTGTAATGCTGCCAGTGGCTCTGATGGTCCTCTTTATGATGGCAGCGTGCGCCTTTACGTATTTGTGCAAAGATACCGATCAGGATAGCCGCCCACTATCAAAACAGTCTTCCGCATAAAAAAGCCGCCACAATTGGGCGGCTTCGTACATAACGGTTACGCGGTCCTGACAAACCGGGAATACGCATAGGAGGCGGATGCTGCAACCAGGTAAACTCCTGTGACCAGTGCTGCAATCGAAACGAGTGCAAGCGGAAACGTCGTAAATGAGTAAATCACAACGTCAACTGCATACACCTCATTGCAGGCAGCGGTATCCGGTGTAAACACAAAATGATTCCTGCAGTCCGGCATGACAGCCAGCTGATTTGCAAAGAAAAAGCTGAAGAATGCTGTCGGCAGAAACAGCAGAAAAGCAGAGAGAAATAGTGGGAAGCTCCGCAGGAAAAACATAGCAGCACCTCATTTCATTAAAGTAGGTTCTACTATCTTCATTCCCCAAGCCTTTCCAAAAAAACATGCAAGTTTACTGAAAATAGAAAAAAAGCAGAGGCAGGGATAATTGAATTTAAAACGGCAGCAAAATGCGGACCAGTACGGCGAACGAAACTAGTGCCAGCACCGTGAGCAGCCATCCGAAAAAGGAGGCGCGGTCCCGCTTCAGTTTCGTGTACGCATACAGTCCGCTAAATAAGAAGAGAATAAAAAAGTAGACGCTGTCCGGTAAGTAAAACGGTGTCAGCATGCTGAGCAGCACTAGTATAATCATGATTCCTGCCAGTATCGTTACGATGCGATCCAGTGTCATCACCTGCTTTACTGATCTGAGTTGAGTCCCTGTTTCCGATCATATCACAACGTTGAAGCCAGGTGTTTCTGATAATTAAAAAATGATAGTATATGGAATTGGAGGTGGGTAGATGGAATGGATTAACGCGCTTTATCAGCTGGCCGCTTTTTTGGTAGTAGCATTGCTCCTGATCGTGCCCGTGGTTGCGCTCATTCAGTTGGTTACATGGCGAAAGAAATTTGCCGCTCAGCTGGATCGCATCGAACAGGAGCTGGCACAAATAAAAAAAAGTGGAAAAAAGTGATCCAAATGGAAAACGCCTTCGTTTACTTAAGCAGGGAAGCTTGCTTCTCAACTTTTAAACAGGAGGCGTTATAGAATGAAAAAAGGATTACTTATGTCGACAGCCGCATTGTTTGCTTTTGGTGCTGCAGCAGGTTCAGCATCGGCTGCGCACGAGGGACGCACGTTTACAGCAGATTTGACACCTGAAGCAGAGACGATGGAGGTTGACAGCAATGCGGAAGGATCGGCTGTAGTCAATGTCAGTGAAGACGGGGAATCACTTGACTTCAGCCTGAGCGCTTATGAGCTGGAAGGTGCAGTCGCAGGGCACTTGCACAGCGGACCTGAAGGAGAAGACGGTCCGGTGGAATTATTCCTGTTTGAAAATGACGAGGCAATGGATTACGATGGAGAGATCGCTTCCGGAACGCTTACTGAGGATGATCTTGTCGGTGACTTGTCTTGGGAAGAGTTTTCGATGGCGCTTGTAGCAGGAGATATTTACGTGAACGTGCACACCGAAGCATTTCCGGATGGTGAAATTCGCGGACAGCTGATGGATGAGGAAGAAGGAGATATGATGGCTGATACTGCAGGCTCCGGCCCTCTTTATGCCATGATCGGTCTCCTGACCGCTGCAGCTGGCGGCGGCCTGATGCTCAGCCGTCGTAAAAAAGCAGAAGCGTAATGACAGACAGCTCCGGCTATTTCAGCCGGAGCTTTTTTTATTTCTTCTGATGCACAAGCAGCGAAAACGTGCGAAAATAGGAGGAGAATGAGGGGAGAGTATGAACCGATTTTCACCTGAAGGAGGAACGTAAGATGGGAACCATTCTGCTTCTGTTTGTTGTTTATATGCTGCTGAGCTTCGTCGTTATCTATCCATTCATCCTGCTCAGGAAGCGCTGGTATCTTTTTATTCCAAGCTTTATGGCTGTCATTGCCGCCTCCATTTTTTACATCACGGGCCGAACGAGACGGCTGGCATTGGAAGCGGACCGGGAAGCGGCGAGCTCTGTCGCAGATGCTGCTCCTCTCAGCAACGTCTACATGGTGACAGAGGAAATGTATGCGCTGCTTATCCTGCCTTTTATCGTCACGACTGCTGTAGCGGCAGGGCTCGTACTGGTGTTCAGCAAACGGCGGCCTCCAGAAGCACCGCCGGAAAAGCACCCGCAGTTTTAAGGAGCAGGAAGCATGCCAATCAGCGTTACCGCGGACACGAATCCGATCACGGCCAGGGTAAGCCAGGCTAAATCCCGCATAAGCTGTGAGCGGGACCATTTCGTATAGCAGAACAGGCCCGCTGCTGCTGTGGCAAGCGTAAGCAGGACACGCTCATGCTGAATGGCACTGCCCGCCTGTTCCAGAATCAGCGTGAGGACGAAAGCGGCTGAAAGCCACGTGCCAAGTATCCAAAGCAGTCGCACGTAAACCACCGCCTTTACTATTTGCTGAACGCATCATACCATATTCAACTAATTTGCGCCCGGAGCGGACCTGTCTGCCTCCGGGTTTCGTCTGTATACATAAAGAAACTTTAGGGGGAGAAGCGATGACAGATGAGGAACTGGTCCAGCGGATTTTGCAGGGGGAACAGGATGCGCTGGAGAACCTGCATGAACGACATGCCGATGGATTATATCGATACATATATGCAAAAACAACTAACCGCATGGACGCAGAGGAGCTGCTCCAGGACGTCTTTTTCAAAGCAGCGAAGCACTTGCCGTCGTTTCAGGGAAAAGCATCGTTTAAAACATGGCTGTACCGGATTGCCCGCAACGCACTGACAGATTACTACAGGTCGCGTACCGTAAAGCATCGTGCGGTACCGACAGAAGCGCAAGTGCTGGAAGCGGCCTCCGGGTTTGCTGACAGTCCGGAGGAAACAGTCGTTCAGCAAAGCACTGTTGCTGACATCGCCGAGCTGATAAACGGACTGCCAGCAGACTATCAGGAAGTCCTGCATCTGCGGCTGATGGAAGATTTCTCAACGAAAGAGACTGCCGCGGTCATGGGAAAATCAATGCTCTCTGTGAAAGCATTGTACCGTCGAGCCAAAAAGAAGCTTGCAGCAGAGCTAAAAGAAGGAGGAGAAGCGCATGGATCATAAACTGCGACAGGCAATGAAAGAGCGCCAGCCAGACCTTCGTGATGAAGCAAAAAAGCAAAGTCTGCAGGCATTTAAAGCAGGTACCGTAGAAGCGGAAGCCACTGCCAAACCGTCCCGTTTTCTTACCGGTGCGGTCTTCACAGGAGCGGTTGCCGCTGTAAGCATAACGGCTGTATTACTGCTTCCGGTCATCGACCTTCAGCCCGCTCCCGTTGATACGAATGACGAGCAGGAAATGCCCGTACCGGATGAAAATTCAGAAACAAAGGATGATGATCAGGAGCCATTGCCGTATGATGGACCGCCGGTGGATCTATCCTTAATTGGAGAAAATGACGCGATGCTCGGGAGCATATTTAATCGCGGGATTGATCGAAGAGATACGGAAAGCTATTCAGTAGACATGGAGGGAGGGAATGATCTTTTATTCTCCCTGCCAGACGAAGAGCCTTTTCAGGTCGAGAAGGCAGGACCGCTTACCAAGCTTACGCATGAAGTAGACGGCGGCAAACTGGAATTACTCGTGATTCATCCCGACGCGGATCAAGCGGAAGCAGAAGAGCAGAAGCAGGAGATGCTCTCCTTTCGCTACTCCGAGTCAACTTCCTATACCCTTTCTCAAGTGTTAAGAAAGCTTCATGATGAAGATGTCCGCTCGCCTCATGCAGGTATTATCCCGATTGAAGAGGAAGAGGCATCGTTTTACAGCTTTATCAGCGAAACAGACAACGAATTTATCGATATTGTGGAGACAGAGCTCTATGGACATGACATTTTTCTTAAGGCGGTGTATGAACTAGACCAGCCGGAACTCAGAAAAAATACCTGGTACACGCTCATGTTTTTTGGTTTTAATGATGTGGGATTCGTGATTCCAGGATCAGAAGGAGCAGTTCATCCTGATATAGACAGGCCTGAATCGGTGGACATGGCTAGGCGGTCAGGGGCATCCGACTATCAGGAGCAGACTTTTCGTTTAATGGCCAGTGAAGAACTTGGTATTTCCACTTATATTCCGGAAGATGCTGAGTATGAACTGTTCTCGCATGAATCGATGACGGAAAAGAGAATCACGTTACCTGCTCAATCCGAATACAGCTTCCTCTCGCTGATAAAACTGAATGAGAATTTTCCTGAGAACGATCCCACTGCCATTCTGGAAGAAACGTTTCCAGTAGAAGAAGAACATCGTGAAGCGTTGGAGGTGGATGATGGCAAAAGTTTTTCTTATTATAGTGAAGCTTCTGAAGGGAACTATCACGCATACTTTTTACTGCACGAATTGGACGGAGAAAAATATATGACGCTGTCTTATTCTGACTACGAAGATTACAACGGAGGAATTTTTTTCAGTCTTGCCGAAATAATCACAGACCAGTCAGAATTAATTCCCGAGCAGGAGTGATGAAATGGAACAGCAGATGATCAGCTACGAAACGAATGGAAGCATTCACCCGGAAGAAATGGCGGACGTGTTCCGCTCTTCCGGCATTCGCCGTCCGGTAAACGATTTAGAGAGAATAAAGCGGATGCTGGAAGAAGCACAGCTTACGGTAACCGCAAGAGCCGAGGGAGAATTGGTGGGGATTGCGAGGTGCTTAACCGATTTTTCCTATGCCTGCTACTTGTCTGACCTCGCCGTAAAGAAGGAGCATCAAAGCAACGGAATAGGGAAAGAACTGATCGAACACGTCAAACAAGCCATTGGTCCCCAAACCGCATTGATCCTCTTATCCGCTCCCGAAGCCATGGACTATTATCCAAAAGCAGGATTTGAGAAGGTAGAAAACGGATTTATTGTGAAGAGGGAATTTTGATTCAAACTAATTAAAAAAGCCAAGCCCTTTTTAATGGACTTGGCTAAAATATATTTTAGAAATTAGGGTGTTGAACCATCGTAGAAAATTCATCTTGATTTTGATTTAATTCAATAGCAGATGCAGGCATTGCGGTGAAAATTAGAGCGAATGAAACCACCAAACCTAGGATTAGTTTATTCCCTTTTCTCATAACGTGTTCACCTCCTTAAAATAATTCAATATCAGAATACAAGTCTAGAGCTTTTTTATAATATTGGCTGCTCATTTTATATTTAAACATTTTTTCGTGAGCTTCCCCAACTTGCAGATAGCAATCGATTAAAGATTTAGTGTTATTTTTTTCTTTAAAGAATGGAATGGCGGTTTGTTCAATATACTCAATGATTTGTGATGGATCTTCTCCTAGCTTTCTTCTTAGCATTTCCATTTGAATTTTCACGCCAGTTAAGGGAGGTGATAATCTTTCTAAGTCTTGATCGATAACTTCAATTGCTTTTACATTATTCTCGAGTTTTAAGTATTCTTTTGCAATAAATAATATTGTATTGAAGTAACGATCTGTTTTGTCGTAATAGTGCTCAAAGCTTTTATTATAGTATTTTATAGCGATATTAGAATCGCCCTTTACCGAGTATAAATATCCTATATTATGATAAGTAATGAAAGAAATTTCTTCTAATTGCATCTCGGTGGATAGTTCTAAAACTTTCTCATATATAGTTAAAGCTTGTGAAAATTGCTTTAATCGCGTGTAACTAATACCTAAAAGAAGGAAACTATCAATGACACGTTCTTGCTCTAAATTTTCCTGGAAAATACTGAGTGCTTCTTTAGCATAATAAAGGGTGAGAGATGAAGATCCTAATAAACTATATGAAAGAGCAATATGATAAAACAAGAATTCGTCTACCATTTTCATAGATTTAGCGTGTGATAAAGCATGTTCCATTAACTTAATACCTTCTACTAACTTGTAATTCATGGATTCAAATAATCCGGAGAAATAGAGATAATAAAAATACTGAATATCACTCAACGTTTTGCTTAGTTCATCTAGTTTTTCTTTGGTTTTAGCGGCTTCATCCATTTTCCATACATACATTTCATAACGAAATTGAATCAATAAAAAATCGGCATTAACACTTAATAAAGGATGCTCATTGGCATAAGTAGATATAGTATCCCACTGTTTCTCAGCCGTTTTCATTCGTTTGTTATTGATGCTCTTGTAAAGCTTCTGGATCGTGCGGACAGAGTCTGCCTGGACGCGCCGGAAGTAATCATAATCGACATCCAGGCGTTCCAGCAGCAGCTCTACTGTTTCAGGATTAGGGTTAGTCAGCTTATTATTCTCCAGCTTGCTTAAATAAGGAATGGAACAAATACCAGATGCAAGTTCTTCCTGAGTCACCGATGTTTGAATCCGGCGTGAGGCTACCATGCGTCCAATATCCTGGTCCATATTTATGTCTATTCTCATTTTAGTATAATCCTCCCCCATACTCCATTGAGAAAATAGGTCCTTAAGCTTCGATCATACACGCTTTATTTCCTCAAAGTTGAGAAATATACCTGTGAAGACGGCATATGCTCTTCTACTATACTACGTTACTCTAAATGTTCGTTCGAGTCGACTGCTTTTCTGCCGGATTTTTCTGCCTTTTTTATAGATAATACCAGTATTTTTCTGGGATTATCAGGGATTATCACGCTATGACATTCATTTTACTGAACAAAACTCCGTATATGTTCAATTTAATGGATATTGCTGGCGTTTCATTTCCTGTTTCTCAAAAAGGTTGAAAAAGGGTGCTTTAAAAAGACCTATCTGAATGAAATCTTCCCGTGACTTTCTCAATACCGGAAACCCGCAGGATACGGTACATTTAAACATACAGACAGGCGTTTCTATTTCGCCGCAGGAGGAGGATGTATCATGATTGAAACGGTTTCCCCAATAAAGGTGACGTATTTGCAGTCCGTTCACGAAGACAGACAGGTTCATGTATGCCAGCAAGTGGTAACGCCAGTACTTGAACAGCTCGCAAGACCGGTTCACGTTATTTATCTGCTTCATCCATCCGGCTTAACGGAAGAGGAACGTGACGTGCTCAAGGCGGGCTACCCAGGCGAACAAAAAATGATTATCTTGACCTCTCCGGTTAGTCCGGATCAGATTTTAGATATGCAGACGTACGCACCGATTGTGGTTTCGGCAAAATATGCCATGTCGTTTCCGTCAGCTATGCGTGAAGCGGTAAAGAATCATCTTCCTCACGTTGAGCCGGATATTTCCTCGCTGCTTGCGGTGCGGATCAGTAATCTGAAAGAAAAGAAAAAGCGCCTCAGCCGGATTGAGCTGAACGGTGCGGATATCCGCGATAGCTTTAAACCACAGGAGATTGAAGTGCTGCAGGCGATTTTAGATGGAAGTGATACGAAGCAGATCAGCGAAGATTTGTATAAAGCGCATTCCACCGTGAATACCACGCTCAGCAAGATCTACCGAAAAATGAATGTTACCTGCCGAACGGCAGTTATAACAGAGTGCATCAAACGCGGATGGGTTCTTTCCGTCCGCTGAATATGCACAGCACGGCCTGCCCCCCGGCCGTGCTTTTTTGATGTTCAATATAAATTTCTGTACATGCTTCTAATTAGCAATTTTTTACAGATGAACTTACATAGAAAGTGCTGGGCGGATGCTTTCACAGAATGGTAAACTTATGTCAGGGTAAAGAGGAGGTGGGGGCGACGTGATAAAAAGGATTACAGGGGTGCTGGTGCTGCTTTTGGCTGGCTGTGCTGATGAAGCGGAGCCGCTGCCAGAGCCGGAAAATGTCCAGACTAAGCTTCCCTTTCTAAAAGAAGCTGAGAGCCCTCTCCTTGATTCGTTAAAGCCGTCCGGGTCATTCAATGAAACGGATGCAGAGAAGATCGAACGGTTTCATTCTGAAAGGCCGGAACAGCCCGATCCAGATATCAGTACATATGCTCCCGGATTTTCATCTTCTGCTATTGAAGAACTGGATGAAGACGGCCGGGAAGCGCTCATTCCGACGTTCGAGTATCTGGTGCAAATGACGCCGGATGAAATGGAAGCGGATGCTGAAGCGTTTTTGCAGGCGTTCCGTTATGGATATGCGCCATTTGATTTTTACGGAGAGGAAGTGTTTCTCGATTCCCATGATCAGCTGCTTGAATGGATTTCCGAGGCAGATGAGGAAACTCCGCGGCAGGAATTCGCGCAGGAGCTGCGGGAGAGCTATGCGTTTATAACGGATCAGCACGTGATGGTGGACGGTCGAAATCTTCAAGGGAGGCCCTACGTATTTCATTACGCGGACATGCTCGTTTATGAGGAGAACGGTCGGTACCTGACAGAGGATGGAGAGAGACTGCTTCGCATTAATGGGGAAAATCCGAGCAACTATTTGGTTCCCTCCTTAGATTCTGATGGAGAGATTGTTTATATACCTGGCGATTATGGAGAAGAAGAGGCGAGGTGGATGTTTGAATCTACTGAGCGGACGTGGTCTGAAGAATTAAAGACCCCGTCTGATGCAGAAATTGTCAATCGGGACGGATACATCACGGAATGGCGTGAGGCAACCTGGCTAGCTCGAATTGACACGCTGTTCGTAGCAGAAAATGATCCCGTTTCCTTTGACGACAGACTGGACCGGATTATCGATTTAGACGAAGCAGAGGCCGCAGTAATCGATATCCGTTCCAATCGAGGCGGGCATACCCGCTTCGCGGTAGAGTGGGCGCAGGAGCTGCTCGGGGGCTACCTGCACAGTATCGACTCCTTTCACCTTGTCACGAATACACTCTACAGTTTAGTTGGACCGCAGCGACAGTTTTGGGCAGATCAGGGCTATGACTGGGAAGGGTTGTACCGGGCATTCGATCACTATGAGTTTCCAAGAGACCCAACCGTACATATGGACAGCGGGAGCTTTGAAAAACCAGACAGTGATACGCCGGTCTATGTGCTGATCGATGAACGTACCGGTTCCGCAGCGGAATGGATGTTGTCGGTGATGACCGATGCAGATAACGTGACGTTGGTTGGCACCCCTTCACACGGTAATTTTATGAGCGAAGCAGGAATGCAGGCGGAGCTGCCTCATTCGCGTATCCAATTTAATCTGCCGTCTTCCATGAACGTGCACCCGGCTCTGTTCGGAAGGGAAGGTATAGGAATTGAACCGGACATCTGGGTGCTGCCGGGCGATGAACTTGATTTTACGCTCGCGTTGACGGATCGTCTGCACGGAACTACCGAATAAAAAGAGCGCCTGCATCGCATGCGGCGCTCGTCAACCAAATCAAGTCAGCTGGAGGATTTTTCAGATGCATAGTTTTCGAGGCGCTCTTTTCCAAGTGCTTTGCCGTGATACAGCGCACGGTCGCTTGCTCTCAGTGTTTCGTATACACTGGTCAATAAAGGAGATGCTCCGCCTGTAAAGGAAAGCGGCAGGTCAGGTGATTTACTGCGGAACTGAACGAGCAGCTTCTGAAATAAGGGCTCAACTTCTTCTTTTTCTGTATCAGGCAGGTAAATCAAAAATTCTTCACCGCCCCAGCGGGCAGCCTTTGCGCCGGCGGGCAGGCCAGAGCGGAATACGCCTGCTGCCATAATGAGAACTTTATCGCCGACATCATGACCGTACGTATCATTTATCCGCTTAAAGTCATCCATATCAAGCAGTAGCACCATGCCGTTCCGTCCCCGCTCTACCTCGTCCTCGAGCACCGCCGTCATTTTGCGGCGGTTCAGGAGGCCGGTCAGCTCATCGTGGATGGACTGATCGTGCAGCTCATCCAAAATGTCATCGTTCGTTGCTTTAAACAGGTAGAAAACGAACGTCACGATGATCAGGACCCCGAACAGATTAATAGCGCCAAGCACCCGCTGGGAGAGCTCAGGAAGCAGAGCGGTATACTCAGGCGTGATAAAATAAACGAATAAAAACTGAAGCATGATAACACTGATTAACAGCACCATCTGAGATTTTTTTAAGATAAGCAGAGCGAGAATCGGAAAAATAAACAAATAATAGAAAAAACCGACCGACCATCCGAGTAAAAAAGAACCATACAAAACGTGCAGGGACGTCTGAGAAAACATGATCAAAAACGTGGTCAGCGGACGTTTCATCATATTGAAAAAAAACATCGTCGTCAGAAGCGCCAGGCTTAGTGCGTTCAGAACAATCAAGGACGGAACGGTGTAAATAATAAATACGAATATCATAATAAAATGTGTGACCCATGCGCTGAAGATAATTTGGGTGAAATCGTGCTGGATCAGCAGCTGATGATGTTTAGGAGCTTCTTTTACAAAAGGCACAAGACCCCTCCTGACGGATAAGGAATGGAAACCAGCTGAATCATTCTTCGGTTTATATCATACTATAGAATGAATTTAGGTACAATGGGTTCAGGACTTTTATTAATTTATTGCCAGTTGAACCATAAAATTAGGCTTAAAGACTTACGTTACAGGAGGTTAAAAATGTACTGGTATGCACACGTTTTATCCCGTTACGCGGATTTCAGGGGCCGTGCCCGCCGCAAAGAGTACTGGATGTTTACGCTCATTAATATCTTGATCATGCTCGCGCTCGTTATTGTACAGGAAGCAGCTGATATCGCGCCGCTGCTTACCGGACTGTACTCGATTGCGGTCGTGGTACCGGCTTTGGCAGTAGGAGTCAGAAGAATGCATGATACAGGAAGAAGCGGCTGGTTTGTGCTCGTCAGCTTTGTCCCGGTACTAGGCGTTTTCTTATTTGCAATCTTCGCAGCACTTGACTCAGAAGCGGGTCCAAACGATTATGGGTCAAATCCAAAGTCAGCTTAAAAGCCGGAAATGTCGCTGAAAAACGTCGTTTCGTCCGCCTCCAAAAGCTCGATTGCATGAATGTTATCCATGGAAATCCGGTAAACAGAAGATATTTTCCCATCATCGGCTGGTGTTAAATGCAGAAGGAGAAGATCGTCTTCAAGAGTTGTCTCCATTTGCACGGGGACCGGTCGATCTTTTGTGATCACATAGCCGGCTTCCTCCGTGTGGTACAAATAGATTCCAGGCTCCTGAAGCGTTTGTATGTATGCATGCACCGCTTCAGGCTCCGAGCCTGCGGTCACTTCTTCAGCTTCGGCCTGCGGACTGCAGGCGGCCAGCAGGAGCAAACTTATCAGTAAACGGTTCCTCATTTGATAGCATACTCCTCTTTTTCTCTTATCATAGCACGTCTTCCCGGGTTTACCGAATCCTTTTTACAGGAAAAAGAGACATATCGTACCTAAAAAGGAGTGTGACTCATATTGCGTTATTCCCCATTCAAATCATCGTTAGCCTCATCTATAAAAGACGCTTCGATCCATTCGCTCGAAGCAACACCCGACACGGTGCACTGGGGGCACTGGGATCGATCGCTTCGCCCGTCGCTTACTGTTAAATCTGGTGACTTTGTCTATGTAGAGACTGTCACGCATCATGCGGGAGATGCCCCGGACGTGATGATGGATGACGGCATCCGGGCGATCTATGAAGCGATCCCGGAAGCAGAACGGGAGCCGGGTCCCCATTTGCTGACGGGCCCCATTTATGTAAAAGGCGCTGAACCGGGAGACATTCTGGAAGTGCAGATTCTCGATATGGAGCCGCGTAATCCATATGGCTCTAATTTATCTGCACCGTGGGGCTATCTTTTTAATGAAGTGGAAATGCATGAGCAGGAACGGGTAACCATTTACAAAATGGATGACAAAGGCCAATGGCTGACGCCGGCGTTCGGGTATCAGTATCCAGGCTCTTATAACGTCAACGGCCGTATCCTGCAGCCGAATGAAGTGACGCGGGAAGAAACGATGACGCATATGCAGGTCCCGGCCAGAATTCATATGGGCACGATGGGCACTGCTCCTGCGCAGGATGGTAAGTTCAGTACGATTCCACCTGGCCATTTTGGCGGTAACGTGGACAATTGGCGGATTGGAGCTGATACGACGATGTATTACCCGGTCTTTAATGACGGTGCACTGCTTTCTCTCGGGGATGCCCACCTAGCTCAGGGAGACAGTGAGCTGGACGGAACGGGAGTGGAAGCTTCCGTTAATGCTCTGCTCCGCGTTACGGTTCGCAAGGACTTTTCATTTACGCAGCCAATTTTGGAGACGGACGAACACTGGATCATTCACGCGTTCCATGAAAATTTGGAAGAAGCGGCCAGACAGGCATCGCTTGCGGCCATTGATTTTCTTGAAAAATACTATAACAAAAGCAGGCGCGAAGCCTATTCGTTCCTTGCTGTGGCCGGCGATCTCCAAATTACACAAGTCGTTAACGAAAATAAAGGCATGCATATGTCGATTCCGAAAGAGGCGTTTCTTCCGGAAAAAAGTTAGTTTCCATATGCAGGAAGAATAAGCAGAAAGTCACGTGTGCAGGTTACCGGCATATGCTATTCTTATGTAAACGCATACATAAGGAGGCTGACCGCTGTGCTGCCGTATTTAACGCTGATTCTGTTTGTTGCTGCTGCTGTCTGGTTCGTGATTGGTGGAGCCAAGGAAAATCGACGAACCCGTGCGTTTCGAGCCGGAATGTTTATCATTCTCGTGTACGCTGCGCAGGGAGGTATGTATTACGTCGTTCACGGAACGCTTGCTTCCTACCAGGTCGTTGGGACAGCCGCCGGTCTTGTAACTGCATCGCTATCGCTGATGCTGCCAAAAGCCGGAGCTCGTCCAGTATCCACTCATTTTCCACCAGGACGAATGAAGTAAAAAAGGAACCGTTTCCTCTGCTGGAGGAGCGGTTCTTTTTTGTGCTTTTAAAGCAGAAAGGACTTGGCATAAGAATCACTTCAGTACCAGACGGCTTGACGAAGGCAGGAATGGCGAGCTTGCACGTATCGCTATTTAAGGCATTATCCAGTTTGAAGCCCGCAAAAGACTTTAGTAAATCGCCAGCTCATATTTTCAAGGACTTTCCAGCCTCCATTCGGGGTATAGACTGGCAAGTACGAATCAAGAGAGAAAGGCGGAGCTGCAGATGACGAAAGGAACGATTGTAGTCGACCAACTGGTCAAAACGTATAAAGATAAATTTACAGCAGTAGATAATGTATCGTTTACTGTTAACAAGGGAGAATGCTTTGCTTTTCTCGGCCCGAATGGCGCCGGAAAATCGACAACGGTTAAAATCTTAACGACTCTCTCCAGGCTCAGTTCAGGAATCGTTACGATCAGTGGTATTGATGTCGATCGGGAACCGGAAAAGGTGCGCTGGGAAATCGGTGTGGTACTTCAGGATACCGGGCTTGATTCCAACCTGACTGCAAGAGAGCTTCTGGAGCTTCAGGGGAGAATCTTTCACTTAAGCCGAAAAGAAGCAGCTGCCAGAGCCGAAGAGCTGCTCGCTGTCGTCGGACTGACGGAAGAAGCAGACCGCACATCCAAAAAGTTTTCCGGGGGCATGAAAAGAAGACTCGATTTGGCGATGACGCTCGTGCATCGGCCGGGGATCTTATTTTTGGACGAGCCGACAACCGGACTCGATCCGCTTAACAGAAAAAGCATTTGGGAGGAAATACGGCGGCTTAATCAGGAAGAGGGGACGACCGTTTTTTTAACCACTCAATATTTAGAAGAGGCAGATGAACTTGCAGATCAAATTCAAATCATCAGCGGAGGGAAAATTGTCGCGGGAGGGACCCCGGCAGAATTGAAGCAGTCTATTGGAAAAGACGTCATTTCCATGCAGTTTGCCACGTCGGAGGAAGCGGTAAAGGCACGGGATATACTAAATGGGCGTGATGTTTTTGTGAAGGAAAATGACATTCGTGTCACAGAAGAAAAAGCCTCTGCTGCACTGCCCGGAATTCTGCGGCAGCTGCAGAAGCACGGTTTGGAACCGGCAGGCTTGTCTGTCGCAGAGCCTACGCTTGATGATGTCTTTATTCAGGTCACCGGCAGCGTGGAGGGATCGGCATGAAGGCGTTTGTTATCCATACTTATGAGCTGACAAAACGAAGCATTATCGTGCTGCTCCGCAATCCGCTGACGATTTTACCAAACTTGTTTATTTCCGTTTTCTTTCTGTTTGTTTATACAGGAGGCTTGAGCGGGATCGCACAGCTTCCTCAGTTTGAAGGAGCCGACTATCTGTCCTTTATTTTACCGGTATCGATCGTGTCCGCGGCAATAGGCGGAGCGGGCGGTGCCGGACAGGAGCTCGTTCGAGATCTCGAATCCGGCTATTTCGCCAGGCTGCTGCAGACTCCAGTAACCCGCCTGGCGATAGTGCTCGGACCGATTATAGCCGGCATGCTCCAGCTGCTCGTTCAGACGAGTTTGATCCTCGGGCTTGCGTTTCTGCTCGGGCTTCGGGTTGAAGCGGGGGCTGCAGGTGTCCTCGTTCTGCTGCTGTTTGCCGTTGGCTGGGGTCTGGCCTTCGCCGGCTACTCCGTTACTGTTGCACTGAAAGCGAAAAACGCTCAGGCTGCTCAAGCCGGAACGTTGATCTTTTTTCCGCTGTTGTTTTTAAGTACGACATTTGTACCGCTTGAGCTTATTGAAGCCAGCTGGCTGCGGACGGCTGCAGTAATCAACCCGACAACTTATCTGCTTGAAGGTATGCGGTCGGTTCTCATAGACGGCTGGGTGTGGCAGCCGCTTGTCACCGGCTTCCTCGTTGTCGGGGCTGCGTGCGTATTGACGATCAGTCTATCTGTTATCAGCGCGAAACGGGCGTTCAGCAGAGAATAAGCAGCACGGTCAATCGCTTGTACCGCGGTTGACCGTTTCTGTTTCAAATGTCTTTTTATGATAATAAAGGCCATCCTTAATTTTTACGAGCTGCAGATCAGGCTTCTCATTAAAAAATTCCAGGTTTTCCTTAGTAATAATAACGCCATGTTTCGGTGTTGAGCTTTCTGATTTCTCGAAATCATCGATCCGTGCTTCAAACGCCTGGTACTTAAACATAATCAGCAGCAGCGGATTAAAATAATACATATTCGTCTGCAGGGAGAGAATGAACAACAGGGCGAAGATTGTTAAAAAGGTAACAGTATCGGTGATGGAAGCGAATGATACATCGATGATCGGAAGGAAAAACGACACCAGATAAGCGGTGAAAAGAGAGTTTTTCAGCGGCTGGACGCTCGAAACCCGGCTCGTCGCCTCAGGACGGGTCGTATTATCATCGTGCTTGTATAACCCGTGGTACGCATGGGTAATCGAGGAAACGGCAATGACCGTGACGACGCCAAAAAGGATCAGAAGCGTCGTTACCGACAAATTCTGATCCTCATAGAGGCGCAGGGAGGCGATATAAAATATAGGGGAGTACGAGCTTAAGAAGATGGTCAGTTTCAAGAGCTGCTGGTTCATTGGCATCTGCATCCTTTCAGGTGTATCTGCCTCAGCTATTCCCGCTTTCAGGTTTGGTATAACCTAAAGTGTCCGGCCGTACCTTTTACTGACGATATCATAGAAGCCGAGAGAGTTATAAAGGCGCTTCGTCGCTTCATTGTTCATGCCCGTTTCCAGTTCAATCCCTTTGAAATTTTCTGCTTCGGCCCACTGCAGCACCCGCAGCAGCAGCTTTCGAGCGATCCCCTGCTGCCGGTCTGCTTTGCGGACGTATAAATCGTTCAACCATATGTAATAACCGCCTTTGTCGAGACCCACTCCTTTATTTAAAAAGGCACAGCCGACAAACTCATCCTTGCGAACGGCGACGAAAAATTCCGAGGCACACTCCTGCCGGAGCGCGGTGCGAACCGTTTGTTCAAGATCTTCTAATGCAGGAGGATCGCTTAATTGCTCCATCTGCTCCATCATTAACGCGGAAATTCGTGAAATCTCATCATCGGTCCCTGGCTTTTGGACGTGGTAAATCTTCATAGGCTGTCTGCTCCTTTTTAATGAAAGATCTGTTCATGCAATCGTCAATAAACGTGCAGGAAGGTGGTAGGATTTGCATGGAAATCGTGTTATAACTATACTATGCGCAAAACGCGCGCGACTACGAGCTACATCATGAGGAGACTGGATTTTATGGAACAATTCTTTTCAACCTTTACCTTCCGGACAATCTGGACACCGGAGCTGATCGTGGTGCTCGGCCTCATCAGCGCAGTCTACTTCCTTATCATAACAAAATACAGGCACCGCTTTCCAGATGCTGCGCCGGTTTCCAGAAAGCGCATTGCCTACTTCCATCTCGGCTTGTTCGGCATTTACTTAGGATTTGGCGGTCCGCTGTACGTGCTCGGTCACATTATGCTCAGCATGCACATGATTTCCATGGCTATCGTATATTTGATAGCACCGCCGCTTTTGCTGCTCGGCATCCCGGATTGGTTTTTCGAGCGTTTCCGGCAGATGAAGCCGGTGCGAAACATCTTTTTTATTATTGGGTTTCCACTGCTTGGATTGCTGCTCTTCAATGCTGCGTTTTCGATCTACCATATTCCGGCCGTGTTTGACTTTTTACTGACGAACGAAGGAGCGCATAACAGTTATCAGCTCGGAATGCTCGCTCTGGCAGTGCTGATGTGGTGGCACATTATTCCACGTATCACGACTGCGTACAATTTGTCAGAGTTAAAACGAATCGGCTACATGTTTGTATCCGGCGTATTGTTCACTCCGGCGTGCGCGCTCATCATTTTTGCCGGCCAGCCGCTTTATGCTACATACACTGACCCTGCGGTATGGTCTACTGCCATTGCCTACTGTCTGCCTCCAGGCGCAGATATTCCGTTTGAAGTGATGAGCGGTGAACAGTCGCTTACGTTCCTGTCTCCGACCAACGATCAGCAGTTCGGCGGTGCGATGATGAAAATCATCCAGGAGCTCGTTTATGGCGTAGCCATCGGCTATTCGTTCCGGCTCTGGCAGAAGCGGGACAAAGAAGAAACGTCTCAAGAACAGTTCGAAGAGTATGAAATGTACCAGCCAAATGCAAACTAAAGGACGGATCGATGTGATCAAACAATTATCAATGCTCCTCGGTATCACCCTGCTTGCCGGCTGCAGCTTTCTCTATGAAGATGCAAGCGAATCAGCACAGGGGGAAGCGGTGATCGATACAACGGCTGCTGATGAGCCGTGGATGACCGGGGATTTCGAAGCAGTAAATCAGCACGGAGACGAGGTATCTTCTGCGGATCTTGAAGGAGAATGGTGGCTTGCTAAAACGATTTTCACCCGCTGTCCAACCGTCTGTAATGTGATGAGTCCTAACATGGCAGAGCTGCAGCAGGAAATGGAAGAAGCCGGGGTGGATGCGCGGATTGTTTCCTTTACCGTTGATCCGGAGTTTGACACGCCTGAACAGCTTGAGTCATACGGGGAGTCCTATGGTGCCGATTTTGATAACTGGGATTTTGTAACGGGCTACGAACGGGAGGATATTCAAACCTTCGCGCTTGATTCCTTTAAAGCTCAAGTACAGGAAATTCCGGAGCAAAATGATATTATGCACCCAACCCGTTTTTTCTTCGTTAATCCGGAAGGACAGGTTGTGCGGATGTACGCAGGTGAAGACAGCTTCGATGCGGAGGTAACGGTAGAAGATATGCAAACGGTGATGAACGAAAATTAACCGGTTTGCTGCCCTTGATCCAGCAGGTTTAAAGGCTTCAGCCAATTACATGAGGTCGTCTCAACCGAGGCGGCCTCTTTTTGATCTTTTGAGAAAGAAAAGGCTTTTTTATCTGGCTGGGGTGATGAGACCGGCTGCTTTGAGTCGCTTTATCAGGACTCTCCTGTAATAAATGCCGGTTATTTTGGGTCTATCTTCAGATTTAGTGCTGAGCCATACAGCACCGTGCATTTTCTGCTAAACTAGTAACAGGAGGGATACATATGGTGCAACCACGTAAACCAATATCCGTTTCAGAGGCTGTCAGCCGTGTGATGCAGCTGCCGGTTCATACATATACAGAGACCGTCCCGCTTGAGCAGGCAGGCGGTCGTATTTTAGCTGCAGACGTTCACGCTGATGCAGACGTGCCGCCATTTGATCGGTCGCCGCTCGACGGATTTGCCGTCCGGGCAGCCGATACAAAAGAAGCCTCCCGCGAGAATCCGGTTCATCTCCGGGTACTGGAGACGGTCGGCGCCGGACATACGGCAACAGTTAAGCCGGAAGCCGGGGAGTGCATCCGGGTTATGACAGGAACGATGATGCCCGAGGGAACCGACGCGATCATCATGTTCGAGCTCACGAAAGAATTAGAAAACGGAGCACTCATTGAAATCACCCGAGCGTTTCACCCTCAGGATAATGTCGTTATTCAAGGAGAGGAAATGAAGCGTGACAGCGTGGTGCTCGAAAAAGGGGAACGGATCCATGCAGGTGCGGTTGCCGGACTGGCGACCTTTGGCTGTGCGGAAGTCGAAACAGCAAGGCCGGTAAAAGTAGGCGTTTACGCTACCGGCACGGAGCTACTGGAGCCCGGTGAAGCCCTTGAGCCAGGGAAGATCCGCAACAGCAATGCGCCGATGGTCCTTCAGCAGCTGCGCGAAGCAGGTGCAGAGCCGGTTTATTACGGTCAGCTGCCGGATGAGTTTGAGCTTTGCTATGAGAAAGTAGCCGATGCGCTTCAACACGTCGATGCGCTGATTACAACGGGCGGTGTTTCCGTAGGTGACTTTGATTTCCTCCCGGCCATTTATGAAAAGCTCGGAGCCGAAGTGCTGTTTAACAAAATTGCGATGCGGCCAGGCAGTGTCACTACAGTTGCCGCGATTGACGGCAAACCGCTTTTCGGGTTGTCCGGTAATCCGTCTGCGTGCTTCGTCGGATTTGAACTGTACGCAGGTCCATGGATTCGCCAGGCGCATGGCGATACGCATCCTTACCTGCAGCCGGCACCTGCTGTGCTTGGCAGCGACTTCCCGAAACCAAATCCATTTACGAGGTTTGTACGCGGCATTGTCCGATTTAACGAGTCCGGGATGGTGGCAGTACCTGCCGGGCTTGATAAATCACAGGTTGTCACATCACTTGCCCGCTCGAATGCTCTCATTGTTCTGCCGGGAGGAACGCGGGGCTATCAGAAAGGCGATGCTGTTGATGTGCTGATGCTGCGCGGCGATGGCAGTGACACCTTTTCGGAGCCGGTGAAGGAGCGATGAGAGTCGTTCAGGTGATCGGTTTCTCCAATAGTGGAAAAACGACGCTGACGAAGGCGCTTACGGAACACTTTTCCGTGCAGGGGATAGCAGTTGCGGCAGTGAAACACCACGGAACCGGCGGCAGGCTGGTCCCGGATGATACGTCGGACACTGGCCTTTTTCGACAAGCCGGAGCAAAAGCCGACATGCTCGTTTCCCAGGAAGAAACCATCTGGAACATCCGGCAGGCTCTATCCATCGAACAAATTGTGCACGTGCACAAAGTGATTGGAACCGAGCTGCTAATAATAGAAGGGTTTAAACAAGGCCCTTATCCCAAACTGGTGCTGCATGCAGAGGAAGCACTGCCTGCACTCGAGAATGCGGTCCTACACGTCGGTAAACAGGGAAGCCGGACGCTTGAGGAGGCACTTCGTGAAATAGATCAGATAGGAGAGATCTTATGGAGCAAAAGCGCTATCGTGTAACAGAAGAGCCGCTTGACAGTACTGCGATTATCCAGCGCGTGACCGATAAAAATGCCGGAGCGGTTACCGTCTTTATAGGCACGGTGCGGGAGATGACGAAAGGAAAACGGACTCTGTCATTAACCTACGAAGCCTACGTTCCGATGGCAGAGAAAAAGCTCGCGCAAATCGGAGCTGAAATTGAAGAAAAATGGCCGCGTACGATCATTGCGATAGAGCATCGGATTGGAGCGCTAGCCATAAGCGACGCTGCTGTTGTCATTGCCGTTTCCTCGCCGCACCGGGATGCTTCGTTTAAAGGAAGCCGCTATGCGATTGAACGAATCAAGGAAATAGTGCCAATTTGGAAAAAAGAACACTGGGATGATGGGTCATCCTGGATCGGCGATCAGCTGGAAACGACCGCTTACGATGAGGGTGCACCGAAGGAGGGAGAGACATGATTACTATACTGCTGTTTGCCGGTATGAAAGAAGCCGCAGGAACAGATAAATTGACAATGGACAGAGAGCAAGTCTCGGTAGCAGAGGTCCGGCAGTTTGTTAAGGAAACCTATCCAGCTATTCCCGGCACCGAGCGGGCGATGGCGGCCGTGAATGAAGAATTTGTTCCGGATCAGGAACTGATTCGCGATGGGGATACCATAGCATTTATTCCACCGGTTTCAGGTGGATAAAGGAGGAATCAAGAGATGAACATGTACATCTCGAACGAAGCAGCTGCTTACATGAAGGAGGATCTGCAGGCCGAGTCAGGTGAGAGCGTGCGCTTTTTTGTCAGGTATGGGGGCTGCGGAAATATTCAGACAGGCTTCTCTTTAGGGGTTGCGAAAGAAGACCCAGTGGAGCCTGCCACATTCATTGAGTCAGCAGGAGTCCGCTTTTACGTAGAAGAGCAGGACAACTGGTATTTTGACGGACTTCCGTTTTATATCGAATGGAGCCGTTCCCGTCAGGAAATCACATTTCGCCATGGAGAAACCGTATGAAGCGAAAGCTGATCATTGGGGTGGCCGTCTTCTCCATTTCGGCACTTGTGATATATTTAATATTGGATATTTTAACAGAAGTTCCAGTTGAAGTAGCAGTGATGACTGCACTTGCAGGCGGATTTTTGCTGGAATGGAGCTATTTTCAACTGAAAGGCTCCGCCTCTGCCGATGAGCAGAACCGATAGGCAGCCCACGGCTGCCGCTGAATACGTATGGGGGAGATGGCACGTGTGAAACAATTAGTCTTTGTCACGCTGCTTCTCATCACGACCGCCTGTGCATCGGCGGAAGAGCGGGACAGAATGGAAGTCGGCCTGCTCCTGACCCACCCGATTGAGGAGCAGGAGTGGAACCGGCAGGGATATGAAGGTGTTCTGCAGCTTCAAAGCGACTATGATGCTGAGGTTCATGTGATGGAAGGCATTACGAATTTTGAAGAAACCGCGGAGGCGGTCGAACAGCTGGCGGATGAAGGAGTAAATCTGTTATTTGGACATGGCTCCATTTACTCGGACATGTTTTTGCAGCTAAATAACGACTATGAGGATATTCATTTCATCAGCTTTAACGAAAGCGCCTCTGCAGAAAATGTTTCAAGTATGCACTTCGAAGGGTATGCTATGGGATACTTCGCCGGAATGCTGGCCGCTGAACAGTCCGTAAGCGGACATATTGCTGTTATCGGTGCGTTTCCCTATCAGCCGGAGGTTCAGGCCTTCGCGGAAGGTGCCCGCTGGCATGATCCGGATATTCAAGTGTCTGCACGTATGACAGAGAGCTGGATCGATGATCATGCTGCGGTGCACTATTTAGATGAGCTGGCTGATGAGCATGCAGATGTGTTTTATACAGCGGGTGACGGCTTTTCCGAAGCAGCAATTGAACGCGCCGCTGACCGAGGGGTGCATGTCATTGGCTATGTCACCGACCAGTCATCTGTAAGTCAGGAGACGGTGTTAACAAGTACGCTGCAGCACGTGGAAGAGCTTTACCTGACAGCAGCAGACCGGTTTTTAAACGGCACTTTGGAGCCGGGACGGCATTCGTTTGATTTCGCCGATGGAGCTATTTCCTTCGCCCCGTTTGGACCGGCAGTAGAAGAGGAAACGAAAGAGTGGATCAACGAAATGGTTCAAAGTTATGCAGAGGATGGAAAGCTCCCGCATGAGAGCGAACAAGAGGAGGAATAGTCTATGAAGGAATACACGCTTGCCCCTGTTTCAGCCAGAGAATCGATGCATCTGCTTGGAGGCGTCATCCAAACGCGTGAAAAACTGTTAGAGTTAATCGCAGAGCTGAATGAAGAAGATATGCACCATCATGTATCTGACTTTCCAAGTATCGCAGGCTATGCCCTTCACCTTGCACAAATCGAGTGGTGGTGGAATCAGGCCGTGCTGCGTGGAACAGGCGTAACAGACGAAGACCGCGAACGGTTCCTTTTTAAAGAAGAACAGACTATTCACTGCCCGGATCATATTGAGAAGAGCTTTCTGCTTGCAAGACTTGGTGAAGCTCGTATTCAAACGCGTGAGTATTATTATGCGCTGTCTGACCAGGAGTTCAGGCGTGCAGACAAGCAGCCTGCCGGAGGAAAAACAGATGAGGCGTACTCACCTGAGTGGGTGCTCTGGCACCTGCTGCACCATGAAAGCTACCACATTGGTCAAATGTATATGCTGCGCCGCTGGATTAACGGCCAACGGGAAAAGTGGGATCATTTTAACACGCCGTACCTGTCTTTATAATCAAGGCTGAAGGCCTTGAGGAAAGAGCAGCACCGGCTTTACATGAATTGCGTGAAAGGATGAGCTACGTTGGCAGAGAACAGACAAGCGATGGAAAAACTGGCCCGCCGTGTCACCGATGGCTATGAGGCGGTCCATGAGAAGAATTATGCAAGAGCGAGACAGCTGCTGGAGCCGCTCGTCCCGATGCTGCACAATGAATCGAAACCGAACGTGAAGCTGCTTGCCTACACGGCCATTGCTCAAATTGGGGATCGCCAGGTTGAAGCCTTTTTGGAAACCTACGAACAGCTCAAGGCACAGACTCCCGGCGATGAACGTGAACAAGCTCTCGTCACACGGGTGGATGACATGTTTACCGTGCTAATGGAGTCAGTCGCTGAGGAAGAAAACAACAATTAACTAACGAATCTTTTTTTTGAATCAGCCCTGTGACGGCTGATTCTTTTTTTGGACGTCCGCCTGGTTTGAAATCAGCTTGCATTTTTCTTAGTACTAGGTCATAATTATAGATATAACAACCAGCATAGAGGAGGAAGCGGCATGCGCGTAGGAATATGGGGTATGGGTACGTACGTCCCCGAGCATGTGATTACAAATAAAGAGCTTGAACAGCGGATCGACACATCAGATGAATGGATCCGCACACGAACCGGTATTAAGGAACGCCGCATCGCGTCAGATGATGTAGATACCTCCCATATGAGCATGTATGCAGCTCAAGAAGCGTTAGATAACGCAGGAATTACAGGTGCTGATCTGGATATGATTATCGTTGCGACCGTCACGCCGGATCGCTCGTTCCCTTCCGTATCGAGCATGCTGCAGCATCAGCTCGGAGCAAATCGAGCGGCAGCAATGGACGTCAGTGCTGCATGCGCCGGTTACATTTACGGGCTCGTGACGGGCAAGCAGTTTATCGAAACCGGCACCTACAAGCACGTTCTGGTGATCGGAACAGAAAAACTGTCTAAAGTTGTGGACTGGACAGACCGCAACACGGCCGTGCTTTTCGGTGATGGCTCTGGAGCCACTGTGCTTGGACCTGTGTCAGAAGATAAAGGCATTTTATCATTTGAACTCGGTTCTGACGGATCAGGAGGCGAGCACATCAGCATGCAGGATCATCTGTTCATGAACGGCAGAGAAGTGTTTAAATTCGCTGTCCGGCAAATGGGAGAGTCCTGCATTCAAGCGGTCGAATCGGCCGGGCTTACGAAGGAGGATGTTGATTTTCTCGTGCCTCATCAGGCGAATATCCGCATCATGGAATCGGCTCGTCAGCGACTCGATCTACCGGAGGAGAAAATGTCTAAAACGGTGGACCGGTATGGCAATACCTCTTCCGCATCCGTTCCACTTTCGTTAAAATATGAACTGGACCAGGGCAATATAAAAGATGGAGACCTCGTCGTACTAGTCGGTTTTGGGGCCGGCCTTGTATGGGGTTCCGTCGCAATCAGATGGGGAAAATAAGGTAAAGGAGCGACACAGCTATGTCGAAACAACGAGTAGTTATTACAGGAATTGGTGCTTTGACACCGCTTGGAAACAGCGCTGCAGAATCGTGGGACGGCATTCGTAACGGCCGTTCAGGTATTGATACATTTAACCGTTATGAAGAAGCAAACTTTCCAGCTAAAGTGGCAGGAGAAGTAAAGGACTTCGATCCAGGTTCGTTTATGGATCCAAAAGGCGCCCGCAAAATGGATCGGTTTACGCAGTTTGCTGTAGCGGGAGCACGCATGGCCGTCGAAGATGCAGGCCTTGCTATTCACGAAGGCAACGCCGGCCGGATCGGCGTATGGATTGGTTCAGGCATCGGCGGGATGGAAACGTATGAGAAACAGTTCCGTCTCTATGAAAAGCGCGGATACCGGCGGGTTTCCCCGTTCTTTGTACCAATGCTTATCCCGGATATGGCATCCGGACAAGTGTCCATTGAACTTGGAGCAAAAGGTATTAATTCCTGCTCGGTCACTGCATGTGCGTCCGGCGCCAATTCGATTGGAGACGCTTACCGGGTGATTGAGCGTGGCGATGCTGATGCTATGATCACCGGCGGAGCAGAAGCACCGCTTACGGAAATGTCCTTCGCAGGATTTTCGTCGGCACGTGCGCTCTCGACGAACCCGGACCCAGGCTCGGCCAGCCGTCCATTTGACAAGGACCGGGATGGATTTGTCATGGCGGAAGGGACAGGTATTCTCATTTTGGAATCACTGGAATCCGCGCAGGCACGCGGTGCTCATATTTATGCAGAAATTATTGGGTATGGTGCAACGGGGGATGCGTATCACGTAACAGCTCCAGCTCCGCAGGGGGAAGGGGCCGGCCGCGCGATGCAGCAGGCGCTCGACCAGGCCGGCGTAAAACCGGAGCAGATTGATTATATCAATGCGCACGGAACGAGCACAGAGTATAACGATAAATATGAAACCGAAGCGGTCAAAGGTGTATTTGGCGACCATGCCTATAAACTTGCGATGAGCTCCACCAAATCGATGACAGGCCATCTGCTCGGGGCAGCCGGAGCTGTAGAAGCGATCTTTTCGGTGAAAGCGATCGAAGAAAGCATTCTGCCGCCTACGATCAACTGTGAAAATCAGGATGAAGCGTGCGACCTTGACATCGTTTCAGGCGCTGCCAGAAGCGGCGAGCTGGAGTACGTTATGAGTAACTCGCTCGGCTTCGGGGGACACAACGTTTCACTATTGTTCAAAAAATACAGCTGATGTTAACAAGGGAAGTCTCTGATATAGAGGCTTCTTTTTTTCTGCTTTGGAGCGCTTTCTAGATTAAAAGCTGCAAGGAAACGGGAGCGAACAAGGTTTCTCGGTCTGAAGACGGAGAAAGAAACCGCCGTCAGGTGATAGGCATGACGCCTGCTGTCGCTTATAATGTAAGTATTAGGAAATCATTGATAGGGGATGAAGACGATGAGAAAAACGGTCGGACTGCTCCTGCTTGCGGCAGGTGCCGTATTTTTAGCGGTTAACAGCGGATGGATCACGCTTGGTGTGGATCGAATTTTCTTTTTCGGCGCAGCGGTGGTCCTTGCGCTGCTCGGGCTGAAATGGACGGGAGAGGGCTTTTTCGCGATGATCCGCTCTTTTAAAAGGGACAGGCGTCATATCGGACTGCTTCTTTTTGGTCTGTGGACCATTTCTGCAGCAGCTGCAGTCGGATACAACCAGTATGCACCAGGCAGCTACAGCATTCAGGATGTGTGGAATTGGACGTGGCCGCTGTTCTTATTTTATGCCGGATTTAAATTGTTTTTTGACCGGGACACGACGCCAGTTGTAAAGTGGGAGCCCGGACAAGAACCAGGAGAAAAGCCTAAGAAGAAAAAGAAGAAAAAAGCAGAAGGGCCCTTCGGTTCGTTCGATGGATTTTCAGGTGGCGCTGAGAAAACCGCGCTTGGTGATATGTCGATCGGTCGTCAGCCGTGGGAGCCCGCGGACAGACGGCTGCAAATGGGAGTAGGCAGTGTGGAAATAGATTTCTCCAAAGCCATTTTGCATGAAGGCGATAACGTGATGCACATCAGCTGCGGTGTTGGAAGTGTGGAAATTCAAGTGCCAGAAGGGATGGCCATTTCCGTGCGCGGAGCCGTAAAGTTGGGGGAGATAACGATTTTCCATGATTCTCAAGCAGGGTCCGGTCGGACAGTCTCATTCGTAAGCGAAGGCTTTCAAGAGGCAGAGAGGCGGCTTATGCTCCACGTTGCAGTCGGACTTGGTGATCTGGAGGTGATTCAGGTTGGCTGAAGTCGAACAGAAACGAAAGCCATCCGGACTGCTTTGGTCCGCTCTCCAGGTACAGCTTAAGGCGGCTGCGGCCGGCACACTGCTATTTACGAGCATGATGCTGCTGATTGGCATTGAGATGGACCTGCTGCCGATCGTCCTCGCTGCAGGAATGGCCTTTATTCTGCCGGCAGCATTTTTTCACTATCAGCAGGTTCGAACGGAGAAAAGAAGAATGCTTCAGTATTTAGCAGCGGTAAAGCAGCGACGACGAGGAGCGAAAAATACCTTTCCTGAAACAGAGGGCGATGAACTTGGCAGACTGATGCAGGAGGTAACAGATATGATTGAGGATGATGAGCAGCAGGTAGCCTCGTTAAAAAGGGTGCTGGATGAAAATGCATCGCTTCTCGAAGAGCGGGAACGGGGAGCCGGCCAGGAAGAAAGGCGCCGGCTCGCGAGAGAGCTTCATGATTCGGTCAGTCAGCAGCTGTTCGCTGTTTCGATGTCAATGAGTGCAATGCCGAAGCTTATCGAACAGGCGCCGAAAAAAGCCGCTTACGTGGCCAGACAGGTCACAGCGATGGTTCAGGAATCCCAGCAGGAGCTAAGAGCGCTGATCATGCAGCTCCGACCGGTCACACTGGACGGAAAGCCGTTAAAAGAGGCGGTTGATCAGCTGTTTCAGGAGCTTGATGCCAAACATGAACGAATTACCTTTCAGGCCGATACGTCTGGGATTCCAGAGTGCTCAAAAGGAGTGGAAGAACACATTTTCCGCGTGCTCCAGGAAGGGATATCCAACGCGTTAAGACACGGGAAACCAGAACACGTGAAGCTTAGTGCAGCTGCTGGTTCAGCGAAAACGATGATTGTATTAACCGACGATGGCAGCGGGTTCGACCCGGAAGCTGTAAAATCAACCAGCTACGGGCTGATGACGATGAAGGAACGTATGGTGGAGTTGGGAGGCCATATGACAATTATATCAAGGCCGGGTAAAGGAACGCGTTTGGAATTCCGCCTGCCGGTTGAGAGGAGTGCAGTGATGTGACGATTCGATTATTGCTTGTAGATGACCATGATATGGTGAGGCTCGGTCTTTCCACATACTTATCGATGGAAGAGGGTCTTGAGGTTGCAGGGGAAGCGAGAAACGGAAAAGAAGCACTTGCACAGGTAAAGGCACTTGAGCCTGACGTCGTTCTCATGGATCTGCAAATGGAAACGATGAACGGGATTGAGGCTACTGCTGAACTGCAAAAGCTTCATCGCCCGCCTAAAGTAATCGTTTTGACGAGCTTTTTAGACGATGAGATGCTTTACCCGGTGCTCGAAGCAGGAGCGTTCAGCTATTTATTGAAAACGTCAACGGCAGAGGAAATAGCAGCAGCAGTCCGCAGTGCAGGAAAGGGGGAAGCCGTTTTTACGTCATCCGTGACATCACGGATGGTGGAAGGGATGCGGCGCCGTTCAAAGGCGAAGCACAATGAGCTGACGAAGAGGGAGATGGAAGTGCTGCTTGAGCTCGGACGCGGCAAAACGAATCAGGAGATGTCTCAATCGCTTTTTATAGGCATCAAAACAGTAAAAACCCACGTCAGTCATATTTTACAGAAGCTGGAGCTGGAAGACCGCACACAGGCCGCAATCTACGTGCATGAGCAGCGCCTGCTCGACCACGCAGAGAAAGCCGGAAACTAGCAGTATAGGAAACAGGCCAGCTGAATTACTCAGCTGGCCTGTTTCAACTTCCTGATGAAAAGGCTGAAGAGCAGGATTTTTCGAGCCTGCCTTCCTTGCTATTTCAGGTAAAACACAGCTTGTTACGGCATGGCTCTGCTCGGAACCCTGTGAGGTCTCGTTCTGTTAAGAAGCATCGTGAGGGATTATTCAGGATCTGCGGCCTCGGCCCAGTCCCATAGCGCGCTCTGCTTTTGCAAGCATCTTCTTTGCAGCACGATCAGCCTGATCGGCTCCTTGATCTAAAATGGCATCCAGTTCCTCGGAAGCCATCAGCTCCTCATACCGTTTTTGAATCGGTTCCAGCACGGATACAACAGCCTCCGCTACATCTTCCTTGAATGGCCCGTACTCTGAATCACGGTAGCGTTCCGTCAATGATTCGACCGATTCTCCTGAGCATAGCGAGTAAATTGTCAGCAGGTTGGTCACCCCAGGTTTGTTTTCCGCATCGGCGTAAACTCCTCCCTCAGAATCGGTAACCGCGCTGCGCATTTTCTTGCGGATGGTTTCCGGATCATCCAGCATTGAAATATAGCTTTTCGGCTTAGGGTTCGACTTGCTCATTTTTTTTGTCGGATCGTTCAGGCTCATAATGCGGGCGCCAACCTTCGGGATGCGCACTTCCGGAATCGTAAAAATATCATTATAGCGCGTGTTGAAACGGTGAGCCAGATCACGGGTCAGTTCCAAGTGCTGCTTTTGATCTTCACCGACAGGGACGATGTCCGTGCCGTAAAGTAATATATCTGCGGCCATCAGCGGTGGATACGTCAAAAGTGCAGAAGAAACGGCCTCTTTCCCATCAGATTTATCTTTGAACTGCGTCATTCGTTCCAGCTCGCCGATATAGGCAATGCATTGCATCATCCAGCCCAGTTGAGCATGCGCCGGCACCTCTGACTGAATAAAGAGCGTCGACTTGTCTTGAGAAATTCCAGAAGCTAAGTAGAGGGCAGCCAGGCTGCGAATATTCCTTTTAAGTTCATTTTTCTTTTGAGGTACGGTAATGGCATGCTGGTCCACGATGCAGAAATAGCAGTGGTAGTCATCCTGCATATCCACAAAATTTTTCATCGCGCCTAAATAATTCCCCAGTGTTAAGGTGCCACTTGGCTGAATACCTGAAAAAATCGTTTTTGTCATCGAATCTTCCTTCCCTGTTTCGTTTAGTAAGACACCAAAAAGGCCCACTCATCCCTAAAAACAGGGACGAATGGACCGCGATACCACCCTTATGATCAGCTACTTCACAGGAGCTGTCTCTCAAGCCTTCTTCGCATCAAGCGGAAAAGGTTCTCCTTGATATCGGGGGAGAAGCCCGGGAGCGCCTACTGGGGTAGCGTTCAGCGTCCGGCTCGAAAGTCCATTCACATCAGCTTCGTCTCCTGCTTTCACCATACGCAGGCTCTCTGGGCACGAAGGGCCGATGCTACTTCTCTTTCTCATCGCCTTTTGGTTATCTGTTATTCAGTATATAAAAGCATACGACGCGTTGCAAGGCTTTATATGCCGATTATAAACCGAACATTCCGACTATTAAGCAAACCGTTGCAATCGTGATCGGTTATTGGCACTATAGAACCTGTGAGAGATACATTTGTTTATGACACAGAGACAGTACGGGGGAGGAAAACAGTATGAAGCTGATTTTGAAACTGCTTATCGGTATCGCAGCGGGGGTAGTGGTCGGTCTGTCCGGAATCGACTGGCTCATCCGGTCACTTGTGACGTTCACTGGTATGTTTGGAGAGTGGATTAACTTTGTTATCCCGCTGATCATTCTCTTCTTTATCGGATCCGGGATTGCAAGCATTGGAAAAGGTTCTTCTAAGCTCGTTGGCGCAACCGTAGGAACGGCTTATCTATCTACGATTACGGCAGGGATCATGGCATTTTTTGTCGCTGTAGCCATCATGCCGTTTGTAACGAGCGAGCGGCAGCCGCCGGAGGAGGGGGCTGCGCCTGAAGCATTTTTCAGCTTTGAGCTTACACCGTTCATGGATATCCTGACAGCGCTGGTGCTCGCCTTTATTTTTGGTATTGCGATAGCGGCGCTTAAACTGGATGGTTTGAAGACGGTTTTTGACGAAGGAAAATCGGTTATTGAGAAAGTGATTTACATCGCAATTATTCCGGTTCTTCCGTTTTACATTGCCGGGATATTTGCAGATATGGCAGCAGAGGGCACGGTGCTTGAAACACTGCAAGTGTTTGGAATCGTGCTTGCGGTTGCGATTGCGACACACTGGATTTGGATTACCCTTCAGTATACCGCCGCCGGGGTGGCAACAGGCCAGAATCCCTTTACTCTTATCAAAACCATGCTGCCGGCATACGTGACAGCGCTTGGTACAATGAGCTCCGCGGCGACCATTCCGGTGACACTCCGGCAGACGAAGCAGAATCGCGTTAGTGAAGCGGTGGCAAACTTCAGCATTCCGCTCAGCGCCACGATTCATCTTTCCGGCAGTGTGATCACGATCGTCAGCTGTGCGGTCGCAGTCATGGCTGTCCTGGATGGTTATACGGTTCCAGGCTTTCTGACCATGCTGCCAGTCATCCTCGCACTTGGTGTTATTATGGTGGCAGCCCCGGGTGTCCCTGGAGGTGCGATCTTTGCAGCGCTCGGTGTATTGACTACCATGCTCGGCTTCTCAGAAGCAGCGATGGGAATGATGATCGCCCTGTATTTTGCGCAGGACAGCTTTGGAACTGGAGCAAACGTTACAGGTGACGGGGCTATTGCTGTATTAATGGATAAAGTAGCAGAAAGGCAGTCTCCCGAAGCTCCTCAAATGGAGGCTCAGCGAAAAGCAGAATAGCGTCATAAACTTTAAAAAGCCGCCGGTCCTCTCTTAGGCCGGCGGCTTTACGCTGATTCGTTAACTAAAGCTGAATATCGCGTAGCTGCTTAGAAAATAAACTAAGATGACGAGCATGGAAGGCAGGCTGTAAACAGCAGCCGGTTTTTTCCTGTTAACCATCATTACCGCACCGATGACGACTGCGTTCAAGATCAGAACACCCGCAGCAGCTGCGAGAACGGCGGGAGAGACGATGCTCAAAACCGGGCCGCCGCGGTAAACGGCATCAATGATAATTAAAATCAGCATATTAAAGACGTTAGACCCTAGTATGTTTCCAAGCGCCATGCTGTGATTGGCAAGCTGTATCGCAACGATCACGGTGACAAGCTCCGGCAGTGACGTAGCGCCTGCAATGAGAAAAGCACCGACAAAGCTCGAACTGATGCCGGTAGCCTGTGCGATCAAATCGCCGGTTACGGACAGTGCGGATCCAGCGGCTAATATGATGACTGCCGCAACAGCAAAGCCGCGCTTCGCATGACGAAGGGAAATAGCATTATGCTGCGGCTCCGGTTCGTCTGCTGACAGCGGTGTTAAGTTGCTTCCTGCCCGTGAAATAACAATCATTCCGCCGGCATATAAAAAGGCGAGCAGCAGCATTTCAACGCCAATGCCTAAAACACTGAATCCTATTGGGAAGACCATCACTGCAGCCATCGAAGCGGTCATGACAATACTTAGAACGGCAGTTGACAAATGAGAGGAATCCGCTGCCTGCAGAATTCGCTTTCGCCGGTAAACTAAATCGACGGCTGCGAGGATAAACAAATTAAATAAATTAGAGCCGAAAACGTTGCTGACAGCAATATCCGGATTGTTGACAACAATTGCTGTAATACTGGTGGTCACTTCAGGAAGGGAAGTAGCTCCGGCAAGAAGGAGCACCCCAGCCATCATTCCTCCCAATTTCGTTCGTTCCCCAATGACATCTGCATACGTGGAGAGCTTCACGGCTGTGATGACCGTGATAATGGCAGCTGCGATAAACAGGATATAGATCATGAACATTCCCTCGCTTTCTAAAATGAGAGCGGGTGGGCATAAAAAAAGAGACCTTTTTACACAGCACACCCGCTGTATAAAAAGGTCTCGCGTACGCCGTTTGAGCGCTCTGCAGACCGAGTGCCGCGGCACTGTCATGACGATCTGCAGACCTGTTGGTCGCTACTCCCCTTCTTAATTAAAGGAATCATAGCACGAAAAGAAAAAAACCGCAACGGATTAATTCGCTGCAGTTGCCTGTTCCGATAAGGAAGAAGATTGAAGCAGTATATCGAGCTGCCGCAGCCGGTGCGAAGCTTCGCGGTCACTGATGTGGCGGTAATGGTGAAGCCCACCGGGTTCTTCATCAGCTTCATCAGCAGCAGCAACTACTTCCTGAAGCGGCTCCCTGCGGATCGATTGCTCCGGTAAAAACGAATCCGTGTGTAATAGAACGGCAAGTGAAATCCGCTTTGCGTCACCAGGGTCTTCGCCAAGCTCAATTAAAATACGGTGCGCGCGCTCAGCACCTTTAATCGCGTGAATATCATTGCGGCGGTATAGCTCGTAATCCCATTCGCCGTCCCGGTACCACGTATAATGGCCGATATCATGGAGAAAAGCAGCCTTTACAGCAAGCGCTGTATTAGTTCCGTATTCCGGTGCCAGACGGTATGCATGATAAGCACATGCCACCGCATGAGCGAGTCCGGAACGTTTCACGTATTTTTGAACATCGGGATGAGAGAATAAATCTAGCAGTGTTACACGGCTCATCTTACATCGCCTCCTTTAAAAGGGTATTTTTACAATAGTACGGAATACGCACAGAAAAGTCAATAAGTCTGTTTATACATTTGCGGAATGGTTCCATCAGCATGAATTTTCAGGAATTGCAGATAAATCATTGGTTGAAGCGGGAATTCATAGTATAATTTACCAAGCACATACAAATATAATGGAAGAAAGCGGGTTTTACATATATGAAACACTGGAAATTGTACGCGGCCGGAGCCGCCCTTGCAGCAGGCGGATTCTCAGGACAGGCTTTGGCAGAAGAAGAAAACAGTGAAATGCTCACAGCGCATGCGCATAATGGTAAAACGATCGTACTAGCAGAACGGCAATGGCCTGACCGTGTGGCGCGATATACATTTGATTCAGGCTACCACTTCGATTATCCGGATGCCGTACGCGGTATTTTTGTTACAGGTCACATTGCAGGCCACCCAACGAGGTTCGACGAGCTGATAGAGCTCGTAAATGAAACAGATTTAAACTCAATGGTCATCGACGTGAAGGAGGACGACGGCTACATTACCTTCGAGCCCGAGGAAGGCAATCCCTACGTCGATATCTCTCAGCCAATGATCGGTGATCCGGAAGAAATGATGGAGAAGCTCGAGGAGAACGAGATTTATCCGATTGCGAGAATCGTTGTCTTTAAGGATTCCCAGCTGGCTGATGCCCAGCCGGAGCTGTCCTTTATCGAAAACGGGAACGTGTGGGCCAATCCCCGCGGAGATAAATTTGTAAATCCTTTCTTGGAGGAAGTGTGGGACTATAACTTGGAAGTAGCGCGCATGGCCGCTGAAATGGGCTTCCAGGAAATTCAATTTGACTACGTCCGTTTCCCTGAAGGGTTTGAAACAAGAGATGAGAACCTCGAATATGATACTGGCAACTACACAGATCGTCCAGAAGATGATAATATCGGCGCCCGTGTCGATGCCGTCTCTGACTTCGTCGAGTATGCCTATGAAGAGCTGCAGGAGTACGATGTAGACGTTTCTGTCGATATTTTCGGCTACACGGTAACAGTTGAAAATGCACCTGGCATCGGTCAGAACTTCTCCCGAATTGCAGAAAACGTTGATATTATTTCTTCTATGCCGTATCCAAGCCATTGGCAGCAGGGGGATTTTGGGTTTGATGAAGGCCACCCGGATCTGTACCCGTACGAGCTGATGAACCGATATTCTCAGGCAGAAAATGAAGTGATGTCCAACCTGGAAGATCCGCCCGTATCCCGTCCGTGGCTGCAGGATTTCACCGCCTCTTATTTAGGGTCCGGGAACTATCTGAATTACGGCAAAGATGAAGTTGAAGCGCAGATTCAGGCGATTTATGATAATGAAATTTACGAGTTCCTGCTCTGGAACGCAGGCAACCGCTATTCAGAAGGGGTGGATTATCTGCTCGGACTTGATCCAGAGGATTTAAACCAAGGTGAGTTAGATGAAGAAGCTCAAGAGGACTACGAAGAAGACAGTGAAGCACCTGATGAAGGAGTCGATGAGGAAGACGATGACTGGGATGTAGAGGAAGATGAAGATCTCGGTGATGAAAACGAATAACGTTCACTAGTTTGCCCGCCGCTCAGTTTATTTGCTGAGCGGCTTTTTTATGAAGCATAAATGCGCGTTCGTTTGAACGGAATCGAGGCAGGAATCCGAGGCTCAGAATAGAAAGCTGTACGAAACAGCCTGTCAAAGCGAATTGTGAGGGGAGAATCCGCTTATCTGCCCTTTCCGTTCAAGGAAAACCGTTATATAATAAGATGAGAAAGTGAAACAGCCGAAGGAGGGGTTTCATGCACTGGTACGAAAAACTGAACAAATACTTTCCCGACGAAGAAATGAAATCTAGAGAACACATGGAACTGCTTCTGAAAGAGAAACAAGATATTTATAAGAAAAGTGAAGATGAGTATCACGTCATGATGTATGTAGAAATGGAAGATTTTACGTTCATCGATTATTTGTTTGTGTCTAAAAAGGCAAGAGGAAAAGGGATTGGCAAGAAGCTGCTCGACGATTTAAAACAACGCAGCAAGCCAATCATTTTAGAAGTTGAGCCTGTTGACTATGACGATACGGATACTGAAAAGCGTCAGCGGTTTTACCGGCGCGAAGGCTTTCAGCATGCGAAATCAATCGGTTATTCAAGGCGCTCGCTCGCGACCGGTGAAGTGAATACAATGGAAATCCTGTATTGGACGCCGGAAAATGAATCTGAAGAAAGCATCTACAACAAAATGAAGCATACGTATGAAAACATTCATACGTATAAGGATGTCGAGCTGTATGGAGAACCTTACGAAGAAGTAGACAAGGCACTCGTCTACCGGGAAATAAATAAGGAAGAAGGAAGCGGTGAAGAACCGGCCTCCTGATTTCTGAAGCATATAGCACACTGACCGCTGTCATAACACGGGAAGGAGTGTGGATCATGAAGGGAAACAAATCCCGTCGCAAAAGCAGGAAAAAGCTTCTTTGGAGAGATCTTCTTAAACGTAAACTGGAAGAAGTAAATAAAATTCCAAAGAAGCAGCCTGTCTCCCAATCCAGGCCGCTTGCTTCCTGATTGGGGACCGAGAAGAACCGGCAAATGCCGGTTCTTTTTCTATTGAATGAGGGTAGTGAAACTTTTCTATGCTTTAATCGTATTCTAATGAAGAGAATCCTGTTTTGATCATTTTTGACATTTATCTAATTGATAACGTTTTTTCGTAACTGAAAATGTGATAGAATGAGCGTAATGATTGATTGTACAATCATGTATGAGCTTAACCTTCTGGGACCGCCAGCTAGTAATAGCTCGCTCTGCTCCTGCTGTGAGGCAGAGCGCCATTCACATAAATTTGTTTATAAAAAGTAGTTTAACCATTGAACAAAAAGGTTATTAGACATATGTGAGCTTATAATCAAGCTTTTGTAAGGATTTTGTACAAGTTTTTTAGAAGGCATTGATAATTTGTAAGCAATGTTGTATAATAATAATTATAATTAAGCGATCGATGGTAGTGGTATACATTATTTCTTGTGAAAGGGGATTCAGCCGTATGGTCACGCTATTTACATCACCGAGCTGCACGTCCTGCCGAAAGGCTAAAGCATGGTTGGAAGAGCACGATATCCCATTTGAAGAAAGAAATATATTCTCAGAGCCTCTGTCGGTTGAAGAGGTGAAACAGGTTGTTCGAATGACGGAGGACGGCACTGATGAAATAATCTCGACACGTTCTAAAGTTTTTCAAGAGCTTGATGTTGAAATGGATGCTATGCCGCTTCAAGAACTGTTCCAGCTGATCAGCGATCATCCTGGCTTACTTCGACGACCGATTATCCTTGATGAAAAACGAATTCAAGTTGGGTATAACGAAGCGGAAATTCGACGCTTTCTTCCTAGAAAGGTTCGTACATTCCAGCTTCAAGAAGCAACGAAGCGCCTCGTAAACGAATAACTTTCAGAGAGTGATGCTGCTGATGCGCATCACTTTTTTCCTTATTTACGCAACGACAGCCGGAAAACGGGATAAGTTGGAATTTTCTGATAAATAGTTTGAAAAAAACGAGCAGAGTTATTTCATTTCCCGTCTTTATCATCTAGAATAGGAGTAAGCAGATCATGATTGACACTTGCAGGATTCGGGAATAGAATGTTAAGTTAATATAACCCAAAGACATCGTCAGCGTATTCTCGCGAAAGGGTGAGACTTTTATGGAAATAGAACGCATTAATGATACGACTATTAAGTTTTATATTACGTATCACGATATTGAGCGTCGTGGATTCGATAAAGAGGAGATCTGGTATAGCCGTGAACGCGGCGAAGAGCTTTTCTTTGAAATGATGAACGAAGTAAGCGATCAGGAGAAATTTGAAATGAACGGCCCGCTATGGGTTCAGGTTCATGCATTAGATAAAGGACTTGAAGTAATTGTAACACGCGGCCAAATTAATGATGGAAACGTAAAGCTCGAAATTCCGGTTGAAGATGAAGGGGAGGACAGCGTGGATAAAAATATTGTCGATATGCTTGATCAGCAGTTTGCTAATGATGAAGCCAATGAAATTGCCAAAGACCATTCGCTTAACGTCGTCGTCGGCTTCAGAGATTTCGAGGATGTTATTTCGTTAAGTAAAGTATTTGATGATGACATTTCAACAAGTCTTTATCATTTTGAGAATACGTACTTCATTTATGTATCAATCGACGAATCGTATTCGGACGATGAACAGGACAACATGCTTAGCCGCATTCTCGAGTACGGTTATGAATCAGACACAACGATCCACCGCATTCATGAATACGGAAATCGTATTGCTGATCAAAATGCGCTCAGCGTCATTCGCGGCCAATTTTAATTTTAATCAAAAGGCAGAGGACATTGTTCCTCTGCTTTTTTGTTTCCGTGATTTGAACGTACGTTCCCCATTGTGGTATACTTACAAAAATTGGAGAGAGGTGAACGTTCTGTATACTGCCAGGTGCTCAGATCGCTCTTTAATACACAGTCTGACCGCATCAAAGCTTACGAATAAAAGTGCCTATCGGTGCCCGGACTGTGATCAACCTGTCCTCTTAAAGACTGGCTCAAAGGTCCGTCCTCATTTCGCTCATATCCGCAGCTGCCGCGCAAGCGGGGAGAGCCGCTGGCACCGTGCTGCAAAAACAAAGCTGTTTGAGCTGTTCTCAGATCAGCAGCTGTTTGTTGCTTTGGAGTATTATCTGCCGTCAGCGGGCAGAAGGGCAGATGTGTATGTGGCATCTGCGGGAAAAACCTACGTGTTTGAATGTCAGTCTTCTGCCATTTCACAGAAAGAGATGACAGAAAGGAAGCTTGACTACGAACGAGCTGGAGCAGAGTTAATTTGGATTCTCATGCCGGAAAACGTGAAAACAGGCGTGCAGCGGCAGGCCGTATCTGTGGTAAAACGCGGCGCGTTGTGTCATGCAGCATCCTTTCATTACTGGACGCTCTGTCCGCAAACCGGTCAACTGTTCTGCTATGGAGGCTGTGCGTCGATCAGCCGTGCCCGATGGACTGTGGATGTTACGTCGTTTCGTATCTATAACCAGTCTCCAGAATGGTTTTTAATGACTCGAGCCACCACCGATAACGGGGAATTTAACAGAGCTTTACGAAGCAGCTGGAGCAAAAACGCTATTTCCCATCGCATGACACGATTTAAGCAGACCGATCCGCCCGCCGTTCTGCTCCGCGAACTGATGGCTGTCTTTCAGCTTCCACCTCACGCCTATCCAGCACTGGCGAGAGTTCCTTTCCCGGGGAGTGGTGCGTTATCGATTCCGCCTGAAGTCTGGCAGTCGCTGCTGCACGTAAAGCTGCTGCGAAACGAGGGAGTATCGGTAAGGCTGACAGGTGCTTGTGAGCTTATACTGCTGAAGTGTCACAGCTTTTTGCAGCCGATGGATCGATTTCATATTCGGTCGATTGTCCTTGTTTACTTCAGCTATTTGGCCGATTGGGGTGTTTTGACGCAGCGATATCCAGGGGTTTTTACGGTCAAGCATCCGATTACCTTTAACAAAACAACCGAACAGCTTTTTATGGATGACAGCTACGTCGCCCAGCAAAGTTCTTTCGTGTACAAAAATAATTGATAATTAGTACTATTCATATTACGATGGAAGAAGTACACAGATTGATAATTGGAGGGTACATATTCATGAGTAAAACGGAATTGCCGGTACGCAGTGAAATACCGAAAGAACGCACGTGGGATCTGGAAGACATTTTTGCAAGTGATGACGAATGGGAAGCAGAGTTTGAGCAGTTGAAGCAGGAGCTGCCTCAAGTAGCCTCTTATCAAGGAAAACTCGCCGAATCCGGCAGCCTGCTGTACGAGGCACTGCAGACAGAGGATACGCTTTCCATCAGACTAGGAAAGCTCTTTGTATATGCGCGGATGCGCTACGATGAAGACACGACGAATGCGCATTATCAGGGACTGAATGAAAAAGCACGTCAGCTGCTCGTGCAGTTTGGACAGCAGTCTTCGTATGTGACGCCTGAGATTCTCGCAATGCCAGAGGAAAAACTGAAGCAGTTCCTGCAGGAAGAGCCGGAACTGCAGCTTTATGAACACGCGTTGGAGCGGCTTAACAAAAAGCGGCCGCACGTCCTTTCTGAGAAGGAAGAAGCATTGATGGCACGGTTCAGTGATGTATCTGGTGCATCTTCCAATACGTTCAGCATGCTGAACAATGCGGATCTGCGTTTTCCAGAGGTAGAAGACGAGGATGGCAACATGGTTGAAGTAACGCAGGGGCGTTTTGTCGGAATGCTGCAGAGCCAGGACCGCAGAGTGAGACGGGATGCGTTTCAGGCGATGTACAGCACCTATAAAAAGTTTCATCATACATTTGCCAGTACGCTCAGCGGAGAAGTAAAGAAGCACCTGCTTTCCGCCGATGTGCGAAACTATGAGAGTGCAAGACAGGCTGCTCTGTCAGCGAACCACATTCCGGAAGTCGTATATGATCAGCTTGTAGATACGATCAATAAAAACCTTCCGCTGCTACACCGTTATGTAGCAGTCAGAAAGAAAGTGCTGAAGCTTGAAGAAATGCATATGTACGACCTTTATACGCCAATGATTCAGGATGTTGATTTCTCTGTTTCCTATGACGAAGCCAAAGAGCTGATGGTTAACGGACTTGGAGCAATGGGTGAGGAGTATCAGGAAATAGTAAAAGATGGACTTTCAAATCGCTGGGTCGATGTGGAAGAGAATAAAGGCAAGCGGAGCGGTGCTTATTCCTCAGGCACGTTTGGCACAAAGCCATATATTCTCATGAACTGGCAAAACGACATTAACAACTTGTTTACTCTCGCACACGAATTTGGTCATTCTGTGCACAGCTACTATACGAGGGAGCACCAGCCTTATCCGTATGCTAATTATTCGATTTTCGTTGCAGAGGTTGCTTCTACAACGAATGAAGCACTGCTGAATCGATATTTGCTTGATCGAGAAACGGATACTCGTCGCAGGCTTTACTTGTTGAATAACTTTTTAGAAGGGTTCCGAGCAACCGTATTCCGTCAGACGATGTTTGCAGAATTTGAACAGCTGATTCACGAAAAAGCAGAAGCAGGGACGCCGCTTACAGCAGATCTTTTAAACACGTTGTATTATGACTTGAACATAAAGTATTTCGGCGATGAGCTCGTGATTGATGAAGATATCGCATTTGAATGGCAGCGTATTCCTCATTTCTACATGAATTTCTACGTCTATCAGTATGCGACCGGGTATAGTGCTGCAACAGCACTCGCTCAGCAGATTCTCGATGAAGGAGAGCCTGCAGTGAAGCGATTTACCGATTTCCTGAAAGCTGGTAATTCAGATTATCCGATCGAGGTGCTGAAGCATGCTGGAGTAGATATGACCTCCGCAGAACCGATCCAGCAGGCACTGAACGTATTTGAATCAGTTCTCGATGAATTTGAAGAGCAACTGAAGTCGCTTTAATGAGTGGCTAGTTATACGGACACCCCAGCCGCCTTGAGACTATGCAGGGCGGCCGCTCCGTCTCAAAAATATGGAGAAGAATACAGGCATGCAATGAAGAAGAGAGCGGTTCCTCGCGCAGGAACCGCTCTCTTTTTCAAACAGTTGAATCCGTCACGTTGATGACGCCAATGAACGCCAGATGGATCCGTGTTTTGTTGGAATTTCTTCTACTATTTGCTGCAGCTGCAGTTTTTTCATTTCGCGGTGTGCTTCTTCCAGTTTCATATCATAGACAACCGCAATTTCTTTAGTCGCAACCAGCGAGTAAAAGGATACAAATTCTTCAAGCGGAATCGGCGGGCATTTCTCAAGTTTCTGTGCGGACATTTCCCGGAGCAGTTCTTCATAAATCTCGTACCGGTACGCACCTTCAACCTTCAGGCCGGGCTCATCGACATCTTCATTAAAAAAGACGATCGTAGGAGTAGAACGGATATCCATTTCTTCCGCCGTCTTCCGGTCATTGTCGAGTGCTTTCTTGGTCGTGTCGGAATGAAGGTCACGAACAAATTCGTCTACGTCCATTCCGGAAACACGCATCGCGCAATTAATGAGTACTTGCTGATCAGCGATGTTTTCTTTATGAAGAAACAATGCTTCACGGACTCTCCTTAAATACTTGGCACCAATTACTTTTCCCTGCAGGCCGGCAGCCTTAATGGCAGCCATAGCATCATATGGAGCAGGTGCGGGATTCTCATACCACACGTCTCCGTCACACGGCATGCCGGTGCGGCAGCCTGTTTCATTATAAGCCTGCGCCATTTCTTTCATAAGAGACCGGTGCTTGGACCCGCAGGACGAGTGAAGCGGCTCCAGATTATTGGCAAGCACCAGATTAAGCTTTAAATACCTGCCGTATTCCATTTTCAGCTTTTTTATAGCCGGCTCAAGCGCCCAGCATTCCGGGCAGAGCGGATCGATAAATACATACACTTCCATGTCGGCAGCTGCACTGCCGTTTTCATAAATGGAGGAAAGCTCCTGTGGGCAGCATTGTCCCGATTCTTCCTCACATACGTAAGTCCGGTTCTTTGTTGTCATGAATGATCCCCCCTGGATGAAGCATCCACTGTGTTCACCATATGGCGGGCGGTCTGCTGGAGCCGTTCAAATAGATAAGAGCGCAGAGGCTCTTCGACGTCAGCTTCAACCAGCGCCTGTCCCATGCAGGAAAGCCAAGCATCTGCACGCTCAGGTGTAATGACAAATGGCATGTGTCTGGCTCTCAGCATCGGATGTCCATGCTCTTCTGTATAAAGAGCGGGACCGCCAAAAAACTGTGTCAGAAACTGCTTTTGCTTCCGGCGTGTTTCTGTGAGGTCATCCGGAAAAATATCTTTCAAATCCGGATGCTCAGCAACATGACCATAAAATATATCGATAAGGCGGTGAAGGCGTTCTTCGCCGATTGCCTCAAAGGCACTGTTAGCTTGATTCATGGTAAAAACCCTCTTTATCGAACGTATCGTTATTGTAGCAGGGCTTCCGAATTCCAGCAACAAATGTGAACTATTTATGACAATTGCGGAAAGAAGCGCTGCCCCGACTGCTTATGTTAACGTCCTATCGACAGCGGTGCAAGCAATAAGGCGTAAAAAACCAGCATCTTCTGCCGAAGCGGACAGAAATGCTGGTCTCTATTATGCGTAGCTGCTGCCTGAACGGTAGCTGGCCATCACTTTTGGTACGTAAGCCTGTGTTTCTCGAAACGGCGGAATGCCACCGTATTTATCCACGTTGCCGGGCCCTGCGTTATAAGCAGCAAGCGCGAGGGACTCATTGCCGTCATAGCGGCGGAGCATGTCACGCAGATAGCGTGTGCCTCCCTCGATATTTTGCTCTGGATCAAAGCTGTCAGCTACTCCAAGAGAGCGGGCGGTTGCCGGCATCAGCTGCATCAAACCGCGGGCGCCTGCGTGGCTTACAGCATCCGTTTTGTAATTGGACTCGTGCTTTATTACCGCATGGATCAGCGCCGGATTGACTCCATGTTTATCAGCAGCCTGCTGAATGAGCGTGTTGATAGAGCTGTCCTGGGAACGGGGTGTTGATGAAGGTGCCTGCTGAACCGGAATGACGGGAGCGGCGGCAGCAAGCTGCTGCATAGCCCCTGAGCGCTCGCGTGCCAGCTCTTCAAAAGATTTAAACATCTCTTGCTCCAGCATCGATTGAAATTGTCCGGAAGCAGCAGTTGATTCATTTGGCGGGAAAATACGGCGGGAAAATATATCGTTCATAATTGGCGGCAGGAACATCGTGCAGTCATCTCCTTTTCACTTTAGGACTGCTCGTAGGCGGCCCGGTAAAACCTTCTTATTTTATTATCGGGTGTATTCCAGGAAAGTTTCCATTCTGACAGAAGATTTTCGAAAAAAACTTTACCTTCCTCGTAGCTGGCTGATTCGAATTCCAGCTCGTAATCAGTTACCCCGGCATAGGTGGATTTATCGAACACAAGGAGTCCCTCGGGCACCTTTTTTTCCATTCGCTCTGTTACTAAACTTCCGAGCCAGTTGAGCGAGGGTTCATATCCGAGAAACGACCTGAGCTGATCAGCGGTTTCACCTTTTGGAAGCCTTCCGTCAGCCTTGAATGCTTCAAACGCGTCATATGTTATAGACTGATTGGTTTCAAGCAATCCTTCTCCGGAAGGCTGCTTCAGCGTAAACTCCAGGCTGTTGTCTTTTACTCGCACTCGCAGAGCGGCTCCTTTCTCCCGCAATGCCATGTCCTCAGTCTCGAAATAATGATTTTCCTGACGAAATGGCGTGGGCATTTCATAGTGACGGATCATCTTTTCAAAAAGGCTGTTCGTCAGCAGCTGTTTAAATTCAATTTCCATTTCCTGAGGCATTGTATGTCTCCTTTATATGCATCTGTTTTCTCTATTGTTCCATAGAGAAAGAGCTGTGGCAATGAGCCAAAGGACGATGCAGCAGACCGTTTCTTCGTTTACAAATAAGGGAATAACAGATAATATGGAAAGCGGAAAAGCATTGGTAGAAGGAGCGGACGCATGATTATTGTAAAGACCATTCACGAAGAAGAAGCAAACTTGTTAGCAAAAGGAGATGTGACGCTTCCGTTTCAGGGACTGGAGCCGGAAGGACGCATGCTTGTAGATTCAGACGGAGCTGCATTTGTTTATTTGCTCGCTCACGGAGATGAATTTATCCATCTGCGCTTTGAAGAATCCGCCTGGCAGCAGCTGCATACATACCGGGCCTCCGCAAAGCCTATGTTCGTGCAGACAGTGCTGAAACCTGTTGAACTGACGGCCTTCTGGGAAGAGCTTGATTTTCTGCTGGACAATATTAAAGGCAATCAGAACTACGGGAAGGAATTCGTCGATAAAGCAGACGAAATCTTTGAGCTGAACAGCGGGGAGGACTGATCGCAATGATGGATTGGGATGTGCTGCTCACGCCCTATAAACAGGCGGTCGAGGAGTTAAAGATCAAGCTGAAAGGTATCCGGGATCAGTATCAGCTGACATCTAAACATACGCCAATTGAATTTGTAACCGGGCGCGTTAAACCGGTATCCAGCATTCTGGAAAAAGCGAAACGTAAAAACATCCCGTTAAATCGACTGGAAGAGGATATGCAGGATCTCGGTGGCGTGCGCATCATGTGCCAGTTTGTCGGCGATATCGATACGATTGTGGAACTGATTAAAGCACGAACGGACTTTTCTATTGTGGAGCAGCGCGATTACATTAAAAACAAAAAGCGGAGCGGCTATCGTTCGTATCACATGATATTAAAATATCCGGTGCAGACGATTGAGGGCGGCGAAAAGAATACATTGGTAGAACTGCAGATCCGCACGCTTGCCATGAACTTCTGGGCTACCATTGAACATTCCCTGCAGTATAAATATTCCGGAAAAATACCGGACGAGATTGAACAGCGGCTCGTAAAAGCAGCAGAAGCCGCCTTCCAGCTAGATGAAGAAATGTCGAAAATCCGCGGTGAGGTACAAGAAGCACAAAAGATTATGACGAAGCAGCAGGAAGCCTCACGCCGGAAACCATAGGGAAAGGCGGTACGCTATGAATTTTAACGTTCGCTCACGCGGCGATCATTCATCCAACGTGCTAACGCAGCAAGTGAAAACGTATTTGGAGGAATTCGGACTCGTTTACCATGAGGACGAGCCGGAAATTGTGATATCGATCGGCGGGGACGGCACACTGCTGGAAGCCTTCCACCAGTATGCCCACCGGCTCGATTCTACGAGCTTTGTAGGGGTACATACCGGTCATCTTGGCTTCTATGCGGACTGGCAGCCCGATGAAATCGAGAAGCTCGTCATTCATATTGCGAAAACGCCGTTTAAAATTGTGGAGTATCCGCTGCTGGAAGTGTTAATCCGACATACGAACGATCTGGAAAATGAACGCTATCTGGCTTTAAATGAATGTACGGTGAAAAGTATGGAGGGCTCGCTCGTTATGGATATTGAGATCAAAGGGGATCATTTCGAAACCTTTCGCGGCGACGGGCTGTGCATGTCGACGCCTTCTGGAAGCACCGCGTATAACAAAGCGCTCGGTGGAGCGATTCTTCATCCATCCCTTGCATCAATCCAGCTTTCCGAGATGGCATCAATTAACAATCGCGTTTACCGGACGATCGGTTCACCGGTTGTCCTGCCAGAGCATCACACCTGTCTGCTTAAGCCTAAAAATGACGTTGATTTTCAAGTGACCGTTGACCATTTAACGCTTGTCCAGAAAAAAGTGAAATCAATCCAAGTTCGCGTAGCGGATGAAAAAGTCCGGTTTGCGCGCTTCCGGCCATTCCCATTTTGGAAAAGAGTTAAGGAGTCGTTTATTTAATGGTCCATACCATTCACATCGCGTGGCGTGTATCCCGGTCGCAGGCAGGGATGACGCTGCGCGATTTTCTTCGTGTCGAAAAGCAAGTGTCAAGAAAACTGCTGGCTGAAGTGAAATATGAGGGGGGAGGGCTGCGTGTTAACAGTAAAGCAGTGGATGTTCGCGCGAGGATCGCAGAAGCGGATTTAGTCGAGGTAACATTTCCGCCGGAGGAAGCAAGCTCCAACATTGTGCCGGTAATGGCACCTCTTGAAGTCATTTATGAAGATGAGCATGTACTTTTAATTGAGAAACCAGCAGGTCTTGCAGTGCTCCCAATGTCCGACAGACAGAAACCGTCACTTGCAGGGGCTGTGCTGGCATATTACCAGGAAAGCGGCTGGCCGGGGACAGTTCATATTGTGACAAGACTGGACCGAGATACGACGGGTCTGGTGTTGATCGCGAAGCACCGCTACGCGCACAGTATCTTGACCGCTGCTCAACAGAGCGGAAGCATTCACCGCATGTATGAAGCGGTCGTGCGTGGCAGCTTTTCATGGGAATCCGTATCTGTTTATGCGCCGATTGGGCGGAGAGCTGGAAGCATCGTTGAACAGGAGGTTTCTTCTTCCGGAAAATGTGCTGTGACGCACGTGACCTGCCTGTCACGGTCGCCTTTCGAAAGCCGTTTAGCTGTGCAGCTGGAAACCGGCCGTACGCATCAAATTCGCGTGCATCTCGCCTGGCTCGGATTTCCACTGTCCGGTGAGTCGCTCTACGCTTCAGCAGACAGAAGGCCAGTTCACGCGCTGCAGGCCAGAATGATTGCGTTTCCTCATCCTTACACGAATCAGATGCTCACCTTCGAAGCGAAAAGAAAGCTCATTTGAACGTGCGGAACTTTTCGTCAACACGCGGCATAGAAGAAGCGACGGAAACCGTCTCGATTTCCGGATAGCGAAAAGCGGTGAGCCTGCCTCCAAAAACACAGCCGGTATCAATATTAACCGTGTGTCCCACGAAGCGAGGAGCCTCCACAGGCGTATGACCGTATACGATCCAGGCTTTGCCTTGAGGATAAATGGTTGCCCAGTCCCGGCGTTCGGGCTTGCCATCTGCATCCACTTTTCCCGTAGTGTCTCCGTAAAGCACGAATGATTTAATCCGCTTATTATTCAGACCGATATCATCATAGCGAATGCCGGCGTGAGCCGCGACAAGACCTCCTTGGTCCAGCACCTCATAAAGCGGTGCTTCTTCGTAAAGCTTCATAAAAGCAGCGCGGATGGCTTTCTGCTGCGCTTTTGAAAGCGCAGCAACCTCGGCAGTAGTCGTTTCCAACCCGTGCAGCACTTTCACGTTTCGACCTAAAAACCAGCGGTACAGCTTGTCACAGTGGTTGCCTGGAACATATACGTGTCCTTGTGACACGAATGAAGCAACGTCTTCAATAACACCTGTTGAATCAGGGCCGCGGTCCGTCAGATCTCCAATGAAAACGAGCCGCCGCCCGTCCGGATGGACTGCCTTTCCATTATATAAGCTGTAGCCAAGCCGTCGAATCAGCTGATGCATTTCCAGCCGGCAGCCATGAATGTCACCTATTAGATCGTACATTGAACCGTCAGCTCCTTTCCAGCTGTAATTATAGCATGAAAGAATTGACGGGAGGAAAGCAGTACGCTAAAATTAGGACCAGATACTAACAGTTGTGCAAATAAGGGAGGAACCATCATCATGCAAATCGATCTTTCAAATAGAACCTACGTCGTAATGGGCGTGGCGAATAAACGAAGCATTGCTTGGGGAATCGCACGGGCATTGGATCAGGCTGGAGCATCTCTCGTATTTACATACGTCGGAGAACGATTTGAGAAAACAGTTCAAGGGTTGGCGGATACGCTTGAGGGGGACCACTATGTCCTGCCATGCGACGTGACCAGCGATGAAGATTTAGAAAAAGCATTCCATCAAATCGGGGAAAAATCAGGTGCGATTCATGGGATCGCGCACTGTGTGGCGTTTGCCAACAAAGAAGAACTGGAAGGCGAATATTTAAACACGACGCGGGACGGCTTTCTTCTGGCGCAGAATATCAGCGCATATTCCCTCACGGCTGCTGTAAAAGCCGCGAGACCATTTTTGGCCGAGGATGCAAGTATCGTAACGCTGACGTATCTCGGTGGAGAGCGCTACGTGAAAAACTACAACGTCATGGGTGTAGCAAAAGCGAGTCTGGATGCGAGTGTAAAATACCTGGCTCACGATCTGGGCAAGGACGGCGTTCGTGTCAATGCAATCTCGGCAGGACCAATCCGTACACTCTCTGCGAAAGGAATCGGCGGCTTTAACGAAGTACTAAAGGAGATGGAAGACCATGCCCCTCTTAAGCGCACGGTATCCCAAGAGGAAGTGGGCAGTACAGCTCTGTTTCTAATGAGCGGGCTGGCCTCCGGAATTACAGGAGAAATGCTGCACGTCGACGGAGGTTACCACACGATCGGACTAACGTAACAGCAGACAGATCGTTAAGCAAATAGAACCGCTCTGATTATAGATCAGGGCGGTCAGGGTGTCGATAAAGTGTTTTTAGGTGAATAACGTTGCATCTGCCTGTATCTGCAGACGCTCGCTCTCCGGAGGGAGCGGGCTCGGCTTTCCCTTCTTCCGTCGGAAGCGCTGGATCTTCACCTCGTTCTGATCCTCCTGGAGTTGAGGCCCTCCGATGCCGGCAGCTGATAGCATGTTTCACGTGCCTGGTTATGACTGCAAGATATAGTTCTATACGGATAGAACCTTCCCGATGAAACGTTTCGATGTTGCATAGAGATGCCACTACGTCATCGAATTCACGATAAACGTATGATAAGCAGTCGCGTTAGCCTGTCGTGACGTTGTTCTCTAAGAAGCATAGCCGTTTCCCAGATGTGTCCGACGGAGGCGCAACTAGCAGTCTGAAGATGCCGTGCCGTTCAGTTCTGCGAACGGCATCAACGCACGAGCGGAGTCTGACTGGCTTTTGAAAGCATCTCGTGAGAAGCCTGAGTCCGAGTGAAGCCTCATTGCCGTTCGAACTTGAACGGCATGACAAGCGCGAGCGGAGCCGGACCGGCTCTTGAAGGCTTCTTGTTAGAAGCCTGTGTACGAGTGAAGCCGCGCCATCCTCCCGCGTCATTCTCCCTGCAAAAAGGGATCACGCTGAAAAATAGCTGAAGGCAAGTCCACGGCAGGCTCGGTAAGCGGAAGGGAAATACCACCAAATGAATCAACATATAAGCTAATTGACTTTGTCTACAGTCTCACCGCTCTGAGTATACATCAGGGCGGTTTTTTGACGTGCACATAGGTTTCTTTTTAGAGAATGCTGGGAATACGTAAGTAAGGAGAAGGGGTGATATCATGGGTTATATTCCACTTGTACGGGATGAACAGCCGATGAATTACGCAGCAAGACAGGTTCTCCAGAAGCCGCAGCAGCTGACGGTGGACGGCATCCCGCGAGTCGCATTTCAAGACGTAATGGAACATCGCAATCCGTATGGCAGCTATTTTCAAAGGTATGAACGAATTGCCGCGCACAAACTGCGTGCCGGTGCCGGCAATCGCACGCCTTCCGCGACAGCGGAGCGGTCGATTAAAGAACGGAAATTGGAAGCTGCCAAACGGCACGAGGCAGAGCTGCTTCGTAAAGGTACGACATTCGATGCCTCTGTCTGACAGCTGGTTATATAAGTGCGAAGAGGATTCAGGTGGCATCCATGATGCACGCTGAATCCTCTTTCTATAGAGCGGGTCGCTCTCGTTTACGAAACTGCCTCGTGAACAACAGCAGGGCACCGACTGCTGTAAGACTGATTGCTAAAAACAAATTGGAGTAAAGTGCCAGCCCATCATATATTGCAATAGGGTTCAGCTGCAAAGAGGTTTCCTGTAAATCGAGAAACGCCCCGAATATAGCACTGGAGACAGCCCCTGAAAGAAAGTTCATCAAGTTGAACATCCCGATCCCGACACCGGTCTTTTCTTTCGGTACAAGCTCTGTTAACAAATTCGCAGTGGAGCTTTGAATAAGCGGAAATGCGACATACTGAACAAGAATACATAGCGCCAGCAGAAACGGCGGAATACCGATAAAGATCGAAATCAGCAGGCTGCCTGCAACAGCCAGCAGGAAGGCAAGCTGCAAGACTGGAAAACTTCCTCTTGACTCAACAAGCCTTCCGCCCCGCTGACCAATGACAGCTGCCCCGAGAGCGCCAGGGAAAAGCAGAAGACCAATCTCGATTGTCGAAAGCCCGTAAACAGCTCTTGCCATAATCGGAACGATAAAAATCATGCCGAACATTACGCTCGTACCTAGAAAACTTGTCATTACGGCCGTCGTGTAATACTTATCCTTCAGCATCGACGGATCAATAAAAGGAGCAGGATGCCTCCTAATGTGCAGAATAAATAACAACATTGCCAAGGCAAAAAAGGCGAGCCCTGTCAGGCTGAAAGCCGTAATAAAAAAGAGAAGTCCCGCTACAGCTGACGCAATCAGCAGTGCACCGATGAAATCAATACGGCCCGAACGGGTTTCTTCATCCGGGATCCACTTTCTTAAAAAAGGCAGCGTCAAAAGCGAAAGAATGGACAAGATGAATAAATAGCGCCAGTCAAAAGCTCCGCCAATCAAGCCTCCGGTGATTGGTCCAAGACCGGAAGCAAATGCTACCGTAGCGGACACGGTTCCAAAAACGCGGCCGCGTTCCTTCGGCATAAATCGAGCAGGGATAATAAACGCGAGGGCGGGAATCGTAGCACCGCCAGTTGCCTGAATGATTCGAGCGGCAAGCAGCATGGCATAGTTCTGAGAAAATAAACCGAGTGTAGCACCGGCAGCAAATAAAATAATACCGACTGTTAAAATTCGTTTAATTGGAAACATATCCGCAAGCTTTCCGTACATCAGTGCGCCAACTGCAAAGACCAGAATGTACCCGGTCATGACCCAGGTCACCTGAGAGGGGAGCAGCTGGAAATCTTCGGCAATATCAGGGATCGCGACGTTAAACATCGTTCCATTCATAACGGTGAATGTTAAAATGACACAGAGCATGACAACGAGCCGGTTTTTCTGGCTGCGCGTCAGCTCTGCAGGGGTTTGATCAGTCATAGTGGTTCCTCCAACAGCTCTTTTCCAGGAATGCTGTGTAATTAATGCGTAAGGTTTGTATAAAGAGGGTATAGAAATTCGAGCAAGGTTATTATTTCGAGACCAAAAACAATTACGTTCATATCTTACGTCTGAAGGATGAACCTGTCAATCAATCAAATGAGGGAGTGTCGATTATGACAAAGAAAATCGCCGCGTTCTGCGGTAGTCTGCGTAAAGAGTCATTCAACAAGCAAGTACTGGAAACCATGGTGGAGCGAGCGCCGTCTCACTTTGACGTATCGGTCCTATCAATTGAGGAGATACCGCTGTACAATGCGGATATCGAATCGGAGGGAGTGCCGGACCCGGTACAATCATTTAAGGATCAGTTGAAGCAGGCAGACGGTATCTGGATTGTGACGCCTGAGTATTCAGCCAGCATGCCTGGTGTGTTGAAAAATGTACTCGATTGGGCCGGCAGCATGACAGTTGAAAACGCATTGGACCAGAAGCCGGTCCTGATTGCTGGAGCATCACCAACACAGCAGGGAACAGCCTTTGCCCAGGCACATCTGCGCCAGACGCTTGCAGCCTGTAACGCATATCCAATGCAGCAGCCGCAGCTTTACATCGGCGGTGTTCCAAATAAGCTGAGCGGTGGAAAGGTGGACGACGAAAAAACGAATGAATTTCTCGAAAAGGCGATGAAGGCCTTCGACAACTGGATGGACACCTTTCAGAAATAAGAAGAGGGTTGCAGAACGAACGTTCGTGAGGTAAGCTAATCAGGGAAAGAAACTGAGAAAGAGGTGGCTGGTCCGTCATGAAGCTGCTTGACTGGAGCTACGGCCGCAGATATCAGATAAAGGCCGTTTTCTCCAAGTTTCCGAAATCAACCGTTATTTTTCGCTCTTTCCCTGCCTATTATTTCATTTATACGGTACGATGGTCAGAAGATGATCCCGTGGTAACGAGAGAAGATCTCGTTGAAATGGAGAAAATATTGAATGACATGCTCGGTCTTCTCGATAATTATGAGAATCGCCGGGCGATTCAATTAAGATAAAACGTACCGATCAAAAAACCGATTAGAAATGTTACAAAAAACATCGTCACACCTGCAGCGACGACAACGAGCGTTTTCTGTTTGGTAGTCAATTCCGCAAATTTATTCAGCAATAAACGTTACCTGCCTTTCTGTCTTTTGCAGGGCAGCGCGTCTGCCGATCAGCAGACGCGCTTTTTTTATCCCTGCTTTCATAATCAGTTTACCGGCCTGGCGCATTGTCGCGCAAGTCTCTTTCAAAGTGAATAAAGTGTTATCCTTTGTTTTCCACTTCTGTTTCGGCTAAGATAGAGACCGGATGCTAATTTTGGAGGTGGAACCATGTCCTCTTACTCAGATAAGGAAAAACACATTATTGAATCTTTTCAGCAGGATGAGCTGATGATGGCCCATGTTTTTGCCCAGTGGTGCGTCAACAATGAGCTGGATCCTGCTCACGTCTATAAAGAAGCATATGGCACAGCTGACAGTGACGTACTTAAACAGGCAATAGCTCTCACGGTATCTAAAGAAGAAGCTGGAGAGATTGCCACATCGACATTATTAAACGTGTTAAGTCTTTACAACAACGACGCACTCGCAGAACGAGTCGTCCATTATGATAAGGAGAAAGGACCAAAAAAAACATGAAAAAAACATTATTTATGGTGACTGCTTCTGCATTAGTGCTGGCTGCATGCGGGGCAGATGAAAATGACAACGCGACCGGCGGGAGTGAAGCAGGGGATGAAGACGTCTTTGAAGTAGCCGTCATCCCATCCCAGTCTATCGGCGAAATGGAAGAAGGGTTGAACCTGCTGGAGGAACACCTGGCAGAAACATTGGATGAAGAAGTGGAAGTTACGCACTATCCAAGCTATAACGCCGTAGTGGAAGCAATCAACTTTGGACATGTCGATCTGGCTTACTTCGGTCCTGTTACGTACCTGATTGCGTTCGAGCAAAGCGGTGCAGAAGCGATCCTGACGCAGACGATCGATGGAGACCCGTATTACTATTCCTATATGATTACGCAGCCGGATGCGCCGTGGGACAGCTTGGATGACCTTCTCGCAGATGTGGAAGATATTCAGTTTGCATTTGGCAGCCAGTCCTCCACGTCCGGATTTGCTATTCCTGCATATGAGCTTTTGCAGCAAGGAGTGTATGAGAGCGAAAGCACATACGAATTTGAAAGCGTGCAGTTTACCGGCTCTCATGACATTACAGCTGACGCAGTAGCGAGCGGTTCTGTCGATGCAGGTGCTATTGACAGTGCAATTTTCCAGGCATTGATCAACGATGGGTTGATCGATGAAGATGACTACAAAATTATTTGGGAATCAGAGCAGCTCTATCAGTATCCTTGGGCCGTTCCAGATGGTACAAGCGATGAACGCATCAGTGAAATACAGGAAGCATTCATGGCTGTGGACGATGAGCAGATTCTGCAGATTTTTGGAGGGGCGGATGCTTTTGTAGAAGCTTCTCCAGATGAATACGAAGTTGTTTTAGAAGCAGCACGTGCGTTTGATCTGCTGGAACCTGAGGAAGAAGATGAGGAAGACGAAGAAGAAAACAACGGCGCTGACGAGGCTGAAAACGAATAAAGGAAGGTAGCCGATGGTTTGGTTTCGTAAACGCATGCTCATTTATGCGGGGATTATCCTCGTACTTTTAATACTAAGCGGGAGGGGCTCGGATTTTTCTATTACCGGGCTCTTTCAGCTTGGAAACACATGGGAAATGCTCTCAGACCGGTTTTTTCCGCCGCGCTGGGATCTTGTTCCTTACTTGCTGCAGCAATCTCTGATTACGCTCTCCATTGCGTTTTTCGGGACGCTGACTGCCTTGTTAGTAGCGCTGCCGATCAGCTTTCTGGCTGCTGAGAATACGTCTGGCTCTGCTCCCGGCTTTTACCTTGTGCGCTCCCTGCTCAGCGTATTCCGTTCCGTACCAGAAATCGTTTTTGGCCTGATTTTTGTTGTTTCATTGGGGTTGGGTCCATTTGCCGCCCTTCTGGCAATTTTTCTGCACAACGTTTCTGTACTTGGCAAGTTGATTGCAGAGCTTGTCGAGTCTTCCGATAAAGGGCCGCAGGAGGCGATGAGCTCCGTTGGTGCCGGCAGAAGAACCGGCCAGCTGTTCTCGATCATTCCTCAGATTTGGCCAAACGTGCTGTCTCATTATTTTTACCGGTTTGAAGTGGCAATCCGGACGTCTCTCGTACTCGGGATGATCGGCGGGGGCGGACTCGGTCAAAGTCTCATGAACTATTACAACAGCCTGGCCTATACGTCGATGGCGACCGCGATTATCATTATTATGGTGCTCGTTATTATCGTGGATGTCAGCGGCGGAATTGTTCGCAAGCGGGTGATTTGAGGAGATGAACGACTATGCTGGATTTTAACAACGTAACCGTCCGCTATGACGAAGCAGATGATCCTGCCGTCGATGGACTGACGATGCAAATTGCAAAAGGGGAGTTCGTCTGCGTGCTCGGTCGAAGCGGCGCCGGTAAGTCGACATTCATCCGTACGATAAACGGCCTGCAGTCCCTTACAGATGGATCTGTTACGGCGCTTGGGTATGAACTGATGGGACTGGATCAAAAAAAACTGCGCCAGCTCCGCTCGGAGATTGGCATGATTTTTCAGCACTTTCACCTCATTCCAAGAATGACGGTTCGTCAAAACGTGTATACAGGCAGGTTCGGCAAACGAAGCGCTTACCGTAATTACTTGGGATTGTTTTCAGATGAAGAAAAGCAGCTGACGGAGTATTTTTTAAATGAGGTCGGATTGCTTCCATATGCAGACCGCAGGGTAGAGCGATTAAGCGGAGGTCAGAAGCAGCGGGTAGGCATCGCCCGTGCGATGGTACAGGAGCCGTCGATTTTACTTGGAGATGAACCGGTGGCGAGTCTGGACCCAACGACATCAGATCATATTTTTCAGCTGCTGCGGCAGCTGCATGATGAAAAAGAGCTGACGACTGTCATTAATGTGCATGACGTGGAGCTTGCAAAAAAATATGCCTCACGGATCATAGGACTGAAGCAGGGGAGACTCGTATTTGATGGATCGCCAGCTGATATGTCCAACGCTGATCTCGATGATATTTATGAGTAGTCAAAAAGCCCGAGCAGCAGTGTCGCCTAATGAAACGCCTCTCAAATAACATAGCAAAGCTGATCAGGAGGCTTGCGATACCTGCTTCATGAAAAAAGATCCCTTTCACCAGGGGTCTTTTTTGTATTTGTTGATCGTCATATATGAAGCATACTGCTTTTACCTTGAAGCCTGTTTAGCCCGTTCCACTCAATCAAGCCGATGAAATTATAGTTCCGATCGGTTTTGAATTGGCGTATACTGAATAGTAGCACAATTAGGTAAGAGGAAGGGGGCGAAACGATGGAGGAAATGAGAAAACTTTTTATCAAACAAGCATGGAGAAGCTATGTCATCGGTTCAACGGCAGCTCTTTTTTGCGCCGTGAGCCTGATTGTCTTCCACACGTCCCGACTGAGTGCGGGCGAGCTGTATATCGTGCTGCTCATTCTTTCCGTTTCGATCCCTGTCATGCTTCTTGCTGAATGGTACGCATTTAAGCGGGACACGACTTCGCTGCGCAAACTGACGTTTGAATCAACTCCGGAGGCATGGCAGGCAGCAGCGAAAGAAACATTGTATTTTCCGATTGCCTGCGTTAAACGCGTCATGCTCCCGCACTTTATAGGCATAAGTCTGCCGGCTGCTTCACTGACGTGGATGGCGATTCTCATGGATTTGCTTACGTTTTCACCGCTCTATATCCTCCTTGCAGTGATTGCAGGGCTCTTAATTGCTGGATTGCATGCGATGATAGAGTTTTTTTTAGTTTATCCGCTGAGCGTTAAACTGGCTGCGGTTTTACATGAACAGGCTCCAGTTCCTTCATCGATTGTTCACGATCGCTCTTTATTTGTCACCTCCTTCCGCCGTAAACTGATTGCCAGTCTGGTATTTACATCTGCCTTTCCGGTATTAATGCTGCTGCTATCGCTTCAGGTCAGACGCATGAGCGGTGTGACTGAATCAATAATCGAGTTTTGGACGTGGGCCTCTGTTCTCGTTCTCATCACTGCAGGTACAGCCTGGGCTGGAGCCTGGCTGCTCTACCGCCATCTCCTGACTCCGCTCTCAAAGCTCCATGAAGGGTTTCGTCGGGTAAAAGAAGGGGACTGGGCGCCGGTGCAATCATTGTTCGGGGATGAATTTGATGAACTCTCCAATGGATTCAATGCGATGATCAGCGGGCTGGAGCGCCGGGAGAAACGAAACCGTGAACTGCTGCAAAACGTGTTTTCGTTCTTTGCGGCAGCGCTTGATGCTAGAGATGAATACACGGCAGGCCATTCAAGGAGAGTAGCCTCTTATGCAGTTTCCATTGCGAAGGAAGCGGGATTTTCAGAGAGTGAGCAGGATCTGGTTTACAAAGCCGGACTGCTGCATGACGTGGGAAAGATCGGTGTTCCGGATGCTATATTGCTGAAAAAAGGCAAGCTGACAGAGGCCGAATTTGCTGCGATGAAGAAGCATCCTGAAATCGGGGAGCAAATGCTCATTGAAGCGAATCTGCCTGCTGAATGGATTGGCGTTCTGCCAGGCGTCAGGCATCATCACGAGCGCATGGATGGAACCGGCTATCCTGATGGACTGCAGGGAATGGAAATACCGATACTCGGCAGACTGCTCGCCGTTGCGGATTCGTTTGATGCAATGACATCAGACCGGCCTTATGTGAAAGGGATATCCGTTCAGCAGGCCCTCCTTGCCATTGAAGAGGGGAAGGGGCGTCAGTTTGATCCGAGGTTTGCAGACGCATTTCTGCACGTGATGAAATCCGCAAGCAAAGATAAAGGAATCCCGCTTGAGGCTGTCGAATAAATCAGAAATAGGAGGGGATTGGTCTGCGGTATTCAGAAGACATCCAGCATACGCTGACTTCCATGAAGCAGCGCGTATTGACTATCACCTCTTTAACCATTGCCGGACTTGGTATGTTATTTCTTGCAGCCAATTTCTTAAACGAACAATCATTAGGAAATATCAGTGTCACCTTGCTTGTCATTCCGGTATACGGTGCCGTAGTGGCTGCGCTTTTAGCCCGCAACCGGATAAACAGCAGTCTTCACAGCTATATTAATATTGGCGCTGTTTATGTGACGGGCATGTTAAGTGCTCATTTTTACGGCATGATTGGACCTGGGATGATGTTTTTTCTGGCATCCGGTTTTATGGCGACTATTCTGTTATCGAGGCGTCATGCCTATGTGCTGATCGGACTCAATCTTGTTACAGCTGCAGGTTATTACTATGTATGGACAACCGGATTTTTGACGTTTGGATTTGATGTAGCCGAATACGCGTCATCAACAGAAACGTTTATTTCCCGTGTCATGATGCTGGCATTTTTTGCAGGGCTGCTTTTTATTAACCAGCATCAGATCGTCGACTATTTGATGGGAACGCTGAAGGAAGTCGGGCAGACGCACCGCAAACTGGATGACCAATACAGGGAGACGGAATCAGCGCGCAAAAAACTGGAGCTCAGCGAGCAGAAATATCGTCTGCTTATTGATCATACAGATGATTTCATTTACAGTTTAACGCCTGAAGGAGACATCATTTCCATCAATCCGCTAATGGAAAAAGCGATGAATCTGGTGGAGACTGATATAGCCGGCACCTCAATGTTTCATTATTTGCCAAATAAGGAACATTCTCTGAAACTGGAAAAAGCGCTGTCGGATATTCGCGAGGGCAAGCCTTCTTCTGTCTATGTTGTTATGACAGAACAAGCTGGTGCGAGGCATGTTACGCTTACGCCGGTAACAGACACGGATGGAACAATCAGTCTGGTAACAGGGCGGGCCAATGATGTTACGAAACTACTCGAAAAAGAGCGGGAGATTAAGCGACTTGCCTTTTCGGATCCATTAACAGGGCTCGGCAACCGCACGACAATGGAATACGAGGTCAAGCAGCGGCTGAAGCGAAACGAACATTTTGCTTTGTTGTACTTTGATCTCGACCGGTTTAAAAAGGTGAATGATACACTCGGGCACACAGCTGGAGATGATTTGTTGAAGCAGATAGCCAGACGCGTGGAAACAGTGCTGAAGAAAGGAGCGCATGCAGCCAGAGTAGGCGGCGATGAATTTGCAGTCATTATAGAAGGAAATGGGCTTAACAAAGCCGAAACAATAAGGAGCATTCTTCTGGAACCGGTGATCGTAAATGACATCGCGTTTTATACAGGAGCCAGCATCGGCCTCGTCTGTTCTCCTGATCATGGCACTGAGCTTGAACAGCTGCTGCAAAAGGCAGATGAAGCGATGTATCGCTCAAAAGCAGCTGGCGGCGGCAAGGTCAGCGTATACGATGATTCAATGAGGGAGGAAACAATGCTGCTCGTCAAGCGGGAACACGAGCTGCGCCAAGCGCTGCAGCGTAGTGAGCTGAAGCTGCATTATCAGCTGGTTATCCATGCTGCAACGGGGAAAGTGCGCGGGATGGAGGCTCTGCTCCGCTGGGAAAATGAATTGTTCCCGGGTACAGGACCTCAGGAGTTTATCCCAATATTAGAAGCGAATGGGCTTATCACAGAATTTGGTGAATGGGTGCTGGAGCATGCGTGCGTTTTTGCAGAATCGTGCACGACGGCCGATTGGCGGCCTGTCGTATCAGTGAATGTTTCACCTGTTCAAATGAAGCAGCCCGAATTTGTGGAAACCGTGCGGAGTATCTTGGGACGAAGCTGTTTGGCACCTGAGCAGCTGGAGCTTGAAATTACAGAAGGCACGATGATGGATACGTCCAGTAAAACGATTCAGACGCTGGAGCAGCTGCGCGACGCAAGAATCCGTACAGCCCTCGATGATTTCGGAACAGGCTACAGCTCCCTCAGCTACTTGCGCAAGCTTCCGATTGATACACTGAAGCTGGACAAATCGTTTTTAAAGGAAGAATCGACGAGTCGGGTTGGCAAGCACGTAACAGATGCGGTTATTTCCATGGCACATGCACTGCGCCTTGATGTAGTTGCAGAAGGTGTCGAAACAGCGTCTCAGGCAGCGGATTTGCAAAAGCGCGGTTGTGATTTCATGCAGGGCTACTGCTTTTCAGAGCCGCTTGATTCAGAGTCATTTAAAACGTGGGTTAAATTAGAAAGGAGTGCAGCTGATGTTTTGCAGAAGAGCAGTGAAAGAGGACATTAATGACATTCAGGATATCGCCGTTCAATCCTGGCACGATACGTACGAAGGACTCATTCCAAGAGAGATCCAGGATGCTTTTTTAAATAAAGCCTATTCCTATGAACGAATGGAGGAAAGGCTGGAGAAAAACAACGTGTTTGTTTGTGAGAAAGCCGGTCATGTCATTGGCTTTACGTCTTTTTTTCATGAATCTGATACGTCTGCCGAGGTTTCTGCTATTTATGTGCTGCCGGGAGCGCAGCGCGAAGGAGTCGGGTCAGCTCTGATGAAACACATATGGGCTCACATGCAAAACGTGGAAGAGCTTTACGTTGACGTAGAAGCAGGGAACGAAAAAGCCGAAAACTTTTATGCAATGCTCGGATTTACGCTGCAGCAGGAATTTGATGAGGTATTTGAAGGTCATACGATGCGAACAAAACGCCTTCGCCTTACGGCAGCAGAAGCCTGTCAGCAAGCAATTTGACGGCGCAACAAATCAGATATTCATCAAAAAGCCGGCCCTCCCCATGACGGAGAGCCGGCTTTACCCATGTTTCTGATACGTGACGGCCTTCGCTTACTTACATCTTCACGGATGGGATCAGGCGAAAAATAAGCGGAAAACGATATGTCTCTCCAGTAATTGCTTTGACGGCACCTATAATAGTAAGAATGATCAATGCGATTCCTAATACCGACAGAATGATCCATCCTATTAAAATAAGTGTAAGAATGCCGGCAATCACTGAATAAACGAAATAAGAGATAAATAAATTAAAATATTCCCGTCCATGATAATCAACAAACACAGAATCATTTTTTCGGATAATCCAGATTACGAGCGGGGCAATGATCGGAAAAAAGAAGCTCGTAATGTATATGAGTCCGGCTAAAAGCTTATCCTCCGATTTAACTTGATGCATACAGCATCCCTCCTTTCTGCTCTTATCCCCTAATCAAGCAGATTGTACACGTTTTACACGCGGCCGGATCGAATAGAGAAGCAGGGCCGTCCATATTAAGATAAATGCGGCTGCATCGATGAACGTGAATGGCTCTCCGTAAAAGAATACGCCGAGCAGAAGCATCGAAGTCGGAGCAATATACTGGAGAAACCCTAATAAAGAGAGGGGGATTTTTCTGGCGGCTGTTCCAAACAAAAGCAGCGGAACAGCTGTCGCAATCCCGGTTCCGGCTAAAAGCAGAAAGGCGTCTGAATCAGAGATATGAAAGGCTGACGCAATCGATTCATGAACGTACAGCAGATAAATCAGTGCAGCTGGCACAAGAAACAGCGTTTCAATGATCAGCCCGGTCATTGCACCAATCTGCGTTTGTTTTTTAACTAACCCGTACATGCCGAAACTCATCGCTAGAGCGAGCGCCACGTATGGGATCTGTCCGGCGCCAATTGTCACGATGAGCACACCGGTAAACGCGAGCGCAACGGCAGTTTGCTGTCTGGCAGAAAGGTTCTCTTTAAAAAACAAAACACCGAGAAGCACGTTAATCAGCGGATTTATGTAGTAGCCCAGGCTGACTTCAATGATTCTGTCCGCAGCAACCGCCCAGATAAAGAGGACCCAGTTGACGCTGATGAAGAAAGCACTCGTCAAAATGCCGACTGCAATTTTAGGGTGGGACACAATATACCGGATATCCTCTTTCAATAGAGATGTTTTTTTAAGAACGATAAATAACATGATCATAAACAACAATGACCAAATGATCCGGTGGGCAAGCACTTCTACGGCTGGAATTACTTCTAGCCATTTCCAATAGATGGGCAGCAGTCCCCACAGGGAGTAAGCGGCGATACCGGCAGAGACGCCAGACCGATGTTCGTTTGACATAACGACAACCTTCTCTCGACAATGCATTTAATCAGCTGACAAAACAATACTACGTTTCTAATGTACGCTTTTATACGAGAAAACTCAATCTGCGTGTGCTTATTGGTTGCAGGGGAGTGATCCTGCTACGTATACTGAAAAAGTATCAGCTCAAGACAGGAGGGATCATGCGTGAAAGCATTAGTACTGGAAGAAGCAGGCAAATGGGAAAGCATGAAGGTAGAAGAGCTGGATCGGCCGGTTCCTCAAGAGGGAGAGCTGCTTGTCCGCGTGAAGGCAGCAGGCTTGAATCCAGTGGACTACAAAACTGGAGAAAACGGATATCCGGGATGGACCTATCCGCACGTTCTCGGATTGGATACAGCTGGAGAAGTGGAAGAAACGGGACCTGGCACTGAAGGTTTCACAGCAGGAGATCCGGTGGTTGGTCTGAACAACATGGCCGAACGCGGCTCATTTGCAGAATTTACAATTTTAAAAGCTCATACTGCTGCGAAGCTCCCGTATAACGTAACGTATACAGACGCAGCTGCCCTGCCGGTAGCGGGATACACGGCATATCAGGCTCTGTTTGAAAAGCTTCGCGTACGTGAAGGAGAATCTATTTTAATTCATGCTGGTGCGGGCGGAGTTGGTTCCTTTGCGATCCAGCTCGCAAAGGACGCAGGTCTGACTGTTTATACCACGGCGAGAAGTGTCAACCATGACTACGTGAAAGAGCTGGGAGCAGATGCTGCTGTCGACTATTCCGAAGAGTCGTTTGTTGACCGAATTTTACAGGAGACAGGCGGTCTCGGTGTAGATCATGTATTCGATACTGTAGGCACAGAAAATGCAGATGCTTCACTTAACGCGCTGGCGTATAACGGCCATGTCGTATTTATTGCCGGCGCACCGCATATGGATGATGCAGTTGATTTCCAGCATCCTAAATCATTTCACCAGGTTGCGCTCGGAAGCGTCTATCAGGCGGGAAGCATACGTGATGAGAAAAAAATTGCAGCGATGGGGAGTACGATGCTGTCGATGTTAAGTAATGGCCGTCTGAAAATACCGGCTGTTGAAAAGGTACCGATGGTAGATGTTCCTAAAGCGCTGCAGCGCATGAAGGAGCGCCACGTACGAGGTAAACTGATCGCTGAATGGTAGGAAACGAATGTAGAGACTGCAAACGTGAAGCCTGACAGGTGTTGGCTGCAGGATGAAAGCTTGATTCGAATGAAAAACCCGTCCGGGGAGAACCCCGGGCGGGTTTTTGTAGCGAGCAGAAAGCCGGAAATAGGGAACATATGACTGCTGCCGTTCAGCGTCCCTCTGCTGCTTAGGAGTATTATACAAAATATTTCGACAAATTTCTGTGTAAAACTGTGTATATTTATAACTGGTTGACAATACATGTAGGGGTATGTAAAATGAAAGTACACACTAAATACCCTTATGGGTATATGAAAGAAGGGATTCCAGTTATGAAATCGTCCTGGCTTGATTGGATGAGACCTTATCATAAAGAGTATTTACAAGGAGATATCAGCTCCGGACTGATTGTGGCGGTTATGCTGATTCCTCAGGGAATGGCATATGCGATGCTTGCCGGCATGCCGCCCGTAACCGGTCTTTATGCTGCTGCGATTCCTATATTCATATACGCTATGATAGGCAGTTCCCGGCAGCTTGCAGTCGGTCCGGTAGCGGTTGTCTCGCTGCTCGTATTTGCCGGAGTGTCACCGCTCGCAGAGCCTGGCAGTTCCGAATACATGACACTTGCGGTGTTATTAATGCTGATGGTAGGAGTTATTCAGCTGCTGATGGGAGTTTTGCGGCTCGGCTTTATTACCAAGTTTTTCTCACATGCTGTTATCAGCGGCTTTACGTCTGCGGCAGCAATCGTGATAGCGTTCAGTCAGCTGAAACACATTGTAGGTCTTCCGCTTGAAAACAGCCAGCCAGCTGGTGCCGCAGCAGAGGCAGCGATGCAGCTATCGGCGTGGAATTGGACAGCCGTCGGTCTGGCAGCTGCCGGAGTAATCGTTATTCTCGCATCGAAACGATTTATCCCGCTCATTCCGGGTCCGCTGGCGGCTGTTCTTCTTGGAATTGGCACCGTGATTTGGTTTAATTTGGATGCTGCAGGGGTATCCATCATTGGAGAGGTACCCGGCGGACTGCCGGCATTTTCATTGCCTGCTGTAACAGGAGATGCCGTAATGGCACTGTTGCCAACGGCGCTCACGATCTCCTTTATCGGTTTTATGGAATCGTTCGCCATGGCAAAAGTGATCGCGGCTAAAGAAAAACAGTATGTTTCAGCTGACAGGGAGCTTTCCGGCCTGGGAGCTGCCAATATCGGAGGTTCGTTCTTTGGGGGCTTTCCGGTAACGGGAGGATTTTCACGATCCGCGGTCAATTACGATGCGGGTGCTAAAACCCCGCTTGCTTCCATTATTACAGCGGTGCTGCTGCTGCTGACACTGCAATTTTTCACTGGTGCATTTTACTATCTGCCAAATGCAATTCTCGCTTCTGTCATTATCGTAGCTGTTTATAAGCTGATTGATTGGAAGGAAGCAGTATCTCTTTTTAAGCTGCGCAAGGCAGATGGTGCAGTTTGGATGATCACCTTCGGAGCAACCTTGCTGATCGGTGTCGAGCAGGGGATCTTTATTGGTATTGGTATCTCCCTGCTGGTGTTTATTTGGAGCAGTGCTTATCCGCACACGGCAGCGCTAGGATGGCTGGAGGAGAGCAGGACTTACCGCAACGTGAAACGCTATCCGCACGCAGAGGAAAGAGAAGGAATCTTTATGCTCCGCATCGATGCACCTCTTTATTTTGCGAATGCGGCTTTTGTAGAAAGCAGAATCGAGGAGGGGCTCGTTGCAAGGCCGGAAACGACGGAAGTTATCCTGGATTTTTCCGGGGTGAATTCGATGGATGCTGTAGCCGTTCATGAACTCGAGCAGTGGGAGAAAATGCTGCAGGATCGGGGCATTACCTTGACGATCGTCGATATAAAAGGACCGGTTCGCGATATTCTTCGTAAAGCAGAATGGGAAGAAGATCGTCTGCAGATGACGCTTCAAAATAGGTACCGCACAACTCATATACGTTGACCAGATGCAGCCCGTCATGTACGATATACCCATAGATGTATAATCAAAGGAGGCAGACGCATGTTTCATACAACCTATTCATCCCCATATTCCGTCGATGAGACAGTTGAAAAGTTAACCGCTTCGTTTCAAGACGTACAATTTGGTGTGCTTTGGGATTTTGATGTTAAAGCAAAGCTCGACGAAAAAGAAGTCGGTCTTGATCACGAATTCCGCATTATGGAAGTCTGCAATCCAAAAATCGCCAAAAACGTATTAACAGAAACGATGCTGGCAGGTTATTTTCTTCCATGCAAAGTCGTTGTATATGATGATCATGGACAAACGAAAGTCGGCATGCCGAATCCGACTGCATTAATGGAGCTTGTTGGAGAGCCGCAGGTACTTGAAACAGCGAAAGACGTAGAACAACGCATGAGTGATGCGATGGAAGCCGCTGTAAAATAAAGAAAGAAGGGATTACGATGGAATACACTCCACAAATGAAAAATCGAATGAAACGGGTGGAAGGACAGGTCAAGGCTGTGCTTCGAATGATGGAAGAGGGGAAAGACTGCCGCGAGCTTGTTGGACAAATGTCTGCTGCCCGAAACGCAATGGACCGTGCAATCGGGGTTGTTGTCAGTTCTAATCTTGAACAGTGTGTACGCCAGCAGATTGAGAATGGCGAAGATTCTGAAGAGATGATTCAGGAAGCGGTTAATATGCTCGTGAAAACGAGATAGGTTTGCTTGTGAGCCCGCTTTAAAGGCGGGCTTCATAAAAAATGCTTAAAGGGTTGACTTGTAATACCTATAGGGGTATAATAGGAATCAAGCAGCCGGTTACCGGCTAAAAAATTTTGTAACTTAATATACCCATACAGGTATTAGTATTATGAAGGAGGAAATTTTTATGACAGAGAAAAAGTCTACGAACATTATTTTATTCAGCGGTGATTACGACAAAGCAATGGCCGCCTTCATTATCGCCAACGGTGCTGCGGCATACGATCATGATGTGACGATCTTCGCAACATTCTGGGGGCTGAATGCATTCCGCAAAGAAGAAAACATCGATGTAGATAAAGGGAAAATGGAGAAGATGTTTGAGAAAATGATGCCGCGCGGAGCTGAAAAAATGGGTCTCTCAAACATGAACTTTGGCGGCATGGGTCAAAAAATGATTAAAAAAGTAATGAAGAAGCATCAGGCGATGCCGCTGTCAGATTTAATCGAAATGGCCCAGGAGCAGGAAGTGAAGCTCGTAGCCTGCACGATGACGATGGATCTGCTCGGTCTGCAAAAAGAAGAACTGCTGGATGGTGTAGAATACGGCGGCGTTGCAGCTTATCTTGCAGATGCGGAAGACGGAAACGTCAATCTGTTTATCTAATAAACTCTCAGGAGGAAAACAAATGAAGGAAATTCAAGCAACACAGGTAACCACGTATCTAAATGACTATCAGCTGATTGATGTAAGAGAATCGTTTGAAACAGAAAAAGGTATGATTCCTGGAGCGCTGCATATTCCTCTCGGTGAGTTGCCTGGTAAACTATCGACCCTTGGTAAAGGAAAGCCGTTACTGTTCATATGCCGCTCCGGAGCAAGAAGCGAACGAGCAGCATTATTCTCAGAAGCGCAAGGGTATCAAACAGCTAACATGACTGGTGGAATGATTCAGTATTCATGCAGGACGATCCTGCCCGCACACACTTGAGGAGGTTTTACTATGACAATTAAAGCAGATCAAACGCTGGATGCAAAAGGGCTTGCCTGTCCGATGCCGATTGTAAAAACGAAAAAAGCAATTGGAACGATGGAACCAGGTCGTGTCCTTGAAATTCAGGCGACAGATGAAGGATCACTGGCTGACTTAAAAGCCTGGTCTGAAAAGGGCGGCCACCAATATATCGGTACGAAGCGTGATGGAGATGTTTTGATTCATTACGTAAGAAAATCTACCGGCGAAGAAAAAGAAGATATGACATTTCCTCATACAGTAAGCAATGAAGAACTTGAGGAAAAGCTCGGTGCAGATGCACAAATCGTCGATGTAAGAGAAGCAGCTGAATACTCATTCAGTCATATACCTGGGTCTGTATCGATTCCTCTAGGTGAACTGGACTCTCGTTTATCAGAGCTGGACAAAACAAAGGAAACATTTGTTGTTTGCCGAACAGGAAATCGAAGCGATTTAGCTGCGCAAAAGCTGGAAGCGAATGATTTTAATCAAGTAAAAAACGTTGTTCCAGGGATGAGCAAGTGGAATGGTCCTGTAGAAGAAAACGAATAGTTCGTAATTAGGAGGTTTGAAACATGACAGTAACAGCATGGAAAGCAAGCGAGGTAGCAGAACGTGTTATTCAAAAAAAGGACGTTTTCGTTCTGGATGTCCGGAACGAAGACGCATTCGCAGACTGGAAGATTGAATCAGAATCCTTCACGTATAAAAACGTGCCGTACTTCGATCTGCTGGATGGAGTAGAAGAGCTCGTACCAGAGCTTCCCCAAGATAAAGAAATCCTGGTCGTCTGTGCAAAGGTCGGGTCTTCCCAGATGGTAGCTGAGATGCTTTCAGATGAAGGTTTGGATGTTGCCTATTTAGAAGGAGGAATGAAAGCATGGAGCGAGCATCTCGAACCTGTAAAGGTCGGGGATATGCCTGGCGGGGAGCTGTATCAATTCGTACGATTAGGAAAAGGCTGTCTCTCCTATATGGTGATTTCTAATGGAGAAGCAGCAATTATCGATGCAACACGTATGACAGACACCTTTATTTCATTTGCTGAAGAAAAGCAGGCTGTGATCAAGCACGTATTTGATACGCACCTGCATGCCGACCATATTTCAGGCGGCCGTGAGATTGCAGAGAAAACCGGTGCGAGCTATTGGCTTCCGCCAGCGGACGCAGAAGAAGTGGTTTTCTCTTATGAAAAGGTAACAGATGGAACGAATGTGCAGATTGGGGATACAACCATCGACATCAATGCGCTGTATTCACCAGGGCATACGATTGGCTCCACTTCCTTTGTCATTGACAACCGTTTTCTGCTCTCTGGAGACATTCTGTTTATCGATTCAATTGGACGGCCAGACCTAGCTGGAAAAGCAGAGGACTGGGTAGGGGATCTTCGGGAAACACTTTATACCCGGTATCGCAGCCTGACGGAAGAGTTGATTGTACTGCCGGCGCACTTCATGATCATGGATGAAGTCCAGGATGATGGAAGCGTTCAGGAAAAACTGGGCGTATTGTTTAACGAAAATCACGGGCTGAATATTGAAAGTGAAGAAGACTTCCGTGCACTCGTTACAGAAAACCTGCCGCCGCAGCCGAATTCTCATCAGGAAATCAGACAGACGAACATGGGGCGTCTTAATCCAGATGATGAAAAGAAACGCGAAATGGAAATCGGACCAAACCGCTGTGCGGTAAAAGCACAATAACTCAGGAGGATGATGATGATGAACGCAGATAAAGTACTCGATGCAAAAGGAATGGCATGCCCAATGCCGATTGTAAAAACGAAAAAGGCAATGACAGATCTTGAATCCGGTCAGGTGCTGGAAGTTGTCGCCACGGACCAGGGAGCAAAAGCAGATATCGCAGCTTGGTCGAAATCAGGGGGGCACAAACTCCTTGAAACTGCGGAAGAAGAGGGCGTCCTGACATTCTGGATTCAAAAAGGATAATCAGATCATGAGAAACCGGTCGGCAGCCTGCCGGCCGGTTTTACCTTATTCCTGTCAATCAGCTACATAAAATAGTTTCTAATCTTTATACCTGAATCTAAAGTTGTAGTAAAGCGTTTCTTTTCCTGTTAAACTGGGTATACTAGTACTTAGTATGCAGGTAAAGGAGTCGAGCCTATGGCTGAAATAATTCTAATGTCTCATCTTCCTTCTGTTGTGCAGGAAGCTGGCATGCACGTCGATGCCGAACTGGCTCCAGGCTCAAGGGAGCTGACAGTCCGCTATGAACCGGATATGGTGCATGTGTCGACATTCTTAAGCAGCAGCTACCGTTCCGCAATTGAAACAACCTATTCGCTTGCAGCGGCACTAGGCGTTCGATGGCGTCCGCTGCTCCGTCACGAACCCTTTTTTGCGTCGTTTGATGATCACGGGCAGTGGGAAAAGAGCGTTGACCGGTTTTTAAGGGGGGAGCTGTCTGAAGATGAATCAGGTGCCACTTTGCAGGCGGTGCAAGAAGGTATCTGTTTCAGCGTTGAAACAACGTTGAAGGCACTTCCGGACGAACAGTATCTGGCGCTGGTCGGATCTCCCGTTCAGCTTGCGCTGCTAGCTGAAGCATCTGGAGAGGTAAAAGCGGCAGATGCCTTTCATATGCTGCAGACAGGTATGATTGTCAACGTGTCCTGTCTGAAGGATCGGATTCGCCGTTAGGAGGAAACGGGTGTGGAAATTATCATCTTTGGCGACACACATACCGATTCGTATGCACACCTTCCCGAACAGCTGAGGAAGCTGATGGTGCAGGCGGACGTATTAATACATACAGGGGACTGGGACACCCTGTCGCTTTTTGAAGCGGTTTCTCATCTCGGTATCCCGCTTTATAGTGCGGCGGGGAACACGGACCCTCCGGAGCTTCACGCTAGGCTGGGGAGCTCTCAGCGCTTCCAGGCAGCCGGCAGAAGTTTTGGCGTGGTTCACGGACACGAAGGACACGGTAAAACGACAGAGGAACGGGCGAAGCGTTGGTTTAACGACATGATGCCTGACTTTGTCTGTTTCGGACACTCTCACATTCCTTACCTCCGGTATCATGGTCAAACCCTGCTTTTAAATCCGGGGTCAGCAATGTATCGCCGAAAGATGCCATACCGGTCAGCGATCCAGCTGCGCCTGAAGCCGTCACTGGAAGTAAGGCACGTTTTCTTATAATTGACAGCTGTGTGACCCTGTGCTATTCTTTTCAAGGCTTACTATACGTACACCTGCGGAGCAGGAGAGGTTCTAGCTAAACCCTCTATAAAAAACTAGGTCTCTTCACGTTCCTGAATGTGGAGATGGCTTCGTTTTTTGGAGGAAATCCAGAGGACGAGGCCTTTTTTTGATTTCAATCAAATGCTCATAAGCAGGCAGACAGTAAAAGGACGGGATAACATGCTCTCAGAAGAAAAGGCAGTTGTCGTATTCAGCGGCGGCCAGGACAGCACGACATGCCTTGCCTGGGCAGAGAAACGCTTTGCTTCAGTGGAGGCTGTCACGTTTGATTACGGACAGCGGCATCGGCTTGAAATTGAAACTGCTGCAGCTATCTGCAGCGAGAGGGGAATTCCGCATACGGTGCTCGACATGAGTTTGCTGAATCAGCTGGCCCCAAACGCCCTCACCCGGAAAGATATTGAAATTGAACAGCACGAAGGAGAACTTCCTACCACGTTTGTCGATGGCCGGAATCAGCTGTTCTTAACGTTTGCTGCGATAAAAGGAAAACAAAATGGAGCAAGGCATATCGTAACAGGAGTTTGTGAAACTGACTTCAGCGGTTATCCGGACTGCCGCGACGTATTTATCAAATCTTTAAACGTGACGCTGAATCTGGCAATGGACTACGAGTTTGTCCTGCATACGCCTTTGATGTGGCTCGATAAAGCTGAGACATGGGAGCTGGCAGATGAACTTGATGTGTTCGACTATGTGCGTGAGAAGACATTGACCTGCTACAACGGAGTGGTTGGAGACGGATGCGGAGCTTGTCCGGCTTGTGAACTTCGCAGACAAGGCCTCGAAACGTATTTACAACGAAAGGAAGCATGATGATATGTTTGGTTTCCGGATCGTCGATAAGCTGGAACAGCTTGGCGAGGACATTCAAAAAAGCGAACTGAAATACCATCAAAAACGTGTTATGGTCTCAAAAGAATTCACGTTTGACGCCGCACATCACCTTCACGCATATGAAGGGAAATGTAAAAACCTGCACGGGCATACCTACCGGGTCGTGTTTGGGATCAGCGGCTATGTAGATGAGATCGGGATTATGATGGATTTCGGCGACATAAAAGAAATTTGGAAAGAGCAGATTGAACCTTACTTGGACCACCGCTATTTAAATGAAATGCTCCCTCCAATGAACACTACTGCTGAGAATATGGTCGTATGGATTTTTGAGCGCATGGATGAGGCCCTGAAGGAACAGCGGAGCGGGCAGCAGTGCCGCACGGAATTTGTACGTCTGTTTGAGACACCGACGAGCTATGCAGAAATGAAGCGGGAGTGGATGCTCGATGACTAAACAGCCGTCACTTCCCGTACTCGAGATTTTTGGGCCGACGTTTCAAGGTGAAGGAATGGTAATCGGCCGGAAAACGATGTTTGTCCGTACCGCAGGCTGTGATTATTCGTGCAGCTGGTGTGATTCAGCATTCACATGGGACGGAAGTGCGAAGGACGATATTCGTATGCTGACGCCGGAACAAATCGTAGCAGAATTGGATGAGACAGCTCCGGATAATTTTTCGCATGTGACGATCTCCGGCGGGAATCCAGCTCTCCTGAAGCATGTGGGTTCGCTCATCGAACAGCTCCATGCACGAGGGGTGCAGGCAGCGCTCGAAACGCAGGGCAGCCGATGGCAGGACTGGTTTGTCGATGTTGACGATTTAACGATTTCGCCAAAGCCGCCCAGTTCTGGCATGAGAACAGATTTCACCGTGCTGGATGATATTCTTGATCGCCTTCGAGTTGAAAACAGGCTTTCGCATACAAGTCTAAAAGTAGTCATCTTTGACGAAGCGGATTTTGTCTATGCGAAAAGCATTCATACCCGTTATCCAGACGTGGCGTTTTATTTGCAGACCGGGAATGATGAAACCGGGGAAGAGGCGGATACGTCGAATCTTGCGTCACATCTGCTCAACCGCTACGAAAAGCTGGTCGACTGGACGATGGCCGATAAAACGATGAACAATGCGCGCGTGCTCCCGCAGCTTCACACGCTCGTATGGGGCAACCAGCGTGGTGTTTAGGACACTGCGCAGTTGTCTCTTTCTTTTTTGAACAGATTTGGTATAATATCCGAGGATACGAACATAGCAGGAGAAAGGGGTTTAAAACCGATGGAAAAAGCAGCATATCGCGTTTTGCTCTATTATTTGTATACGGACATTGAGAATCCGGAAGAAGCTGCCCAGCAGCATTTGGAGTATTGTAAAAGTATTGGTCTGAAAGGACGGATTTTAATCGCGAAGGAAGGCATAAATGGAACGGTTTCCGGAACGATTGAACAAACAGAACAGTATATGAATGATATGAAGGCAGACAGGCGCTTTAAAGATATTATCTTTAAGATAGATGAAGCCGAAGGTCATGCATTTAAAAAAATGCACGTGCGCCCGCGTCCGGAGCTCGTTACTCTGCGCCTGCATGAGGAAGATGTAGACCCGCGTGTGACAACGGGCCGCTATTTGAAGCCGATGGAATGGCTCGAGAAGCTGAAAGATCCGAATACGATCGTTCTCGATGCCCGAAATAAATACGAATATGATCTCGGACACTTCGATGGTGCAATCCGGCCGGATATCGATTACTTTCGTGAGCTCCCGGAGTGGGTGGATGAGAACCGAGAGATGCTTGAAGGCAAAGAGATCCTGACCTACTGCACCGGCGGCATCCGCTGTGAGAAATTCTCAGGGTGGCTGAAGGAGAAAGGCTACGATAATGTGAATCATCTCGAAGGCGGTATCGTAACGTATGGAAAAGACGAAGAAGCGCGAGGACGAGGCTGGAAAGGTCAGTGCTATGTATTTGATGAGCGGATCAGCGTGCCGATCAATCAGGAAGAGCATATTGTCGTCGGCCGTGATCATTTCGACGGCGAGCCATGCGAGCGCTATATTAACTGTGCAGACCCATCCTGTAATAAGCAAATTCTAGCTTCTGAGGAAAACGAAGCATTCTTTCTCGGCGCCTGTACACACCAGTGCAGAATATCGCCGCGTAACCGCTACGTGATCCGGGAAGGGCTGACTGATTCACAGGTTGAAGAGCAGCTCCAGAAAATTGATGAACGGCTGAAAGTGACGAAATAACGGCATCACGAAGAAGCCAGGATAACAAGGACGCTTCACGTTCGCGTGGAGGCGTCCTTTTTTTGTGTGAAATGAGTGAAACATCAAAGAGAACGGGGCGGAAGAACACCCTGAAAAGACGTTACATTCACCGGAAATAGTTTTGTCGTAATTTGTCGAATGAATTTTCTTTCCTTTTTAAAATTACCTGCTAAACTTAAGCAGAATTCGATTTTATACAGAGAGAAAGGGGAGCGATCTCCAATGCTTGAAGCCGTTATTATTTTCTTCGCGCAGCTGTTATTTGTCCCGATTTTGACCCTTCGTACGATTATGATGGTTAAATCTCAAAAAGGTAAAGCAGCCGGTCTCGGTGTGCTAGAAGGTGTTATATATGTCGTTGCTGTCGGTCTCGTATTAAGTGATTTATCAAACTACTACAATATGGCTGCCTATGCATTAGGATTTGGAGTCGGTCTCTATATTGGTGCAATGGTGGAAGAAAAGCTTGCGATCGGCTATGTCACGATTGAAGCGAACATTCCTCAGCCAAATGATGAGCTGGTCGCCCGGCTTCGAGAAGTAGGTTTTTCTGTATCCACTTCTTCCGTTCAGGGAATTGAAACGGAGCGATATATGCTTTTCTGCACGGCTCGCCGGGACCGGGAAAAAGAATTTTACCGGATCATTGAATCCTTTGAAGAAAGAGCCTTTGTAGCATCTTATGAACCGCGGAGCTTTAAAGGTGGATACATTACGAAGGGCATGCGCCGGCGCCGCGAATTGTTTAATAAAAAGCGAGCTGCTAAAAAGTCTGCTTAAGCGTCAAAAGAACCGCCGGAGATCCGTCTCCGGCGGTTTCAGAGTGTTGATAAAGTCATTTCAGGTGAATGACTTTGCATCTGCCTGCATCTGCGGACCCTCGCTTTCCGGAGGGAACGGCCTCAGCTAACCGCTTCCTTCTTCCGTCGGAAGCGCTGGATCTTCGCCTCGTTCTGATCCTCTCGGAGTCGAGTTTCCTCCGATTTAGCAGCTGGCTGTCCGGTTGAAATCCTGGTGATGATTCACACGAGCTTGTTCCATCTAGAGGGAACCTTTCGTTAGGCAGCGCTTCGATGTCGAATCGGGATGAACGTCAACGTACCCACCAAAAAAAGCCGCAGCGTCCAGCGATTGGGACGTTTTTCTCCATCAAACAAATCCATTTCCCCTTTGTGTCCGGCGTGCCCGTGGAATTAGCGCAGCCTGAAGATCCTTACTCAGGGTGCCCCATGTATAACGGGAATAGCTCGGCTGCACTCGCGCTTTTCATGCCATTCGCAGATCTGTACAGCACGGCATCTTCAGCCTGCTTACTGACCTGAATCGAAAGGCGCCTTAGCTAAAATCCGTTCGAAGACAGCTGCCATATCGTCCGGCTGCAGAAACTCTACCGGAGATGCTTCTTTATCAAATGAAAAAGCTTCTCCTTCCAGAACAATCACATAGCGGTCGTCTTTTCTCGCAATATGAAGGCGTTCGCCAAAGTCTTCAAGCAGGCCTTCTATTTTCATGTGATCCAGCTTCAGCTTTAGTTTAACCTCAGGATTGCGATCGAGAATCGGGCGGCTGACTTCTCTTACCTGCTCTTCATCCCAGCGGTTTTGCAGCGTTCGCTCTTCCGTATTTGCCCATGCCTCCAATACTTCCTCCTCGGCAATCCGTTCTTCACTGTCATCTTCAAATTCGCTCAATACGGCTTCGCGGGCGCTCTCTATAACTGCTACTGCGGCTGCCTCCCGCTTCGTCTCCGGATATCCGACATAAGGCAGAAAATCCTCAAAATAGCTGGCATGGGAAGCCTGGTGTATTTTTACTTCCCACGGTTCAATCATGCCTTCCTGCGGCATGTGCGGGAATTGAACGGCTTTCATCCCTTTTGTGGAAATCGCTCGATTCACCTGCCGCAGCAGTTCTCCCTCTGATGAGCCTACCGTTACAATGTGGTCCTCAAAGTCACATTTAGCAGCGAGGACAAATGGTTGGGAGGACCATTCTGTCACCGTAAGCTGCACGAGCATGAGAATGCCTCCTCTTGCTGAATTGGTTCCGGCGTAAGCGTCGGCTAGGCGGACGGCTGCTTTCTCAAGCGCTTCTGCGGAGGCTGCCTGCCGGAGATTTTCCAGCATGGCGTAATTTGGATTAGAGCCGAGTTCATATCCGTCTTCGACAATAAACTGCCCTACCTTTGTCGCTGATTTATGGCTTGTCGGATTCCGGTCCGCCTTTCGCTTCAGCATTTTACGGAATTCTTCATGCAAAAAGGACTCAAGCGCGCTGCCGGCATACTCAGAAGCTGTCACGGTTTGTTCAAGCCGTGCCTGACGAACGCTTCCTTCTCCTGACTGAACCGTAAAAAATGATACAAACTGTACGTGCATATCCATCGTCATTCCTCCATTAATCGCAGTTCCAACTGGCGGTAATGTCACTTTGTTCAGTGTAGCATAACTATATAGATATATAATTTAACAACACAGAAAAAATCGGGACAAATTTGTTCCCATATTATGACATCGTGAATCCCATAAGGACAGGGGTTGAGAGCGTCTTAACAAGTCTATAAACGTAGACTGAAAGAAAGGAATAAATATAATTTTCAAAAAACAATCTTTACATTGTTCGACAAATTTAGTACATTTGTCATCACAGTAGTTTTTCGGACTGCTAACTATTTATTTTTAGGGGGAACAATCTGTGAAGAAAAGTACATATTTAACGTCAGGTCTGCTGGCTTCTTTCGTGGTGCTGGCCGCATGTGCCAGCGAGCCGGATAACGATGGAGCGGGTAACGATGGTGCACCGCCTGATAACACAAACAATACAAATGAGGAAGCTGCAGACAACAATAACGGCGACGGTGAAGTGGAAGAACTTCAGGAAGGAAATGATTTAATTATTGCCACGCTTTCTGACATCACGTCACTCGATCCGCATACGACAAGTGACGTACCGTCCGGTAATGTGCAGATTAATATTTTTGAAACTCTCACAAAGTCAGATGAAAACTTCGAAATTCAGCCGCATCTCGCAGAGAGCTGGGAGGATGTGGAGGAAGATATATGGGAATTCCAGCTTCGTGACGATGTTACCTTCACCGATGGCGAGGAGTTCAATGCAGAAGTAGTGCAGCAGAACCTTGAGCGTCTTCTGGACCCAGATGTCGGCTCTCCGCGGGCAGGGCTTTTTGAGGTCATTGAAGAGATAGAGATCGTCGATGACTACACGATTCGACTGCATACAGAAATGCCGTTTTCTGCACTGCCGGCTCACTTGTCAACGTATCCGTCCAGCATGGTCTCGCCAGCTCTGATTGAAGCAGACTACGAGAATATGGAAGATGAGGGGCAGCCAGGGGATATTGTTAATGAAGAACCGGCAGGAAGCGGTATGTTCACACTTAACGACTGGGACCCGGGTAATCAGGTTGTCCTGGACGCTAACGAAGAGTACTGGGATGGACGTGTAAACGTTGATTCCGCTACGTTCCGAGTTGTTTCTGAGGATCTCACAAGACTCGGTGAACTTGAAACTGGTTCTGCTCACGTGATTGATCCAGTTACGCCGAGTGATATGTCCCGTGTAGAAGGAACAGATGGAGTAAACATCTTCCAGACTGAAGCGGCGAGCATTACCTATATGGGCTTCAACGCAGATGTAGAACCATTTAACGATCCCGAAGTGCGGCGAGCGCTTGATATGGCCGTGAACAAAGATAATATGCTGGAAGGTGTGCTCGAAGGAAATGGTACGCCAGCAGTCGGTCCAATTAACGAAACGCAGTTCGGCTTCTCGGATGAAGTAGAAGCAAATGAATATGACCCGGAGCAGGCACAGCAGATTTTGGCTGATGCAGGCTATGAAGACGGATTCGAAACAACGCTTTGGACGAACGACAGTCAGGAGCGAATGGACATTGCAGAGCTGATTCAGGCGGATCTGTCCATGATCGGCGTGGACGTATCCATTGAAGTACTTGAATGGGGAGCCTATCTGGATGCTACTGCAGAGGGAGAGCATGACATGTTCATTCTTGGCCTAAGCTTGCCGACGATGGATGCAGACTATCCGCTGCACGAGCTTTTCCACTCTGATTCTGTTGGAGAAGGAAATCGCTTCTTCTTTGATGATGCGGAGTTTGATGCCTTGATTGCAGATGCTAGGGAAGAGACAGATGAACAGGCCCGTGAAGACCTGTACGTGGAAGCAGTAGACTACCTGAATGAAATGGCTCCGGCCTCCTTCCTCTATCATCCGGACCACATTATGGGCTACCGGGATGAAGTGAGCGGTTTCTGGGCAGATGGCTCAGGGCTGTACCAGCTTAGAGACGTAGAAATCGAACAGTAAATTGAAAGAATCAGTCCGTCCTCCGGGTTAGGTAATTCCTTTTGGAGAGCCCGGAGCAGGCTTGTACTGAAGTTAAAGCTCGAGTAGGCAAGGCATTGACCGTAGTCGTTACGGTCAATGCCTTTTGCTGTTTCTTTCAGAAGAGGACAGAAAATGGTAAAATAAATTGACTTCACGCACAGACTGGAGGCGTTTGATATGCAAGAGGAAAAAATCGTGCTCGGACTCGGTTGATTCTGGGGACCAGACGGCCGGTTCGGTCGTTTACAAGGAGTTACGTCGATTCGCTGCGGCTACGCAGGCGGAAATGAGCCCGGTCCAACCTACCGGAATATGGGCTCCCATAGTGAAACGATTGAAATCACGTATGACAGTGAGATTCTCTCGACTCGTACCCTGCTGGAGGAATTTTGGGATCAGCATTCTGGTAAAAATCATGGATATGGCGGCAGACAGTACATGTCTATTTTATTGTATACTACAGAAAAACAGTATCAGGAGGCAGAGCTTCTGCTGAGCGAGTTCAGAGCGGAGGGCCGTCAGGTGGATACAGAACTAGCTCCCTTAGAACAATTTACGGAAGCTGAAGCATACCATCAAAAGTACGTGCTCCGCCGGTTTCCGCGCGCGGTTGATGCATTAACCGCTGCTTATAACAGCAGCTGGTACCGCTCGACTGCTGCGGCAAAGCTGAACGCATGTGCAGCAGGCGAACTTTCTTCTGTTGACGTCCAGCGTCAGCTGTCTGAAGATCAAGCAGCAGCGGATCTTGCTGCTTCTGTAAAATGGTAGTTTTTTGGAGGAATGGTCATGCGGCAGTCTGATTTAACGAACAGTTTCAAGGAGGGAAGGATGAGAAGCTGGCTTTTCTGGTTCCGAACCCGTCTGCAACGTACTCTACAGTGGGACAGAGGACTGGAGGGTGCTGTTGCTGCCATGTTTCTTGCGGCAGCTGCAGCCGGTTTGATCGGAGCGCTCTCTACGCCTACCGGAATAGGTGTCTGGTTCGATGTTCCGGCTTTCACAATCGCAGCGGTCGCAGCCTGTGCGCTGACAGCAGCGGTCTTGGCACCGCTGCTTTCTCTGTTTTACATTCCACTGCCGAGAGTGTTGTTGAGTGCTTCCGTTTTCACAGCAGGCTTAGTTTATTACATACAGGATGAAGCGAGTCTTGGCACGGTTTTTACGGCGATCATGACAGGGATTTACATACTGAGTGCCTATTTGCTTGGTTTTTTGTTTCAAATTTGGGGCGGTGCTGCTTCCAGCAAGAAAAAAACACTGCTTTCGCTCGTTCCGGTGACCTGGTTTTTGTTTCTGCTGTTTTTTCACCCGACGATTGATCAGCACGAGTCGGAAAGTACGTTTGAAGGCAACCAGTACATCACTCCTCTGTCAGTAGATCACCCTGGTGAACCCGGGGCTTTTGAGACGAAGCAGCTGTTTTACGCAAGTGGAGGAGACAGGCACCGCGATCACTTTGACGAAGGAATGGATTTTGTCACGAGAACGGTTGATGCGACCAGGTATGTGGAAGAAGGAGAATGGCCGGGTTGGCGGAGCCGCTTTTGGGGATTCGATGAGAGTGCGTTCCCGCTGAACGGGGAAATGTGGCTTCCGGAAGGGGAAGGGCCCTTTCCGATTGTCCTTATCGCGCACGGCAATCATCGAATGGAAAATTTTTCAGACGAGGGATATTCTTATCTTGGGGAACATTTAGCGAGTCAAGGCTATGCTGTAGCTTCTATCGACCAGAACTTCGTGAATTTCTCCAACTGGACAGGAATACCTGATGAAAACATGCGGCTTCGAGCCTGGCTGTTTATGCAGCATATGCTCGAACTGAACAGGCTGCAAAATGAGGAGGATCATGTGCTTTCCGGAAGGCTGAATATGGAACAAATTACGTTGATCGGCCATTCCAGGGGCGGACAGGCGGCGGCTATGGTACCGGATTATGAACGATTTTTTGAAGGGGATTTTACACTTTCCGGTATAGAGGATCTGCCGGTCGCCTCGGTGATCGGTCTTGCTCCTACAGATCAGACGGTTGATGACGAAAGGGCCGCTCCCTCAGGAGTGAACTATTTAACGCTGCACGGAGCCCGGGACGGAGATGTGCATAATTTCCGCGGTGACAGACAGTATGGGCGCACCACTGTGGAAGGGGAAGAACTGAAAGCAGCTATTTATATAGCGGATGCTAATCACAGCCAGTTTAATACGGCCTGGGGGCGGGCGGATATGCGCCTCCCTGGGGGCATGTTTTTGAGCAGAAAGCAAATGATGGAGCCGGAAGATCAGCGTGCGGTTGCGAAAACATTCATCACGGCGTTTCTGCATGCCACGATTCGAAACCAAACCCAGTATGAGCTGCTATTCCGGGACGTACGCTACGGTGCAGACTGGCTTCCGGACACCAGCTACGTATCGCGCTTTCAGACTGGGCATTATGAGCCTCTCGTCACGTTTAATCGAAATAATGACCGCAGCGAATTTCCGGAAGGGGTCGCAGCCGAGGCCGAAGGGTTTACAGAGTGGGCGAAAACATCAACAGAGGATCGCGCTGGGAATCGGAAAGCAGCTGATGGTGTGATCTTGGAGTGGGGAGACAGCGGAACCTACCGGCTTTTGCTTCCTGAAGAGTATCGGAATGACTATTTTAGTGGAGATGAAGATGCTCTCACGTTTTCGATGTCGCAAATGGACCGCGAGCTGGGAGGGGAGCTTAGAGGTTCTACCGATCCTTCTCTGGAAATCGGTCTGCTGTTTGAAGATGGAGAAACCGTTGATATTCCCCTTCAGGCCTACTACGATATCCCATCAGCCATCTGGACTCAGTATTCCCGATATCCATTTTTGGAAGATCAGTTCCGGGACGGCAAGTATGAAGAAGCGATCGAACCTGTCTTTCAAACGTATGTGATCCCTGCCGCTTTATTTGATGGGTATGCACCGAGTGAGCTTGCTGCGCTGGAATTCCGGTTCGGTGAAGGTCCCGGACGGATGATTATCGATGACATCGGTTTCGAGCAGCTTAATGACTAAATGTCTGCTTCTGATAGAAAAACCAGGCACTTGAAAGGTCCTGCCAGCTGCTGAATTCGGAGGGCCGCGGCTCAAAACGAGGCGAAGCTCCGGCATACAGCGGAAGGAGAGCCGAGCCCGGTCTATCCGGAAAACGAGTGACCTCAGAGAGAGCGTTATTCATCCTTAAAGACGTTATCGACACACTGCCAGGCTGGAAGTCCATGCTTCCAGCCTGGTTTTTAACGTGGATGAGTAACTTGCTCATTCGGATCAGGTTCATACCTAGTGGCTGCTTCATGCAGCTGCTGGAGAAACGCTTCGTTATAAGCAGCGGTTTGATAAGGCCGTGCACGGCTTAAATCGAACGTTCTCTCGCACGATCGATGTGCGCAGGTGACCTGCTCTGCTTCTGGTGCCAGTACATACGGCCGCCGCTTTTTGCAAGCTGGACAGGTTGCCCGGACCATAACAGCCACTGGATCCTTCCGGTAAGCGCCGTCCGTTTCATCCCGGGAAAGCTTCGTCTCCTGCTGAAACAAAAAAGCGTTGGTTGCTGCGCGGCCGGTTCGCTTTATTAAAGTTTCCAGCTTCAGCTTTGGCGCTTTATTTTTCGTCGGGCGCTTAGTGACGGTAATCCTGTCGTATTCATCGATTTCAAGCAGTCCGTACCGGTTTGGCACTTCCTCCTTCGAAAGCAGTCCTGATGGAGTCAGGAGGTAAGCGTATGTCGCTACCGCCTCGTAACCCAGCTCATCCTGCAGAATATGATCACGCAAAAAATCACTTCGTGTTGCTTTTACTTCAATGATCCGGGATTCCTTTCGTTTCATGTTAATCCCGACGGCATCAGCGGTCCGCTTTCGCCGCTTTACAACAAACTTTACTTCTGTTGCACATAAATCGGTCATTTTATCCTTCAGCCATAGAAGCGCCTGGTGTTTAAGATGCTTATGAACAGTACTTTCCATAATGAATGTGGCTCTCCTTTATCGTGTGAATTACGTCAGCAAGAAAACATCAATCAGGAAGATACCAATTAACGCTGCCTGGATCAGTGCTTTTGCAAATGTGCTCGTCAAAAAGCCGAGCAGTGTTCCAACGGCGGTTTTGGCCGCCTGAGCCAATGTCCGTTTCTGCACAAGCTCCGTTGCCATTACAAGCAGAAAGGGTACGAACAGGATGCCAAATGGCGGTACAACAAAAGTGCCGATAATCAAGCCAATGGTAGCCGCCGTCATTCCGTGTTTAGTTGACCCGTATTTTTTTACGAAGTACATACTGGCTGCATAATCTGCTACGAAAATGATAATCGTTAACAGCACGAGCGACAGCCATGTATACCAGCTGACTCCTGCTCCGTCGATGAAGAACGCATACAGGATAACGCCTGCCCAAATGACAAGCACAGAAGGGATGATAGGGTAGAGCAGGCCAACGAAGCTCAAAAGAAACAGAGCGGCAATGACCACCCAAATAAGCAGTTCCACGTAATTCCTCCTCTAAAAAGCTTTTTCCTGCCTGATAGCAGCAGTTTGCAGTTTTTTCATGAGATGCGGCGTCCTCCGCAGCACGTAATAGCTGGTGCCGTTTCTGCTTTGATAAGCGGGGTTGCGCTGAATCAGTCCCTGCTCTTCAAGTTCGTTGACGGCTGGTGTAACGTTTTGCACGATGCAGAGGTGATCCTTGGACGAATGCTGAATCAGCCGCCAGAGAATCTGTTTTTCCCGCCGCTCAAGCTGTTGAAGCTTTCGCCATACCGGCCGTTCGCTTTCCGGGAGCTGTTCTTCTGTCAGTTTCATCGTCCGCCTCCTCCCCGCTGGGAATCATGCATTTACTTATAGTATAATGGAAAACGGAACCAATCAACACTATCAGCCTTTATCAGATAGTGTCAAAGGAGGACCTTCATTATGAAAGCGTTTGTACATGCTGGAGAACCTGGACTGAAGGGGACTGCGGTAAAGGATATACCGAAACCGGAGCCAGGTGCAGGAGAGGTCAGGCTGAAAGTCGTTACAGCCGGCTTGAATCATCGGGATTTGTTCGTGCTTCATCGACATACGGAAGATAATCCGCTCGTGATCGGTTCTGATTGTGCCGGGATCGTGGATAAGCTGGGGGAAGATGTAGAAGGACTGGAGGAAGGAGAGGCAGTTGTTGTGAACCCCGGGCTGCACTGGGAGGAAGAAAGTCCGGCACCACCGGAGGGCTTTGAAATTCTCGGGTTTCCGGGTGACGGCACTTTCGCGGAATACGCTGTAGTACCGGCTTCTTCACTGGAGCCGAAGCCCCCTCACTTATCATGGGAGGAGGCAGGAGTCTTTTCGCTTGCTGCGTTAACTGCTTACCGTGCGCTGTTTACTCGCGGAGGCCTGCAAAGCTCGCATACGGTCCTACTTCCCGGCGTAGGCGGAGGAGCTGTAACACTGATGCTCTTGTTTGCCAAAAAAACTGGTGCGAGGGTGATAGTCACGTCCCGCTCTGAAGCAAAGAGACGTATGGCGCTTGAAGCTGGTGCCGATGCAGCGATCGACAGCTCTGGAAACTGGGAAGAGCAGCTTGAAGGAGAAAAGGTGGATCTCGTAGTTGAAACCGTTGGAGCAGCAACGTTTCAGAAATCTCTGGATCAGCTAAAAAAAGGCGGCACGATGGTGATGTTTGGAGCTTCTGCGGGTGATGAAGTAAAGCTGAATCTGCGTGAATTCTTTTATGGGCAGTACAATTTACTCGGGTCTACTATGGGGAGTCATGAAGAATATCGGGATATGCTTGCCTTTATCAGTAAGCACAATATTCACCCGCTCATGGACAAGACCTTTTCGCTGAAGGATGCTAATGAAGCATTTCAGCGCATGGAGAAATCCGGGCAGTTTGGAAAAATAGCCTTTCGCATTTCCGGGGAGGTGGAAGAATGAAATTCCGCCCGGCTCGCGTCGAGCAGTTTTTCCGGACGTATGTGATTCAGCATTTTTCCATTTCGCCGGATGAGAAGCGCATGCTTTTTTCAACGAATCTCAATGGGAAAATGAATGTATGGGCGATGGATTTACCGGATGGCTTTCCATATCTGTTCGCGCAGACCAGTCAATCAGCCCAATTTTTAAAAGAGGATAAACGTGGTTCCTGTGTGATTGCCGCATTCGATAAAGACGGAGACGAGAACTATCAGCTGCATGCACTGCCGCCGGCAGGCGGGCTTCCGGAACAGCTTTTTGAAGCACGTCCAGGAGAAAAGCACTTTTTTCATGATCTCCGCGAAGACGGCAGTCTTTATTTTTCATCGAGCAGAGGCAACCCATCTTTTTTAACTGGATGGCGCTACGACTTGGAGAGCCACTCGCTTGAACAGCTGTTTGAAGGAAAACGAGGTGCCGCGTTTTTTAAAGCGGTAAGTCCGGATGGAACCCTTGCGGTTGTAAGCGAAATGCGTGCTAATACGCACGTTCCTGCTTATGCGGTTTATGAGGGAGAATGGCAGGCCTTAAGCCGTACACCTGATGAGCCTCATGTAACGGGAGATGCTGTTTTTACAGATGACCATACGCTGTTTATGGTAACAAATGAGGAAGCGGAGTTTTCTTTTTTAACAAAGGTTGATTTGAGAGACGGAAGCCAGCAGCCTGTGCTTTCTCTTCCGAATGAGAGCATTACGTCGCTTAAGCGTCATGAAGAAAGTGGAGATTTGATTTTCACAACGGAAAAAGGAGTCGCAGATAAGCTTTACCGATGGCGCAGCGGCGCTGCTGATCCGGAGGAGCTGCAAGCCCCTTTCTCTATTATTCAGCAGTTTTCTATGACCGCCAGTGGCGATATTTACGTGCTGGGAATGGAAGCGGACACGCCTCTTAACATCTTCCGATACCGGGGAGACAGCTGGACGATGTTAACGAAAAACCTGGTCCCGGGCGTTCCTTCCGAAGAGTTGATTCAGCCGTCAACGGTGAGCTACACGTCGTTTGACGGTACTGACATAGAAGCTCTTCTGTTTCGTCCAAAGCCGGAAAAGGATAACGGACACATGATTTTTTGGCCGCATGGCGGTCCCCAAGCTGCGGAAAGACGACAGTACCGGGCTATGTTTCAGTCGTTTCTGCACGAAGGATATGCAGTTTTCGCTCCTAATTTCCGCGGCAGCACCGGTTATGGATCTTCCTTTGTGAAGCTGGTTGAACAGGATTGGGGGGAAGGGCCCCGTCTGGATTGTACAGCCGGAATTGAATGGCTCTTTAAAGAAGGATACTGCAGCCCGGATCGGCTGTTTCTGATTGGGGGCAGCTACGGTGGCTATATGGCGCTGCTGCTGCACGGCCGTCACAGCGATTATTTCCGCGCTGTGGTCGATATTTTCGGGGTATCCAATTTGTTCACATTCATTAAATCGGTGCCGGATCACTGGAAGCCAATTATGGATCGCTGGCTCGGAGATCCGGTTAAAGATAAAAAGCGACTGGAAAAGGACTCCCCGATTACGTATCTTCACGGCATGAAAAAGCCGATGCTGGTCATTCAAGGGGCGAACGACCCTCGCGTCGTGAAAGAAGAATCTGATCAAATCGTAGAAGCTTTAAAACGTCAGGGCACTGAAGTAGATTATCTCGTCCTGGACGATGAGGGACACGGTTTCTCGAAAAAAGAAAATGAGATTCGAGTCTACCGCCGTATGCTCGATTTTTTGGCCGAGCATCAGCAGTAAGCAGCTGTTTTTGGCTTTGCCAGGCTGGCATACAGAACGACCCGCTCCGTTTAACTGGAGCGGGTCGTTCTGGCTGTTGAAAAAAGTCTTTCAACTTATATGTTTATTCGTTTGATTGTATTTTTCTCTGCTTACATAGTCTTCCGTGGGCTGGCCTTCAGCTATTTCTCAGAGTGACCCCTATATGAAGGGAAGAAAGGCAAGGGAGGATGGCGCGGCTTCCACGGGCATGCCGGACGCATCGGGAAAACGGCTCTGTTTGTTGGAGAACAACGTCACGACAGGCAGACGCGACTGTTTTTTTACGTTTATCATGCGTTCGATGAAGGACTGGTATCTCTATTTAACATCAAAACGCCTCATCGGAAGGTTCTATCCGTATGGAAGCCGATCGTGCCTTTATAAATAGACACATGAAACGCACTGCCAGCTGCCTGCATCGAAGGAGCTCGACTCCGGGAGGATCAGAACGAGGCGAAGATCCAGCGCTTCCGATGGAAGAAGGGAAAGCCGAGCCCGTTCCCTCCGGAAAGCGAGTGTCCGCAGATACAGGCAGGTGTAAGGATATTTACTATAAAATACTTTATCAACACTCTGGACGACCCGCTCTGTTTAACTGGAGCGGGTCTTTGTTTACCGGTGCAGGTAACGAGCAGTGGTGAGAAAAAGATAGTCAGACGATTTTGAGGCGATTCATCAGGTTGACACGCCGGCTGATTAGTGGTTAAATAGAACGTGCGTTCCCGTTTTGCTGGTGTTTAAGGTCTGCCAATTCGGGTAAAGAACTTCACTGTTCGTTCTTCATTTTTGTCCGTATATCACTGCGCGGCTCCCAGCATGAAAACTGATAGGACGGTTTTGTTACATATCCAAGGCGTACACACGTGTACGTCATCCCGTCTGCTGTTTTCGCTGCAGAAAAATGCTGGCACGTAGCGCAGCAATGATAGCGTGACGTCATAATGAAGGACCTCCTCAATCAAGCATGATGCTTTTTATTGTAGCAGAGGAGAACCGTCCGTGGAAGGTATTCATTTTTATAAGGAGGCGTTATGCAATGATTCCATTTGTCAGTGTTACCAGTGGTGAGTCAGGATCAGGTGCAACGACGACTGCGGTTAACCTCGCTGTATCGCTCGCATTAAGCGGCAGGCGCGTACTGTTAATTGACTGTTCGGAAAAGGCTGATTGCCTGATTGGTGCGGCAGGCACTGCAGATGGAAGCGTTCCGTATACTCCGCTGCTGAAAATCATGCAGGCCCGCTCAGAAGAGCTGCCGAGGCTGAAGGATGAAGCGGAAAATGGGACGTTCGAATGGATCATTGCAGATGTCCCGCAAGCGGCTTATGAGATCTGGGGAAATCTTAGCTCTCAAACGGTTCTGGTGACTACGATGGAGGAAAGCTCCATCCCTTGTGCAGACGGTGTTGTAGGAAAGCTGGAGTCCATCGGTGTTTCGCCCGCTGTCGTGCTGAATCGGTACGACCCTGAGAAAGACAGAACGATGGCAGCCTGCCTGTCCTATACATTAACGGATAATGTGATCGGCTGGATTACAAATATGGATTCCTCTGCCTCACGATTTCCTGTTGCGCTTTACCCGGACCAAGATACGGCTCAGCGCTTCCGGCACGCAGCCCGTAATCTAAAAGATGGCACAAACCGGCCATACCGAACGCTTCGTCCCCTGTCCCCTTACGGACGCGGATGGGAAAAACTGACTTCATTCCTGCAGCTGGATGCAGGAGATCGTCGTATTAAATAAGGAGTCTGCTATGTGGATGTTGATTTTACTGGCAGCTGCGGCTGCAGCTGCCGCCATCGGCGGATGGATATCCTTTGAACGCCGTCGTCGCCGTGTTAAAGCGAAATTGTATGACCGGGCTTATTATACGGTAGCCAGGTTTTCAAACCGGACCCGTAAACCTGGAGCCTGAGCATCATCGATACGAAAAAACGCTTCCGCAAAGCCAGCAGGCTTCGGAAGCGTTTTTTTAATACGTTGATTTTCAACTGGAGTCGCTCGCGAGTCCGGCAACGTGCAGCCGATCTTCAGGAAGAACCGCATGCACGCCTTTTACACCATTAACGACCTGGGTGATGCGGAGATCTACGACAGCGCCGGCAAGTGCGGCGGCCTGCTCTTCTGTGATTTGAAATGCAGCAGCCATCCGCCGGTTCATGTCCCGCAGCGCATTGGCGCATGCAATGTTCAGATCCGTATCAAAACCAAAGGTAACGAGTCCGGCAGGAGTTTTTGCGTAGGGCTGGGTGAGCGTCATGTCCGGATGCAGGATGATTTGAATGCTTGCTTTATCCATCGGACACTCGATTGCTGTACCGCTTACTTCTCCATCACCCTGGGCTGCATGGCCGTCGCCGGCGTATAGCATTGCTCCCTCCGTTTCTACGGGGAGAAAAAGGCTGCTGCCTGCTGTCAGCTCCCGGCAGTCAATGTTTCCGCCGGTATAGTAAGGAGGAGGGGTCGGATAGACGTCTCTTCCTCGCGGCTGCAGGGCAATCAATCCAAGAAAAGGCTGCATCGGAACCGTGTAGGAGACGTCTCCTATGTCAGCAGTAGCCGTCGAGGTCTCTCGGTCAAGACGCCAGTCGATCGCCGTCCGATCACCCGTCAGCTGCATGGCCTCGCTCTGCCAAGTGCCGGCTCCGCCACCCCAGCTCCGTCCATACCAGCCGGTTTCAAGCTTTTGGATACGTACTTCGACCGTCATGCCGGGGGATGCTCCTTGAATCTCGATCGGACCGATAACCGGATGCTTTGGATCGGCTTCTTCTGCAGCCGGTCGAAGCGTTCGTACTGCTTTTCCCGGTTCAGGGCTGTATCCCCATTCGATATCTGGTGTTTGAAATGTAATGGTGTCCTCTGAGGCAGCTGTCAGAACAGGATCGTAGTCCCGGCTGAACGAGCCGCGCAGCACACTTTGACTCAAAGGAATCGTATGATGCATCATGCAGGTCAACTCCTTTTGTGAAATGTTCTCTGTGAGCATGACACAGCCGTTCGCATTTGCAAAGTATTATGCATACGTTACCCGAATCAGTTGTTCCGGCTTTAACTCGGTTCCTTCTATATAAATACGTTTTTCGCTAAGGACGGGAACACCGACTGCACTGTAGACGGCGCCATCTTCCCAAAAAAGAAGCTCGACTTCGAACCCTTGAAAAGAAGCGGTATGAAGCCGTTCTCCGAAAAGGGCCCAGTCTTCAGAGGTGAGGGAGGGCGGCGGTGTGCGTTTCTGCAGTTCCGCCCGCTTTTTCAAGGCAGCCGTATGCTCGTGCAGCATCATACGGCTGCCTTCCCACATTAAATTTCCTCGCTTTAAATAACGATCTTTCATTTAAAGTGACCTCCAATTCGCTGCGCTCTCTCTTGAAACTGGGAAGCAGGCAGCTTGGAGGAAGCCCGCCTGACGGCATGTTTGCCGAACCGGTCGTGGAGCCGGTCAGTCATGTAGCCGAGCTCCCGGGAAGCAAGCTGTTTGCCGGGATCCCGAAATAGATTCAGCTGGATACAGCCATCGGGCGAAAGTCCGGAAAGAGACACATGAATCCGGCGGACGGGAAAGCCGGACCAGAAGCGGCGGAGCAGGGAAGCGGCAGCTGCGAAGACGGCCGAAGCGGCGCTGGAAGGTTCCTGCATGGAGATGCTGCGGTGAAAGCCGCCGGCTGGACCGGAAGCCCCGCAGGAAACAGTTATTCCTGCTTTCAACTCCCGACGGGCCCTGCTGCAGACTTCATCGCACAGCTCGAGCAGCACGAGTTCAATGTCTTCCAGACGAACGTACTCAGCCGGCAGTGTCATCCCGTTGCCGATCGCTTTCTGACCGGAAAAGGTCTCGGTGGTAACCGGAGAATGATCAACGCCCTGTGCATTCATCCACAGCACCTGACCGTGAATGCCCCATCTTGAGCGGACTTCTTCAGGTTTCAGTGCGGCAAAGTCGCCAATGGTCTGAAGACCGCGCATTCGGAGGTGGCGGCTCATTTTCGCGCCGGCCCGGAACAGCTTTTCGACCGGAAGAGGCCAGAGCCTGGATTCTACATCGTCTGACGTGAGCCGGGCCTGGCCGCTGCTGCTCTTCTTTGCAAACAAATCACACGCCATCTTAGCAAGCACTTTATTGTCGCCGATCCCGACACGTGCATAGACTCCCGTTTCCTGATAAACAGCTTCCTGAACGGCAGCAGCCGTCTTCTCCGGCGAACCGAAGAGGCGAATGGATCCGGATACATCCATAAACTGCTCGTCAATACTGTAAGGTTCCACTTGATCAGTAAACGTTTCAAAAATATCGGTGATTCGCAGGGACCAGTCGAGATAGTCCTGCATGTGCGGGGGGACAATGCGCACGTTCGGGCACTTCAGCCTTGCGTCACGGAGGCGCTCTCCATTTGTAATACCAGCCTGCTTGGCTTCCGGACTTGCAGCAAGAATAACGCCGGAGGGGCGCGAAGGAGCACCTGACACAACAAGCGGCGTCCCGAGGGCAAGTCCATACTTCTGCTGTTCCACTGAGGCGAAAAACGATTGCATATCGATAAGAAAAATAGTCTGGTTCATGTGACAGCCCTCCTGATGGAATCACTATGTTTATCTTACTCTGAACGGAAAAGCAGGTCAAGAACACATGTTCGCTTATTTATTTCCGCTTTTTGGTGATTATCAAACCTGATTTGATTCAAAAAAACAGGTATGGGAGCAAATAACAGATGTAATCGATTTCATGAGCTTATTGATGTGCATATGCGATAATACTCTTTAAAATAGGAGGAGCAGAAAGCTCAGAGCGTTTTGAGAAAGCAGAGCCGGCAAAAATGCAAAGAAGCCGGCTACAGCTGACTCGTCTTCTCTGCAGTGTACTGCTATGATAAAGAGCGTTAAAACAGACTGGACGTCTGCATAAATGAATCAGGAGGAACAGAACTATGTTTTGGATTCAGTTCGCGGTCGTTCTGGCCGCTATCGTAATAGGAGCACGAATCGGGGGTATCGGCCTCGGCGTCATGGGCGGGGTCGGCCTTGCCATTTTGACGTTTGGTTTCGGTCTGGAGCCGACGTCGCCGCCGATTGATGTCATGCTGATGATTGTGGCGGTTATCACAGCGGCCGGTGCCCTGCAGGCCTCTGGCGGTATGGATTATCTGATCGGGCTTGCGGAGAAAATCCTGCGCAAAAACCCGCAGCGCATCACATTTATGGCTCCGGTAGTCACCTATTTCTTCACCTTTTTTGCTGGAACCGGGCACGTCGCCTACACGCTGCTTCCCGTTATTTCTGAAGTTGCACAGGAATCGAAAGTACGGCCGGAGCGACCGATGTCCATCGCTGTCATTGCTTCGCAGCAGGCGATCACAGCCAGCCCGATTTCAGCTGCAACCGTTGCCTTAGTAGCTCTGCTGGCGCCGTTCGACATTACGCTCTTTCAAATTCTTGCCGTAACCATTCCGGCAACCTTTACAGCGATTATGATTTCTGCTTTCGTGATTCGGAAGCGGGGAGCTGAGCTGGAGGACGACCCGGAATATCAAAAGCGCGTGAAAGAAGGGCTGCGTCCTGCCGCAGTGAGAGAAAATACCGCAGAGGTAACAACCGTATCAAAGCTTTCGGTCTGGCTGTTTCTGGCTGCTGCGATGCTGATCGTTCTGCTTGGAAGTATTCCGGAGCTTAGACCTTCCTTTGCGGTAGACGGCGAAATGGAGCCGCTGTCGATGCCGTATACGATTCAAATCATTATGCTGACAGTTGCTGCAATCATCATTCTGGCAGGGAAAGTTAATGTGAATAAACTGGCAGAGGGAAGCGTGTTTCGTGCAGGAATTGTAGCTGTCGTTGCGATATTCGGGATTGCCTGGATGGGGGATACGTTCTTCCAGGCGAATATGGATCAAATTGAACCAGCGGTGCAGGGAATGGTGGAAACGGCCCCGTGGATCTTTGCATTTGCTCTGTTCTTCATGTCGATATTCCTGAACAGCCAGGCGGCTACAGTCAGCGCGCTGATGCCGCTTGCAGTAGGATTAGGCATCAACCCGCTGTTTCTGATTGCCATGTTCCCGGCAGTAAATGGCTATTTCTTTATTCCGAACTACGGTCCGCTTATTGCCGCAATCAACTTTGACCGCACCGGAACAACCAAAATCGGAAATTATGTATTTAACCACAGCTTTATGATTCCGGGACTGGTTGCGATTATTAGTGCCGTTGCATTAGGGTTTGCCTTTACGGCATTGTTCTAAAGCAAGTAAAACAAAAGAAGCCGTCCAGGCCGAGAGGCTGGGCGGCTTCTGTTTTAGCGGTAGAAAAGGTCTACCACGTATTTTCAGTAAAAAGACGGCGTACGCCGCTCACCTGCATCTGCTCAAACGGTGCACGTCCTCCGACAGAAAAAGTGACAGCGTGCTTCATCGTGAGGCTACGGTGGAGATAAACCGTAATTCCATCGACATCAAACTGGTGATAAGCTTCCTTGTTCTCCGGCTCCGCGTGGGAAATATCATGATCAATCAGAATCCGTTTGTTTTTAATCAATCCCGGAAATACAAACGGATCAACCGTGACGACACCGCCCTGTTTCAGCAGCCATTGACGCGTACGCGTATTCATACGAACATCCATACAGTACAACCCTCCATAAACAAATATTTCTGGCGGCGGGAACCGGAGAACCCGCCTGATGCCAACAGAAAATCATGACGCATCACGTTTTTCCTGACCCAAATATAAACCGTATGAAGAGGGTAGGTAAATAAACCTGAATACTCAGATTTGGGAACAGTCAATCGTTAATAGACTCTTTTTAAATCCTTTTATTGTAAATTAGAAGAAAACGGTTTCCGCGCTGTCAGAAACGCCTTTGTGCTACAATAAAACAGGTCTCAGATAAGAGGATATAAAGGAGTGATTAGGATGAAAGTCATAAATATCGGAAGCAGCCCGCTTCAGGCAGGGGAAGTAGCCCTGGGATGTATGCGGATGGCAGGGTTGAGCACAAAGGACGCAGACGCCGTCATTCGTACAAGTCTCGAAGAGGGAGTTACGCTGTTTGACCACGCGGACATCTACGGAGGGGGAGCCTCTGAGGAAGTGTTCGGCAGAGCAGTGGATTTGAAAGGCGCGGATCGGGATAAACTGATTCTTCAATCAAAATGCGGAATCCGCAGCGGCTTTTATGATTTTTCCAAAGAGCACATCGTGACATCCGTTGAAAAGATTTTAAAACGGCTTGGAGCAGAGAACCTCGATATTCTCGTCCTGCATCGGCCGGACGTGCTGATGGAGCCTGAAGAGGTGGCTTCCGCATTTTCTGAACTGAAGAAAAGCGGAAAGGTCCATTATTTTGGCGTAAGCAATCATCATCCTGGACAGATCGAGCTGCTCAAGCAATATGTAGATGTGCCCTTGATTATCAACCAGATTCAGCTCAGTCTCATGCATACGCCAGTCATTGATGCTGGTCTGCAGGTAAATATGCACAGAGAAGGTGCTGTTCAGCGGGACGGTATGCTGCTTGAATACTGCAGAAAAGAATCAATGACAATTCAAGCCTGGTCTCCGTTTCAGCATGGCATGATTGAAGGGCCGTTTATTGATAACAGCGACTTTCCGGAAGTAAATAAAAAGCTGGAAGAAATTGCGGAACAAAAGGGTATATCGAAAACCACTGCAGCGGCAGCCTGGCTGCTCCGTATCCCGGCCTCTATCCAGCCGATAATAGGTTCGATGACTCCGGACCGAATCCGTCAAGCAGCAGCCGCATCCAATGTAAACCTGAGCCGTGAGCAGTGGTATGAACTTTATACAGCTGCAGGCAACGACCTGCCGTAAAGGGGGCAGCCCGTCATTTTACGCGGATCGCTCTTCATGATTCTGGTCGTCTTGTTTTATTCCGGCAATATTCTTACTGGAAAGGCGATCAACGATTTGCCGCCTTTCACGATTGCATTTATGCGCCTCCTGTTTGCTTTTTTACTGCTGGCTCCATTCGCCTGGAGAACAGCCTGGGAGTACCGGGCGCTGTTTATAGAAAAGCGGCGTCCTTTCTTCTGGATGACGATCACAGGCGTAACGTTCTTTAATACGTTCATCTATGCGTCGCTGCAGTTTACGACGGCCTCGAATGTTGCAGTGCTTGAGACAGCGATTCCGGCAGTTACCATTTTGCTTGCCGCGCTTCTTTTAAGAGAAAAACTGGGCTGGCGCCAGTGGACCGGAGCCGCAGTGTCAGGTGCAGGAGCACTGGTGGTCGTTACTGAGGGCGCGATCGTGACAGGGAGCGGTATGGGATGGAATCCAGGGGATGTCTTAATGATAGGAGCTGTGCTGTGCTGGTCTGCCTACTCGCTGCTCGTGAAAACGTATATGAGCCACTTTCCTGCATTTGCGGCAGTACTGGTAATGAACGGCCTCTCGGTCGTTATTCTGCTGCCTTTTATTGCTGCTGAATGGTTCCTGCTTGGTATCCCTGAGCCCGGGGTGCCAGAAGCAGTCGGTATAGCCTACCTCGCCATTTTTCCATCAATCATTGCGCTTCTTCTATTTAATAAAGCGGTCGGGGAGATGGGAGCAGCAAAAGCATCCGTTTTTCTTAATTTACTTCCTGTCTTTACGATGGCAGGAGCAGCAGCCTGGCTTAATGAGATTGTACGGCTGCCGCACGTTGCCGGAGCATTGATCGTCATGATGGGAGTATGGATGACAGCTTCCAGCAAAGGCAAAGATAAGAAATAATGAAAAAAGGGTTTCCTTTTTAGGTTTCATGTACTATACTAGGAAATAGCTTATTGAGGTTCGGCTATGAAAGTAAGTGAAGAACTGGAAAGTTCCTCTTGCACGAATAAAAGAACTGCTCAATCAAGTAATATTATGCGGTTAATATAGCCGCGCAGGAGGATTATGCATGACTCAAGGTACAGTAAAATGGTTTAACGCAGAAAAAGGTTTCGGTTTCATCGAGGTAGAAGGACAGGACGACGTATTCGTACACTTCTCCGCGATCCAGGAAGAAGGATTCAAGTCTTTGGAAGAAGGTCAGACTGTTTCTTTCGAAATCGAGCAGGGTCAGCGTGGACCACAGGCTGCTAACGTAACAAAGAACTAATACAGGCAGCATCTACTGTTCAAAGCAACACCATTTCAACATTTTTGATCGCTTATTGAGATTTCAAACGTCACGTAAGATGAAGAACTAGTCAGTTCCTCTTGCACGATAAAACGAGAGCTCAATTAAGTAATAAATATGCGGCATAGACCGCGCAGGAGGATTATCCATGACTACAGGTACAGTAAAATGGTTTAACGCAGAAAAAGGTTTCGGTTTCATCGAGGTAGAAGGACAGGACGACGTATTCGTACACTTCTCCGCTATTCAGGAAGAAGGCTTCAAGACTCTTGAAGAAGGTCAAACTGTTTCTTTCGAAATCGAGCAGGGTCAGCGTGGACCACAAGCTGCTAACGTAACAAAAGCATAATATCCTTTTCTAAGGATACAGAACTTCCGGGGGGTTGCCCCCGGAAGTTTTTTAGTTTAGAAAGCAAAAAACGTTTACAGTTCTCTGCACGCCTCATCATCAAAAAGACTCTGTAAATTTTCGCTATTAACGAAGCGGTAGATTGTATCATCTCCTCCCTACTCTTCCACAGGATAAGTTACACTGTTCAGTCTAATGAATAATGCAAATGGTTTTATAAGGTGAAATGACTGAGTTAAAAAGATTTTTCCTTATAAGTGAAAAAGACGTTCTTAAAAACGAATATTCACACAATAAAAGAGAAAATATTCAAAAAAATCGGTTGACTTGTTCGTTATTACGAATTAAGCTTGTATAAAGAATTAAATAAAGAACAAATCAATCAATCCGTTCGTTATTAAGAATTGGTGGATAGGAGGTTCCAAATGAACGAAAGCGGTCAGGAAATCCAGCTTCGAAAAATCTTTCAATCGCTATTCCGAAAATGGTGGATTATAGTGATGATTACAGCTCTAATCGGAGGAGGTGGAGCTTACCTGCTGGGCGGAAACACTGGTGAACCCATTTCAACTGCCAAAGCCTCAGTCATCGTAAATGAAGGTGAAGATGTTAACTTTAATATGAAAACATTAACAGCCATGATGAATGAGCCAGCGGTATTAGAGCAAGTAGCTTCAAAGCTTCCATGGGAAACGTCTGTAACCATATTAAATCAAAATATTGCTGCAGAAGAAATTGAAGGCTCTCAAATTATTCGTGTGACCGCAAATGGCCGAAGCCCTGAGGAAGCTACGGAACTTGTAAATACGGTAGTAGAGACCTTCCCGGAGATTGCAGGCGAAAAAGCGAATACTCCTACCGTGACAGTCCTGTCTGAGGCGAAAGTTGAGGAGGCAGGAATATACGTGACGGACAACAGTCAAACAATGAAGCTGATCTCGATAGCGGCAGGCTTGGCAGCCGGAATCGGTGCTGCTTTGTTAATAGATGGAATGGATCGCCGGATTCGTACCGAACGGGAAGTGGAATTAATTCTCGAATCACCAGTTATGGGAGCTACATCAAAAATAAACAGACTTGCAATGCGCCCCAAAAAGGTAAAAAAGAAAGCCGCAGTCGTAAAAGAGGGTGAAAATGTTGTTTAAAACGAGGAAAGATATGCAGATTTTTTATGAAGCAGCGGGCACTAAGTTAGATCAGGAATATGGAAGAATTAAAGCAAATATAGTATTTGGCGCAAAGAAACGTCATTCACAAGTTTTCAGTGTATTATCTCAAAATAAATATGAAGGTAAAACAACATTAATATCTTATCTAGGTATCTCTTTTAGCAAAGAAGAAAAGCGTGTATTACTGATAGATGGTAATTTTGACAGTCCCAGGCTGCATAAAATATTCGGGATTGAAAACGATGAGGGATTTAGCAACCTTTTAGCTGACGGAGGTGTTTTACAGGATGCAGTAATAAAAAGTGAGTTTCCAGGATTATCTATACTTCCTTCGGGAACAATATCGAAGCAGCTGGAATCTGTTATTCAAACTAATGCAATGGATGACATCTTGTATCAGGCAAAACGTATGTACGATTATGTGTTTATTGATACAGGATCATTGCAAACAAATGTAACTGCAAAATTACTTGCTGCTAAAAGCGACAGCAGCTTGGTAGTAGTAAGAAGAATGAAGACAAGTACTCATGATCTTCACGAATTGAAAACTTCCCTTGAAAGTTATGAAATACATGTAACAGGAGCATTGTTTAACACAAGAAAATTAGCTTGGCTGAAACGATAATTTTTTTAACATAACGTTCGTTATTAAGCACGATAGTTTTTTATAAGAGGAGGTTCTGCAAGCTCCTTTATCAAACGCAGAACTCGTTCATGCTGTGGGGGAAGCCCTTAGACGCTGGTCGTCAATGGTGTGGAGTGAGGATGGGTTGAAGGCCCACTTTTTTATTAAGCGAGAAGCCAGTACATTCTGGCTTCTCGCTTAATAAAAAGGAAAGGAGGATAATAATGCGCAAAAAACTGTTTCTGATATTGGATACATCTGTAATAGCAACTGCCTTTACATCCAGCTATGTCATCGTAGATGTAACGGATGTAGCCTTTAACAACATATATTGGCTGTCCCTGTTAATCATCTTATTTAGCTACTATGTTTCTTCGGCCTACTTTCGAATGAATAAAAAAGTTTGGCAGTATGCGAGCATAGGGGAGATGAAATTAATTGTAAAGACATTAACGGCTGCCGTCATATTAAACGGGATCATTCAGCTAGCCGTGTTCAGCTATATACAATATCGAGTTTTGTTTGTCACGTGGGCTTTAATGCTGTTAGGAGTCGGAGGTGTGCGGTTTTTCCTAAGGCTTAGACAAGATCAACTGCGAAATGATTCTGTTGAGAGAAAACGAACCATGATCGTAGGAGCAGGGTCAGCTGGAACAATGTTGGCAAGGCAGCTTATTCAAAATTCAGAATGCGATTTAAAGCCAGTATTATTTGTAGATGATGATCCGAACAAACAGCATTTAGATATATTATCGCTTCCTGTAAAAGGTCCTACCGAAACCATACCTGAAATTGCCGCAAAATATGAAATTGAACGTATCATTATTGCAATTCCTTCGTTAAAAAAGAGTCAAATACATGGTATTTACGAAGCAGCATTAAAATCAGCTGTTAAAACACAGGTCTTGCCGATGATAGAAGATCTCGTTACAGGTAAGTTATCCGTGAAGGAATTACGAGATGTTTCACCTGAGGATTTACTTGGTCGTGAACAAGTGAAGCTGCAAGAAAAAGTCATTTCGAATGGCATGAAAGGAAAAACGATATTAGTAACCGGTGCGGGGGGCTCAATTGGATCAGAGCTTTGCCGGCAAATATCCGGATTCGCACCTGCAAAACTATTGCTGACAGGACATGGCGAGAACAGTATCTATCATATTTACATGGAGCTTAAACAACTGTACCCATCAATCGAATTAGTACCATTAATCGCAGATGTGCAAGATTACGAGCGAATGCTGGATATTATGACAACATACAGACCTAATCACGTTTATCATGCAGCTGCACACAAACACGTGCCTTTAATGGAAATCAGTCCGCATGAAGCAGTAAAAAATAATACATTAGGTTCCTATCAAACAGCACTTGCCTCATCTGAGGCAGGAGTAGAAACGTTTGTGATGGTTTCAACGGATAAAGCGGTAAATCCAACAAGTGTAATGGGAGCGACTAAAAGACTCGCAGAAATGCTTGTACATCATGTCAACAAAGAGAGCAATACAAAGTTCAGTGTTGTACGATTTGGTAACGTATTAGGAAGTAATGGAAGTGTGATTCCTTTATTTAAGAAGCAAATTGAAGCAGGCGGCCCTGTTACGGTCACGCATCCTGATATGATTCGTTATTTCATGACTATACCTGAAGCTTCAAGATTGGTGCTGCAGGCAGGCGCATTAGCTGAGGGAGGAGAAACATTCGTACTGGACATGGGTGAACCGGTAAAAATCACGGATCTAGCAAAGAATTTGATTGCTCTCAGCGGATATACAACTGATGAAATTCCAATAGTATACACAGGTGTACGACAGGGAGAAAAATTATATGAAGAGCTGCTAAACCCAGAAGAAATTCACGAAGATCAGATTTATCCAAAAATATATCTTGGAAAGGCTACGTCTATCCCGCTGGATGAACTTGAACAGGTCCTGCATACATTTGATACAGAGTCAAGAGAAGAGCTGCGCCTCCATTTGCTTGAAAAGGCCAATAGGAGAACGCTTCCTGCAGAAACAACAACCGCTTAGGAGAGGAGGGGTAGAAATGAAAGTAAAAAAAGCAATTATTCCCGCTGCTGGATTAGGAACACGATTTTTGCCGGCGACAAAAGCGATGCCGAAGGAAATGCTGCCGATTATTGATAAACCGACTATTCAATATATTGTAGAAGAAGCGGTCGCAAGCGGAATCGAGGATATCATTATTGTGACCGGAAAAGGAAAGCGGGCCATTGAAGATCATTTTGACCATGCATTTGAACTAGAAGAGTCACTTTGGAAAAAAGATAAGCATGATCTGCTTGAAAAAGTAAGGGTCTCCTCCACGCTGGTGGACATTCATTATATTCGCCAGAAAGAACCGAAAGGTCTCGGTCATGCAGTATGGTGTGCACGAAAATTTATCGGTGATGAGCCATTCGCCGTGCTGCTCGGAGATGATATCGTTCATTCAGATAAGCCTTGCCTTCAGCAATTAATAGAGGAGTTTGAAACACACCAGGCTTCAATACTAGGGGTTCAGAAGGTACCACGTGACGAAACTGGACGCTATGGTATTGTAGATGCAGAAAAGGTAAAGGGGCGCTTGTACAGAGCTCGCTCATTAGTAGAAAAACCTCTTCCCGCTGCGGCACCTTCAGAGCTTGCTGTTTTAGGCAGATACATTCTAACACCTGAGATTTTTGAGCGGCTTGAACACGCAGAACCAGGTTCCGGAGGAGAAATTCAGCTGACAGATGCGATCAGAGATATTGCATTGGATAAGCAGGTATACGCGTATGATTTCGAAGGGATCCGGTATGATGTGGGAGAAAAGCTAGGGTTTATACAAACGACGATATCGTATGCGATGCGGGATAAAAAGCTGAGGGACGCTCTAATCCCATTTTTGAAGAAGGAAATCAGCCAGGCGCTCCAGGAAGAGCCGACATGAAGAAGATACTTTTAGTAGCAACTGTTTCCTATCATTTTAACGTATTTCATCTGCCTTTCATACGATGGCTGAAACAGCATGGATGGGAAGTGCACGCTGCGGCTGGAGGCAGAGATCAGATTGAGGAAGTTGACCGGCAAATCACGCTTCCGATTTCAAGAAGTCCCATCGACAGGAATAATGCTGCAGCTTATCAGGAGTTGAAAAGCCTTCTGGAAGCAGAACGTTATGACATTGTACATGCTCATACTCCGGTAGGCGGCGTCCTTGGTAGACTCGCTGCGAGAAACGTACCAGAAACAAAGGTCTATTACACAGCTCACGGCTTTCATTTCTGCGATGGATCTCCGCTCAGCAGCTGGCTGATGTATTACCCTGTAGAGCGGCTTTGTGCACGCTGGACGGATACACTGATAACGATCAATGAAGAAGATTACAAGCGTGCCGTCAGTCACCGGTTTCCTGCCGGGCGAATCGTCCACATTCATGGAGTAGGACTTGCAGAAGAAAAGGAAGATAAACAGGATATTCGTCAAGAACTCGGTCTCCCTCGGGATACCGACATTTTATTTTATGCCGCGGAACTGAATAAGAATAAGAATCAACGGCTATTGGCAGAAGTTATCTCCTATATGAGAAAACCGGTTCATCTCGTCTTGGCGGGAATCGGTGATCCGGAACCCGTTAGACAAGCCGCAATTGAACACGGCACGGCCGACCGTATTCACTTTCTTGGGAACAGAAGGGATGTTCGCAGCCTTTACAGACAAGCTACTGTTGCAGTTGCTTCTAGTCTTCGGGAAGGGCTTCCGGTAAACGTGATGGAGGCGATGTCAGTAAAAACACCGGTAGTCGCTGTAGCAAATCGCGGTCACAGAGAACTCCTTTCAGGGTGCGGGCTGCTTGTAGGCAAAGATAAACCGAAAGAATTTGCTGCAGCACTGGATACACTGCTGATGAACCCGGAATTGGCGAAGGGACTCGCAGATAAAGCTCACCAGAAAATCGAAAGCGTGTATACAAGTCGGAAAGTAGTGAATGAGTTAGCTGGACTCTACGGAGAGGAGGCGGAGAGTGGATGAGAGAACCGGTAAGAATCCTGCATGCTGTTGTCAACATGAATCGGGGGGGAGCCGAAACCCTGTTAATGAATTTATATCGAAGCATTGACAGAAACCGAATTCAGTTTGACTTTCTAACGAGTTTCGAAGGTGTTTATGATGATGAAATTCGTCGACTGGGAGGGCGTATTTACCGAATTCCCTCCATTCGAAGCGGGCCGAAAAAATACGTGAAAGGGTTAGACCAGTTTTTCCATGAACATCCGGAAACGATCATTATTCATGCTCACATGGATAAGCTCAGCGGCATCGTACTGGAAAGGGCACACAAAGCAGGGGTGCCAATTCGAATTGCACACAGCCATAACACGTCAAGTGAGGGAAGCAGCCTGATCAAGATGTATAAATGGGGGGCGGGGAAGAAGATTAAATTCAGCGCTACGCATTTTATTGCCTGCTCAAAAGAAGCAGGCAGGTGGCTGTTTCCGGACCAGAATGATTATCTTGTTTTAACGAATACGATCCGTACAGAAAGTTTCTTATTTAACAAAATGAACCGTCGCCGGATCAGGGTTCAGCTTGGACTCGATGAAACTCATACGCTTTTTGGTCATGTGGGTCGATTTCAAACACAAAAAAATCACGTCTTTTTACTGAAGCGGTTTGCGGCTGTCCATGCATCGGAACCAGCAGCAAGGCTGATTCTGATCGGAGCTGGTCCATTGGAAACAGAGCTTAGAAAGCTTGCTTCACGTCTGGGAATAAGTAATTATGTCCTGTTCGCTGGTATTCAGGAGGACATAGAAGGTTTCCTGCATGCCATGGATGTTTTCGTATTTCCGTCATTGCATGAAGGATTGCCCGTATCTGTAATTGAAGCCCAAGCAGCTGGCTTGCCTTGTCTGCTTGCAAATACGATTACACCAGACATTGATATACAAGCCGGATTGTGCCGTTTTTTACCTTTATCTGAACCAGAGCGATGGGAGAAAATGATGAGAGGACTGGCACTAAGACGCAACGAAAGGTGCTCCAGACTGATTGAGAAGAAAGCAGGACGCTTTGACAGCCTCCAGGCTGCGAAGGATCTGCAATCCTTCTATGAAAGCCGGGTGCGGGAGGCAGAACGGTATGGAACTGACTATCTTTACACCAACGTTTAACAGAGCCCATACGCTTTCAAGAGTTTATGGAAGTTTGCTCCAGCAGACGGATAAACGTTTTATATGGATGATCATTGATGATGGATCCAGCGATCAAACAGCTGAATTGGTCAATGAGTGGCAGAAGCAGAAAATGATACCGATCACTTACTGTTTTCAGGATAATCAAGGAATGCACGGAGCTCATAATACCGCGTACAGCATAATGAATACGAAATGGAACACTTGCCTGGATTCGGACGATATGTTTCTGCCGGAAGCTGTTGCCCATATTCATAAAGCTATTGAGGAGTGTCCAGCAAGCTGCACGGGTATCGCATTTCACAACTGCGATATGCAGGAAAACAGGATCGGTACAGATTTTCCAAATGTACAGACGTCAACATTGTACGATCTGTATCGGCGCTATCGAGTACGAGGGGATAAGAAACTCGTATACAAAAGTAAATGGACAAGTGAGTGGCCATATCCACTTTTTGAAAAAGAAAAATACGTCGGTCTCGATTATAAGTATTTAAAAATTGACGCTAAAGGACCGCTCTATCTGTACGATCAGGAAATATGCCAGGTGGATTACCAGGAAGACGGCTCAAGCAGAAACATGTTGAAACAGTATAAACGAAATCCGGCAGGCTTTTCGTTTTACAGAAAAGAAATGATGATGCTGCCGCAAGCTGGTATCGGGTTTCAGTATCGAAACGCCGTTCATTATGTATCCAGTTCTTGGATGAACCGCAATCACCGATTCTTCACAGAAGCACCGAAAAAGTGGCTTACGGCAGCAGCGGTCCCACCGGGTACGTTGCTCGCAGGATATATTTGGTTGAAAAACAAGTAGAAAGGGGGGGCGCTTGTGGAAATGCTATGGCTGAACTTAGGGGCAGTATTCGGCTTTGCAGTATCTGCCAGGTACTTTTCGAGGCCGCTATCAGATTCACTGTCGTTCCCTTCAAAAGTAAAACCAAATGCTGCGCTAGCCTTTCTGGCATTAACTGTTATGGTTGCGGTATCCGGACTGCGCAGTGGAATTGGCGACACGTACGTATACCGCGAAGAATATGATAATACATTATGGACGCTGCAAGCAGCTCTTGAGGGAGATGAACCGGGTTTCGGAGTGCTTCAGTGGCTACTGCAGTCCATTTCCTATGATGGCCAAATTCTTATTTTCACATGTGCACTCATTACGCTGACCATTATTACGGCAGTTACTTATCATTACTCGAGGTTGTTTGAGCTAAGTCTCTACGTTTTTATTACTTCTGGAATGTTTCTCGTCACAATGAATGGAATGAGGCAGTATTTAGCCGCTGCAATTGTGTTTGCAGGCGCTTCTTTTCTATTTAACGGCAGATTTATTCCTTATGCAGCGCTGGTGCTATTGGCGTCCACCTTCCATCAAAGCGCTTTAATCATGCTGCCGATTTACTTTATCGTTAGGAGAAAAGCATGGACAAAGCAAACGTTGTTATTGCTATTTGCTGGTGTCGTTCTTGCTTTTGGATATGAACAATTCTCATCGATTATCTTTGGAGCACTCGAGGAAACCAAATACGGGGCTTATTCAGAATTTAACGAAGGTGGAGCAAATATCATCCGTGTAGCGGTTGCAGCAGCTCCCCTTATTGTCGCATATATGGGAAGACACAAACTTGAGAAGATTTTCCCGCAAGCAGATGTGGTCGTCAATTTGTCGCTGATGGGTGTCCTGTTTATGATGTTATCGACACAGCTGTGGATCTTTGCCAGAATGGCAATCTACTTCGATCTGTTCTCACTGATATTGGTTTCCTGGATTGTGAAAGCTTTCTATGAAAAAGATCAGCCATTTGTGTACTTTACAATTGTCTGCTGTTATTTAATTTATTTCGTCTTTGAATACTCAGTGACGTTAAATATCCAATATGACAGTCAGTACATTCCATTGTTCAGGGGAGGTGAATGACGTGAAAGAGCTGATTATGGTGGGATCAGGAGGACACAGCAAGGTAGTGAACGAGACAATTGCGCGGGAAGGAAACTATGCTGTTAAAGCTGTAGTGGATGATAAGTTCGAAGAAGTTGTGATGCGTAACGGACGGCTCTATATGCCTCTTATGACAGCAGCTTCCCTTCTGCAGCTGTTTCCAGAAGCCCGCTGGATCATTGCAGTCGGATCAAATGAAGCAAGAAGACGACTGAAAGAGAGGCTGCCGGTGCCTCAGACGAAATACGCTGTGATCATTGATCCTGCAGCTGTTGTAAGTCCGAGTGCAGTCATTGGCTTCGGGACCGTTGTATTTGCCAATGCCGTTATTCAGGCCTCCGCCAAAATCGGTGAGCATGTCATTATCAATACTTCCAGCATCATTGAGCATGATGCTTTTGTTGGAAGCTATGCCCATATTTCTCCGCAGGCAGTGCTGACAGGGGCAGCGACAGTGCTGGAGGGGGCCCATATCGGAGCAAACGCCAGTATTATTCCAGGTAAGACAGTTGGACAATGGTCCATTATAGGTGCAGGGTCGACCGTCATCAGATCGATACCTGGTTATATCACCGCAGCAGGATCACCTGCACAACGGATTCACAAAGGGGGGAAAGAAATTGAAGAACATACGGGCTGAACCCATTTATTTATCGCCTCCGCATCTCGGGGGTACGGAAGCAGATTATGTCGGGGAAGCATTTCGGGATAATTGGATCGCACCGGTTGGCCCTCATATCAAATCATTTGAGGAAGAAATGGCTGCATACTGCGGTATTAAAAGGGCAGTAGCACTCTCATCCGGAACCGCAGCTATTCATCTGGCGCTGCACGTACTCGGTATCGGTAAGGGAGACAGGGTTTACTGCTCGACGCTTACGTTCGTCGCAAGCGCAAACCCCATTTTATATCAGCAGGCCGAGCCGGTTTTCATCGATTCAGATTCGAAAACGTGGAACATGTCTCCGGAGGTGCTTGAACGGGCATTGAAATTTGATGCAGCAAGAGGAAAGCTCCCGAAAGCCTGTATAGTCGTTAACCTCTATGGGCAAAGCGCTGATATGAAGCCGATCATTCAGCTTTGCAGAAAATACGGCGTATATATCATTGAAGATGCAGCTGAATCACTTGGAGCTGTTTATCAATCATCATTTTCAGGGACACTCGGAGATATCGGAGTATTTTCATTTAATGGAAACAAAATTATTACGACGTCTGGAGGCGGGATGCTTGTTACGGAGCGAACAGACTGGGCAGATCAGGCAGTCTATCTTGCCACACAGGCCAAAGAAGCGGCCGAGCATTATGAACATACCCAATATGGCTATAACTATCGAATGAGTAACATCAGTGCAGGCATCGGAAGGGGACAGCTGAGAGTGCTGAACCGGAGAGTTAACGAAAAACGCACGGTATATCAGCGTTATGCTGAATCAGGCCTTCCGTTTTCCTATATGCCGGAAGCATCATATGGAAAAGCAACACGGTGGCTGACAGCGGCTCTGCTGCCAGAAAACGTGCTGCCTGTACCGTTTATACAAAAGCTTCGCGGCGAACGGATCGAGGCAAGACGTGTTTGGAAGCCGTTGCATATGCAGCCGCTCTTTAAGCATGCGGATTCTTTTTTACACGAAAGCAGCATCGCTGAAAAGCTGTTTCATAGAGGCATTTGTCTTCCGTCAGGGACGGCAATGACTGCTTCCATCCAACAGGAAGTGATCAGCATTATGGAGGAATATTTCCAGCAGTCCAATCCGCAGGAGGCGGTGGTTTTCTAAATCCAACCATAAAGAGGGTATGAACATGATTGGACAAAACATAACAAGGCTCCGTAAAACAAAGGGGATGACATTGACGGAGTTAGCAGAACAGGCAAATATATCAAAATCAAATCTTAGCAACATTGAAAGAGGCATTAATGAAAATCCATCGATTAAAGTACTTGAAAAGCTTGCAGAAGTTCTGGAAACGGATTTAATTACCCTTCTTGGCATTCAGCCGGAAAGCGGAAGAACAGATTTGCAGGAAAATCTGCTGGAAAGGATCCGGGATTTAAATGTGAGCGAAGACGATCTAAAAGAGTATGAGAAGGTATTGGAATTTATTATTTGGCAAAAAAAAAAGGACGGTCTTGAAGGGGGGATGACAGGATGACAAACATTGGCATTTCCGGAACAGGGTTTATAGCGACCGGACTATATAAAAGACTGCAGCAGGATGAAGAATTCACTGTTTCTGGAGTGTTAACCCGCCGCAGGACAGAGAATGTCACTCATATGAGTTCAGCAGTGCTCACAAACGACATCGCAGCGCTGACAGCTTCAGCAGACATCATTGTTGAATGCAGCGGAGATGTCCACCACGGGACGGAAGTAATTGAAGAAGCTCATCGTATGGGCCTTCCAGTAGTAACAATGAATGCAGAGCTTCAGGTTACAACAGGTTCACATTTTGCGAAAACGGGATACATCACAGAGGCAGAGGGTGACCAGCCTGGTAGTCTGGCTGCTTTACGAGAAAATGTTCTTGCCATGGGATTCAGACCGCTCGTATATGGAAATATAAAAGGATTTTTAAATATAAATCCTTCGAAGCAGGACATGCTTTACTGGGCAGACAAAAAGGGATTAAGGCTGTCAAAGGTCACATCCTTTACAGATGGAACAAAAGTGCAGATCGAGCAGGTGTTGACCGCCAATGGGCTGCAGGCAGACATTTTGCGGCAAGGGTTGACAGGTGAGACAGTGGAAGATGTAGAAACAGGCGGACAGTATTTGGCAGAACAAGTTACAGGAAGGCCGATCAGTGATTATGTTATCTGTGCGTCAGGTCCCCCTGGTGTCTTTATCACTGCTTCTCACGACAGTAACCAGACGGCGGCTTTGGACTATTTCAAGCTGGGGCCAGGGCCTAATTACACGCTGACGACCCCTTTTCACTTATGCCATCTTGAGATCGTGAAGACGCTTCGGCGTGTAAAGAATGGAGAGCCGCCGCTGCTGACAAACAGCACTGATCCTAAAATCAGTGCTGCGGCAATTGCAAAACGGCAGTTAGAGCCCGGAGAGATGATAGCGGAAGGATGCGGCAGCTTTGCTGTAAGAGGTGAAGCTGTAAAAACCAATCTTCACCCTGATCATATACCAATTGGGCTGATTAAAGACGCAGTTATTAAAAAGTCGGTAGCAGCTGGTGAGATTATCAGAATAACGGATTTGGAACTCCCTTCTTCCAGAGCGCTCTCTATTTGGAAGTCTATTCATGCTGCTTTAGAGGTGAGATAAATGAACAGGCAGGCAATCATTCATGTCACAGGCAGAATGAACATGGGTGGAACGGAAAAAATGCTGATGACGCTTCTCAGGATGCAGCCGCCGTGGAAAAGTATTTTTTTATCCTACGATAGAGCTGCCGGTGGGTTCGATCAGGAAATTCGTAGGCTTGGGGCGGAAGTCATGTCACTTAGCCATCCAAGGTCGTTTGCTGCACACTATCAGTTGTTTCGTAAAGTAAAGCCAGCAGCCGTTCATGCACACACGCTTTTTCAAAGCGGTGTTCCACTAGCTGCGGCAAAAGCAGCGGGGGTTCCCATTCGAATTGTACACGCTCACACGACAGCTGATCCTTCCGACAAAAAAGGAAGAAAAATCTACGAAAGACTGATGCGAGCATGTATTACAGCTTCTGCTACAGATTTTCTAGCCTGCAGCCAGTCAGCAGGAAACTATTTATTCGCTGGGAAGTCTTTTCACATCATGCCAAATCTGTTTAACCCGGAGCCATTTAAACGCCCTTCTGAAGCAGCAATACATGAACTTAAGCAAAGACATGGTTGGGACGATAAGCTGGTGATAGGAAGTGTAGGCAGATTGACGAAGGTGAAAAACCACAGTTTCATGCTGGATATATTAGCTGCTTTACTTCAACGGGGTGTCAATGCCGGTCTACTGATAGTAGGGGACGGGGATCAGCTTGAAATTTTGAAGCAGCGCGCTGAAGAAATGTCGCTTACACATGCGGTGACGTTTACTGGCGCAGTTGAAGAGCCATCCATCTATTATCATATGATGGATGTTTTTTTGATGCCATCTATCTTTGAGGGCTTGGGAATTGCGGCACTTGAGGCTCAGACTTCTTTCACGCCGGTACTGGGCTCACAGGCTCTTCAGCCGGAAGCTGATCTGGGAGGCGGCCTGCTTCACAGACTCCCGTTGAGTGAAGGGTCTGCTATTTGGGCAGAAAAAATATGTGAGTTGGCTAACCAAGAATATCTGCCAATTAGCAGGGCATTAACTTACTGGAATCAATCCGACATACTAGAAATGTATCAGGAGTTATACCAGTGGAAAGGAGATACTAGTGACAAAAGAGCTGCTCATCATATCATTTGATCTTGAGATAGGCGGAGTAGAAAAAAGCTTGTTATCGCTGCTGGATCACTTAAAAGAATCGCCATATAATATTTCTCTTTTTTTAATGAGTCATAGTGGTGATTTGGCAAATAAGGTGCCTGAACATGTTACTCTGCTCCAGGAAATACCTGAATACAAAACATTTAGACAGTCAATTAAGTCGGTATTGAAATCTAAACACTATCGACTGGCATCAGCAAGGATTTCTGCTAAATGGAAAGCTGGAATAGTAGGCAAGGTAAAAAAACTTGAAGAGCCTGGGTATCAACAGATGCAATTAATGTGGAAAAAATCAATAAGGTATTTACCAGATATACCTGGATCATATGATATGGTAATCAGCTATTTATGGCCGCATTTCGCTGCAAGTAAAGTTAAGGCCGGGAAAAGTGCTGCTTGGATACACACAGACTTTTCATCAGTTGAAGTAAATAAAAAAATAGATTTAGCAATGTGGAAGCAATTTAACTCCATAATAGCAATTTCAGATTCTGTTGCGAAAGCTTTTATAACTAATTACCCTGAGTTGGAAGATAGAACTGAAACAATAGAAAATGTGTTATCGCCTGAACGAATAAAAGATCTTGGCGGTGAAAGAAGCGAGGAAAAATCACAGGTTACCAAAATCGTAACGATCTCAAGATTGTCACATGCAAAAGGTATTGATACAGCAGTAAAGACAGCCGCTGAGTTAAAAAAACGGGGAACGATAACTTTTGAATGGACGGTAATTGGCTATGGCGGAGAAGAGTCAGCACTAAAATCGTTGATCACCGAATTTAATGTAGGGGATTGTTTTAAACTGGTAGGAAAGAAAATAAACCCTTATCCTGATTTGGCTAAAGCAGACATATATGTACAGCCATCTAGATATGAAGGTAAAGCTGTCACTGTTTTAGAGGCCCAAATAATGGAACTTCCAGTCATTATAACAAATTATCCAACAGCTTCGACTCAGGTGAAAGATGGGGTTGATGGCATTATTTCAGGTACGACCTGCATTGAACTTGCAAATGATATTGAAAAAATGGCGGGAGACACAGAGTTACAGGAAAAATTGCGTATAGGATGTCAAAATATTGATTTTTCAGCCACAAAACAAATGACACAGTTTCACAACTTAATCGGGGAGGAGGCGTGAATATGCTCGTTTCAGTCATTATTCCGGTTTATAACGTAGAGAAATATATAGCAGAATGTCTGAATTCAGTTATCAAACAAACGCATAAGGAACTTCAAATTATTATCGTAAATGATGGTTCGACAGACAACAGTAAAAAAATAGTTGATACATTTATTGATTCTCGCATCGTACTGATAGACCAAGTGAACGGCGGGCTATCTCACGCTAGAAACAGTGGCATTGAAAAAATAGAAGGAGTTTATGTCGTATTCGTTGATAGCGATGATTACCTTCATCCTGATTGTATAAAAAAAATGGTGCAAGCAGCTGAAACGAATCTCGCAGATATTGTTCAAACAAATTATTACTATATGTGGTCTTCAGGTCAAAAAGTTTTGGCAACTGGCTTAAAAGAAAATCAGAGCTGTTTAATGGGTAATCATCAAATGATAAAAGAATTAATTCACAATCAGTACATTAAAAATTTCGCATGGGGAAAGTTATACCGAGCTGATTTGATAAAAAACATAACATTTCCTGCAGGTAAATTATTTGAGGATGTGTTTTGGCAGCATCAAGTAATGCATCGCGCAAATCTGCTGCTTTATTTAAACGACCCATTATATTATTATCGCCAGCGAACAGGAAGCATTGTGAATACCTATACATTGAAACACCTTGATTATTTAGAAGGCCTGGAAGAACGAAGTAAATTTATGTACGAACATTATAACGAATTGTATCCGCTTCAGGCAGAAGAGACTGTAAAAATGCACCTTATTCATTATAAATTGGTTATAAAGAAAGTGTATCGAAAAGACTGGCGTATAGCGGCAAGGAAAATAAGAGCAACACTGAATTCTGAAAAACTTAAGTCAGTTCAAATTAATAATCAAGAGACGTTAAGCAGCAGACAGCTTTTCGATATCCATCCTAGTATCTATATAAGCGATCAAGCTTTAAAAGCCCTATTTAGAAGAATTGGCAAGCGGAATAATAATAGCTCACGTTCTGACGTGATAAATAGTGTGACCAGTAGATGAAGAAGGGGGGAGTAAAGTGAAACATAGACTGTTAGTCGTGATTGAAACATTAGAGTGCGCAGGTGCTGAAAAAAGTTTAATTTCATTTCTAAGCAATCTGGATTTTGATTACTACTCGGTGGACCTGCAATTATTTCGGCATGGAGGTGCTCTTCAACAATATGTTCCGAAACAAGTGAACATTCTGTCGGAATTCGATTATATCAAAGCTTGTAAGAAGAGCTTTAGCTGGAGACCAGATTACGCTGCAAGCAGAATGATATATTCTCTTCTAATAAGAAAACGGGGAGGATCAAATAAACGCAATGCCAGATATCATTGGCTGACAAGTAAAAATAGATTTCCGGTTTCAGAAAACGTTTATGATACCGCAGTTGCTTATTCGCACGGTCTTCCGACCTTTTATGTAGCTGAAAAAGTAGTGGCTAATAAGAAAATTGCTTGGGTTAACGCAATATTTAATGTAGATGAAAGTGAGCAGCTTTTCTTACAGCCTATTTACAAAAAGTTCGATCAGGTCGTGGGAGTTTCAGAGGAAGTTAAAAAGTCTTTTTTACAAAATCAATTATTTCAATGTATAAATGTCAACGTATTTCAAGACATTGTTGATGTCGAAATGGTTAGAAAACTGGCTCAAGCTTCCGCTGCCTTTCAACGGCATGAAGATTTACAGCTTATTACGTTAGGTCGTTTAGCTAAACATAAAGGGTTCGACAGACTGCTGCAGACAGCTGCAATTTTGAAGGACCGAGGCGTACGGTTTCACTGGCTAGTATTAGGCGACGGTCCGTTACGTAACGAGCTTGTACACCAATTAACTCAACTGAAGTTACACAATCTTGTTGAATTTGCAGGAGTTAAAGTGAACCCTTACCCTTATCTAATACAAAGCGATATATATGTACAAACATCCGATGTCGAAGGATACGGGTTAGCGATTGCAGAAGCTAGAACACTAGGGGTTCCGCTTGTCACAACTCCTTTTTCAGCCGTCGGCCAGCAAATTATTCATCAAAAAAACGGAATAGTATCGACATTCGAACCTGAGCAACTAGCGGAAGATATATTGTTTCTTTATAAAAATCAATCGCTCTACAAAAAGATTAGCGCCTATCAGCGGGCTGAGCTGATAGGTAAATCGAAACGTTATTCCGATACAAAGAAGATATTGTTAGCCCCCACTGAAACGGAGGAAAGTTCTCATGAAAAAAAGAATCCTCTTTGTGTTAATTAGTATGAATATGGGAGGCACAGAAAAGTCATTGCTTCATTTAATGAAAAAAAATCAGATGGAAGGACATTATGTTTCTGTCCTGCTTTTAAAGAAAGAAGGGGCGTTATTATCAGAAATTCCTAAAGGAGTGACAGTCATCACGTTCAATGATGCAGCATTGGCAGAAGCGATTCTTGATGGCTTTGATGTGCATAAAATGAAACAGCATTTTATTAATCGTCATTTCGCTAAAGCGTTTCGAACTGCATGGATGACAATTCTGCAGAAAATGAAGCTTTATTCTCTCATGTATGTGTTGCTTACACGAAAAATAAAATCGTTACCGACAGTATACGATGAAGCTCATGCATACGCTGGTCCTATGTATTTTATAAGCTGGTTTGTACAGCATAAAACAATCGCAAGCAATAAATTCCAATGGAATCATTTTGATGTTCGTCAACTCCATTTACATGTAGCTTCGTTTGAGCGTATTTTTAACAAGTTCGACTTTGTATATTCTGTTTCCAGTGAAGCAGGAGCATCCTTACAAGAGGTTATGCCATCTCTTAAAAATCATAAAGTCAACGTTAACGAGATCAATAAAGCAGAAATAAACTCTCTGTCTTTGCAGCGACCTGTCTTTAAATCGCCTTTTCAATTAACACTAGTAACTACTGGGCGGCTCACACCGGAAAAGGGAGCTGATCTCGCGATTGATACATTGAAGATCTTAAAAATGAATAACGTAAAGGCAGGCTGGATTTGGGTGGGAGACGGTGTATTAAAACCTCAAATTATGAAGAGAATTAAGGCAGAGGGACTTGAACAAGAATTTATTCTTACTGGTGAACTCATAAACCCTTACTCCATAATGATACAAGCGGATATATACATCCAACCTTCTGTACATGAAGGTTTTTGCTTAACTATCGCAGAAGCCAAGGCATTGAATCTGCCAATTATCGCTGTAGAAAACAATGGAAGCAGATCGCAATTGACTAACAAAATCGGTGAAAGATTAGTTTCATTCTCAAGTAAGGAGCTGGCTGAAGCCGTTATAGAACATACTAGATGTACTAAAGAGTTGCCTCCTTATAACGAATTCACGAACGTATTGACATAGATAAGCTAGAAAGGAGCTTCTCATGCGAGATTCTTTTTCAAAGTTAGCATTCATTCTTGATCAACGAGCAAAGAAAAAAATGGCTTTATTGCTTTTATTGATGGTTGGGGCAGCTGTACTGGAAACAGTTGGTGTAGGTCTGATGCTACCATTTGTAACAATCATTACAGACCCGCAAATCATTGAGTCAAATTCCATATTAAATAATCTCTATGAGACACTCGGCTTTACAGCTCACAGTCAATTCATTATCGCTGCATCAATTGCTTTAGTATCAGTTTTTATGTTAAAAAACCTATATTTGACTGGTTATAATTATGTGCAATTTCGCATAATCTTAAATCAGCAAGTCAATATTTCACAAAAGCTGCTAAGATCTTATTTGGAAAAACCATATCAATTTCATATTGATAAAAATAGTTCAGAGCTTCTTCGTAATATAAACAGCGAAGTACCAAAGCTATTTCAAGGCGTTGTATTGGCTTCCATGCAGCTGATCACTGAATTAATGGTCATCTTTTTTATTCTTTGTCTCCTTCTTTATACATCTTCAGCTGCCACTATTACGGCAGGAGCAGTATTAGGTCTAAGTATTTTTACTTTCTTTAAAGTGTTCCGAAATAAGATAGGAAGTTTGGGGATCGAGAACCAACATGTCTTCGGCAACATGATTAAAGCAGTAAATGAGAGTCTCGGAGCGGCTAAGATGATTAAGTTAATGGGAAAGGAAACTCATTTTGTGAACAGATTTACAGGATTCAGCCAACGTAATGCGAAGAACGATACGTATTTAAAAATGCTGGAAAACACACCAAGGTTTTTCATCGAAACTTTATTAGTAATTACTATTATTATTACAATGCTATTGTTGATTGCACAGGGTGTATCTACCAGTGAATTAATTGCCACAATGGCATTATTTGCAATGGCTGCATTCAGACTAATGCCTTCTATTACAAGGGTAATGGCACTAACAACACAAATCCGTTATAACAGACCGGCATTAAACGTAGTAGCGCATGATTTAACTATGCTTCATAGTGATGCAGATTTTGTTGCAAAAAAGGAGATAAAGCCCTTTAGTTTAACAGGGGCAATTGATGTTCAGAATATTACATTTAGTTATCCTGAGCAATCGACGCCAGCGCTGAAAAATGTAAGTTTAACGATTCCAGCAAGATCATCAATTGCTTTAATAGGGCATTCAGGATCAGGGAAATCTACTTTAATGGATTGCTTGTTAGGTTTATTAGAACCAAACAGCGGAAAAATAATGGTCGACGGGAACGATATTAATAAAAACAAGCAAGCCTGGCAAACATCTATTGGGTATATTCCACAAACAATTTATTTAATGGACGATACGATCACAAATAATATTGCATTGGGTGAAACTGACAGCCCTGAAGTAAAAAGAAAAGCAATGCTGGCACTTAATAAGGCTAGATTATTGGATTTTGTGAATGCGCTACCTAACGGCATGGAAACCAATATTGGAGAAGGAGGAGCGAAACTATCAGGGGGACAAAGGCAGCGTTTAGGGATTGCGAGAGCCTTGTACCATGACCCTGACATAATCTTTATGGATGAAGCAACTTCCGCCCTTGATAATCAAACAGAAGCAGAGATCATGCAAAGTATTAACGAATTGAAATTGGAGAAAACGATCATTATCATCGCACACCGTTTATCGACAATCGAGCAATGTGATGAAGTCTACAAGTTAAATAACGGTGTTCTTGAATCAATAAACAACAGTGCAGGTACAGGTTAGCAGAAAGGAGGCAATTGTGAATCCATTAGTATCAGTAGGCGTAGCAGTATACAATGCAGAGGCTACAATTGTGGAATGTTTAAAGTCTATTCTGAATCAATCATATTATAACTTAGAGATCATTATAATTGATGATGGATCTACGGATCGATCGCTTGATTTAATTACTGAGATGGCCAGATGTGACAACAGAATATTCACTAAGTCTCAATCTAACCAAGGATTGTCAAAGGTGAGACAGCTTTTGATTCAAGAAGCTACCGGCTCCTATATTACCTTTGTTGATCACGATGACATTGTGTCTTGTACATTTGTCGAAACATTAGTTTCTCAGACTATTGAACATGATGCTGATTTGGCTGTTTGTGAAACAAAACCTTTTTACAAATCTATTGAAATGAATGAATTATATCAGATAGCTGATTCTCCAAGATGTCTTGAAAGTGGAGAAGCATTAAAACAATATATGTCTGGAGAATTAGGTGGATATGTGCTGTATGGGAAGTTATTTAAGACCACCATTCTATCAAAAATTGCTTTCCCCGCAGGAGATTATCAAGATGCGATCACTATGCCTGAAATCCTTCATCGTGCTAATAAAATAATCTATATCCCAAAAGTGCTGCACTATAATAGGGTACATGAAAATAGCGTAACGGCAAACATAGAAGCAAATTTAATTAAACGATTACAGATAAAAAATATTTACTTTCATAACGTAGAACTATTTAAACAATATTATCCCTATTTGCTTGATGAATTGGAACTACACTACTTTAATTCATTATTTGGAATTGTTAATGAAGCTATCATGAAAGATAGAAATTCCGTTTTGGAAAAAGAGTTGAGGTTTTTATTGAAAAACAGTTTACCAATAATCATCCGTCATCCTTCATTTGCACTAAAAAGGAAACTGTTGATAGTAGCGTATTGTGTGAAGCCGAAGTTGGCCACCTCCATTGGAAGTCCATTTTTTAGGGGGAAATTAACATGAAGGTGCTCATAACTGGAGGAGCAGGTTATATCGGGAGTCACACGGCAGTTGAGCTTATTGAAGCAGGCTGTCGTATTGTTATTGCGGATAACTTTAGTAACAGTAGTCTGGTAGCAGTAAAGCGAATCCGTTCAATCACTGAAACGGAGGTTCCCTGCTATTTTGCGGATCTTCGCAGAGAAGAAACCGTCACGAGAATATTTCGCAATGAGCGTCCAGACGCAGTTATTCATTTTGCTGGATTAAAGGCTGTGGGAGAATCCAACGAGCATCCAGTTGCCTATTATGATCATAATCTTGGATCCATGATTCAAATACTGAAAGCAATGCGCACCTATAACTGCCGTAATCTCGTTTATTCTTCATCTGCGACCGTTTACGGAGGTGAGGCAGAAATGCCGGTAATGGAAGACGCAGCGCTTCAGACCACAAACCCGTATGGACGAACTAAAAAAATGATCGAAGAAATGCTGATGGATACGTCCGGTGCATATCCGGAAATGTGCATCACAGCCCTTCGCTACTTCAATCCAATCGGTGCCCATAGAAGTGGATTAATCGGAGAAGATCCGCTGGGAATACCGAATAATATAGCTCCATTTATTACTCAAGTTGCTGCAGGGAGACGCGGATATTTGCAGATTTTCGGGAACGACTACGAGACTGCAGATGGAACCGGTATCCGGGATTATGTTCATGTAACGGATTTAGCGAAAGGACACATTGCAGCAATTAACAAAGGGGCAGGACGGAACGGCTATCATGTTTACAATCTTGGCACCGGTTATGGTACGAGTGTGTTGGAACTTGTTCATATGTTCCGCCTCGTATCGGGCAAAAGAATACCATATGTAATAACACCTCGTCGTCCAGGGGACGCAGCAGTCAGTTTCGCCGATACGAGTAAAGCAGAGCGAGAGCTTGGATGGAAAGCGGAACTAAGCTTGGAGGATATGTGCCGTGATAGCTGGAACTGGCAGCAGAAAAACCCTGCAGGTTATCGAAGCGAAATGATTATGGAGGTGGAAACATTATGAAAGGAATTATACTCGCAGGCGGGAAAGGAACCCGGCTTTATCCGCTGACAAAGTCAATGTCCAAGCAGCTGCTTCCGGTTTATGATAAGCCAATGATTTACTACCCGCTTTCTGTTTTAATGCTGGCAGGTATTAAAGAAATCCTAATTATATCAACAGAAGAAGATACGCCGAGATTCTCACAGCTTTTAGGAAGCGGTGAAGATCTCGGCATTTCTATTTCTTACGCAGTTCAGAAGGAAGCAAAGGGATTAGCAGACGCCTTTTTGGTCGGGGAAGATTTCATAGGTTCAGAAGATGTTGCGCTGATTCTTGGAGACAACATTTTCTACGGTCACGAGTTTACCCAGCATTTAATAAAAGTCAGAAAGTCAAATCGTGGAGCTACAGTGTTCGGATACAATGTTAAAGATCCTGAACGATTTGGTGTAGTGGAGTTCAACGATTATGGTGATGTACTGTCGGTAGAAGAAAAGCCGCAGCAGCCTAAATCCAGCTATGCAATCACGGGCCTCTACTTTTTTGACAGCAGAGTGGTTCAATTTGCAAAAAAGGTCGCTCCATCGGCAAGAGGCGAAGTTGAAATTACAGACGTGCTGGATCAGTATCTAAAAGCAGGTGACCTACGAGTTGAACTGCTTGGGCGGGGGTTTGCATGGCTTGATACTGGCACGCACGAATCACTTCTGGAAGCCTCTCAATTTATCGAAATTATCGAAAAAAGGCAAAGTTTGAAAGTTGCTTGCCTAGAAGAAATTGCCTATATCAAAGGATATATAACGAAAACGGAACTGCTGGAATTGGCGGTGCCCCTTCGTAAAACAGATTATGGAAAGTACTTGCAACGAATCGCCGAAATAGATTCACCACATATGCCTAAGCTTACCGTTATTTAAGAGAGGAGATAACTATGAACATTCTAGTCACCGGGGGAGCCGGATTTATCGGCAGACATCTTGTAAAGCGATTAGAACGAAATCATACAGTCGTAAATTTGGATAAGCTGACGTATGCAGGAGATATTCAGGCATTTGCTTATCAGCAGCATCCTGTTAAAGCAGACATCTGCGACGCAAAATCCGTCCGCTTTATACTTCATCAATATCAGATCGAAGCTGTTGTTCATGCAGCAGCAGAGAGCCATGTGGATCGCAGCATAGCAGGCCCACTTGCATTTACGGAAACAAACGTAACGGGCACTCATATTTTACTTGAAGAAGCCCGGAAAGCCGGGATTACGAGATTTGTGCAAGTATCTACGGATGAAGTATACGGAAGTCTCGGACCATCTGGAACTTTCAATGAACAGTCTCCTGTCCAGCCAAGCAGTCCTTATTCAGCCAGTAAAGCAGCTTCTGATATGTTGGCGCTGGCTTACGAGAATACGTATGGAATGAACGTCATGGTGACTCGCTGTTCCAATAACTACGGACCTTATCAGTTTCCAGAAAAACTGATACCAAGAATGATCAGCTGTGCGCTTTATAATCAATCTCTTCCTGTTTACGGTGATGGATTAAATATCCGTGACTGGCTGCATGTTAATGATCACTGTCGCGCTATAGAGCTTGTTCTCATAAATGGTATTTCCGGGAACGTTTACAACATTGGGGGATCTTCCGAAATGACAAATCTGGAAATCGTTTCGGCGATCTTAAGAGAGCTTGACAAACCAGAATCTCTTATTTCATTCGTGCCAGACAGATTAGGTCATGACAGGCGTTATGCAGTTGACGCTTCGAAAATAAAGAGAGAGCTTGGGTGGCAGCCGTCCCATACTATCAGCAGCGGACTTAAAGAAACAATTACCTGGTACAAAAATAATCGCAGCTGGTGGGAACCAAAACGCCAGGACCGACTTAGAAAGGTGGGTACTGCATGAAAAAGACAGCGTTGTGTGTAGAAGGGAGCTTCATGCTTGAACCTGCTTGCTATGCAGACCACCGAGGGTATTTCATGGAAACATTCAGACAGTCTCACTTTATAGAATCGGGCATTACGAAGCCATTTGTACAGGAGAATCAATCGTTTTCCGCGTCCCCCGGCACACTGAGAGGAATTCATTATCAACTGCCTCCCTATGAACAAGCAAAATTAGTCCGCTGTATTCAAGGGGGAATTTATGATGTCGTAGTGGATCTCCGTAAAGATTCGCCGACATTTTTGCAGCATGCAGCTGTTGAACTGTCTTCTGCAAATCGAAGACAGCTTTACGTTCCAGCCGGGTGCGGCCACGCCTTCATGACACTTGTACCCGATACGGAAGTATTATACAAAACGGACGCCTATTACGCACCAGAATGCGAAGCCGGCGTGCATTGGGCGGATAATCAGATTCAGATCAGCTGGCCGGAGCTGCACCCTGTCCTATCTGAAAAGGATAAACGGCTGCCCGTCTTTCAATTTGCGAAGCTCCCTGGAATCAAAGGAGGGGTTAACTATGGGGAAAAGGTTCGTTGACGTCACCGTTGCTCTTTTTTTACTCGTGATATTAAGTCCGGTCTTAGGTGTTACGGCTTTTATGATCAAAAAATCAATGGGAGGACCAGTGTTTTTTAAGCAGCTTCGGCCGGGTTTACACGAAGAATTATTTTTTCTCTACAAATTTCGTACGATGACTGATGAAACCGACGCCCTTGGAAGACTGCTGCCGGATGACAGGCGTCTGACGAAGGTGGGGGCCTTGATCAGGCGGTGGAGCCTGGATGAGCTCCCACAGCTTTGGAATGTGCTGAAAGGAGAGCTGAGCCTTGTTGGCCCAAGACCCCTGCTCGTTGAGTATCTGAATGAATATACAGATGAGCAGCGTCTCCGTCATACAGTAAAACCAGGTATTACCGGACTAGCACAAATTAATGGACGCAATAATTTGTCATGGGAAGATAAGTTCAGATTTGATGTAACGTATGCCTCAACGCATTCATTGGTATTAGATCTAAAAATATTATGGCTGACGTTAATTAAGGTACTGAAACGTGAAGGGATTGATCAAGAAGGAGGGGTTCAAAAATTTAAACGTGCAAAAGAGGCGTAAGCAGGACGGTAGGTGAATTGCATGAAAATAGCCGTAATAGCAGCGGCTGCTGCAGGTATTATGATTGGAATCAGCCTGTATTGGCACAGTAATGTAAGTATTCAGGTAGCGAGTAAAACAGTTTATATAGAAGACTTGCCTGAAGCGTTTGAAGGATTTACCATTCTTCAAATCACTGATTTACATGAGCAGACATTTGGAGCAAGGCAGGAAAAGCTTTTGGACGTGATTAACAAGCTAAATTATGATATGCCGGTATTTACTGGCGATCTTCTCGATCATGAATTCAGCACCAATACACAGCCGGTATATGACATGATTGATGGGATGAATAACCTGGATGATGCTTTGTTTGTAGGGGGAAATACAGATCCGGATGCATTTTTACCTGTTTATGAACGTGATGGCACGAAAAATATGCTGGTGGAGGGACTGGCTGATCGGGGTGTTCGTTTGCTTGATTCTGTTTATACAATTGAACGGGAAGGCGAAACCATAATCGCTGCGGATTTCGATATGCTGCTTCGCAATGGAACATCGAATCGAACGGGGCCGCAAAGTGATTATGTAGCTGCTCTTGATCAAAAAACGAGCGAAGCACCGTTAAATGAATCAGTTGTATTGTCCATTTATCACTATCCGCTTCCAGATATAAGACTTGATATGTACGAAGAAGATCCATCAATTCAACTGCCGCAGATAGATTTACACATTGCCGGTCACTATCACGGAGGGGAAATACGAGTTCCGTTTTACGGAGCGTTGTTAGTTCCGGAAGCATACTATAGCCGTTTCGGATTATTTCCGCCACAGGATAGAGTAAAAGGACTTTGGGAATACAACAATATACAGCAGTATGTCAGCACTGGTCTGGGCTCCAGCGGCTTTTTGAATACGAGACTTTTTAATCCACCTGAAATAAACCTTATCACGCTTCAAAAGGAGCACGATTAATATGAAAGAAGACTTAGTTTCCGTTATTTTGCCTGTTTATAATGGGAGTAAATATATAAAACAGGCAGTAAATAGTGTGTTAAATCAATCTTATCAGCATATAGAACTCATTGTTGTTAATGATGGGTCCACAGACTGCACACTTGAAATAATAAACAGTTTAAAAATAAAAGATAATAGAATTCGAGTTTTTACACGAGAAAACGCAGGTGTATCAGCATCCAGAAACTTTGGAGTTTCGCAGGCAAAAGGAGATTATATAGCATTTTTAGACCATGATGATAAAATGCACACAAAAATGATTGAGCAACTTTTGTATACTGTTATACACTACAACCATCCAATCGCTGCTTGCAATATTACGAAAGTAAATAATTTAGAAACGATTGATATCGATAACTTCGCATTAGCCCCGGTTTTATTCCTATCAAAAGCAGAAGCGCTCTATAAGCTGTATAGTGATGATCCGCTCCCAATTGCCGTGTGCTGGAACAAAATATACAAGCTGAATCTTATTGAAAAAATAAAATTCCCGGAAGGTTTGAAGTTTGAAGATGAGTACATTGCTCATAAAGTAGTTGATGAAGCGGAAGGCATTTATTTTATTGATTTACCACTAGTTTATTATAATCAGCATGAAGAAAGCTTTATGAAACAAGAATTTAGTGAAAAGAAATTGGATATTTTCAAAGCTTATGAAGATCGTTTAGCTTATTTTCAAAATAACGATTTCCCAAAACTTGCCCGGATACACAGTGCGCTTATGCTTTATATGCATATTTTATATTTTCAACAGGCCGATGCATGCAACAAAAGATCGATTCATCGTAACTTCAAGGATGTCTATAAACGAACGAATAACTATTTGTCGATAAGACAAAAGTTAGAACTGAAAAGTTTCTATGTAAACCCGCTCTTGCATCAAACTTATGGAAAAGCCACTTCTTTTCTATCAAAATTAAAGAATTGATCAGAAGTTTATTTTCAAGTGTTTTATCCAGATTTGAACAACACGTAATTATCAACGAAAATCTAATTTCCAGTTTAAAGCATAATATTCAAGGGAATAATGTTAAAAAAGGGTTGGAGGTGAGCTGGATGAAGCGACGAATTCCTCTCATTCTCGAAACAGACAAGACAGCATATGAAGCTGCAGTGGATAACATGATCAGCGAAGGCGGTCCAGTGTATGTCATAGATGACATGGAGGAACAGGACATAGAGCAGGAGCAGCCGATACACTAAAGCCGCCGGTACGTAATGGTGCCGGCAGCTTATTTTTCTGCGTCCTGGTGCTTACGTTTTGAAAGGTAACGGTTTATCGTTACCTCTAATTCGGGTACATACAGACTATCACCTACTAGGAGGTAGTCTTTTCATGAATACACATAAATTGTATATTAACGGTTCGTATACGGAATCATCAACAAAAGAAACCATCGATGTGATCAACCCCGCTACAGAGGAAGTGATTTCCTCCATTTATAACGGAACAGAAGAAGACGTGGAAAAAGCAGTTCAGGCAGCGGCCGATGCCCAGAAGAGCTGGGGGGCTGTTCCAACGAACGAACGCGGTCGAATCGTACGGGAAATCGGTCAGAAAATGACGGAGCACCGTGACGACTTCATTCGGCTACTCATAGAAGAGCAGGGTAAAAGCGATGAAATGGCTTCAGGGGAAGTCGATTTGGCACTTGATTATTTTCAGTACATGTCGGAATGGTCGAGACGGATTGAGGGAGAAATTGTTCCGAGCGACCGTCCAAATGAAAACATTTTTATTCACCGCCGACCGATTGGAGTAGTAGCTGGAATCGTGCCTTGGAATTTTCCGGTATTTATCCTTGCTCGTAAGGTGGCAACTGCACTGATGGCAGGATGTACAATTGTGCTGAAACCAAGCCAGCAGACGCCGAACACAGCTGCTTTTTTCACCGAACTGGTGCACAACATGGATATACTCCCTAAAGGAGTATATAACTTCATTACGGGTAAAGGTTCCACAATTGGTAATGCTCTGGCTTCCCACAAAAAAGTGGAGATGGTTACGATGACTGGAAGCGTTCCTGCAGGTGTTAAAGTAATGGAAGCAGCTGCTCAAAACATCACCAAAGTGAATCTGGAACTTGGTGGAAAAGCGCCTGCCATCGTGACAAAGCATGCTGATTTGGACACGGCAGTTAAAAATATAACGAAAAGCCGAATCATTAATGCTGGTCAGGCATGTACAAACGCAGAAAGAGTTTATGTGCATGAGGACGTAGCGGAGGAATTTACGAATAAAATTACAGAAGAAATGAAGCAGGTTACTTTTGGAGATCCGCTGCAGGATAAGTCGCTTGACATGGGGCCTCTCGTCAGTGAAGACAGGCTGAAAGAGGTGGACGAAATGGTTCAGGGCGCTGTAAAAGCCGGAGCCAGCATCCTAACCGGTGGAAAAAGAGCCGATACGGAGAAAGGGTTCTTTTATGAGCCTACTGTTATCTCAAACGCAACGCAGGACATGGAGATCATTCAGGAAGAGATATTCGGACCGGTTCTCCCGATCGTTACGTTTACAGAAATCGAAGAAGTAATCGATAAAGCTAACGACTCTGATTACGGACTGTCGTCCTCCATTTTCACAGAAAACTATAACGAAGCGATGCAGCTTACAAACGGTCTTCGATTCGGTGAAACGTTCGTAAACCGTGAAAACTTCGAAGCGGTTCAGGGCTATCATGCAGGCTTTAGAAAGTCCGGTATAGGCGGGACAGACGGAAAACATGGTCTCGGTGACTTTCTCAGCACGCAGGTCGTTTACATGCAATACAAGCAAACTAACTAGTAACAAGAAAAGCCGGCAGCCGCCGGCTTTTTTGTGCATTGCGGCAAAGGTCTTGTCTCCTGTACAATAGATGAGATAGATATGCAGAAATGAGGACCTACTATGACAGAACAATTAAATGAATTACGTCCTTTTCTTCAGGAAAACTGGGAAAAGGCTGCTTATGAGAAATTCACTCCAGTACAGGAGAAAATGATTCCAGCTGCGCTTCAGCAGCAGAACATCATATGCGAAGCACCAACCGGCTCCGGTAAGACGCTTGCCTACCTGCTGCCGGCACTTCATCATATGGATGCGCAGGAAAAACAACCTCAGACTGTTATTGTAGTTTCGTCAAGAGAGCTTGCAATGCAGGTTCATGAGGAGGCACAGGCTTGGACGTCGGGCTCATCCTTCACTTGCGCGCCGTTGATTGGCGGAGCCAACGTGAAACGACAGTTGGAAAAACTGAAAAAAAAGCCCGCTGTCATCACCGGTACACCCGGTCGTCTGCTTGAGCTGATTCAGCAGAAGAAATTAAAAATGCACGCTGTTAAAACGCTTGTTTTTGATGAGGCAGATCAGCTTTTTTCCAAAGAACATAAGGAGGCAGCTGGCCGTATTGCCGGAGCTGTTCAGCGGGAGTGCCGCAAATATATTGTCTCTGCTACCCTTCCTAAACGTACGGTTGAACAAGCTAAAGAGTGGACCGGCAAAGCCGAAGTGATTCGCATCAATCGTTCCGCAAAAGCAGATGGAAACGTGGAGCATCTTGTTTTAAAGGGAGCTTTACGCGATAAAATGAAGCACTTGCAGAAACTGAGCTCTATGAATGACGTGTATGCGATTGTGTTCTGTAATGACCGTTATCAGCTTGAACAAGCTGCTGGAAAGCTGGAGTTTAAAGGCCGCAAGCCAGCTGTTCTGCATGGGGAAACGTCCAAACAGGAAAGAGAAAAAGCGCTGAAAGGTTTTCGAGAGGGAGAATCCAGACTGTTAATGACGACAGATGTAGCATCACGGGGAATGGACATCGAGCAGGTTACTCATGTTATTCAGCTTGACCTACCAAATGATGTGAATCAATATGTACATCGCTCCGGGCGAACGGGCCGGGCCGGAAGAAGTGGTACATCGGTTTCTCTGTTAACCCCTAGCGAAACAGATCGAATGAAGGAAATTGCTGCTGTTTTGAAAATTTCCCTGTATGAAGCAGAAATCGAATATGGAGTATTGAAGAAGAAAAGGAGCGTATAATATGCTGATTCGGAAAGCGGATGTGTCCGATGCAGAAAGCATTGCTGCGATTCATGTAAATACATGGCTTCATACGTATCGTGATATTCTGCACGAAGATGCATTAAAAAGCTGGACGATGAAAGAGCGAGTCAAGCGGTGGGAAAACAGTCTTCCGTCAGCCATCAGCGGCGGAAACGCGATGTATGTAGCAGCTGATCAAGGGACGCTGTGCGGATTTGTTTTATCGGGAACAATGCGGGATGCGAAGCTGCGTATGCGCTACAGCGGTGAAATTTATGGGTTGTTTGTCCATCCTTCCTATCAGCGCAAGGGCTTTGGCACCGGATTGCTTCATACGGCACTTGAGCACCTGCATGGACTTGGCCATAAACGGGCTGCCCTATGGCATTTGGAGAACACATCCGATCGCTCCTTTTTTAAAACAGAGGGAGCAGAGCTTGTTTATGAGAGCGAGGTAACGATTGCGGGTAAGGTATACACCCAATCCGCATTTGGTTTTGAATCAACGAAAAGATCGCATGTTAAAAGCTGAATGTCCGAGCCGTCCGTTGTTGCGGACGGTTTTTTAATGAGCTTCAGAACCAGGCGCATCGTTTACGGGACTATTGGACAAAGTACTGAAATCAAGCAGGAGGCTTCGACTGTACAGCGAATGTTTAAATGAAGATGACAGAACAACACTGGAGGAATTGATTATGCGTGAGCTTGCCTTATATGCAGCTGTCTATTTGATTCCTGCCTTTTTACTTGGCATGATGTCAGTCGATGTGCTTCGAAGAAACTTGAGCAGCCGAATGCATCAGCTGCTGAGCCTGTATATGTTCTGTTATATGATGCTGTTTCTGGCAGAGTATTTTCGCCATATGCTGCCTATAACCTACAGTGCAGATCTTGTAATGTATTGGTTTGGAAACGCGGGTATTTTAATACCCGGCTTTTTCTTTCACTTTTACTTCATTTTTTCCGGACTTTCAGAGAAGATGCCGAACGTGATTTACCCATGGATTTTTTATTTGCCGGTTGGCTTTGTAGCAGCAACGTACCTGACAGGTACAAATATTATTAACAATGAAGAATTTGTTCAAACCGGATATTGGATTTACCCTGTGTTCAATGACTCCTATCTCATGACATTGACGGCAGCCAACGTTGTCAGTGTACTTATTGTTTTCTTACTGGTTTACTCGCTTCTGAAATCAAGAACAAAAGCTGAAGCGAAACTTTACAAGGTGCTTTTATTTGTAGCTTCCTTAGCATTTCTGTGGGATGTGGTCTTTGGGTATTGGGAATTTAGAGGCGTGCTGCCTCCGCATCCGTATATATTTGCAGGTCTTTTTTGGGCAGGTGCCCTGTTTTATGCGATGAACCGGCTCGATTTTATGGAACGTTATGACAGGCGGTATGAACTGTTGTATCAACGAAATCCCACAGCTATTCTATTTGTAAAGCGGGATGGTGTTATTCACAGTGCCAACCCTTCTGCCGAACAATTGCTGGAAAAAAAGGGACTGGAAGGCTCTTTTTTTACTTCCTTTTTAGCATGGGATGCGGGAGTGTGGCAGGGCTTGGATACTGATGCAGCTTCTCAAAGCAAGCGTTTAACGCTCAAAGTGGGAGACGGCTTGAATAAGCATGTGATTGCAGATGCAGAGCAGCTGTTTATCGACCACATGCCTTTGCAGGTTTTACTTCTTAGAGACGTTACAGAAGAAACGAAAGCTAAAACGATGATTGAGCATCTCGCTTATCACGATCCATTAACGGATAGCTGGAACAGACGTGCTTTTTATGAGAAGGCTGAAGAGGCGGTTGAAGCATGGGGAAAAGGGGCCCTGTTTGTGATCGATCTGGATGGGTTTAAGCAAGTGAATGATCAGCACGGCCATCAAACCGGAGACGACTTTCTTATTTATACGGCTGACATCCTGCATTATGCGGCAGGGCCGGATAGTATGACAGCCAGAGTAGGCGGGGATGAATTTTATGTGATAAAAAAGCTGAAGCGGGAGGAGTCAGTGGAAGCGGCAGCTCAACAAATGATGAACGTCATTCGTTCAGCTCGCTTTAAACTGACGGAGACCACGTATCTTCCTGTTAAAGCGAGTGTGGGCATCAGTGTGTTTCCGGATCAGTCAAAAGAGTTAGACTACTTGATACATTTAGCGGATACAGCAATGTACAAGATGAAACAGAACGGTAAACAGAATTACGCCATAGCAAGATTAACGGCGGATTAAAGGCGGAATTAAAATGTGGATAAATGATTTAATACTGGTGCTGATCGGATTCGCTCTGGGAATTGTTTCAGCGGGACCATTGAAAAACATATGGACGGGAAAATGGAAAGAGGATGCTCGACAGAATAAAAGAGTGAAGCTGCTGTCAGCATTGCAGCAGGAAGCAGGTTATGGATTTACTGCTGAAGAGCTCAATCAACGAGTGTTTAACAGAAAGCTGGATGAAGCAGATGTCATCGAACTTCTGAAGGAAATTGCAGAGAGCAATCTAATCTATTATAAAGCGAATAAATGGTATTTTTCCGAGCATACACATCGCAAACATCAACGGCACTATCGTCATTAAACAACCTATCAAGCTCTATCAGACCCGTTGCTGACATTAAGTCGGCAACGGGTGTTTAATTTGTTGAAGAAGTCGTTTAAAAAAATCAGAAAAAAAGCTTGCGTAAAAAATAGAACTGTTATACAATAACTTTACATTATAAAAACTGTATTAATACAGAGGAGGCGGTTTACATGAAACGTACAGAAAGAGAAAACATGATTACATTTATCCAGAAAGTAAAGCATGTTTCTGCAGAGCAAATGATGCGAATGAGCGACGAGGATGTGGACCACCTTTATACGAGAGCATATGAAACATACGAAATGTACGAAGAACTGGTTTGACAGGTAAAAAAGCGGTATTATTGGAGAATACGGAACAGAAGAAAGAGCATCCGGTTTATCATACGGATGCTCTTATTCTATGAACATACATACATGTACCTGCTTGGAGGAAATAAAATGCTGCAGTATGCTGGCAGGCTTGTCCTGCAGATTGGATTTTTATTTATCATTTACCAGTCAGCTGTCTGGCTTGTTCAGCTGACTGCTCTGCCCATTCCCGCAAACGTAGCAGGAATGGTGATTCTGATGCTGCTGCTTTTTTCAGGGCTGCTTCCAGAAGCATATGTGCAGCTTGGAGCATCAGCTATGCTCCGATACTTAGGGCTGTTATTCGTACCCTTTTGTGTAGCGGCGGTTCTTGGTCCGGCAGCGAACGGGCTCGTTTCGCTAGACCAGCTGATTATCCTTACTGTTACAACTGTAGCAGGTATTGCTGCGGGCGGCCTGGTTTTTCAGTACTTGGAAAGGGGGAGCCAAAAGTGAGCTACTTGCTGTTATTTGTTACGGTCATGTTTTTCACGATTGCCGTCAGGCTGTATAAAAAGCGGCCTGCCATTTACTTGAACCCAGTTATCGTAACGACGGCAGCAGTTCTCGCTGCTGCAGGGGTTTTTGGGGCTGATTCCGGTGATTATCGTTTTACCCTTGCTGTAGCAGCTTTTATGCTTGGGCCCGCAACAACGGCACTCGCTGTACCAGTTTATCAGCACCGGCACCGGATAAAAGAAATTGTTTGGCCAATGCTTGCTGGGATTACAGCAGGTACAGCTGCTGCGCTGTTTTTGACACTTTCGGCAGCGTTGATTGTACAGGCAGGATCTGTACTTTCTGCCACATATGCAGCTCGGACGGTGACCGTTCCGATCGCGCTCGAACTTGTTGCTATCTATGGCGGCGATCCGGAGCTTGTTATCTTACATGTTATGTTTACCGGCATTATTGGAGCGGCTGCAGGACCAGCACTTCTCACAAAATTGAACGTCACCTCGCTGTATGCTCGAGGGACTGCGGTGGGGGCTGTAGCACACGGTATCGGCACCGCACAGATGGTTCAGGAAAGCAGCGAAGAGGGAGCCTCATCAGCCGTTGCAATGGCACTGGCTGGTATCGTACTCAGTTTATTGCTCTCGGCAATGCCGCTCATGTAAGCACTTGATAAGCATGGCCTCATCAGTAGTTGAACGAGCGGCATTCCAACGCTTAACGTATAAAACATATTATCGTTCTCTATTTGTAAATGTCAGGATTTACGCTGCAAGAGCTTTTCTTCTTAATAAAAGCCGGCTCCAACTAAGGAGACGGCTTTTTAATCAATCATTTAACTACTGTTTTTTCCATTTTAACATGAGGAATGCCAGCATCCATAAAGGGTTCTGCAGATACTGTCTTATAACCGAGCTGTTCATAGAAGCTTTGTGCATGTGTCTGCGAATGAAGCAGCAGCTTTCCATAAGACTTTTCGGCAGCCGTCTTTTCCATTTCTTTCATGATAGCTGCCCCCAGTCCCTTTCCGCGTAAATGCCGCAGTACGCAGACACGTTCCACTTTAACGCCTTCTGTAACAGGCCGCAGCCTTCCTGCGCCAGCAGGTTTATGGTCCTCGTAGAGGATAAAGTGAATCGACGCTTCTTCATGCTCATCAATCTCTCTTTCTGAAGGCACGCCCTGTTCCACAACGAAGACGCTGTGGCGGATCAGTCTAGTATCAGCCAGCTCTTCATCTGACACAGCAAGTTTCACTGTGATCATGAACGTCCGCCAAGAAGAAATGTCTCATGAACGGTCCATGTTCCGTTATCCAGCTGATACAGCAGGGAAAAACGATCGACCATTTCCTCATGCTGGATGGACTCCAGTTTCAGGCGGCCGAAAACATCTGATAGTTCATCGTAATTCATTTCCTGCCCGATGGTAATGTGGGGGACGAAAGGATGCTCACGCTCGCGCTCCAGCGGACCTTCATTTAATTTCTGCTGAAGGTCGCGAAGCTCTTCCGTTTCCGCTATTTTCATGTAAAGTGTGTTCGTGACAGGGTAGAAGCTGCTGTATCGAAGCACCTCGAGCTTAAAAGGTTCTGAACGCTCTGCAACCTTGCGGACTTCCTTTACAAAATCACCAAGCTCGGACTCCTTCATGTCGAATGGGTCCTTCAGTGTCAGGTGAGGGGGGACCATTGAATATTTTGTATCATAGCGCTTGCGGTAGGAATTAGCTATATCCTGTAGTTTTTTGGATGGAAAGACAGCAATACCGTATCTCATCGTCATCAGCCTCCTCAAATGCGTCATTTGCTGTATTCATCATAATATATTTTGGGTATATTTACAAAAGTCGTTTGTATGAAAGAAGCATTTTCTTTTGAAGCAGGAATTTCGGCTCATCATGCGGAATATGTTAAGATCAGCAGTATGAGGAGTGATGCAGATGAAGAAACAACCAATTAAATCGCACGTCGTTGAAAAAGCAGCACGGGAGCTGTTAAAAGAGCGAGGCGTATCAATAGAGGAAATTGCGGATATCGTGTTTGAGATGCAATCCAAATACAGCGAGTCGCTGACAAGAGAGGACTGTATTGAAAGCGTTGACGCTGTGCTTGAAAAACGTGAAATTCAGCATGCGGTACTGGTAGGAATTGAACTGGACAAGCTGGCTGAAGAAAATAAGCTGTCAGAGCCGCTGCAGTCGATCGTTGAATCTGACGAAGGGTTGTTCGGTGTAGATGAAACGATTGCGATCGGATCGGTCTTCGGATACGGGAGTATTGCCGTTACTACATTCGGTTATTTGGATAAAGAAAAAATCGGGATCATCAAAAAGCTGGATTCGAAATCGGGAGGTCACGTGCACACCTTTCTTGATGACCTTGTATGCAGCATAGCAGCAAATGCGTCAAGCAGGCTCGCACACCGGATCAGAGACAGGGAAGAACATCTTGATCAAAAAGAAATTGAACACCGCGATCAGGAAGAAAGAATGGCATAACTAGTAATTTTTCCGCCTTTGATTTTGTCTTAGGCGGTTTTTTAACGGACTGAATTCCAGTTTCAGTGGCGTATGGAAGTATATTTGCAGCATGATGTGCAGCGTGCAAGTTGAAGGAACGGCAGGAGACATGCTATTATTTAACAGAAGCTAACAGCAGAGGTGAAAAAACGATGGCTCCACGCTGGATTTACTTTAAGCAGATATTTCCTACTAAATTTCAAGCCAGCTGTACGAAGGCGAAGATTGAGGACAATTGGATGAATGGATACGAAGTCGGGCCGTCTGTAGAAATACGCCGATTAAAAGATGATCGGTATATTGTACGTTATACGTATGACGAATAAACAGGTTGACTAAATAATCTTCCTGCGGTATAATATTAATTGTCGCCGAAACGAGTTCCGTTAGCTCAGCGGGAGAGCACTTGCTTGACAGGCAAGGGGTCACTGGTTCAAATCCAGTACGGAACACCATTTATATACATTCAAACTGTCAGTCCATCAAGTGGACTGACAGTTTTTTATTGATTATTTCAATTCCTGCTAATTAAAAGAAGCGGCCGAAAAGTCGTCCGCTTCACTAGATCGATTCGAATACTTTAGAAGATTCAATATAAGAGAAAGCCTGTTCAGCTAAGCAAGCACGTTAAAGCATGTACTTTCAGATCTGCTCTCGGCACAGAAAGAACCGTGCAGCTTTTAGGGAAGGGCTGCTTGTACCTCTGGATAACATTGTTATCATTTTATAGCGGGATTGACAGAAGCCAAGCCATTATCGTGCTGAAACAGGCTTTGGCTGCAACCAGCGAACGTATTTGAAGGTTCAGTGTCGATTATAGCCTTTATCTTCAAGAAATTGCTTCATGTGCGGTCGTTTAACGTCCTTTAACAATCCACTGACCTGCTCTGTCCAGCGGTCTGATCTGCTGCCACCTGTCCGTTCTTTATAGTAGGCAGATATGGTATCGTTGTATGCTTTAAGCTGTTCAGCGTGCACTTCAGCATCTGGATAAACATTTTCAAAGTAAACGCCCTCAACTGGAAGACGGGGCTTCCGATCAGGATCTGCCTCGGGAACGCCCACTGCCAGTCCAAAGAGAGGGATAACATAATTTGGTAATTGCAAGAGGTTGGAAACTTCTGCAATATTGTTTCGAAGCCCTCCTATATAACAGATACCAAGCCCCATCGATTCAGCTGCAATGGAGCAATTTTGTGCAGCCAAAGCAGCGTCTGTAACGGCGACGATCATTTTTTCGGCAGATTCAACTGCAGGTTTCACCTCTGTCTGTTCCATTTCACCGGCTTGAATATGACGATGAAAATCCGCACAAAATACAAAAAAATGACCATTCTCAGCAACGTAAGGCTGATTACCGGCAAGCTTAGCCAGGGCCTCTTTCTTCGGGCGGTCCGTTATACCCATAATGGAATAAGCTTGCACAAAGCTGGATGTGGATGCCATTTGAGCGGCTTCTACAAGCGTGCGAATAACGTCCGGCGATAACGGTTCATCTTTCAGTTTTCTGACGGAGCGGTGGTTCAAAAGCAGTTGCACGGTTTCATTCATGTTCATCAGTCCTTTACTTTTCAGTCGTTCATATTGTAGCATTTATGTGAACGTTAAACGAGAACGACGCAGTCAGCTGGAAAATATGTCATAATCGGTATAGCATCAGCCAAAGAGGTGTAGAAGATGGAAATTGTTAAGAAAGTGATCATTTTAATTTTGCTGGCAGCATCAGGCGGTCTTGCGATAACATTTGCCGTGCTGTCTGTACTCGCTGTACTGGAAGCGCTTTGATAAAAGAAACTAGTTCTGCAGTTAAAAAACGAGTGCCGGAGGTCATATGACGATCTCCGGCACTCGTTTTTGAATAGACACAGTCTTCGGACAGCAAATGGTGAATATGGATGAACGCCGGATCCGCGGGGAAATCAGCTCAGTTCACCTTCACGGAACCGCCGGAGATCGCGCTTATCGCCGATTAAAATTAAAATATCTCCTTCTTTTATCGGCTCGGCGGGATCTGGCGTAACGTCGACCTGATGTTTCTGTTTTACGGCCATCACTGTACAGCCGTAGCGCTTTCGAGGATCCAGTTCAATCAACGTTTTACCAGCCACCTTTTTTGTTGCAAGCATTTCAATAATAGAATAATCAGCAGATAAATCGATATAATCCAGCACTGTATCTGATGTGAGGTATGCAGCGATTCTGCTTCCCATTTCTTTTTCCGGATGGAAGATCCGGTCTGCGCCAATTTTATCCAGTACTTTATGGTGATAGTCATTTTGTGCTTTTACCCATACGTTTGGAACCTGCTGATCTTTAACGTGCAGCGTCGTCAAAATGCTTGCCTGGATATCATCGCCTATTGCGACAATTACATGATCAAAGTTGCGTATGCCTATTTTCTCTAGAAAAGCCTCATCTGTACCGTTACCGACAAACGTTTCTGTAGTAAAAGATCTCGCTGTTGAAAGCTTTTTTTCATCTGTATCAATCGCAATGACTTCGTGACCCATGTGATAAAGCTCACGGCAGATACTGGATCCAAATCGGCCCATTCCAATAATGGCAAATTGTTTTTTCATAGTTGCATTCCTTCTTTATTAGTTGATGGAGGAGCTATATGTCAGTCCCGTTACAATCTATTAACGAAAAGAGTATAGCATTTACAGCTTCATTGGAACAAGGTAGACTGATATAGATTAAAGGCACATGCCCATTTGAGGTGAAATGAAATGGAAGAAAACTTTCAGGAAATGCTGCCTGACGTTGTGGAAGATATTCAACAAGCCTTTACGTGGCAGGAATTTGCTGTCGGTATAGGTATATTTTTGTTGTTTCTTATATTTCGAAAGGTATTCACTACGTATATATTTAAATTTATTATTGCGGTTTCAAGGAAAGCCCCAATTGAAACATTAACGAATGTGCTTCTCGCATTTGAGCGGCCGGTGCGTTCTTTCTTTGTGTTTATTGGGATATATGCAGCGTTTGTTTATTATCCAATCGAGGCAGGAACAGAGGATTTTATTAATCAGCTGTTTCGCACGCTGATTATTTTTCACGTAGCCTGGGGGTTGTTTAACCTTACAGCACCCGGTTCGTCCACATTCAACCAAATTGGCAAACGGTTTAAAATTCAGTATGACGATATTTTACTTCCGTTTTTATCTAAGCTGATCCGATTCGCTATTGTCGTCATGGCATTAAGCATTATTGCATCGGAATGGAATTACAACGTGAGCGGATTTGTAGCGGGTCTCGGATTAGGTGGACTGGCGTTTGCTCTTGCGGCTCAGGAGTCCTTATCGAATTTCTTTGGCGGGGTCGTAATCATTACAGAGAAGCCTTTCAAGATGGGTGACTGGATTAAGACGCCATCGGTGGAAGGGTTTGTTGAGGACATTTCCTTCCGTTCAACGAAAGTCAGAACGTTTGAAGATTCGTTAATTACGGTACCCAATTCGACGCTTGCCAATGAGCCGATTGAGAACTGGACAGAAATGGGGAAAAGGCAGATTACGTTTGATATCGGTGTTCATTACGATACTCCTTCTGCTAAAGTCCGGGCCGCAGTTTCTGATATCGATGCGTACTTAAACCGGCATACTGATATTGATGATGAATTGATCATCGTTAAGTTTAACAGCTTTGGCGACAGCAGTTTAAACCTGTTCCTTTATTTCTTTACTAAACCTACGGGATGGGTGGATCACATGAATATTCGTGAAGAAGTGAATTTTGGCGTTTTGGATATTTTGGAGGAGCATGGCGTGCGAATTGCGTATCCGACCCAGACTGTTCATCTTCAACATTCAGCTGAAAAAGCCGATATACACTCCTAGAGGATAAGCAGACAGGAGTGAGAGAAGATTGAGGTATACACCCCTTGAACACGCAGGATCAGGAGAAAAGCTGGCCCGCGACATATTCGCGGTGGATGGCAGAGTGCTTTTGAGTAAAGGAGTTACGCTTACAATCGGCCTCATTTCCAAGCTGCGAGATATGGGAGTGACGGGTGTTTACATGGAGGACAGCCGCTTTGCAGATATTCCTCAGGAAGAGCTGGTATCTGAAACGACGAAACGAAACGTGATGGAGATTCTAGCTGCTTCAGGACCTCTTCTTTCGGGCAGCACCATTCAGGAGTTCCGCGGTCTTTCAGAAACCGTGGAAAATCTGATTGACGAGATTACTGCGAATAAAGATGTGCTCGCTTCCATTACAGATATTCGGTCTGCTGATAATGAACTGTTTTTGCACATGCTGAACGTCGCCATGATATCTGTTCTTATCGGGATCCATATGAAACTGGAAAGAGAAAAGCTAAAGGAGCTGGCAGTTGGGGCTCTGCTGCACGATGTAGGAAAGGTTGAGCCCTCCTGTCTAGCTGCTGAACGTGATAAGGATACAGCGGGTAAGCAAACGCATCACGCGTGGAAGGGGTTTCATCTATTGCGCAAAGCTGCCGGAGTTAGCACATTATCTGCTCACGTTGCACTTGCTCATCATGAGCATCCCGACGGCTCCGGGATGCCTAGAGGACTGTTCAGTAAAGATATCCACCTGCTGGCTAAAATCGTTGCATGTGCAAATATGTTTGACCGGCTTCATACCAGCGGAGTTCTTCCGCATACGGCCTGTGAACAGATGATGGCACTCAGCGGTTCGCATCTTGATCATGCGGTCGTCTGGCGTTTTATGAGAGCTGTTGCCTTTTATCCTAACGGAACACAAGTGAGACTGTCTACAGGCGCAACAGGAATTATCATCAGACAGCATGCTGGTCTGCCTCAGCGCCCGGTAATTCGCCTGCTTGAAAAAAGCGGAAGTGATTTCAGCTATAGTGAAATTGACTTGGCCGAAGAGACAACATTGTTTATCGAAAAAGTATTTGCATAAACACTAACGATTGCAATCAACGCTATTTCTTACTATGATAGTAAGGTGTGAACTATAGTCTGAAGGAGGAAATACCCCATGAAACAAATGGATGCAAATGAAATTATTCAGTATATTTCCGATGCTGAGAAATCAACACCGGTAAAAGTACATATCAAAGGAGACCTCGATGGTATCGATTTTGGAAACAATACAAAATCGTTTCTCACAAACGGCACAGGTGTGCTGTTTGGCGAGTGGGCGGAAATCCAGGAAGTCCTGAAAAAGCATGACGACAAAATCGAAGATGCAGTGGTAGAAAATGACCGCCGTAATTCGGCTATCCCGCTTTTGGACATGAAAAATATTCATGCACGAATTGAGCCCGGCGCGTTAATTCGTGAACAGGTCGAAATTGGCGATTCTGCTGTCATCATGATGGGCGCTTCGATTAATATCGGTTCTGTTGTAGGTGAAGGTACGATGATCGACATGAATGCGGTGCTCGGAGGTCGTGCAACAGTTGGGAAAAACTGCCATATCGGTGCAGGAGCAGTGCTTGCAGGTGTAATTGAACCTCCTTCTGCAAAGCCTGTAACCGTTGAAGACGGTGTTGTCATCGGTGCTAATGCGGTCGTGCTTGAAGGAGTAACAGTTGGTGAAGGTGCAGTTGTAGCAGCTGGTGCTATCGTTACAGAAGATGTACCTGCAAACACGGTTGTAGCTGGTACGCCTGCAAAAGTGATTAAAGAAATTGATGATAAAACGAAAGGGAAAACGGAAATTAAACAGGAACTGAGGAAGCTGAAGTAGGATGGATAAGCTTCATTTATCAAAGCGCCTGGCGGACCGTCGCCGGGCGCTTCATCAAATTCCGGAACCTGGCTTTCAGGAAGTTAAGACGCAGCGGTATCTGCTCAACATCTTTGAACAACTGTCACTTGCAGAGGTGCACACTTGGGAAACCGGCATCGTCGTGTTTATTCCAGGTACAGAAGGAACGCGTACGATAGGCTGGCGCTCTGATATGGATGGACTGCCAATCACGGAGGAAACGGGATTATCATACGCTTCTATCCATAAAGGCATGATGCATGCCTGCGGACATGACGTGCACATGACAATCGGCAGTACACTCGTCGAGCATTTTGCTGAAAATCAACCGGTTTCGAATCTTGTTTTCTTTTTTCAGCCGGCTGAGGAAGGTCCCGGCGGAGCAGAGCCGATGCTGAAGTCGGAACTCTTCGAGCGGTTTCGTCCGGATGAAATGTATGCCCTGCACATAGCACCTGAATACGAAGCTGGAACAGTCGCCGTAAAACCAGGCATTCTTTTTGCGAATACTAGTGAACTTTTCATAGATTTGTGGGGAAAGGGCGGTCATGCAGCATTCCCTGATCAGACGGAGGATATGGTAGTAGCCGCCGGTCATCTTGTAACACAGCTCCAGACTGTAGTGTCCAGAAACGTGGACCCGCTTGATGCAGCAGTTGTAACGATTGGTAAATTGGAAGCTGGAACGAAGCAGAACATTATTGCGGGTCATGCAAGGCTTGAAGGAACGATTCGTACGCTGTCTCAAGCAGCCATGCAGGAGGTAAAAGGCAGAATCGAAAGCCTCACTTCAGGAGTTGAAGCGGCATTCCGATGCAGATCGACCATTGATTATGGAGCAAACTATATGCAGGTCTATAATGATGAAAAATTGACAGCTGAATTTATGCGTGCGGCCGAAGCGCATGAATCGATTTTGCTTGTCGAGTGCGGAAAAGCAATGACAGGTGAGGATTTCGGATATTTCCTGGAGGAAGTCCCTGGTGTCATGTTCTGGCTCGGCGTTGACAGCGAGCATGGGCTTCATTCGAGTATGCTCGATCCTGATGAGGCTGCGATGGAACCAGCTGTAAAATGGCTGATCAGCTGGCTCGGATCACGTTAATCAAAAAACAGGTGGTTAAAACCCCCGCGTCATAGCTGATGCGGGGGTTTTGTTAAAGATTTCAGCCAGAAGGCTGATCACCTTTATACAGGTTAACTTGGTGTGGAAATGGAATTTCAATGCCATTCTTATCGAGTGCCTCTTTGAGAGCTTTTCGCAGCTTTCGTTCCACAGCCCATTGCTCCATATTAACCGTTTTTCCTAGAATTCGGATGACTACATCGCTGTCACCCAGATTTTGTACACCGAGAACATCAGGACCTTCGACAATTGCTTCTTCTTCAGCAGCAATCCTGTCGCATACGGCTTGCATGACGCGGACTGCTTCATCGATGTTATCATCGTAGCTGATGCTGATATCAACGATTGCCTGCATGTTCGAACGGGAATGATTACTAAGACTTCCGATTTCCCTATTTGGAATAAAGTGCACCGTTCCATCAAATCCGCGAACCTTTGTTGTACGCAGTCCAACTTCCTCAACTACACCGTCCATACCAGCGATCGTCACATATTCTCCGACGTCAATCTGGCGTTCAAGCAAAATGAAAAAGCCTGTCACAATATCCGACACCAGACCCTGAGCACCAAAACCAATCGCAAGACCGACAATACCGGCACCTGCAATTAAGGCAGTAACATCGTATTCAAAGATGCCGACGATCAAGGTAATTAAAATAAAAATTAAAATGTAGGAAAAAACATTCAGAGCAAGCTTTTCTAACGTCTGCGTCCGGGCTTCTGAAATATTGCGCTGCGTGCTCATTTTCGCAAAGCCGGATGAGATAAGCCTTCTTCCTATTGCTCTGGCAATAAAGAAAACGATTAAAATGCCGATAAGCTGCATGCCAACAGTCAGCGCTTTGGTCATAATCGCTTCCAAGTCAATTGCAGTAATAAACTCTGGCATAAAACAAAACTCCTTTTCAACAATGAAATGAATACCTTTATGAGTTTACCATAACTGAGAAGCCGGTCAAACCAGTCTGCAGAAGTTTTCATTTCCCCTTCAAAGAATGACCAGCAGAAACAGAGTTCTCCTACTTGCAGTCACTGAAAAGGGGGGATCTTCTTCTGAAGAAGAATTCGACATGCTCTTACGATCAGCGATTGAACTGTGATTTTCAGTCAGGTATGATAAAAACGTAATAGAGAGGAGCCAATGGATAAGATGAGGAAACAATTTGCTGTAATCGGTCTGGGACGCTTCGGAGGGAGCATCGTTAAGGAGCTGGTTGACCAGGGGATGCAAGTTCTGGCCGTTGATATAAACGAGGACAAGGTGAATGAGTTTGCCGGTATAGCGACTCACGCTGCAATCGCAGACACGACAGATGAAAGTACGTTACGAAGTTTAGGCATACGTAATTTCGATCACGTCATTGTAGCGATTGGAGATAACATTCAATCAAGCATCTTAACTACACTCATGCTAGTTGAGATAGGTGTCGCTCACATAACGGTTAAAGCGCAGAACGACTATCATGAAAAAGTACTTAATAAGATCGGCGCTGATAAAGTCGTACATCCAGAACGTGATATGGGGATACGAATCGCTCACAACGTTGTTTCGAAAAATGTTCTCGACTATCTGGAGCTGTCAGATGAATACTCTATTGTAGAGCTTCAGGCAGGCCCTCAGGTGCATGGGAGAACATTGATTGAACTGGATGTCCGCGCAGCATACGGGTGCAATGTGATGGCTGTGAAGCGCGGAGAGGAGATACATGTTTCTCCAGCAGCTGATGAGGCGCTTTATAACGGCGATGTGATTATCGTTATTGGAGCCGATCGGGACATTACGAGGATGGAGCTTGATTTATTTGATGATGATACGGCCTGATTATGCTTGTGTCTGGAATAAGCAAATTCGAAAGGGAGGGGCGAAGATCGGAATAAGGACTTCGGCTTGAAGAGGCTGGGACAAAATACTTCTCCAGCACGTAAAAAACGCTTTCGATGACCCAGGCGGGTCGTCGAGAGCGTTTTATTTGGGAGAAGCAATAACGAATCTGTCTCATGGCCGTGAACTTTCTCATGTTCACGGCCATGAGCGCGAATTTTAGTTCTTGTTTTCCCTTGGCTTTGCCACTCACCGAGATCCTGGTGAAACGCAAATTCGCCTTCAGAAATCCAAAAACGGCTTCCACGTCGGTTTTGCGCCGACAATAGATAGCTCCAGTTTTCTTTTCCGAAAGCAGTTGGCGGATATGTGCTTGTTGCGTTTCCCATCTTTCATTGTAATAAATCTTTTTGATTCGTCCCTTCCTTCGCCCTGGAACAATCGACGAGGAAAAGACAACTTGTACAATCTTCATGTCGACTTGGTAATCACGTCCTGGTGATAGCGTTAAACAGATTTTTTTCACACGAAGCTGAATTTCGTTGCGTTCGGTTCGATCTTCGTCCCGTCGATGAAAATCGCTTCGTTAATATCCGGGTGAACACGGAATCGATTCAGGCTTCGGTAAGTCGGCGTATATGGGGTAAAGGTAGCATCCGCTGATTTTGCCGCCATTTACCCTTAAATCAGACATAAGTGGTGGTAGCACCAAAATTAAAGCATTGAGCTAGGTAATCTTTGCTTCTTTAAATTCCCTCATGATTTTATAAAACGTGTTTTTCTTTAGTTCTAACATATCCATAAACATGACGCCTGTTATGTCTCCATTTCTCCATTTTAGATGGTTGTCTTCTATGATCTGTAGCTGTTTCTTGCTCAAATTGGAAAGGTTCATTTGCGGTCGCCCTAAATGTTTCCCTTGAGACCTAGCCACTTCGATCCCTTCAGCTTGTCTCTGGCGAATTTTCTTTCGTTCTTGATCCGCAACATACGAAAGCAAAGATAAAAATTGATCTTCCATTAACTGTCCCATCTCACCCATCTCACGGAACTTACGGCTGTCAAATAAAGATTCATTCTCTAATACGACAATATCTGCTTTTAATTCTCTTGTTATGTATTTCCATTCTGAAATCACTTCATCATAGTTACGTCCCAAACGATCAAGCGCATCCATATAGATGATGTCTTTTTCATTAAGAACCTTGCGCAGTAATTGATATTGGGGTCGCTCAAAATTTTTCCCACTTGCTTTGTCGACAAAAATGCGACGTGCCTCAACGCCCCTTTCTAACATTTTGTGCAACTGGCGCTGTTCATTCTGATCTTTAGAACTTACCCGTATGTATCCATAGGTAGCAACCATTTTTATCCCCCTAGAGTTTTTGTTACCACTCATTATAAGTTTTCTGTTTATAAAGGTAAACGGTAAAAATAAACGTTTATAAAAAATTTTATACCACATTTATAAACTTGATATGACGCATTTTTATCACTGCGTTCTTCCTCTCCATAAAGGTATACCTTTATAAACTTACAGTATATGATGAATTGCTGCACTCGACTGAGTAGCAGTTGCTCTCGGTAGGTGGTACTTTAGCCTTCTAAATTACTAATTTTTATAAACTGCTTGATCAAGTCCATGAACAGTATAACGATCAAGACATTGAAGTTATTGCTGTAAACATGGACATATGGCTACATTTGAACGAACACTTGACGAGGCGACAAAATTCTTAGAGGAAAACCCGGTAAGCATGCCCATTATTTTCGATGATGAAGGAGAGATGGCAGAGATCTATCTTAACGAAGGACTGCCAACGACTTTCTTTATAAATGAGGATGGGATTGTTGTTGATAAGGTCGTCGGTGAAGTGACGAAAGAAATGATTGAAGAGAGGATTGAATATTTCTTATAATTCTGTTCCGATATATAACGTATTTAGTTTGTACGATCAGCGTAAGTGAAAAACTATTAGTGTTAATAGAAAGCGAATTAACTCCGATGAAGGATCTTTAAATTAAGGGATGCCTAAAACAGGTCTCCCTTTAATTTCGCACACACATTATGATGATCATTTAAATATATGATTGACAAAAGAGTTGCGGTGATCATAAAATAAAAATATAATCAAATGATCGTTTGAATGTGAGGGGAGAACATGGAAACAAAACAAAGGAAAGACAATCATGATCAATGTGAAATTTTTTGTTATGACGAAGAGAAAGTGAACAGGTTATCGAAAAAAATCGAAAAGGAAAAAGAAGAATTTACGTCAGTCGCAGATATGTTTAAAGCGTTGGCTGATGAAACAAGGCTCAAAATTGCTTATACCTTAACGCAGGAAAATGAATTATGCGTGTGTGATGTAGCTAATATTATTGGCACGACGAATGCTACAGCTTCCCATCATTTACGTCATTTACGAAACTTGCGTATTGCTAAAAGTCGAAAAGAAGGTAAGCTCGTATTTTATTCTCTTGATGATCCACATGTTACAAGCTTAATTGTAAATGCGATGGTTCATAGTCAGGAGGATTAGCGATGTCTAGCCAAGTGCAAGAAAGAGAAAAAAATGTATATCGTGTTCAAGGATTTACCTGTGCGAATTGTGCAGGGAAATTTGAGAAAAATGTTAAGGATTTACCTGGGGTCCAGGATGCAAAAGTGAACTTTGGAGCATCTAAAATTTCCGTTTATGGTGAGGCGACTAAAGATGAGCTAGAGAAAGCAGGGGCTTTTGAAAGTCTTAAAGTGACTGCTGAACATGGAAGGAAAGATCCAAAAAGTGCAGAGCCTGATAAGGAGGGAAAAATTCCATTTTATAAAAAACATAGTACATTACTGTACTCGACCTTATTTATGGCTCTCGGTTTCCTTTCTATGTTTGTAAACGGAAATGAGAATATCGTTACAGCATTATTATTTATAACATCTATGTTAGTGGGCGGGTTATCGCTGTTTAGAGTGGGTTTGCAAAACTTAGTTCGATTACAGTTTGACATGAGAACCCTCATGACAGTTGCTGTCATCGGTGGTGTCATTATAGGAGAATGGGCGGAAGTCGCGATTGTCGTCATCCTCTTTGCCATTAGTGAGGCTCTTGAGCGCTTCTCTATGGACAGGGCAAGACAGTCGATTAGTTCATTAATGGATATTGCACCAAAAGAAGCTCTGGTTAGACGTAACGGCCAAGAAATGACGGTCCACGTTAATGATATTGCAATCGGAGATGTCATGGTTGTAAAACCTGGTCAAAAGATTGCGATGGATGGTGTCATAGTAAATGGATATTCTGCTATTAACCAAGCAGCAATTACAGGTGAGTCGGTTCCGGTTGAGAAAACTGTAGATGATGAAGTATTTGCAGGGACACTAAACGAAGAAGGTTTTCTCGAGGTGGAAATAACCAAACTCGTTGAAGATACAACGATTTCCAAAATTATTCATCTCGTAGAGGAAGCTCAAGGAGAGCGAGCGCCATCCCAAGCCTTCGTTGATAAGTTTGCGAGATATTATACACCCATCATCATGGTTGTTGCTGCACTCGTTGCTATAGTACCACCTTTGTTCTTTAATGGTAGCTGGGAAACATGGGTATATCAAGGTCTAGCTGTTCTTGTTGTTGGTTGTCCTTGTGCGTTGGTTATTTCTACCCCAATTTCGATTGTCTCAGCGATTGGAAATTCAGCGAAGAAAGGTGTTCTTATCAAAGGAGGAGTTTACCTTGAGGAAATCGGTGGATTAAAGGCTATTGCATTTGATAAAACGGGAACTTTGACAAAAGGAATACCTGTTGTAACTAACTATAGTGTATTGAATGATCAAATTAATGAACGAGAAATGCTATCAATTATCACCGCCTTAGAGTATCGTTCTCAGCACCCTCTGGCGTCTGCCATCATGAAAAAGGCTGATGATGAAGGGGTTTCGTATACGGATGTTTTAGTCGAGGAGTTCTCATCGATTACAGGTAAAGGGATAAAAGGTAAGGTCAATGGCGTGATGTACTATGTCGGAAGCCCGAATTTATTTAAAGAGTTATTGTCGGCGTCCACTTTCAATAATGAATTACAGCAAGATGTGATAACACTTCAAGAGCAGGGAAAAACAGCTATGTTGATTGGGACAGAGGCAAAAATACTTGCTGTTATTGCCGTTGCAGATGAAGTAAGAGAGTCGAGTAAGGACGTTATTCAAAAGTTACACAAAGCTGGAATTAAAAAGACCGTTATGCTTACAGGGGATAACAAAAGCACTGCAAATGCGATTGGTGGTCATGTCGGCGTAACAGACGTTCAATCAGAGTTATTGCCACAAGACAAACTAGACGTGATTAAACAATTAAGGTCCGAGTACGGTAATGTCGCTATGGTAGGTGATGGTGTGAATGATGCCCCAGCTCTAGCAGCCTCTACAGTTGGAATAGCAATGGGTGGGGCTGGAACTGATACAGCACTTGAAACGGCAGATGTTGCTTTAATGGGTGATGATTTGAAAAAGCTCCCGTTTACTGTAAAACTCAGCCGTAAAACACTAAATATAATTAAAGCTAATATTGCCTTTGCAATTGGAATTAAAATTATCGCATTGCTGTTGGTTATTCCGGGTTGGCTCACACTTTGGATAGCGATTCTATCGGATATGGGAGCCACACTTTTAGTAGCTTTAAATAGTTTACGATTAATGCGAGTCGAGGAAGATGAATAGAGTTTAAAGGGTTTTCCGTTTTGATTGGAAAACCCTTTTCTGAGATAAAGTAACAAGAAATTCTTGCATGTGATTGGAGTTGAAGAAGTTGGCTGCAACAATACTAACGGCTATTGCGGTTTATATAGCTACAGGTATTGATTACCTGATTATATTAATTCTCCTATTTTCGCAAATAAAAAAAGGACAAATGAAACATATTTGGATTGGGCAATATTTAGGCACTGTAATCATTGTATCGGTGAGTCTGTTAGCAGCTTATGGTGTCAATTTCATTCCTCAACAATGGATTGTAGGCTTACTTGGACTTTTACCCATTTATTTAGGCGTTAAAGTGTGGATTAAGGGGGAGGAAGAGGAACAGGAAAGTAATATCCTATCTCTTTTATCTTCCGATCGTTTTAATCAACTATACTTAACGGTTACCTTTATTGTGTTGGCTTCTAGTGCAGATGATTTTTCCATTTATGTACCATATTTTACAACGTTAAATGCGATTGAAATACCCATTGTAATGCTAGTCTTTTTTATTATGGTAGGGGTATTATGCTATGTCAGTTACCGATTGGCTTCAGTGAATTATATCTCGGAAAAAATCGAGGAGTATGAACGATGGATTGTACCGATCGTGTTCATAGGATTAGGGTTATATATTATGTATGAGAATGGTACGATCAACGCTCTAATTTCCCTTTTATAAATAATATAATCCTTTATGAATTGGAGGTTTTCTATGCAATACGATGTCATTATAGTAGGCGGAGGGCAAGCTGGGTTAGCAATGGGTTACGCAATGAGATCATTTACCGCAAAGGCCACATCATGTTTTGGTAATGGAGAGGATAAATCCATCGGCAGAACGAGCTGATCCATGTTAAACTCTTTAAACAAAAGGATACCTCCGGTTTTGTTATGACTTGGTCGTTCTAACTTAACCTGAAGGTATCCTTTTTTTTTTCGGGAAATCAAGACCGTACGATCTTGATCATGGGTTGATCGTGAAAAGACAAGAGACGCCTGCGGGAAAAGCAAGGGCTGAAGATCCACCGCCGCTGTTTTTGCGGCGGTAAGCTGAAGCCTTGCCCGCGGCAAGCGATTGGCATTGGAAGGATCAACCCCCTCATACAGAAAGCCCTCACCAAAAATGGTAAGGGCTTCTGTTGATGCTGGTTTTATCCCAGTCTCTTTAATCGTAAGCGATTTAAAACGGATGCTGCGGACTAATTAAACTTCCATAATAATTGGCAGAATCATCGGTTTACGCTTCGTTCGTTCATATAGAAAAGGACCGAGTGTATCAGAAATAGAATTTTTAATTTCAGACCACTGCGTAGTCTTTGAACTCATCATATGCTGCAGATGACCATGCAGCTTACGCTGCGCCTCGTTTATGAGATCGCCGGATTCTCGCATATAGACAAAACCGCGTGAAATAATATCCGGACCTGACGCAATCTTATGGTTTTTCATGTTCAGGCTGACAACAACGACAACAAGTCCTTCTTCGGAAAGAATGCGGCGGTCCCGCAAAACGATATTGCCTATATCGCCGATGCCATTTCCATCTACATAAACTGCACCAGCCGGTACTTTGCCAGCAAGACCAGCTTCCTCTTTATCAAGAGCGAGCACATCACCGATATCCATTACAAAGCAGTTCTGCTCAGGCACCCCGCAATCCTGGGCCATCTCGGCATGCTTCTTCAGCATACGGTATTCCCCGTGAATCGGCATGAAGTACTTTGGCTTCATTAGTCTGAGCATCAGCTTCTGTTCTTCCTGGCTGCCGTGACCAGACGTATGAATGTCATTCAGCGGTCCGTGAATAACTTCTGCTCCAGCACGGAAAAGCTGGTCAATAATTTTACTGACGCTCAGCGTGTTTCCGGGAATTGGAGAAGATGAAAATACGACGGTGTCGCCAGGGATAACTTGAATCTGCCGATGTGTACCGTGAGCAATTCTGGAGAGCGCCGCCATCGGCTCTCCCTGGCTTCCGGTACAGAGAATTAATACTTGGTCAGCAGGTATTTTATTCAGCTGGGAAGAATCAATAAACGTGCTTTCCGGAGCCTTAATGTATCCGAGCTCACGTCCTACCCGTATAGCGTTTTCCATACTCCGCCCAAATACGGCTACTTTCCGTCTGTATTTAACTGCTGATTCAACAGCCTGCTGAAGCCGGTAAATGTTAGACGCAAACGTAGCGAAAATAATTCGGCCGTCTACTTTTCTGAAAATCGATTCAATGCTTTCACCGACTTTTCGCTCCGACATTGTAAAACCGGGAACTTCTGCGTTGGTGCTGTCAGAAAGGAGGCATAATACGCCTTCTTCACCGATTTTTGCCATTTTTGATAAGTTAGCCGGTTCACCAACAGGAGTGAAATCAAACTTAAAATCTCCCGTTTGTACGATGTTGCCGGATGGTGTTTTTACGACAACACCGTAAGCATCGGGAATACTGTGTGTCGTTTGAAAAAACGATACGGACGTTTTCTGGAATTTCACCACAGTGTCTTCGTTGATCTCATGAAGTTCAGCTGTTCGAAGAAGCCGGTGCTCTTCAAGTTTGTTGCGAATAAGTGCTAAAGCAAGTTTCCCTCCGTAAATCGGAACATTGACTGCTTTTAACAGGTAGGGAACACTGCCGATGTGATCTTCATGACCATGGGTAATAAAAACCCCTTTGATTTTATCTGCATTTTTGACTAAATACGTGTAGTCAGGAATGACGTAGTCAATACCGAGCAGTTCGTCTTCAGGAAACATAATGCCGGAATCAATTACAATAATCTCATCCTGAAATTGAACTGCATACATATTTTTGCCGATTTCACCCAGACCCCCCAGGGAAAAGACAGCAACTTGATGATTTTTTACTTTCATTTGGACAATGACTCCACAGTGAAGTCTTCATTGGATTCTTTCTCATATGCCAGGGCTTTTTCGGATAACGGGGTCACAAATTCAATGTTATATCCTCGATCTTTCAAGCCTTTTCGGACTTCTTCCTCCGTTTCGGCTTCCGCATAAAGCGAGCTGGTTCGTTCACGCACTGGTACTTCTGCGAGCGTATCTTGGTAAAATACTTTGAAAATCATGCTATTCTCTCCTTTAGTTTGAATGATCTACTGAGTAGTTGAACAGGTTGTAAAAGTCCGTCTGAGTTCCAATCCGAAATCTGTTCATAAAAGATGTGCAAAGACACATATTTCATGTGCTTCCGGCTGATTTGCACATCCTGAAACAGAATCAGTATTGAAAACCGTTCTCTCCACCTTTTTCATATTTTATACGTAAATACCGTGTTATTCAAGGTTGACGTTCATTTTCTACTGTGCCTCGCGTGGATTAACAGCAGCGTTTCCAAAAAAAACTCCGCCTGGGGCGGGGAGCCCGGCGGAGTGAAGTGATGAAAAGCTTAAAGAACGAGCTCTTCTTCGCTGCGATGTACAATTGATTTAGAAGGAAGCGGCCGCTTATAATCACCTGCATACTCCTCAATCCGGTCATAAAACATAATGCCATCCAGATGATCAAGCTCATGCTGGACGACTATAGCCTCGTATCCTCGAAAACGAAGCTTCAATTTATCTCCGTTTCGATCAAACGCATCTACCTTAATGCGGGCATAGCGCGGGACAATACCCTCCACATTACGGTCTACAGACAAGCACCCTTCACCAGACTCCAGATAGGCTGTCTCTGCAGAATGGCTGACAATCTTTGGATTAAATAAAGCAAACTCTCTTGGTTCATCATTTTCATTGGCTGTTCGTACGGCAATGATCCGTTTCGATACATTAATTTGAGGTGCGGCTAAACCGACTCCAGCACGCAGTTCATATTTTTCAGCCGTTTCAGGATCCTGGCTGTTACGTAAAAATGTCATCATGGCATCCATCATTTCCTGGTCTTCTTTTGAAGGCGGCATAGCAACTTCAGCAGCTTTTTCTCTCAACACGGAATGCCCTTCGCGGATAATATCCTTCATCGTTATCATCAATCCTGCTCCTCCCTCTCCATCCTCTCTATTTAATATAGAACGTATAAAGTATCTTTTCAATAGATGGTGTCTGTCTTTTATTAGGAAGAATCATACTAATGCGGCCTGCCGGTCAAGAATCTGCTTCAGTTAACTGACTATAGGGATTCAGTAACCAGAATCTGTACCAGAACCAGCGCTGCTTTAGATGATAGGGCGTTTATAAGCAGGGTGCTTGGTACGTGACGCATGAATCCATTATGAACGGCAAAGTGAAAATCTCTTTTTTCATCTAATCAGCAGGAAAAGGGGAGCTCATGTTAAGAAATAGACACTTGTAATCTATTGGCAACTAAGGTAATTTTGATAGGAATGATTTATTTTTAGGAGGGCTTCGTTTGACAGGATATAAATTAACTGGGTTAGCATGTGTGCTAGCTGTAACAGCAGCATGTTCAGGAGAAAATGCCGCAGAACAGGTATTTGAGGAATGGGAAGCAGCCGTGCAGATTGAGCAGGATATCGCTGAGGTGCAGGACCCGCTTGCAGAGAGAGAAGAACAGGAAAATGAGCTGTATGAAGAAATGCTCAGTTTAAGTGAGACGGATGAAATAGAGCCGTTGTCTGAAGAAGCAATTGGTTCTGCGGAGGAACGCCGTGAACTAATGGAAGAGGAACGGTCCATCATTGATGAAGCTTATGAGCAGTTTCAGGAAGGTTCCGATCACATAGGGAATCTCGAAGAAGAAGAACAGGAAGCTGCCAATGAAGTCACAGAATTAATGGATGAACGATATGGGGCATATACGGATCTTTACGATACATACATGCAGTCCATTGATGAGGATATAGAACTGTTCAGCATGATTTCCAACGAAGAAATTGAAATGGAAGAATTGCAGCAGCAGCATGAAACGGTTAATGAGCTGTACGGGGAAATCGCAGAACGGAACGAATCATTTAATCGTGCAACCGAGCAATTTAATGATGCCAAAATGGATTTCTATGAAATTAGTGAACTCCAGGTCGAAGCCGGCCAGGCTTCTTAATTTCCATCCACTTCTACTTTCCGGAATATTCATTTCCGGAAAGTTTTTTTGTGCACAGGAAACGGTTAATACGAATGGGGAGCGGGTATAGTTTTCAGGTGAAGCCAAAACAGGCTACCTGGTGAGAATATAACAGGCAAAAGATTAGAATAATACAGTATGGGATGGCATTGTGAAGTGTTTTACAGAAGAAGATGATTCTTTAACGTTACACAGCAAGGGTTAAAGTCGTTGACGAATCTATTTTCATTCGTGTAAACTATGAGGTGTGAAAGCAAGTTGTACTACTTTTCATTTGAAGATGGTTGTTACAGAGCCGCGACAGACGCTGAGTTCATCAGAGGCTGCAGCAGGCTAAATAATAAAAATGAGGTGAACCTTTTCATGAAGAAAACGAAAGAGCTTCAGAAAGTTGAAGATCAGTTTGAAATGTTTCAGATTCTCGACGAAAAAGGGAAGGTAGTTAATAAGGACGCCATGCCTGAACTGTCTGACGAAGAACTGAAGGAAATGATGACTCGCATGGTGTACACGCGTATTTGGGACCAGCGTGCTATTTCGTTAAACCGTCAGGGACGCCTGGGCTTCTACGCTCCTGTTGCTGGTCAAGAAGCTTCCATGATCGGCTCTCAGTTTGCGCTGGATAAGAAAGACTGGATCCTCCCTGGATACCGTGATATTCCGCAGATTTATTACCACGGGCTTCCGCTGCACCAGGCTTTTCTATGGTCTCGCGGGCACTTTAAAGGTGGACAAGTTCCGGAAGGCGTTCGCATTATGCTTCCGCAAATCATCATTGGTGCTCAGATCACTCAGACTGCCGGTGTCGCAATGGGGCTTCAAAAAGACGGTGAAAAACAGATCGCTATCACGTATACCGGTGACGGCGGTGCTTCTCAGGGTGACTTTTATGAAGGCATGAACTTCGCGGGTGCTTACAACCTCCCGGCTGTATTTATTGTACAAAATAACCGCTTTGCTATTTCCGTGCCTGTTGAAAAACAATCAGCAGCGAAGACTATTGCCCAGAAGGCAGTAGCAGCGGGAATCCACGGCGAACAGGTAGATGGAATGGATATTCTCGCCGTTTACGCAGCTACACAAAAAGCACGTGAGCGCGGAGTTGAAGGAGAAGGTCCAACACTTCTGGAATTCTTAACGTACCGTTACGGGCCGCATACGATGGCCGGAGATGACCCGACTCGATACCGTACTTCCGAGGAAGACGATGAGTGGGAGAAGAAAGATCCGCTTGTACGTTTCCGTAAGTTTCTTGAAGATAAGAAACTGTGGAGCGAAGATGAAGAAGAGAAAATCGTAGAGCAGGCGAAGGAAGACATTAAAGCTGCTATTAAAGAAGCAGACGGTACAGCGAAGCAGAAGGTGACTGACCTGATCGACATCACGTTCTCCGATGAAGAGCCGACTAACCTGCAGGAGCAGCGCGAATACTACGAGAAAAAGGAGTCGAAGTAAGCTATGGCGCAGATGACGATGATCCAGGCCATTACTGATGCAATGCGTAATGAGCTGAAAAACGATGAAAAAGTACTAGTGTATGGAGAAGACGTAGGAAACAACGGAGGCGTATTCCGTGCGACGGATGGTCTTCAAAAGGAATTTGGCGAGGAGCGGGTGTTTGACACGCCATTAGCGGAGTCTGCAATCGGCGGGCTTGCTCACGGTTTGAGCCTGACTGGATACCGTTCAGTTATGGAACTTCAATTTTTTGGGTTTGTCTTTGAAGCTTTCGATTCCATTGCAGGACAGATGGCACGACTGCACTACCGTTCAGGTGGCGTTTACAATGCACCGGTAACAATCCGTTCACCATTTGGCGGAGGTGTAAAAACGCCTGAAATGCACGCCGACAGCCTTGAAGGTTTAATGGCTCAGACGCCGGGTCTGAAAGTGGTCATTCCTTCCAATCCATATGATGCAAAGGGACTGCTGATTTCTGCCATCCGCGATAACGACCCTGTTGTTTTTCTGGAGCACATGAAGCTTTACCGTTCATTCCGTGATGAAGTTCCTGAAGAAGAGTACACTATTCCGCTTGGGAAAGCGGATGTAAAGCGTGAAGGAACAGATGTATCTATCATCACGTATGGTGCAATGGTACAGGCTTCCTTAAAGGCTGCCGAGCAATTGGAAAAAGACGGCATCTCTGCCGAGGTAATTGATCTGCGAACGGTAAGCCCGCTCGATATTGATGCGATTATTGAATCAGTGGAGAAAACAAATCATGCTGTAGTCGTGCAGGAAGCGCAAAAGCAGGCAGGTATTGCAGCGAATGTGGTTGCTGAAATTAATGATCGTGCGATTTTGAGCCTGGAAGCTCCTGTAGGTCGTGTAACCGCAGCTGACACGGTATTCCCGTTTGCAGCTGCAGAGGATACTTGGCTGCCAAATGATAAAGATATTGCTGAGAAAGTGAAAGAAACACTGAACTTCTAAATCTGCATGAAATAACCCGCAGGAGGAGAGGCTGTTATCAGAATCTCCTCTTTGCGGCACTTTCAATCAATTTAAGCAAACATTACTTGAAATGGAGGCATTTCCATGGCATATGAATTTAAGCTCCCGGACATTGGGGAAGGAATCCATGAAGGCGAAATCGTCAAATGGGAAGTAAAAGAGGGCGACGAAGTAAAAGAGGATGACATTCTCTGTGAAGTGCAAAACGACAAAGCAGTTGTTGAAATTCCTTCTCCGGTAGAGGGGACAGTAAAGCAGCTTCACGTTGAAGAGGGAACAGTCACAACTGTCGGTGAAGTAATCATTACCTTTGAAACAGATGCAGAGCCTCCGGCTGATGAAGACGGGGAAGATGCAGCGGAAGAATCAGAGGAAGAAAGCAAAGAAGAGCCTAAAGAAGACAGCAAGGATGCTCAAAAGGATGAAGGTCCTGCTGCAGACTCAACGTCTGAAAGTGCTTCAAAAGAAGATGACGGCAGCCGTGTGATTGCAATGCCTTCTGTACGTAAATACGCTCGTGATAAAGATGTCAACATCCGTCAGGTTCGCGGCAGCGGAAAGAACAGCCGTGTACTGAAAGAAGATGTCGATGCATACCTTTCCGGGGATCAGCCAGCTGCAGAGACTGCTTCGGCTCCTTCAGATGAAGCAAAGGAAGAAAAGCAGCCGGTAGCTTCCTATGAGCCAGCCGAAGGCCAGGCTGAAACTCGTGAGAAAATGTCTGGCATTCGTAAGGCAATTTCAAAAGCAATGGTTAATTCCAAGCATACAGCTCCTCACGTAACGTTAATGGATGAAATTGAAGTGTCTGCATTGGTTGAACACCGCAAACAGTTTAAGCCAGTTGCTCAGGAAAAAGGAATTAAACTGACGTACCTTCCGTATGTCGTTAAAGCATTAACAAGTGCTGTACGTGAATTCCCAATGCTGAATACTTCGCTCGATGATTCAACGGAAGAGATTGTTCATAAGCACTATTACAACATTGGAATTGCAGCTGACACCGAAAAAGGTCTGCTCGTTCCAGTAGTGAAAAACACAGACCGCAAATCTATTTTCACCATTTCTGATGAGATTAATGACCTAGCAGGTAAAGCCCGCGATGGAAAGCTTGCCTCTGACGAAATGAAAGGTGCTTCTATCACTATTACGAATATTGGTTCTGCCGGCGGTCAGTGGTTTACACCAGTTATCAACCATCCGGAAGTAGCGATTCTTGGGCTGGGCCGCATTGCGGAAAAAGCTGTTGTAAAAGATGGGGAAGTAACAGTCGCACCTGTTTTAGCCTTGTCTTTAAGCTTTGATCATCGTATCATTGATGGTGCGACTGCACAGCACGCCATGAATCACATTAAGCGCCTGCTGAACGATCCACAACTATTGGTAATGGAGGGATAGTGCATGGTAGTAGGAGATTTTCCTGAAGAGGTAGACACGCTGATAATTGGGTCCGGTCCCGGTGGCTATGTAGCCGCCATCCGTGCTGCCCAGCTTGGTCAAACCGTTACAATCGTAGAGAAAGGTAACATGGGCGGTGTTTGTTTAAACGTCGGATGTATTCCTTCAAAAGCGCTGATTGAAGCGGGACACCGTTTTCATAACGCAGGTAATTCCGATGACATGGGAATTTCCGTCGGCGATGTAAAGCTCGACTTCTCTAAAGTGCAGAAGTGGAAAGGCTCTGTCGTTGACAAGCTTACCGGCGGAGTTGAAGGACTCCTAAAAGGTAATAAAGTAAATATCGTTCGCGGAGAAGCTTACTTTGTAGATGATGAGACGTGTAAGATTATGGACGACAAAAACTCGCAGACGTACAAGTTTAAAAACTGTATTGTAGCTACGGGCTCCCGTCCTATTGAGCTGCCTGCCTTTAAATTTAAGGAAGGCAAAGTCGTTTCTTCAACTGGTGCTCTGGCACTGGAGGAAGTCCCTGAAAAGCTTCTCGTAATCGGCGGAGGCTACATTGGGGTAGAACTTGGATCTGCATACGCGAATCTTGGATCTGAAGTAACGATCCTCGAGGGTACTAAACAGATTCTGCCTAGCTTCGAAAAGCAAATGAGTCAGCTTGTTTCCAAGCGTCTTAAAAACATGGGTGTCACGATTAAAACAGAAGCATTTGCACAGGAAATGGAAGAAACGAAAAACGGTGTGAAGGTAAAAGCGGAAGTTAAAGGTAAAGAAGAAGAGTTTGAAGGAAACGTTCTTCTTGTTACTGTCGGCCGCCGTCCAAATACCGATGAACTGGGTCTTGAACAGGCTGGAGTTGAGCTTGACGATAAAGGCTTTGTGAAGATAGACAAGCAGTGCCGTACGTCAGCCTCAAACATTTATGCAATTGGAGATATCGTAGCTGGACCAGCTCTTGCGCATAAGGCATCTTATGAAGCAAAAGTTGCTGCAGAAGTGATTTCCGGTGAAAAATCGGAAATAGATTACACTGCTATTCCAGAAGTCGTGTTCTCAGGTCCAGAGCTGGCGCAAGTTGGCCTTACAGAAGCGCAGGCTAAAGAAGAAGGCTATGACGTTACCGCAGCGAAGTTCCCGTTCCAGGCTAATGGACGTGCCCTCTCGCTGAATGAATCTGAAGGGTTCATGAAGATGGTAACTCGTAAAGAAGATGGACTCGTACTCGGTGTTCAAATTGCTGGTCATAATGCATCTGATATGATCTCAGAGGCTTGTGTAGCAATTGAAGCTGGTATGACAGCTGAAGACATTGCGCTTACGATTCATGCGCATCCATCATTAGGCGAAATTACGATGGAAACAGCTGAAGTTGCTCTCGGCATGCCAGTTCATATTACAAAATAAAGGCTGCCGGACCTCATTCTTTACAACGCAGGATATCAAAGCGCTCCTTTTCCAGGGGCGCTTTTTCAATTGTTGTCTGAGCGTACTTCTCATAAAAGAAGCATGGAATCTGGATAAGCCAGATTTTGTAAGAAATATTCTGGAATTTACCCGGTTTACGTTTGGAGCGGTGAATACGGATGTGTTAAAATCAGGGAGGTACACAGACAATTCAAGGGGGCGGCTTATCTATGAAACGAACGGGAATACTTGCCGGTGTCATGCTGGTTTTTGCTGCAGGATGTGCAGATAATAATGGGAATGGGAATGAAGCCGCGGAAACAGAAGTACATAACGAGAACAATGATCAGGAGAATGACGATAACGCTGAAAATGAAGAAGCAGCCAATACAGATGAAAATGATTATACAGAAAACGAAATGAACAATGATGAACATACGGATGAGGCAGATATGAATGAAACAGACGACAACACGAACAGTGAACAAAACGAGGAGGAGAATGAAGAAGCAGCCGAGCCGGCTTACTATGTAGCAGGGGATGCTTCCATTCAACCGCTGGAAGATGCCGAAGAAGAAATTGTGCTGATGACGATTGATGACGCACCTGACAATCATGGAGTACAAATGGCTGAAGCTCTGGCTGAAATGGATACACCAGCTATCTTTTTTGTAAATGGCCATTTCATCACTTCCGATGAAGGGAAAGAACAACTGGAAGAGATTTATGAGCTAGGATTTGAAATCGGAAATCATACGATGAGTCATCCAAATTTAAGTGATGTTTCTGCTGAAGAAACGGAAGCGGAAATTGTTGAACTAAATGATATGATTGAAGAGATTACAGGAGAACGTCCTAGATTTTTCAGAGCTCCATTTGGTGTGAATACCGATGCTTCTGAAGAGATCGTAGAGGCAGAAGGCATGCAGAGTATGAACTGGACATACGGCTATGATTGGGAAGCTGATTACATGGAGGCAGGTCCGCTCGCAGAAATAATGGTTGAGACTGAAAATCTGCGCAGCGGAGCTAATCTTCTCATGCATGATCGTGAACACTCGCTTGAAGCACTGGAAGATATAGTGGAAGGATTGAGAGGCAAAGGTTACGATTTTGTTGATCCTGATGAAATTGAATAGGGGTATAAAAAAATGAAAAAATGGTATTTGATTTCTGCTGGTATTCTGCTTGCAGGCTGTGCAGATATGAATGACGATACGAATTCAAACAACAATAATTCGGCTGCAGAGCAGCAGGACAATGAGTTAACGGCTGATGAGAAAAATGCAGAAGACGTTGAGAATGAAAATGATCCGGAAGAGCAGGAACCAGAGCCTTCTTATGATGCTGAGCTTACGCTGGACGGCGATTATGTTTCTGCTGAAGAAGCTGCTGAAGAACTCGGTCTGTCCTACATGTATGATGACGTCAATCGCTCCGTAGAGATCACGTGGGAAGATCTTGATATCTATTTAGTTGAGCGGATACCTGTCATGGAGATCAACGGACAATATCTACCTTATGAAGCAGCTTTTCTTGAAACAAATGAAGGAGAAGAAGCGTTGCTTCACAGAGATTTGTTTGAGTACGGATTTGAAACCGAGCTTGAAGAAGAAGAAGGAGAGCTCTTCATCACGCTGCCTGACGATCCGCCTTCCATCGAAGCAGAAGCCGAGATTGAGTCGATGACACCAGAAGATATGGTTGCCTATTTAGAGTTTTTAGAGCGCCCGATTGAAGATGCCTCTGTTAGTACCGTGGAGAGCCATCTGCCAGGTGCACCGAGAGATTACCGAAACGGTGAGCACGAAGGAATTGATTATTATGACTATGCCTCCGGTGTTGAAATAACGACGGACACGCCGATCTATGCCATGGCTGAAGGCACTGTCGTTAGATCTGATTTGGATTACGAAGATTATCCTTCTGAAGAGGAGCGGGACGCAGAACTGGAAGTAGCAGCAGAGGCAGGGTTTACACCTGAATATATTCTAGATCGGCTTCGAGGACAACAGGTTTGGGTTCAATATGACTACGGAGTGATGATCCGCTTTGCACATTTGGACGATATCCCGGAGGATGTAGAGGTTGGTGATACAGTTGATGCAGAAACGGTCATCGGATATGTTGGTAATTCTGGTACCAGCTATGCCTTAATCGGGGATGACGGTGGTCTGCATCTGCATAAAGATTTACTGATTGACGGCCAGCTTTTCTGGGAACCATTTACACTTGAAGAGACAGCGGATATTTTGCGTGAATTGTGGCCGTAACATAATCGAAAATTATGGAAGAGGCGTGGGCTGAAAGGGAGCTCACGTCTCTTTCTGTTTACTATACTTTAGACTCATTTTTTCGAATAATTTAAATATCCGTCTTTTATAGACAAAAGACGACATGATTTTAAAATTGACTATGTTATGATGGGCAGAACAGTGGATATGGGGCACAAAAGGTGGTGGAGCAGAATGAACAAATCAGATTTTTTGGATGAAATGCGGCTTGAAGTAGGTCTTGCTTATGACTACGCAGTCAGTCAGGAAGACTTTATGGTGCGGATTTTAAAAACGATTCATGCAGCTGGAAGGAAACAAGCCGTTTTAACGATTCATCAGTACTCAGATGATGGCATGAAGCTAAAATATGCGCTCGGCATCCGTGGTCTATCAAAGGAACAGGAAACCCTTGGGCAGGGCTTCTTATTTCCTGAACGTCTTCAAATGACTTCTTACGTAAAAAAGGGAAGGGATCAAGCTCTCTATCTTCCCGTCTATGCAGGAAATCAGCTCACATATATGATCAGCGTAAAGCTGATCGATTCTGACTATCGTATTTCAAATCAAGATTTAATATTTGCTCAAGAGCTGGTTCAGTTTATTCAAGCAAAACAGTCCACTTTCCATTCGTAGAAAGTGGGCTGTTTCATTTAATCATTCATCGTTTTACTGGAAGTCCTTTTCGACGAAAGCGCCTATTTGAATTATTGACTGAATTTTCTTATAATAAAAGGGAGGAGGGATTTTGATGGAGTTCTGCAGGGAGCTTTATAATGTTCATGAAAAAGCGGATGTTCAGTTTATAGGTGTTGATATTGCTGGGGACCGGTATGACTACGCTATCATCTACTCCACCATGTTCTTCGGTAAAACTCTTGTTATTTGTCTCCATACGGGCCGCCAGCTGCTATTAGACTATAACACGCTCGACGATAACAAAACCCTCATGGAAATGTTTCATATGGTAGACGAAACAGATACTTCCATTCTTGCTTCCTATTTCAAAAAGGCGATGAAGCCATATGCAGCTATGCCACCATCTGTTGCAGGTCAATAATTACGATTACAAAAACGTGCGCCAGCATCCGAAGCTGAAGCACGTTTTTTGCTGATTAAATGATCGGCTTGCTTTCGCGAATCACTTTAATAGAAGAAAGGGACTTATCTTCCAGTCCCTGAACGGGAAGACCGGATTCCATATTTTTTTTAATGTAACGAAGATTTTCTTCTTCAATGATTTCTCCAGGGATGAAGACCGGAATTCCAGGCGGATAAATCATCAGAAATTCAGCACTGATCCTTCCGGCAGAGGCATGCAGGGGAACTTCTTCTGTATCCGCATAAAACGCATCCCGCGGAGAATAGGCAAGAACGGGAATGGATGGTACCTCCACCTCTGCGCCGTTGTCGACCCATGTTCTGGAAGGGAGCATTTTTTTGCTTAAATGTTCTAGAGCACTGGCAAGCTTGCTGATTGTTTCTTGTGAATCTGCCGGTGTAACAATCACGAGAATGTTGTATAAATCAGATAACTCCACTTCAATATTTTCGTTTTCTCTCAGCCAGACTTCTGCGTCATAACCGGTAATTCGAAGTTCCTTCACGCTGATCATCACTTTTGTTGTATCCATATCAAACCGGGATTTATGGTTCAGCATCTCTTTACCGGGAGCAGAAAGACCGGGTATTTTATTAATTTGATCGCGAAGAGCTGTCGAAAGGTTCAATGCTTTTTCGATCTCCTGCCACCCGTTTATCGCCAAATGTCTTCTCGCCGTGTCGAGAGAGGCTAAAAGAATATAAGAGGTGGAAGTTGTAGTCAGCATGCTGATCACAGCCTGTACTCTTGCAGGCTGTACGAGGCTTCCTTGAATATTTAACACGGAACTTTGAGTGAGTGATCCCCCCAGCTTATGCACGCTTGTGGCTGACATATCCGCTCCTGCCTGCATGGCAGACAGCGGAAGCCTATTATGAAAATGCGTGTGGACGCCGTGAGCCTCATCGACGAGGACAGGAATGCCATACCGATGAGCTGCTTCTGCAATGCGTTTTAAGTCTGCAGCTATACCAAAATAGGTGGGATTAATAACGAGAAATGCTTTTGCATCGGGGTGTGCTTCAAGGGCCCGCTCTGCAGCCTCCAGTGAAATTCCATGCGAGATACCGAATGCTTCATCTATTTCCGGATGCACAAACACCGGTCTCGCTCCTGCAAAAATAACGGCAGACATAATGGACTTATGCACGTTTCTTGGAACAATTATTTTATCGCCCGGCCCGCATACAGACATGATCATTGTCATAATTGCCCCGCTTGTGCCTTGAACGGAAAAAAACGTATGATCAGCCCCAAAAGCCTTGGCTGCAAGTCGCTGAGCCTCATCAATTATTTTTTTTGGATGATGCAAATCGTCGAGCGGCGCTATGTTTATAAGATCCATTTTTAATACATTGTCACCTACAAAACGACGGAAGTCAGGATCCATTCCGGCCCCTTTTTTATGTCCGGGTATATGAAACTGCAGCGGATCTTTGTTAATATGTTCTAGCAGGCCCTCGTATAATGGAGCCTTTTCCTGGACTCTGTTCATGATTCATCCTCCCATTTATATGAATGCCTCATAAGAAGCAAACAAAAAAAGTATAGCAGAAGCAGCCTTTAAAATATAGAAGAAAAGAGGGATACTATGAGTGATCAAGTTTATTTTCCCATTTCGCAAAATTGGACTACAGAGGAAGTAATCAATGTTGTCCAATTTTTTGAAGTGGTGCATAAAGCGTACACAACAGGAGCGAAGCGTGAAGATATTATGAATGCTTATCGTACATTTCAGCAAGTCGTACCGTCAAAATCAGAAGAAAAGCAGCACTTTAAGGAATACGAGAAGCAGTCGGGAGAAGTACCGTTTTATGTTGTAAGAGACGCGAAAAAGGCAAAAACAGGAACTGTGATTCAGATGAACTGAGAAAGAAGGAGCCATCCATTGAGGATAGCTCCTTTTTAATACCTGTTAAAGGCGATTCGTCTAGTAACGGCGGAAGACCGACGTTTATAAATCGTGCAGCAATCGTATAGAATCTGCCGGTACAAAACTGTTTATCGTATTCGTTTACAAGCGGCAGCGGCCATATGCATTAAACCATCAGCTATACTTTTTGCTCGTACAGTTCCATACTGTCCTCGTAAAGCGGAAGCAGTGTTTGAAACACTTCTTTAATTTCCTGTTTTAAAGCATCCGGATTACGCAATACAGGATCGTCTGCATCAATCGTGCGGCCGCAAAGGAGCTCCGCTTTTTTCACGGATTCCAGGCGGTCCAGCATCGAGTCCAGATCATCTTTGGTCAAGGAGTCATGTGCAATGGTTGCAGGCTTAGTATGATCAACGCTCCATTCGAAAGAAGCCGGCACAGATTCCATTAGGGTTTCCGATGTTTTTTTCCATTCGTACCCGAGTTCCTGCTTAACAGGAGATTCATAAATCACAGCAAACCAGATAAATAAATGACTTCCAAACATGCCTATTTGAAAGTGAGGTAGTTTTTTATATCCGCGTTTATTACTGCAAAAAGCAACCCACGTATCGTCAGGCGGATTGACTTTTCTCCGGGCGTGTTTAGCAACATGATAATACATGTCGGTTCCCGTTAAATCTGTCAGCTCCTGAGCGAATTCTGCACCAAGCTCCTCAAGCTTTGGACGTATGCGTTCTTTCAGCACATGCATCCTCTCATCCAGTCCGTCTACTGCAAATACATCAAAATCATCCTGAGTAAATCCATTAAATCCCATTGTCTCACCATCCTGTAAGAAATGCACACAGACTGCATACAATAGAGGCTGTGCGGGTAAATGTCCTAGTAATCAGTTTATCAAATAATAAGCAGATACGAAACGATGACGGTTCATGCTGACAGGCGGACGATAAACAGGTTTAAATTATCAATAATTAAGGAATTAAAAAAATAAGAAATATTATTGTTGCAAAATTCGGATAAATGAACTACCCTAGGTATAACCCATTTATCATTGTCGGAATCTTCTTTCAAATTAAAAAATCCGATTCCATCGGATACAAAAGGGGTGCGAATCATGGAGAAGGTCATTCAAACGTTAAAGAGAAAAGATGGGGAGCGTCGTATCCCTGTACTCAAATTAGAAATTGATTATGAGCTGCAGACGCTGTACGATGCCATGCAGGCCAGTGAAATTGAGCAGATTGAGCTCAGCAAGGGCCGCCTTGAGGAACTCCGCAGCGAGTGGCTCCGTCTGGAAGCCTAGGCTGTCGAATGAATCTGAACCTATTTCTGGCATTGTAAATTCACATTGCCCTTCATGAAAAACCTCATGAAGGGATTTTTACGGGCTTCTCCTGGTCTCCCCCCGGCCTTATCCCACCCCTTGAAAGTTGCTTCCCTTCTTACCGGTATGATATAAGTGAATACATCACCCAACTCTATTAAAGGACGTGTCGGTTTATGGATCACGGATATTTAAAGCAAAAAGCGCTTAGCTATGTGGAAGAAGCTGCGGCGTTTATTAAGGATGCGATGACGCATACATATGGAATTGATACGAAAGCGAATAAGGATGACCTCGTCACCGATGTCGATCGAAATGTGGAGAAGCTGTTTCTGGATAAAGTTGCGAAAGACTTCCCAGACCACCGGTTGATGGGGGAAGAGGGAAGCTACAAGCAAATTGATGATTTATCCGGCTACGTCTGGATATTGGATCCAATCGATGGCACGGTGAATTTTGTTCATATGGGAACATATTTTGCCGTTTCATTAGGGATTTTTAAAGACGGGGAACCTGTCATCGGAATTATCCTGGATGTCATGAACGATGAATGGTTCGTATCTGAGGCTGGAAAAGGAGCTGAACTCAATGGGAAAAAGCTTCCTCAGCTGCCTGAGGTTCCTCTGGATGAAGCGCTGGTGTCATTTAATACGGGCTGGGTGCTGAAAGATTCAAGGCTTCAGGAAATCGTAAAAAAAGCCCGAGGTACGCGCTCTTACGGTTCAGCTGCGCTTGAGATGGCCTATGTAGCTTCGGGCCGCATTGACGCATATATCAGTATGAACTTAGCTCCATGGGATGTAGCTGGAGGGTGGGCCGTATTAAAAGAAGTCGGCGGAATAGCTACAACGTATGAAGGAAATGAATTGACGTTCCTGCAAAAGGATACGTTATTTGCGGCAAGTCCCGCTATCTACCAGCAAATTACTGCTTATTTAAAACGATAACGTAAAAACAGAGGCAGCCGCGTCAGCGGGGCCTCTGTTTACGTTGTCAGGCAGATGAGCTTTGAAGCCGTTTTTTTCGTTTAAAACCAACGGCAAGAGAGCCTCCGAATAGTCCGCCAAATAGAAGCAGAAGCGGGATGCTCAACTGAGCTAATGCGATGCCAAGTCCCATAATGCCGATTGTACCCGTACAAGCTAAAATGAAAAAGATAATATCAAACGAACGCATGTAAACGCCTCCTCTATTGGTTTAGTTTACGATAGATTGATCGGAAAGAAAAGCAGGCAGTTCAAAATACGAATCAGCGTTTTTCGTGTGAACAATATGTGAAGAAGTTAGGTCCCCTCTGGCAAATGTGCTATAGTATGGTAGGCAGTGATTTATATCTTAATATAGGAGTGTTATCATTATGCTTTTTGCCTCCCCAGAAGCGGCTCCTGCCCCTTCCATGACTCCGCTGGCGGAATTTTTAGGAGCGTCTGACCCCGAAAATTTTCTTACGGCCTTCCTTGTGCTGTATGTATTAACCAATGCTCTAAGTATTATTGTGTTTAATTTAGGTTTTGCCCGCAAGCTTCCGCTTTTAAAAAATGTCGTTATTTATGCACTAATGCTTTTCGGGAATATCTTTATTACATTTTTAGCTTTCACATTACCAATCATCGAATCCCTTTTTATCGCTGGCTTAGTGCTAGGTATTTATAAGCTTCAGCTTAGAAGACATAAAAAAGATGAAGAGGCACAACCGGAAGAGGACCGTAGCTGATACGGTCTTTTTTTATGGGCAGCATTCCTTACGACTAGAAATAATAAGCAAAACGTACCAGTCATCTCAAGCTTTACCGGTACGTTCTTTACTGATTTGACAGATACGCGTTGCCTGATTAAATATAATCATCTGTTTCTTCTGCAGCTTTATGCGAACGGAATTTACCTGTTTGATGGCGTTCCGCTGTCCGCTCCGAAATGCGGTCATGACAGTCCCGGCACATGTACGTGTGAATAGGACGGTTTCGCAGCTTCTTGGCTAAGGGGAGTGTAGAAGAGATCGTTTCAATTTTGTCACAAAGAACACATTTGACCCGCATGAAGTTCACCACCCAGTAATTTTTACTTGTTTAGTATACCATGCGTTTTCTATGAAAAATATGCGTTTGTCCGATTTGCAGGCAGGAAATTAGAGGTGAGTAAGCGAATAGAATGTAGTAAACGCGCTTAAGGCGCGTGTGAAGTGAGAAAAGGGGTGTTCACAATGGGAAACAGAATTGAGCAGGCACTTACTGAAGACCTGCTCCGGGAACTTCAGGAAGAACATTACGTAATGCTGGCGACGATCGATCAGGATACTAAAGGACCTAGCGTGAATGCAATATCCTGGATCTATGCTGTTGACCGAAATACCGTTCGTTTTGCGGTAGATCGGAAATCGAGAATTATTTCTAATATTTATGATAACCCTGCAGCCGTCATGACAGTGATTGCGGATGGTTCTACTTATGCGTTATCCGGCAATTCAAAAATGATCCAGGAAAAAATAGACGAAGTGCCGGTGAAGCTTTCTATGATGGAGCTTCATATTCAGGAAGTTAAAGACGTCATGTTTTATGGAGCAAGACTTACACATGAACCGAAGTTTGAAAAAACGTATGATGAAGATGCAGCAGCGAAGCTGGATAAACAGGTGATGGAAGCATTGCAGTCTGTTTAAACCAGCTGCGTATTTTGCAGTGGAGGGATTCATATGATCAAGACATATATCCTTGATACGAATGTGTTACTGCACGACCCTCTATCCATTCATTCCTTTGCAGAGAACAAGGTGGTGATTCCAGCCGTCGTGCTGGAGGAAATTGATACTAAAAAGAGATTGACGGATGAGATAGGCAGAAATGCCAGGGAGGTTGGCAGGCTCTTAGATAAGCTGAGGGAAACCGGCAAACTGCATGCGGGCGTACCGCTTGAGAACGGAGGCAGATTGACGGTAGAACTCAATCATAAATCAGCAGATCAGCTCGAAAAGCATGGCCTTGAAAAAACGAACGATAATCGTATTCTTGCTATTGCGCTGAATTTAAAGGAAGAGAGCGCTCACCCGGAATCGATCGTTCTCGTTACGAAGGATGCACTGCTCAGGGTCAAGGCGGATGCTTTGTATATAAAAGCGGAGGATTTTTTAACGGATCGCGTCGCACAGTTTGATCACATTTATAAAGGATACAGCGAAATGTATTTGGACAGCGAACTGATGAATGAGCTGTACGAAAAAAAATCTCTGTCCATCAAAGATGCCGGTACAGCTGAAACGTATCCTCATCACTTTTATTTGTTCAAAGATCCATCCCAGCCAAGTCGTTCAGCGCTCGGCATGGTGGATGAGCGCTCGCAGCGTGTAAATTTGTTTTTAGGCGATTCGGATGGTATCTGGGGGATCCGCCCCCGAAATGTTCAACAGCGTATGGCGATGGAATTGCTTACCCGCAAGGACATCCCGCTTGTTACGTTAGTGGGAAAGGCCGGAACTGGTAAAACGCTGCTATCTCTGGCGTGCGGTATGTTCCTGACAGAAGATGTTCAGGCCTATAAGAAACTGCTTGTAACGAGACCTGTCGTACCGGTTGGAAAGGATATTGGATATCTGCCAGGTGAAAAGGATGAAAAACTGCGACCGTGGATGCAGCCAATTTATGATAATCTGGAATTTTTGTTCAATACAAAAAAAGATACGGAATTAGAAGATATTCTGGCCGGCATGTCGTCTGTTCAGGTAGAGGCGTTAACGTACATCAGGGGAAGAAGCATTCCCGACCAGTATATTATCATTGACGAAGCGCAAAACCTGACAAAACATGAAGTGAAAACGATCATTACACGCGTTGGGGAAGGCAGTAAAATTGTTCTGATGGGCGATCCGAAACAAATTGATCATCCTTATCTGGATGAATACACAAACGGTCTTTCCTACGTCATTGAGCGAATGAAGCATGTCACCATATCCGGCCACATGAAATTTGAAAAAGGAGAGCGGTCCAGCCTGGCTCAGCTGGCTGCAGATTTGCTTTAAATACGAACAGGCGCCGGCAGTGAACCTGCCGGCGCCTGTTTAAATATGCTAATGTCACTCGGTTAAAACAGAGGTAACCTACATGACTTCAATTCGTTCAATGCCGGTGATTGGCTTTTCGCGGTTGGAGCCGTCGCTGAAAAAAAAGTGAACGGGTCCGTCCTCTGTAAGCGGACTGCCTTTATGAGAAAACTGAAGGATGCCGTTGCTTGCTTCGGTTAACGTCAGGTGAACCTCATCGCCTGAAGAGCGGATAAGCCTGACGGATTCAGCCTCATCATGAGGGGAGCTGTTCTGTAAAAAAGGACGGAGTCGTATGCCGAAAGATTTTTCTTTCATGTCCTTTTTACTGACCGTAATTTTATTTGTTTGCTGCTGGGGCACTGCTCCTTCTGTGCGCTGTCTATCAAATGCTTTTCCGAGCGCTGCGTAAGACTCGCTGCTGTCTTGTTCTACAGCCTGATCAAACGCTTTTTCCATGTCAATTCGACGCTCGTCAAATATCCATGTTCCGGGATCCAGCATCACAGGGTGCTTCACATTGCCTACTATTTTCACGAGCATTTCTGCCATAAATAGTCACCTTCCTTCTAATTCATAGTATAGCTTCCATATTAGAGCGTGTCATCCATCGATTCGCGAGTTGCATTTTTAGTGAATAACCGATAAGATAAACGTAAATCATGAATCGGTATATTCGGTCCGTGATCGTTCATATAGAGGAGGGATTCGCGTGTCAACTGAAATCCTGCCTGGTCAGAGTGAGAAGGCTTTTGCACTTCTGAAAGAGGATGCAGATAAAATAGTAAAACTAATTGAGGTTCAAATGAAAAACCTGACGATGCCTCAATGTCCGCTTTATGAGGAAGTTCTCGATACCCAAATGTTTGGTCTTTCACGGGAGATCGACTTTGCCATCCGGCTTGAATTAGTGTCGGAGGAGGAGGGGCGCCGTCTGCTTTCCCAGTTGGAGCAGCAGCTTTCTTCTTTGCATGAAGCAACGATGAAGGCTCGGGGCGGCAGCGTATAAAAAGGTGATGAACACTTTCTAAGGCGTAATAGCTGATTGAAAGTGTTTTTTTATGCAGGGAATTAGTGCTCCATCTGCAGCATGTTTGGTCCTTATTCCATAAGGGAACAGATACTAGTGTAAGACATAACGAATAGGAGTGAATGGGAACATGGCACACAAGCAGACTACCGAAATCTTAAACAGGCACGTAGCAAACTGGAACGTTATGTTCGTAAAGCTTCATAATTATCACTGGTATGTATCCGGGCCTAATTTTTTTACACTGCATGAAAAGTTTGAGGAGCTTTATGATGAGGCTCAGGAGCACATAGATGAGCTTGCTGAAAGGCTTCTTGCACTAAAAGGACGTCCGGTTGCATCAATGAAAGTATATCTGGAAACGTCTACGATTAATGAGGCGGAAGGGGAGCAGACTGCTGAAGAAATGGTGGAAGCTTTAGTCCATGATTTCACACAGCTCTCCGATGAGCTGAAAGAAGACATTGAAACGCTGGAGGATGACGCTGACGATGAAGCAACGGCTGACATGCTGATTGAAATCAGGCAGTCTGTTGAAAAGCATAATTGGATGCTCCGCGCATTTCTCGGAAAAAAATAAGCATGTAAAAGCACCGGTTCCAAATGGGACCGGTGCTTTTCATGATGTTGAAAAAGTCTTTCAACTTAAATGTTTATTCGTTTGATTGTATTTTTCTCTGCTTACCTAGCCTGCCGTGGGCTGGCCTTCAGCGATTTTCTCAGGGTGACCCAGTATGAAGGGAAGAAAGGCACGGCTTCACTCGGACTCAGGCTTCTTACAAGAAGCCTTCAAGACCCAGTCCGGCTCCGCTCGCACTTGTCATGCCGTTTAAGTTCGAACGGCTATGAGGCTTCACTCGGACACAGGCTTCTCACGAGAAGCCTTCAAAAGCCAGTCCGGCGCCAAAAGAATGACTTTCATCATCATTTTCGGGTGATACGAAGGCCGTCCATTGCGTGTATAACATGCATCAAAGGCTTCTTCCGGTATAGGTTCAATGAGATCATTTACCGCAAAGGCCACATCATGTTTTGGTAATGGAGAGGATAAATCCATCGGCAGAACGAGCTGATCCATGTTAAACTCTTTAAACAAAAGGATACCTCCGGTTTTGTTATGACTTGGTCGTTCTAACTTAACCTGAAGGTATCCTTTTTTTTATCGGGAAATCAAGACCGTACGGTCCTGATCATGGGTTGATCGTGAAAAGACAAGAGACGCCTGCGGGAAAAGCAAGGGCTGAAGATCCACCGCCGCTGTTTTTGCGGCGGTTAGCTGAAGCCTTGCCCGCGGCAAGCGATTGGCATTGGAAGGATCAACCCCCTCATACAGAAAGCCCTCACCAAAAATGGTAAGGGCTTCTTTTGATGCTGGTTTTGTCCCAGCCTCTTTTACATGTTAACGAATGCTGCTTCTGGAAGCAATGACCGCCATGTAGCTTAGCGATCCGAATAAAAGGCTGACAATCACAGCGTGTGCCATAGTCGCGTAGAGCGTAAATCCAGTGAAAATAACGACAGCTCCACTGGCAACCTGAGCAGTAATAAACATCATCGTGAGTACGCCGCTGTATAACAAAGGTTTGTTATTGAGGTGTGATTTTAACAACCTGATAAACATCATCAGAATGGTGATAAAGAGCAGTCCTGCTGCAACTCGATGTCCAAATTGAATACCGGTGCTTCCTGTAAGAGACGGAATCAGACTGCCGTTACACAGCGGCCAACCTGCACAGGCACCGCCTGAACCTGTATGTTTGACATATGCTCCAGTATAGACCACAGCATATGCGAAAATTAAATTACCGATCAGCGACCATCTTAAGCCTTTTGTAATTAAAGGCTTGGTTAAAGAAGCGGGCTTGCCATCTTCGAACGCCAAAATAGTCAGCAGCAGGACACTGGCAAATGAGATGAGGGAAAAACCAAAATGAAGCGCCATGACCGCGTCAGATTGTCCCCACACGACGGCAGCCGCACCAAGCAGTCCCTGAAAAATAATAAATGTTACCGCAAGAAATGCAAACAGCTTCGTCTCTCTTAAATGTCCAATAGTGCGCCAGCTCCAAATGCTGAGAGCAATAACCATTATGCCAAGTATTCCGGATACGAGCCGGTGCGTGTATTCAATTAACGTTTCTACAGCTGGATTTTCAGGTATCAGCTGTCCGTAACAAAGCGGCCATTCGGGACCGCAGGCGTCGCCTGAACCGGTTTGAGTAACGAGAGCGCCTTGGATAATAACGAGAAGCATTCCAAGAGTGGTAATGATTCCAAAAAACTTTAACATGCGATGCATGGTGTTCACCGTCTTTCCAATACAAAAATAAACAGCCACTTTGCTATGTCGGAATAATAAATTAGCGCGGCAGCCTAGCACATTCCTGTCTATCTTATCAAAATGAGGCCCTTAACAGGTAGCTTTCTTTCATAATAAATCAAATTATTAGCGATAAAATCAATTTCACATAATTGTCACAAAGCATGTGATAGATTTAGTAACAACTAAAAAATGTGATGAAAAAGAATAGGCGTTCCTTTATAATGTGATATGAACGGTGCAAACTGTCATCTTTTTTGTTATGCGTACGTTTTCAGCTTAACGAGCTGAAGCCGGACAGCATCTTGCATTCTTATTCTTTTTTTAGCGGATGCAGAAAAGGTGGCCAATACAGGGGGTGAACTAAAGATGAGTAAACTCAATGCAATTTCTTCAGCGGAGTCTGTGGCTGGTATAAAGGAATCAACAGAGTCAGCCGTTACGTGGAGAGACTATGTATCGATTTCAAAAACGGGTATTGTAATGTCCAATCTGATTACCGTGTTTGCAGGTCTCTATCTGGCTGCCTATTACACAGGGGCAACGCTTGCCGAGAGCTTCCTGCCTGCGTTAATGGCTGTAGCTGGATCCGCGTTGATCATTGCCGGTGGATGTGCGCTGAATAACTATATTGACCGGGATATTGATCACCTAATGGAGCGGACGAAAGACAGGCCTACTGTCAGCGGCAGGCTGACTGGAAAGCAGACGCTTACATATGGTCTAGCACTATCAATCGCCGGTACCGCGGCTCTTGCAGCGGCTTCATTAACAGCTGCTATGATCGGGGCTGCCGGTCTTATCATTTACGTTGTTCTTTATACAATGTGGACGAAACGGACGACGACGCTGAACACGATTGTTGGAAGCTTCGCCGGTGCTGTTCCACCGTTGATCGGGTGGGCAGCGATTGACCCTGGTCTCCATCCATATGCCTGGACGCTGTTTCTGATTATGTTTATCTGGCAGCCGCCGCACTTTCTGGCGCTGGCGATGCGCCGAAAAGATGAATATAAAGCGGCAGGTATTCCTATGCTGCCGGTAGTGGCTGGCAATGCATTAACAAAACGTCAAATCATCTGGTACGTAGCCGCACTGATTCCAGTTTCGCTTTTGATAGCTGATTTTGGAATTATCTACACAGCTGCTGCCGTCATGTTAGGCGGAGGATGGCTTGTTTACGGCCTGATCGGGCTGCGGACGAAAGATGACATGAAGTGGGCAACCGGTATGTTCATCTACTCCCTGAATTATCTCACGATCATGTTTGTGCTGATGGTTCTTGTACACATGTTCTAAAACTGGAAAAGAAAGCGGGGGTTATGACGCGATGAAGCACATGCTAAAACTGCTTCCATTCTCACTTATTCTGCTGCTGGCAGGATGCGGCATGGAAAATCTCTCCGCACTGGATCCGCGAGGACCGGTTGCCGAGATGCAGCTGTCTCTCATTCAGCTGTCACTTTACATCATGATATTTGTTATTGTGATCGTGTTTTCCATCTACGCATTTGTACTTATCCGCTTCCGTGAACGACCGGGTGATACCCATATCCCTAAGCAGGTTCACGGGAACAGGACGCTTGAATTTATCTGGACGACAATTCCAATCTTACTGCTGCTTCTTCTGGCAATTCCGAACGTTATGGATACGTTTACACTTGCAGATACCGGTATTCCGGATGAGGGTGTAGATGAAGAGCTGCTGGATGAAGACGAAGAGGTAGAAGATTACGTGGTAATTGAAGCCCACGGGCATCAATTCTGGTGGGAATTTATCTATCCTGAGCTAGGTGTAAACGCCGGGCAGGACATGTATATCCCAACAGACACGCGAGTTATCGTTGAACTCGAAGCAAGTGATGTTATTCATTCCTTCTGGGTGCCGGCACTTGCTGGTAAGCAGGATAACGTACCGGGAATTACAAACGATCTTTGGTTTGAAGCACCTGAAGAAGGAATTTACATGGGTAAATGTACAGAAATCTGCGGTCCGTCTCACTGGCTTATGGATTTCAAAGTCGTAGCTGTAGACCCTGATACATTTGACTCGTGGGCTGAAACAATGGCTGAACCTCCGGAAGAGCAGCTTGAGCCGGAAGGCGAAGTAGCGGTGGAAGGCCGTGACATCTTCGTAGAAAACTGTATTGCCTGTCACGCAATCGGTGATGAAGGTGGTAATACAGGGCCTAACTTCACGAATTACAGCGAACGAACAGTTGTAGCCGGCTTCCTTGAGTACTCGGATGACAATCTGCACGACTGGATCCGTGATCCTGATTCGCTCAAGCCGGGTAACGAAATGCCTGGATTCGGAGAAGAAGCCATCTCAGATGATGAAATGGATGCGCTGATTGAGTATATCAATACCCTGTCAGTGCTCGATGAATAACGCTTGAATAAAAGGGAGGTTACTATTCGTGGCGAACAGCTCACCTGCCAAAAAGAGCGTTCTCTGGGACTGGCTTACTACAGTCGACCATAAGAAAATCGGTATCATGTATTTTCTTGCGGGTCTTTTCTTCTTCGCTGTAGCAGGGCTGGAAGCGATTTTAATGCGCATCCAGCTCATGTTCCCGGAAATGAGCTTTTTAGGCGAACAAACATATAATGAATTATTAACCATGCACGGGACGACGATGCTCTTCCTTGCAGCAATGCCATTATTCTTTGGTTTTATGAACTTTGTTGTACCGCTTCAAATAGGAGCGAGAGACGTTGCATTTCCTTTCATCAACTCTCTTGGTTTCTGGCTGTTCCTGTTCGGGGGAATTATCCTGAACGTCAGCTGGTTTACAGGCGGTGCACCTGATGCAGCCTGGACATCTTATGTTCCGCTGTCGTCTGATTCACCCGGTCATGGGGTCGACTATTATGTAATGGGTCTTCAGGTCAGCGGTGCCGGTACACTCATGTCGGGGATTAACTTCCTCGTTACGATTGTTAACATGCGTGCTCCTGGTATGAGCATGATGAGAATGCCGCTGTTTACATGGAGTACATTTGTGACATCCATGCTGATTCTGTTTGCATTCCCTGCTCTTACTGTTGGGCTTCTGCTGCTCATGTTAGACAGGATATTCGGCGGGGCCTTCTTCGATGTTGCCATGGGTGGTAACGTCGTTATCTGGCAGCACTTATTCTGGATCTTCGGACACCCGGAAGTGTACATTCTTATTTTACCGGCATTCGGTATCTTCTCAGAGGTTATATCAACATTTGCGAAAAAGCGTTTGTTCGGATACTCTGCGATGGTCTTTGCAACGCTCATCATCGGTTTCCTCGGATTCATGGTATGGGCGCACCACATGTTTACCGTTGGTATGGGGCCGGTTGCGAATGCGATTTTTGCTGTAGCAACGATGGCTATTGCAGTACCGACTGGTATTAAAATCTTTAACTGGCTTCTGACATTATGGGGCGGACGAATCCGCTTTACGGTTGCCAATCTGTTTGCTCTCGCCTTCATCCCATCCTTTGTTATGGGCGGGGTTACGGGCGTCATGCTTGCAACAAGTGCTGCGAACTACCAGTTCCATGACACATACTTCGTTGTGGCACACTTCCACTATGTCATTATTGGTGGTTCTGTATTCGGTATTTTCGCAGGAACATTCTACTGGTGGCCGAAGATGTTTGGCTATCGCCTTAGCGAAGCTCTAGGAAAGTGGTTCTTCTGGTTATTCCTGATTGGCTTCCACATGACGTTCTTCGTGCAGCACTTCCTTGGTCTGATGGGGATGCCGCGCCGAGTGGCATCATACCTGGATGGTCAGAATCTTAACGACCTGAACTTCATCTCAACAATGGGTGCCTTCATGATGGGAACAGCGTTTATTCTTCTTGTTATCAACGTGTTGATTTCCAGAAAAAACACGGACAATACTCAAGATCCTTGGGACGGGCGCACGCTGGAATGGGCAACTACTTCTCCAGTACAGGAGTACAACTTTGCTCAGACACCGCTCGTCAGAGATCTTGATGCATTTTTCTACGAGAAAATGAATGGGGACGGCCGTATGAAAGCGGCGGAGCCATTAGGTGATATTCACATGCCAAACGGTTCAATTCTGCCGATCTTTATTGCACTGGGACTTTCCATTGCGAGCTTTGGCGTCATCTATTATTCATGGCCGGTCATTATTGGCGGTCTAGTCGTTACATTCTTCACGATGATGCTCCGCTCAGTTATTGAAGATCATGGCTATAACATCCCTGTTTCTGAAATTACCGGCGAAAAGGGGGAGGACAAATAATGGCTGATAATCAAGTAGTGGAGCCACAGGTTCTTCCGCCGAATCCCGAAAAAGCGACGCTGGAAGGCCGAAACAAGTTTTTAGGTTTTTGGTTTTTCCTTGGTGGTGAGACGGTTCTCTTCGGCTCCCTCTTCGGAACCTATCTCGGTCTGCGTACAAGCACCGAGGGAGGTCCTGGACCAAGCGAACTTTTCCACCTCGATCTCGTTTTTATTATGACGATGATCCTGTTAACAAGCTCACTTACGAGTGTGTTTGCCATCATCAATATGAAGCGGGGTAATTTTAACAAGCTTTTAATCTGGATGTGGGCAACTGTAGCACTCGGTGTTGCATTCCTTTCATTTGAGATTTATGAGTTCTACGATTATTATTTTAATTACGGACTCGGCTTTACTGTAAGTGCTTTTGCGTCCTCCTTCTATACACTGGTTGGGACGCACGGCGCGCACGTTGCGTTCGGTGTTGGCTGGATCACAACGCTTTTGATCCGCTACCGTAAAGCAGGCATTACGCTTGCGAACGCACCTAAGTTTTACACAGCGGTCCTTTACTGGCACTTTATCGATGTCGTATGGGTTTTCATCTTCACCGTTGTTTATCTTCTTGGAGCGGGGGGTTGATTAAATGGCACATGTAGATCCAAGTGCTCCGTTGGAAGGCAGACCTTCCAAGGAGACTGAACGGAAGCTGAAACGCGAATCTCGCACGCAGATTGTTTCATTCGTGTTTATGATTTTCATCACGTCAACGGCATTTCTAACGATTGCCAGCGACGCTATTCCTACAGGATTCGCAATTCCATTTATCCTTCTGCTGGCAGCAGTTCAAGTCGTCATGCAGCTTTACTACTTCATGCACATGAACGGCAAAGGCACCGGCTGGGTAAATGCAATGATCTGGTCCGGGCTATTCGTTGCTGCTATGACAGTGGCTGCTCTTATGCTGCTTATCGGTATTGTGAAATACTAGTTTTCACATTCAGGAGAGCGTGCCGCTACAAGCGGCACGCTCTTTCTTAAGCGTCTGCTCGGCAGCAGCTAGACATGTTTATCTTTGGAAGGAGCAGGCTGATGGCAACATTTTTACCATTTGTAAGTACCATTTTTATTGCACTGAGTGCCGTATTTGTAGCAGTAGGCTGGATACTGGCCGCCCAGCGACGCATTGCCGCGCACCAGACTGTCATGTTTTGGGCAGCCGTCCTTGCAGTCATCTTTTTTATTACGTATCTGTCGAAAACGTTCTTTATCGGTTCCACCTCTTTTGGAGGACCAGACAGCGTAGCCCTGTACTATACAGTGTTTTTGTTGTTTCACATTACGATGGCGACGATTGCAGCTGTTCTCGGTATTATTCAGCTGATTTCCGGGTATCGGGACAACCGGCGGCTTCACCGTAAACTTGGGCCCGTTACTTCCTTAATTTGGTTTGTATCAGCATCTACTGGGATTGCGGTGTATCTGCTGCTTTATGTGATCTATCCTCCTGGAGAGACCACAAGGCTGTTTGATGCAATCCTCGGAATCGTTATTTAGAAAAAACCGCCTGCCAACCGTTTTTACGCGGTCAGCAGGCGGTTTTTTGCCTGAACAGCTACTGCTATACTTTTACATTCATTTTTATCAGTCCAGCTTCTCTGGCGCTCGTAAATAAAATAACGGTGAGCGGACCGAGAATGAATCCGATAGCGCCAAAAAGCATGAGACCAATGTACAGCGAGATCAGCGTGGCAAGCGGTGAAAGGCCGATATGATGACCCATCACTTTCGGTTCTACTGTACGGCGGATCGTAAGCAGTATAACGGCAAGCACGATCAGCTGAATGCCCATTGCCGTGTCTCCTGCAAAGAAGTGGTAAAGTGCCCATGGAGCGAGTACAACGATCGAACCAATTATCGGGATGAAGTCAATCAGCCAAATGATGATAGACATGATAAGCGCTACTTCCGGTGCTATCAGTAGGAGACCGATAAAAGTCACGATAAATATAATAATACTTACCAAAAACTGAGCTTTAAAAAAGCCTAAAATAACATAAGAGAGGCGGGAGGTCATAAACTGGACCTTTTCTGCCGTTTCTTCTTTGAAATAGGCGTACGTTTTTTGGCGAAGCCTTGGCAAATCGAGCAAGAAGAGATAGAGCGCAATTAAATAAACGAGCAGAGAAACAATATAAGATGGAATGCTGATTATCACATTGGTTACCCAGCCGATTACGTTCATTTCCTGAAGGTTTGTTCGAAGTCCCGAGAGCAGGGTGGTTACTTCAGCATCGATCGTATCCACGATATCCTCACTCAAATGGTCGAACTGTCCACGCAGGTTTTCCAGCAAATTCATCCAGGCCAAATTAATTTCGTTGATCATCATCGGCAGGTTTTCAATAAACGCATTAAGTTGCGTCAGAGCCCTCGTCAGCAGGAAATAAGCCAACAGAGCTATAATCGCTGTAAACAGAATGAAGACGATAAAGACCGCGAAATTACGGGATAAGCGTGTTTTCTGGTGGAGCGTCCGAACTGCCGGCGATAAAAACAATGCGGTAATAAACGCCAGGATCAGCGGTACAGATACCGGCAGAATAAAATAAAGGATCGCAGCCGCAGCAGCCACACCTAGTCCGATAAATAGATATTTTTTCAGTTGTGGGGACAATGCTGGTCTCCTTTCCGCTTGATGAGAGTATGTATCGATAAAAAAACTTCCGATCCCGTGGGCATAGCCGTCAGAGATCGAAAGTTTCCAAGGTTGCTCAGCCTACTGCAGAAGCACTGAGTTTTTCACGGACCTGTTCAATCTTTTTCTTGCATTTCTCCACGATACGCTCAGGAAATACTTCGTCGTATTCAACGCCGTGTGGATAATAATGCTTGCCGAGGTAAGGCTGAAGCAGACGTACTTTGGATGACTCTTTTGGAAATTCGCCTTCGTGCACCACTCCTGGAAAACGGAAGTAGTAAACATCATCCTTTACTTCATCAAGAATCTTATAATCATACGTGCACCGTTCGTAGTCCCATTGGGCGTCAAAGCCGGCTTCTTCCATAATTTCACGGAAGTCGGCAAACGGTACAATTTTGTCTTCCAAACCTGACTGTTCAAATTTCATAGTTTCCCTCCTACAGACGATATAACTGTTCCATTACTAATCATATTATGAAATGTTTCCCGTTGCAATGAAGAGAAAAAGATTTAAATGGAAGTTCACAGAATAACCACACTTTCTGTCTGCAGACTTCCCGTGCTATACTGACACTATGGAGGTGGCGCGGCCATGATGATCATGACAGATATTTCGCTGGTGGAGGAAGCGCAGGACCTCAGTGAAATGATTACGCAGTCTGAGCTGTTTAACCAGTACACAGAGGCAAAGCTTGCCGTTCAATCTAACCGGGAGCTTCAAAGGCAGATCATGTCTTTTCAGGAGCTCAAAGATAAATATGAAGATGTGCAGCGTTTTGGTAAATATCACCCTGATTTCAGAACAATAACGAAGGAAGTAAGGGAATACAAGCGAAAGCTGGATATGCACCCCGACATCGCAGCGTTTAAAGAAGCTGAAACAGCTTTGCATGAACTTCTGAGTGAAATCAGCCTGCTGATTGCCGGGCAGGTCTCAGTTAATATTAAGGTGCCGACCGGTAATCCGTTTTTTGATGCCCAGCAGTCTTCCTGCAGCGGCGGATGCGGATCGGGCGGAAGCTGCGGATGCGGGTAAAGGAGGTCCTATACATGAAAGACCGGATTGGACTGGCTGTTTATATTCAGTCACTAAAACAAGTCAAGCAGTTAAAACGGTTTGGCCACGTACACTACGCATCCAGGCGAATGAAATATGTTATCTTATACTGCGACCTTGAACAGGTGGATGAGACCGTTTCAAAAATAAAAAAGATGCCGTTTGTTAAGCGTGTAGATCGTTCCATGCGTCCGTGGATAAAAACGGAATACCAAGGATTGACTAAAGAGCCCGTGAAAAAAGAAGATTACCATATGGGCTTGTAACCAGCTGCTGACGATACATTTGGGTGATGGTAACGCTACGTGCTTCAGGACGCGACGTCGTCCTGAAGCATTTTTTGCCTGCGGGATAAGTCATAAGAGGGGGAGAACAATGAGGATTATCAGCGGTGAATTTAAAGGCAGACAACTGAAAGCAGTGCCAGGCATGAACACGCGGCCAACTTCCGATAAAGTTCGTGAAGCATTTTTTCATGGAACCGGTCCTTATTTTAACGGAGGATGGTTTTTGGACCTTTTCGGAGGAAGCGGTGCGGTAGGGTTGGAAGCGCTGTCCAGAGGGTTTGAGCGTGCGGTATTTGTGGAAAGAAACGGTAAAGCCTTCTCCGTTTTAAAAGAGAACGTGAACAATATCGGTGCGGGAGACCGGGCAGAACTTTATCGAAGCGAGGCTGGCAGAGCGCTTAAGGCGGCTGCCGGAAGAGACCTTGTTTTCGACATGATTTACATGGATCCGCCTTACGATGATGATACGTATGAAGAGAAGATCAGGTACATAGCCAGTCACGGGCTTCTTGCTGCGGATGGGATTCTCGCAGCGGAGCACCGAAAAGAGAAACAGCTTCCAGAAGAGATAGACGGACTCCGGACGATTCGAAGAATGAACTACGGCAGTACAGCCTTGACCCTATTTGGTCATAAAAAGTAGTTCCAGGCAGCTGCCTAACAGAAAATCTGTCTGTAACCGGTGATGAATGAAAAAATATGCTGATGAAAGAGGCTGAATACGATGACGACTGCGATAATACCAGGAAGCTTTGATCCTGTTACAAATGGTCACGTTGATATCATGCAGCGCAGTACACAGATGTTTGATCGCGTGATTACAGCTGTCATGCATAACAGCAGTAAAAAACCACTGTTTTCACTTGAAGAAAAGCTTGAGCTGCTTCGTATAAGCACAGAGGGGATAGACAATCTCGAAATTAAAACGTTCGATGGCCTTTTAGCGGAATTTGCCAGAAAAGAAGGAGCCACTGTGCTAGTGAAAGGGCTGCGTTCAGTTACTGATTATGAATATGAAATTCCAATGGCAGTTATGAATCGGGAAATAAATACAGAGCTCGAAACTATATTTCTGCCTACATCACCGCAGTACCGGGTGCTCAGTTCATCTATCATTAAAGAAGTAGCCCGCTTTGAGGCAGTACCTAACGGCTTTGTCCCGCCTGCGGTTGCAGAAGCGCTTAAGCAGAAGCTATCAGAGCGCTGAAAGCAGACTGCTGTAAATCTGTGCGCTGATCCTGTATGTTAGAACTATATAAATGAAGCTGCAGTATAGGCTCAGCGATAGAGGTGTTAATGAATGAATGAAACCGGTCGGCAACCCCGCAGAAATAAAGGATGGATTAAATGGGTAGTGCTGGTAGCCGTATTACTTGCTCTGAATTTTGTACAACTCCCTTATTATTTCTCCATGCCAGGAGATGCGCAGCCGCTGACGGACGTGATCGAGGTGGAAGAGCGTAATGACTATGAGGGAAGCTTTTCTCTTACGACGATACGGATGGGGCAAGCGAATCCCGTTAACTTCATATGGTCCTACTTCAGTGACCAGCGCGAGTTGATGCCGGCTGAAGAAGTCCGGCCGCCTGGGGAAACAGACGAAATGTATCAGCATCGGCAGCTGATGATGATGGCGAGTTCTCAGGAGCAGGCGATTCTCGTTGCTTACAATGCTGCCGGGTTTGAAGCCGAGTTTGAGGAATATGGGGTACTAGTTACGGCTGTTATTCCCGGAATGGATATCGAGGGCAAGCTGGAGCCGGGAGATCGAATTACGGCTATTAACGAAACCGACGTGTTATCGATTGAAGAAATGTTTGCAGCATTGGAATCTGCTGAGATTGGAGATTCTGTTGATGTGACGTTTGAGCGGGAAGATGAAGAAATGCAAGAAACCGTAGAGGTGCAGGCGTTCCCTGAAGAAATTGGGGCTGAAGAGGGAGCAGGAGGCCTTGGCGTTTCTAATCCGGTGACGGACCGGGAGTTGATCCGTGATCCGGAAGTAGAAATTGATACGAATACAATCGGCGGTCCTTCAGCTGGATTAATGTTTGCATTGGAGATTTATAATCAGCTGACAGAAGAAGACATCACGCGAGGGTACAATATAGCTGGCACTGGGTCTATCGATGAAGATGGAAACGTTGGAAGAATCGGTGGAGTGAAGCAAAAGGTTTACGCATCCGACGAAGACGGAATTGACATCTTTTTCGTTCCCGTAGAAGAAGGCCGTGAAGATTCTAATTATCAAATCGCGATAGATACTGCGGAGACGATTGGATCAGATATGGAGATTGTGCCTGTAGGAACGTTTGACGAAGCGATGGATTTTTTAGATTCCCTCGAGTGATTGGGTGTGGAAACAGAATGTTGCGTATGAAAAAACCGGTCGTTCTGCTGTCAGTGGAACGACCGGTTTTTATAGTTTCCCCTGCATGTATCTGCTTATACCATCCTGGCGAACTGTTTAAAGGCTGACGAGCGGCTGTGAGTCGGAAAAGCTAGCTGATGCACATCGTAGGCCGAAGCACTGAGTGGATCAGTTTTCCATTGACTGCTTCCCTTTACAGTCGGATGAATGTCTCTTTGTCGCAGTGTGCGAAGGTGCTTTCTGCCGCGCTCAGTGGCTGCCAGAAGATGCAGCGGCGGCTCGTTCTCGAACGTATCTTTTATTTCTGTCTTAGAGGTATTTGTCAAAATATGCGTGCATAATCTCTGCAGACTCGTCCTCGTATACCGCTTTGTTTTAACGTGCTTAATAAAGCTTGCAAAATCAGGCTCGAATACTGCAGCTTTTAATCTATGCTCGATCCCCTCCCGGCATTCAGCTGTTGCAGCAAGGTCTTCCGGTGAAGCGGTTAAAATACGGTACTGCAAAAGAGAATAATAGGTTTCCCAAATAGGAAGTACACCAGTTTGCTGAAGCTGCTCGGTAACAGAGGCAGCTGAATCATCTGGCATATACGCTTGCGCTTCACCAATTCGCTTCGAAGTGAGCATGTGCCGAATCGAGGTTGCACTTGCAATGCGGGCATCCGTTGGCTCGACATCATGGTAGCCTGCAGCCCGGCGCTGAATTGTCGCTGCCTCAAGCTGCAGCCGTTGAGCAGCTTTCACATAATGCAGCCCCAGAATGTTATTTGGCTGCTTCACGTCTAAGGAATGATCAGGCGAGAGTGATGCAGCAGCTTTTGCATAAGCGGAAGGAAAACTCATGCCGGCACCAAGGTTTTTATGCAGCAGTGTGTGAAGCTGAGCTTGATGTGTTTTCTCTAGGTCTGCCTGGTACAGGAATGGATCGATACTGCCTTGCTCGCTTCCGAAGCAGACGGCGGTTGCTCCGGCTGCCTTCAACAGTTTAACAGCTCCTTCAGCAAACCGATCTGCAGACTGGACAGCAAAAGCATATGGCAGCTCAAACACGAGGTCAACGCCCATTCTGGCTGCGACCGCGGCCCGTTCGTAACTGGAAAGCACGGCTGGTTCACCGCGCTGGAGAAATGAACCGCTCATAACTGCAACAGTCAGATCAGCTTTTGTTTTTTCCTTCGAGGCCTCGAGATGGAAGGCATGGCCATGATGAAAAGGGTTATATTCAACAACGACTCCAAGTATATTCATCTTCCTGCGCTCCTTTCGGCAATAGTATAGCATATGACAGTTGCACAGAGACGAACAGTATGTTTACATATCAATAAGGCAAAACAGCTGATGCATGCTGTGTCCGCCTTAGGTGTGACGGTATTTTTTATGTAAAGAGATTACCTTGACATTTATTTTTTGCAGCGATATAATTACATTTGTTGTCTTGAGGTGAAAACTAATGAAATGGTCGATACAGCAGCTGCAGGCCTTCCGCAGAGATGGTCTGGAGCTTGATGAAACAGTCGACGTCTCACAGGTAAAAGAAGGCGACCGCGAAATTCGTGAAGTAACGCCTGTGCATGTAAAGGGCACAGGGTCAATATCGAAAGATCTTGCGACGTTCGCACTCACAATTGAAGGGAGCATGACGCTTCCTTGTGCCCGTACGCTGAATGACGTAGAATTTCCTTTTACGATTCAAGCGATTGAATCGTTTAAATTATCGGAGTGGGCCACCTTCGACGAGGAAGAGGAAGATGACGTTCATGAAGTAGAGGGCAACACGGTCGATCTAATGCCTTATGTGCGCGAGCGGATTCTGTTAGAGAAGCCGCTGCGTGTTTTCAGTGATAAGCCAGAGGGTCCGGCACCTGAATCTGGAAGCGGCTGGGAGCTTCAGGCTGAGGAGCAGGAAGCCGCAAAAGAGAAAAAGGTGGATCCGAGATTGGCGAAACTGAAGCAGTTATTTGATAAGGAATGATTTCAAGGAGGTGGGACTGAAATGGCAGTACCATTCAGAAGAACGAGTACAACCCGTAAAAATAAGCGTCGTACACACCTGAAGCTGCGCGTGCCAGGCATGAATGAGTGCCCGGATTGTGGAGAAATGAAGCTTTCTCACCGTGTATGCAAATCTTGTGGTTCCTACAAGGGCCGCGACGTAGTATCCAAGTAAGACTGGGCAGGGATTTATTTCCCTGCTTTTTTTGTTTTCCATCAAGCAGGAAGGTGCCGGAAGATGTCGAAATAACAGTTGGGACAGTGTATAACCTGGAGAGGGCGTGCGGGATATGAAAGTAGACATAAGTCTGGTGGACGGCGTGCTCCACGTTCAGCTTAATCGGCCTGAACAAAAAAATGCAGTTGATTTCGATGTGATCAACGCATTAGCTGAAGCTCTTGAGGAAGCTGAAACGAATCGGCATATTCACACGTTTTTGATCAAAGGCCATCGGGGTGCTTTTTGTTCGGGAGGAGATGTGCAGGCTTTTCATTCGTTATATACAAAAGAAGAAGCGCTTACTATGCTTCGGCCAATGAATGAAAACCTGATCCGTCTTAGAAAGCTGCCTTGTGTGAGCGTGTGCTACATTGATGGGCCGGCTGTAGGCGGCGGTGCCGAACTCGCAGCTGCCTGTGACAAAGTTTACATATCAGCAGAGGGAAAAGCTGGCTTTATCCAAGGAAGACTGGCCCTGTCAACAGGCTGGGGCGGAGCTGCGTGTTTAAAGCAAAAAATAGGCGCGAAAAACGCCTTTCACATGCTGACAAGCGCATCTGTCTACGATGCTGAACGTCTTTTATCGATTGGGTTTGCTGATGAAAAAGCAGAAAGCCTCGATGAGGTGCTGAGAGACCTGAAGCCTGTTACGATCCCGGGTGAGGCGGTTACAAGCTACAGAGAACCGGTGAATGCTTCCGCATTTTATAAAGAGATGAGAATGGAAGCAGACCGCTGTGCTTCGCTTTGGGAATCAGAAGAACATCACAAGCAGGTAGCGTTCTTTCTTAACAGAAAGCAATAATCCGATCAGGTAACATAAAAGCCGCCTCAGACGTGCTGTCTGAGGCGGCTGAAGGCGGTATGGACACGGGGTTACTTTTGCTCCCCGACACCTTTTGGAAACCATACATACGTATTTTCACCACGGTCACGAGCCGGGTCATACGTGACCGGTTCAAAGCCCTGCTTCGTCCAGAAATCATCTGAACGCTGACGCGCATTTGTTTTGACAGGCAGTCCCTCAGATTTAGCAAAATCGACCATCACCTTGCCGATTCCTTTACCTTGAAAGCCCGGCAGAACTTCAAGTTTCCAAAGCTCAAAGTAATCCTGCGGCGGATCAAAATAGCGGTCATACTTTGCATCAATCCGATAGAGACTCATTCTGGCAACAAGTTTATCGCCGAAGTAAACACCGTAAAATGGAGATTCACTGTCGTTCTCCACAATGTTGTCCTGCAGATCTTCCTTCATGGATAGTTCCTGAATTCCGTATTCTCGAAAGTTTTCAAAGTGCTCGAGTGTTTTAAAATTAATTTTTAATCTTTCTACTTCGTACTGATCCATGTACAGTCCCTCCAGTATCTGAAATCAATCTTTAGAGCTTTCCTGTATTGAAAGCGCTGTCTCTATTATACCGGAATACCAATTTAGATGGAAGGCTCTCCCTGTTGAACGATCAGATGATTTTCGACCTGCGGCTTTCAGGCAGCGCCACTTATGATAAACTTATGCAAGGAAAGAGGTGAACGAGCAGTGAAGATAGGTATTGCGGGAGGAGGGGCACTGGGACTCCTCTGCACGGCGCATTTGATGGCTCAAGGACACGATGTGTTTTTGAAGCTGAGAAATAGGGAGCAAATTCAAAAAATTGAGGATGAAGGTATCTGTCTCGAGCAAGAAGACAGAATGTATCAATACAGGCCCAGAGCGGGCCGTGAATCCACTGAGGAGCCGGATCTTTGGCTCTGCACGGTGAAACAGCATCACATAAGCGAATTATTTGATAATTGGAAGCCGGCAGCGCCAATGCTGATGCTGCAAAATGGCATCGGTCATATGGACATCATCCCTGAAGGAGTAGAAGCGTATCCAGCAGTAGTAACGCACGGGGCTCTGCGTACATCGCTTCATGAAGTACGGCATACAGGAGATGGCATGATCGCAGTGCCGCTGACAGGAAAAAGAGAAGTAGAAGAGCTTATTCGACAATCTGGTAAGCTTAACGTATCAGAAGTTGCGGACATCAAAACACGAATACATAAAAAACTGATCATGAATGCGGTCATAAACCCGTTAACGGTCCTGTATGAAAAGCCAAATGGATATCTTTTAGAAAACCCTGAAGCAGAAGAGGAAGCGCAGAAGCTGTGTATAGAGGCGGCCGCCATTCTCGATATGGAAAAACTCATTTGGGAAGACGTGAAGCAGTTGATTCGGATGACGGCTCGCAATCGGTCGTCTATGCTTGCTGATTACGAAGCAGGCCGGCCTCTTGAGCTTCAGGCAATAAATGGTGCGCTGATCACGATGGCCGGAGTTAAAGGAGCTCCGCATCATGAGCGCATTGTTTATCTTGTACGCAAAAAGGAGGCAGAGCGATGATGGATTTTGCTGCAGGGGCCGCCGCCACAGCCGTAACAGTCCCGCCGCTTGTATTTGTCTTCCTGTTTATTACCGTTAACAAGCTTATAGGGAAACCGGGACGATCGCTTCGACTATCTGCAGATATGACGGCCCTGTTGTTTATGATAAGTGTATACTTTATGATCGAACTGTTGTGGGGGGTGGGAACCGGCTGGTTTATGCTTATTGGTTTTCTAACAGTCGCCTCTCTGTTAACTATTCTGCAATGGTATGTTATCGAAGAAGTCAGGATGTGGAAGGTGTTAAAACAGACGTGGAGATTTCATTTTCTCGTATATGCCTGCATGTATACGGTGCTGGCCTTCACCGGATTGTTTATCATCTAGCGGCGCTAAAAAAAGCGCTTGAACTATTGGAAGCCTGTTCATCGAGGCAGAAGACGACTGTGCAGCTTCCTGCAGGCAAGCAGGTGACTGAAGTCTCTTCGGTTTAGGACAATGCCTTCTTCTGCTATACTAAACGGGATATTGTAAGGAGAAAGGTTGGCGGACATGGACGTATTTTGTGAATCTTTACCATCTGAAGGGACCCCGGCGGCTCTGTACGAGCGAAGGGATCCGGCTGTGACGGCCAGATATGATTACATACCCGGCCGGGAAAACGAAAGATTAGCGGAGCTGCTCACCCGATCTTTTAAGCGGAAAGAATTGGCTGATATTCTTACTTCGTTTCATAAAACCTATTTTCCCTGTCCAGCTTCCTTCCGGCAGATTGCACGGCTGAGAGATGAAGAGGCCGTAGTTGTTGCGGGCGGTCAGCAGGCAGGATTGTTTCTAGGTCCGATGTATACGGTGAATAAAATCATATCGATATTGCTAGAAGCGGAATTACAGGAAACGAAGCTTCAGCATCCTGTGGTCCCGGTGTTTTGGATTGCAGGAGAGGATCATGACATAGAAGAAATTAATCACGCCTATATCCATCATCATTCAGGAGTTAAAAAAATAAAAAGTGCCGGAACGAACAAGTGGAAGCGGTCTGCTTCAGAAACAAGCATCCCTGTGGAAGAAGCAGAAGCCGCTGTAAGAGAAGCTGTCGCCTGGCTCGGAGAAACAAAGTGGACGAAGCAGATGTATGAGGAGCTGCTTGAGTCGATTAGGGAGGGGATGAGCTACACAGAGTGGTTTGCTGTGTTAACCGGGAAGCTGTTTGCAGGAACCGGACTGGTCCTGATCGATGCTCATGACCCGGAGATTCGCAAGCTGGAGCAGGAAAGCTTCAGGCGCTTGCTTACGCATACTGAAATGCTGCAGCACACTGCCGCTGATGGAGCTGGTTTTTTCCAACAGGCAGCCGGAACGGAGCCTATAGATCCACCGGATTTTACTGCACATTTGTTTGTACATGAAAACGGAATTCGTCAGCAGCTGTTTTTCAAAGGCGGCCGTTTCTTTACAGAACATAATCCGGCTGGTTGGAGTGAACAGGAGCTTGTAGGAATGCTGGAGCAGCAAACGGTCGGCATGAGCAATAATGTCGTGACGCGCCCGTTAATGCAGGATATGCTTTTGCCGGTACTGACTTTTACAGCTGGAGCAGGTGAGCTCGCTTATTGGGGCACCCTTCGCGAAAGCTTTCATCTTTTTGATATTCGCATGCCGGTCGTCAAGCTGCGCCATTCTATCACGTTTCTTTCCAGAAGGACTCAAAAAACAATGAAACGATATGATCTTCGATTTGAGGAGCTGCAGTCTGGAGCCGCGATGCAAAAGGCGGAATCATTACAAGTCGGACTGAAGTCTCCCGAGGAAGACGCCGTATTTTCGGAGGCATATGAAAGGCTGGAGGCGCTTGCTGCACATGCAGCCGATGCGTATGGATTACGGAGAGATTTTAACAAACGCTGGGCGGCCAGGTTTCATGCGATGCTTCATTCCTTTGAAGAAGCAGTAGTGGCAAAGCAGAAGGAAGACATTGAAGCAGATCTGCGGCGGTTAACAGAAGCGGATGAAGAAATTCTTTTAAAGGGGAGCACCCAGGAACGGTGGGTATCGGTATTAAGTCTTTGGAATCGCTATGGCCCATCAGCGGCGATCAAGCTTCTGCAAGCACTCCGCAGCCAGCAACATGAAAATCCTGTTCATTTTGTCATCAGCGAGTAGCCTTTTGATCGTTTGCTCTTTAACAGGAGCAGGCCTCAAGCAAAGGTGCGACTCTTATGATTGAATAGAGGCTGCTTTGAAATCGGTAATCTAAAGAATATATGATCGTTATTATGCTGAAGAGACGGTACATGTGCCGTCTTTTTTTGTGTTGCACGTAAAATGATGAACGAGGAAGGAAGCCCTGGTTGATTAACAGAACCAGCTTTGGGACACATCATGAATCCAGGTTGATACACCTTACGCAAACATCAATCGAGTAACATGAGCGACGCTTGTTACAGAAGGGAGCTATTGATCGTAGATGACGCTGTATAGGACCCCCCCAGAAGTGTTTCTTCGCAGTATGCCCTCCTCAGTACTCATTTATCCCCATTTGACGGTTTAATGAACGTCCGTTACGCAAGAGGCCTAGACAAGCTTTATTGAAAGAAGGTGAGAGCGCTTAACTATATAAAATTGTGACAGTTCCAGAAAAAATTCAGAATATTTATCAATGATTTCCAAAATGAGTGGTAGAGAGTGGGGAGATGTGGTAGATTAGAATTAAGAAGTGGGAGAAGGGGTGGAACTGGCATGTTCATCGGCGAATTCGAGCATCAGATGGACACAAAGGGACGTATGATTATTCCGGCTAAGTTCCGTGAAAACCTCGGATCCGGCTTTGTCGTTACTCGGGGGATGGATCAGTGTTTGTTCGTCTACCCGCAGGAAGAGTGGCAGAAGATGGAGTCCAAACTACGCGAGCTTCCGTTTACGAAGAAAGATGCCAGAGCATTCACGAGATTCTTCTTTTCTGGAGCGACTGAATGTGACCTGGACAAACAAAATAGAATCAATATTCCTGTTTCACTGCGGAATTATGCAGGATTGGAAAAAGAATGTGTCGTTATTGGAGTATCTTCCAGAGTGGAAATTTGGGATAAAGCGGCTTGGGATTCCTACATGGATGAATCCGCTGATGCATTTGCCGAGCTGGCAGAGGGTTTATTTGATACATAATGGAAGGGGAGGGCAGACGTTGTTTGAGCATGAAACGGTAATGAAAGAAGAGGCGGTCGACGGGCTGCTTATTAAACCGGACGGCACGTATGTCGATTGTACACTGGGCGGCGGCGGACACAGCAGCCGCATTTTAGACGAACTGACTGAAGGCGGGCGCCTGTTTGCATTTGATCAGGATGAGCATGCGCTGCAGGCAGCTGCAGATCGATTAGAGGGAAGGCCTGTGACGTTTATTCAGGATAACTTCCGAAATCTGAAGCACCGTCTGGAAGAGCAAAACGTAACAGAAGTGGATGGTGTTCTGTTTGATTTAGGCGTATCTTCTCCCCAGTTCGATGTTCCGGAGCGAGGATTCAGCTACCGGTTCGACGCCAGACTTGATATGCGAATGGATCTTTCAAGTGAGCTGTCGGCTTATGAGGTAGTGAATGAATGGAGCTTTCAGGATCTTCATTATATTATTCATACATACGGGGAAGAGAAATTTGCCAAACAGATCGCGCGTCAAATTGAAAAAAGAAGAGCGGTTCGGCCAGTGGAAACCACGTTCGAGCTAGTCGATATCATTAAGGAAGCGATACCTGCTCCGGCAAGACGAAAAGGCGGACATCCAGCGAAGCGGACGTTTCAAGCTTTACGAATTGCCGTTAACGATGAACTGAAGGTATTTGAAGAAGCGCTCAGTCAGGCAGTAGATATGTTAAAGCCAGGTGGTCGTGTAGCGGTTATTACGTTTCACTCACTGGAAGATCGTATTTGCAAAGTGTTTTTCAAGAAAAAAAGCAGCATGCCGGAACTTCCAAGAGGGATGCCGGTTATTCCAGACGGAATGGAACCGGAGTTGAAACTGATTACGAGAAAACCGGTCACAGCTGGCAAGGAGGAGCTTGAGAACAATAACAGAGCTCATTCCGCCAAATTGAGGATCGCAGAAAAGCGAGCATAACAGGGGAGGATTAACATGAGTCCACTAGTGAAGCAGCACAATCCGGCTCCGGTACGTAAAACGAAGACGGTTGTCAGACGAGTACATAAGAGCGGAATCACAAAAGGAGAGAAGCTGCTTTACGGGCTTGCTGTACCGCTCATCATAGCAGCAGCTTTCATGATCGTATCAAACTACGCTTCGCTCTATTCGCTTAACTATGATGCACAGGGGAAAGAGGCAGCGATTACGGAACAGACAAGTGTAAATGACGGTCTTACTCTGCAAGTCAAAGAATTATCCGATCCGGATCGCATTTTAACGATAGCGCAATCCGAACTTGGCATGTCTTTGCACGATGAACAAGTGAGAGTACTTCATCAGCAGGATTAACGTCGTCTTTCTACCAAAAAACTTTTTCGGTCTGAGCGTTCCGAAAAGGTTTTTTCTGCTGTTGAACCCGTTTAGTGAAGGAAGCAGGAGGAGAGTATATGGAAGCGGATAAACAAAAAGTCATTACTCGCAGAGCGCTGTATATTTTGATGATTTTTGCAGCGGCTATCTTGATCATGTTCTCACGGTTTGCGTATATACAGGCGTCTAAAGAAGTGCAGGAAGTAGATCTTGAAAATCTGCTGGAGCGACGCTGGACGCAGACAATGGAAATTGATGGAGAGCGGGGTTCCATTCTCGATCGAACAGGGGAGGTACTCGCCGAAGAGATTCCTTCTTATACGATTGTAGCTGTACTTGATGACAGCCAGTCCTCTTACGTGGAGGACCCTGGATATACGGCGTCCCAGCTGGCTGAAGTGCTCGAAGTGGATCCGGCGTTCCTCGAAGCGCAGTTGTCCAGAGAGTCCCACCAGGTCGAGTTAGGTCCTGCAGCGAAAAACATGAGCTTTGAAAAAATGCGGAGGGTTGAGGAGTTAGAGCTGCCGGGTATCGTTTTCCGTGAAGATCCTCGCCGTTACTACCCGATGCAGACTTTTGCATCGCATGTTATTGGCTATACAGAGCGCGATATGTCAGAAGCTAGAATGGGACTTGAAAACAGCTTGAATGAGTATCTGCGGGATGAACCAGGAGAAATCTCTTATCAGCAGGACGGCCGCGCTGTACCGCTTGCTGGAGTAGAAGAACGTATTCAAGAGCCAGTAAACGGAGCTGATGTGTCACTCACGATAGACGCTCGAATTCAAACGGCGATGGAGCAGACGATGAATCAGGTAGACGAGCTGTATGAGCCGGAGCGGATGATGGCTGTTGCTGCACATGCAGAAACTGGAGAGATCCTTGCGCTGTCAAACCGGCCCAGCTTCAACCCGAATGAATACGAAGATATCGAAAACTTTACGAACTATGTGATATCATCCAGGTTCGAGCCTGGCTCCACCATGAAAATTTTTACGCTGGCTGCGGCAATTGAAGAAGGAGTGTATGAAGGAGACGAAGAGTTTACGTCTGGTTCATATGAAATTTTCGACCGAAGGATTCACGATCATAATAATGGAGAAGGCTGGGGAGACATCACATTTAACGAAGGAGTGCAGCGTTCATCCAACGTTGCATTTTCAAAAATTGCTATGGAAATACTGGGACCTGAAAAGCTGTATGAATATGTGACAGAGTTTGGTTTTCGAGAGCCTACAGGCATTGATCTTCCAAATGAGGTCAATGGCGGGGACGTTGCGGAGACCTATCCAATTGATGCAGCGACCACAGCTTTTGGTCAGGCGACCTCTGTTTCTCCGATGCAGCAGGTAAAAGCAGCAACTGCAATCGCAAACGATGGAAAAATGATGAATCCGTATATTGTTTCTGCCATTACTGATGGTACGACAGGTGAACCAGTGTACGAAGCGTCTCCTGAAATTGCAGGTGAACCGATTTCTGCTGAAACAGCAGCAGAGGTCCGGGACATCATGAAAACAGTAGTGACCGAAGAAGCCGGTACAGGAAGGGCTTATGCCATTGACGGATTTGACGTTGCCGGAAAAACCGGAACAGCCCAGATCCCTGCTGAAGAGGGTGGAGGATATATGTCTGGACACGGGAAGAACATTTTTTCTTTCATCGGCATGGCTCCGGCGGAAGATCCGGAAGTCATTGTCTATGTAGCCGTTGACCGTCCGGAGCTTGAACCTAGTCAGCTTGGAAATGAACCAGTTTCAATGATCTTCAGACAGGTAATGGAACAGAGTCTGCAGTATTTAAATATTGCTCCAACCGAAGAATCTCAGATTGATGGAGACGGCGGGACTGAGATAACCGTCGAAGACTACAGCGGTGCGCAGGCTGAAGACGTTTCTGAACAGCTGATTACAGAAGGCTTGGATGTTTACGTGCTTGGAGACGGCGGAGAGATCGTTGGTCAAAGTGCTGAAGAAGGTGTGACTCTCGCCCACGGGACGAAGCTTTTCTTGAAGACAGAAGGGGATGCATCGATGCCGGATATGTCCGGATGGAGTCTGCGTTCAGTTCAGCAGGCAGCGAGTCTTATGGATATGCAGGTGGAGTCGGAAGGCCAGGGTTTCGCAGTCGATCAACGACCAGAGCCAGGGAGCTCTACGTCAGGAGCTGGAACAATTCGGATTCTGCTCGATATGGACGAGCCGGGTGAGCAGGTGGAAGAGGAAACAGATGAAGATGATAACGAAGACGAAGATGAAGACGATGAAACTTTCTTCATGGATTAACGTCCAATTCATTCGGGGAATATCATAATTCTTAGCAGCGATGATGCCGAAGGGTGATACTAATGACTACAACACTATACAAACTAGCTGAACGGCTTCCAATTAAGCATGTGTACGGAAGTGATGTTGCCATCACAGGAATGGAGATGGATAATCGCAATCTAAAGCAAGGCGATTTGTTTTTCTGTATTCCAGGATATACGGTTGACGGGCATACATTTGCTGAATCTGCTAAGGAGGCCGGAGCTGCTGCGATCGTGACAGAGCGAAGGCTCAATATCGGACTGCCGGAAATCGTAACAGGCAGCTCACGACGGGCCATGGCTGTACTGGCGGCAGACTTCTACGGACACCCAAGTGCCAAGCTGACGATGATCGGAGTTACCGGGACGAATGGAAAAACATCGGTAACTCATTATATCGAACAGCTATTGGAGATGAGAGACAAAGCGTGCGGCGTTATAGGTACAATGTATACTCGTTATGCAGGAAAAACAGTAGCGTCAGCGAATACAACGCCGGAATCAATTACGCTGCAGAAATTGCTTCATAACATGAGCTCGGCAGGAACTGAAACGGTAGCAATGGAAGTGTCATCGCACGCGCTGGCAGGCGGAAGAATCCATGGTACGGCGTTTCAAACGGCAGTCTTTACGAATTTATCTCAGGATCACCTTGATTATCACAAAGATATGGATGACTATGCACATGCAAAGAGTCTGTTGTTTTCGCAGCTTGGTTCTTCGTTTAACCGATATCCGCTTCCGGTTTCGGTCATAAACAGCGATGATCCGTATGCGTCTGTCATGATAAGAGCTTCAGCAGTACCAGTTGTTACCTACGGTATTCACTCTGAAGCAGATCTGCAGGCATCAGATTTGAAGCTGGACCCATCAGGCAGTCAGTTTCGCTTGAATGGTTTTGGCGAATCGTATCCAATCCGCATCTCTCTTCCCGGACGATTTTCTGTCTACAACGTCCTTGCCGCTGCCGGAGCTCTTTATGCTCAAGGCGTTGAGCTTCGTACAATCGCGGCAGACCTCGAAAATCTGAAAGGAGTCCGAGGCAGATTCGAACCGGTGGAATCCGTTCACCCGGTGCACGTCATCGTCGATTATGCACATACTCCAGACAGTCTCGAAAATGTACTGGATACAATCAAGGAAGTTTCAACCGGCGATGTTATTACGGTCGTCGGGTGCGGAGGGGACCGCGATAAGACGAAGCGTCCGCTCATGGCTGCAGCGGCAGAAGCGAGAAGTTCGCTGACGATCCTTACATCTGATAATCCAAGATCTGAAGATCCGGATGCTATTCTTGAAGACATGAAGCATGGGATGAGTTCAACTGACTTTCTTGTGGAGTCTGACCGTCGAGAAGCAATCAGAAAAGCAGTTTTGCATGCTAAAGCAGGTGACGTTGTGCTGATTGCGGGTAAAGGGCATGAAACGTACCAGGAAATTAATGGAGTCCGCACCGAGTTCGATGACAGGAAAGAAGCTGAAACCGCGCTGAAGGAGTGGGGCTATTGAGTATTTTTGTGACGCCGGAACTGTTGTCTGCATATGCTTCATCGCAAAGAGGAACTACAGATGTTCAGGAGTTTGCAAATGTTACAAGCAGTATTTACGAAGTGGTGGAAGGCAGTCTGTTTGTGCCTGTGAGCGGACCCCGCTATGATGGCCACCAGTTTATTGAAGCAGCGGTTGAAGGCGGGGCAGCAGCTGCTTTATGGCGTAAGACCGAGCCGGTGCCGGATACAATCCCGGAACATTTTCCACTGTTTATGACAGACAGTCCGGAACAGGTATGTAAAGACCTCGCAGCTTATTACCTGCAGCATCATAAAGCAAAGGTTGTGCTGGTAGAGGGGGATTATACGGCAGGTGTGATGCTGAGAATGATGACAGCATGGATGAAAGGAAGGAAAACAGCGGTTTTAAATGAGCGTCAGCTGGAGTCCGCGTCAGATGCCGAGCTGATTCTGTCGCTTGATACAGATACGGAAGTTGTCTTTTTGCATATCGAAGAAAATGAAAAACGGAGAGAATCTTTAGCAGGCCTTTTGAAACCGGAAATATCGCTGGTTTGTACTGTAGATGCCGCTTATACAAAAGCGTCAAATGATGCTGGAACAATTGTGACTACCTTGTTTCCGCCGTCTCCTTCTGCAGACCGGAACGACCTGCCGGATTGGCTGGCCGTCTATGCGCCGCTTATTCAAACTGCTGAAAACAGCTATAGAAGACTTACCGGAAAAACACACCCGCCAGCCTCGTTTTTGCGTCCGGAGGTATTTGGATTCCAGGTCATGCCTGCGATGAATGGCGGTTATGTGCTGTTTGAGTCTGAGGCTATGGAGGAGGCAGAGCTCGATTATTCATTAGGCTGGCTGTCCCACACAGGCAATTATGACCGCAGGTACTTAATTATTGATGAAGGTTTCCAGTCTGACAGATATCACAAGGCGGTGCACGAGCTTTTTGCAAAGCATATTACCATTGCTATAACAGATGTGATTGCTGTTGGCGAGAAAGCTTTCTGGGTGCATGATGCACTGGAGAGAGCGCAGCGTGACGATGTCATCTCGTTTTACTATAAAACGCATGTAGATGCCATCGATAAGCTGAAAGAAGCACTCGTCGGCAATAATTTAATTATGTATAAAGGCGCAAACAGAGAAATGATTTACGAAATTTTGCACGAATTGAACAGAGATTAGAGAGGGGTACTACCGCATGTTTGACACCGGGCTGATTCCTGCCTTGATTTTAGCATTTACTTTAACGGTGATAAGTTCACCATTTATTATTCCATATTTACGAAGACTGAAGTTTGGACAAAGCATCCGTGAGGAGGGGCCTCAGTCCCACCAAAAAAAGACGGGAACTCCGACGATGGGCGGTTTGATTATTCTTGGAGCCGCAGTTGCCGCTTCAGCAGCAGCATCAGGATTTTATTACGGCATCAACATTGAGCTGATTCTTATCTTCATTGTGCTGTTAGGCTTTGGCCTGCTCGGGTTCCTGGATGATTACATTAAAGTAGTAAAAAAACGTAATCTAGGTCTTACATCGAAACAGAAATTTTTAGGGCAGGTAGGGATCTCAACTCTTGTTTACATCATCCTGCTTGCGACAGGCTTGTCTACAGAGATCAGCGTACCCGGGACAGAGCTCGCTGTTGATGTCGGCTGGCTTTATTTCCCGCTCATTATTGTGATGCTCGTTGGAGCGAGCAACGCGGTCAATTTAACCGACGGCCTGGACGGACTGGTAGCGGGTACCGCTGCTGCAGCCTTTACGGCCTTCGCTTTCATTGCTTATGCAGCAGGTTTGTTTTCAACCGCAGTGTTTGCGATGGCTTTGACAGGAGCACTTTTAGGTTTTCTTGTTTTTAATGCACATCCTGCTAAAGTATTCATGGGCGATACCGGTTCGCTGGCGATCGGTGGAGCGCTTGCCATGACGGCAGTGCTGACAAAAACGGAGCTGCTGTTGATTATAATCGGCGGTGTATTCGTAATCGAAACTCTGTCCGTTATCTTGCAGGTGGCTTCCTTTAAATTAAGAAAGAAACGAATATTCAAGATGAGCCCGATCCACCACCATTTCGAACTTTCCGGCTGGAGTGAGTGGCGGGTGGTCGCGACATTCTGGACCATCGGTGTGCTATGTGCAGCTGCCGGTATTATGCTGGAGGTATTATAATGTTTTCAAAAAACGATTGGAAAAACCGGCGCGTTCTCATTTTAGGACTTGCACGGAGCGGGACAGAAGCAGCCTATCTGCTTCACCAGCTCGGTGCTGATGTAACTGTTAATGACAGCCTGGCATTTGATGAAAATGAACTTGCGCAAGAACTTCAGTCGCTGGGAATACGGACGGTCTGCGGAAGTCATCCTCCGGAGCTGATTGAAGAAAAGCCGGAAGTACTCGTGAAAAACCCGGGTATCCGGTACGATCATGAACTCGTTCAAAAAGCGGTGGAAGCAGGCATACCGATTATTACAGAGGTAGAGGCTGCTTACGATGCCGCTCCCTGTGACATGATTGGAATCACGGGATCTAACGGTAAAACAACTACGACCACCTATATTCACGAAATGCTGAAGGGCAGCAGCCGTCAGCCGCTGCTCGCTGGAAACATTGGAGAGACCGCATCAAAAGTTGTTCGGCAGGCATCAAGCGATCATGTGATGGTAACGGAACTTTCCAGCTTTCAGCTGATGGGTACAGTTAATTTTCGTCCAAATGTGGCGGTGCTATTAAATATTGCCGATGCTCATTTGGACTATCACGGTTCGAAAGAGGCTTACATAGAAGCGAAAGCAATGCTTTTCCGTAACCAGACAGAATCAGATACGCTCGTCTACAATGCGGATGACCCGATTGTCTGCAGCATGGTCGAATCAGCACCTTCCATAAAAATTCCATTTTCAACAAAAAAAAAGCTGGCAGACGGTGCTTGTCTATTTGATGGCTGGCTCTGGCTCCACGGAGAGAAATTAGTGCGCGAAACAGACTTTTCACTGCCGGGAAGCTATAACATCGCTAACGGTCTTGCTGCAGCCGCAGCTGCAGCTGCAGCTGGAGCTGAACTGGAACAAATTAAATCTGTTCTTCGCCAGTTCGGCGGCGTCGAGCATCGTTTGCAGCATGTCATGGTCTGGAAAGAAAGAACCTTTTTTAATAACTCCAAGGCGACCAATGTTCCTGCAGCAGTCACCTCGCTTCAGGCGTTTACACAGCCAGTTATCCTTATTGCTGGAGGACTCGACCGCGGGCTTTCTTTTGATGGACTGATTCCGGAAATGTCGAACGTTCATGGCCTGATTTCATATGGAGAAACAGCATGCAAACTGCTTGAAGCAGGAGAATCAGCCGGCGTACCAGAGCGGCATCAGACTGAAACGCTCGAAAAAGCAGTAGAGCTAGCGATTGATGTGTCTCGTGAAGGGGATGTGATCCTGCTTTCACCCGCTTGCGCCTCCTGGGACCAGTTTTCTACCTTCGAAGAACGAGGGAGAACATTTATCCACGCAGTTGAGCAGGCAACTGGGAAGAAAGCGGGGAATCATACATGAGAATCGCAGTATCAGGCGGAGGGACGGGCGGTCATATTTATCCGGCTCTGGCGCTTATTCGCCACTTGCAGCAAAAAGAAGAGACCGATGTGTTGTACATCGGAACTGAGCGGGGGCTCGAATCAACGCTGGTTCCAGATGCAGACATTTTATTTAAGAGTGTGCATATTACAGGGTTCAAGCGCAGCCTATCAGTTGAAAACGTTAAAACCGTCTTTCGTTTTGTTAAAGCAGTCCATCAATCAAAGGCCTATTTAAAAGAATTTAAGCCGGATGTTGTTGTCGGCACTGGGGGCTATGTTTGCGGGCCGGTCGTTTATGCTGCAGCAAAGCTTGGAATTCCGACACTTATTCACGAACAGAACAGCGTGCCAGGCATCACGAATAAATTTCTCGCCAGATACGCCGACCGGGTCGCAGTATGCTTTGATGAAGCTGTAACGAGGTTCCCGGAGAAAAAAGTGGTCTATACAGGAAATCCACGTGCATCAGAAGCAGTAGAGGCAGAGGATACGCCTGCGATTCTGAAGGAATATGGACTTAATCCGGATCAGCCTGTTTTCGTCATAGCCGGTGGAAGCCGAGGCGCGGCTCCAATTAATAAGGCAGTATTACAAGCATACAGCGAGCTGGCTGAAAAAGAGTACCAGGTTCTCTATGTAACGGGGAGCGTTCATTATGATGCTATCCAGCAAGAGCTCCCTGAAAAGAAAGCCGACTCTATTATTACCGTCCCGTACGTTGAAAACATGCCGGCTCTGTTAAGACAGGTCCGTGGAGCTGTGGGGCGTGCCGGAGCGACTTCTATAGCAGAATTGACAGCGCTAGGTGTACCTGCAGTGTATATACCAAGTCCGTATGTAACAGAAAATCACCAATTTCATAATGCGGATGCTTACGTAAAAAAGGGTGCTGCCTTGATGATCGAAGAGAAAAATCTGACTGCAGAAACCCTTGTCGCGGCACTGGATTCTTTATTTGATCCGGAAACAGCAGCAGCCATGAGTCAAAAAGCGAGGGAAGTTGGCATGCCGCAGGCAGCAGCTTTACTCTCGGAAGAGCTGCACGCGTTAAAACGCTCATAAATAAAGGAAGAGGAGGGGGAAAATGAGCAGGGACAGAGTGGTCGACCTTGAGCATAAACTGCCAAAGCTTCAAGCTGACAGAAAGAGACGGGCACGCAAACGCTTCCTGCTCTATCTTTCCGTTTTGCTGCTGTTGATTGGTACTGCAGTTTACCTTCAAAGCAGTCTGAGCGATGTACGTTCAATCCATGTAGAAGGTGCAGCGTTTACAGGGGCCGAGGAAATAGAAGCTGTATCAGGTATTGAACGAGGTATGAAGATGTGGGGACTTGATCTTGATGAGCATACGGCTTCTATTCTCTCTCACGAAACGATAGAAGATGCATCGATTCGCAGGACGTGGCCATCAACGGTGCGGATCGAAGTAGAAGAGTACAGGACTGCAGCATATGCATCAGCAGGAAGCTCTTATAATCCGGTTTTAAGCAACGGTAACATTGTAGACATGGAACGTCCTCCAGGGGATGCTCCTGTCCTGCATGGTTTTGAAGAGGGAGAAATGCTGACTAAACTGGCTCAAGAAATAAACCGCATGAGTACTTCCGTCCAGTATGCCATTTCCGACATCATTCACGATCCGGTGGAAAATGACCCGGAGAGGCTGACTCTTTATATGAATGACGGGAATGTCGTCAGCACAACGGTTTCATCGTTTGCCGACCGTATGGAGCCTTACGCAGCAGTTGCAGGTCAGCTCGACAGCAGTGAAGAGGGTATCATTCATATGCGTATCAACCCATACTTTGAATCATTTGCCGAAATTGATGAAGAAGAAGAGCCCATGGAAGGAGAAGAATCCGGCGGCGGTATCGTTGATGACGTTCCTCCGGAGGAATCCGCCGATGAGCCGGCAGAAGAGGATACAGCGGGAGACGGGGAGGCAGCGGACGCGGATGAAGTGGATTAGTGCTGCGGCTGTCTTTTTTGTCAGTCTGCTGGCGGGACTGGCCATTAGCAGCTCGATAGAGTCAGAGGAAGGATTTGTTAGTGATGAAGCAGAAGCTGCAGCACTTCAGATAGAAAATGAATTGCTGGAGGAGCAAGTTGAAGGACTTCAGCGTTCTTTAAGGGAGCAGGAAGAAATGTCAGCTGCGCAGGATGCGTCAACCGTAACCGAAGAGCAGCTTATGCGGCTTCGAATGCTTGCCGGAGACGTAGCTGTAAAAGGCGAAGGTCTGCGTGTAGAACTTGATGATACAACTACAGACAGCGATAACCCTTCAGCTTTTCTTGTTCATGAGCAGCACGTCCAAAGGGCGGTAGACGAGTTGTTAACCGCAGGAGCAGAAGCGGTCGCTGTCAATGGAGTCAGGCTCAGTCAGTCCTCTTACATCAAATGCATCGGTCCAGTGATCGAAGTGGACGGGATCCGTTCAACAGCTCCGTTTGTCGTTGAAGCAATCGGAGACAGCAGCGTTCTGGAAGCGTCCATGGAATTGCGTGGCGGTGCAGTTTATGAGCTGTTAGCGGATAATGTTCAGGTACGGATGGAAACGTTGAATGAAATCATTATTCCTGAAGTACGCACTGGAGGCGAGGCCGGATGAAGCATGTGCTTATTGGGACGGCGGTTTTCTTGTTTACAGCGGTATGCAGCCATGCCTTAGGCAGCTCACTCACTTCTTCTCCAGCTTATGAAGATGAAGGCAGCTTGCAGCAGCTGCTCTTGTATGAAGCTGAAAGGCAGGAAGAACTGCTCGCAGAAGCTGCGATGCTCGAGCGAAGGCTTGCACTTCTGGATGAACCAGACAGCACGCCCGCAGCTGATTCTGCAGTAAAGCGACTGGAAGCAGCGGCCTCGCTGACCGAGATCTCAGGAGACGGAATCGTTCTTACAGTATTTGATCCGAATGATGAGGGGATCCACTTGCCGCCGGATTTGCTGAGGCTCTTATTGAACGACAGCTTCCAAGCTGGAGCTGAAGCTGCGTCGGTCGGCCAAGAACGTATTACAGCCCGGACGTCGATCCGGGAAGTAAATGGCCGCACGCTGGTGGATGGGCACAGTGCTGGCTCGCTCCCGGTTGCTATTTCCCTCACTGCTCCCTCACCGGAGCTCGCAAAAGATCGAATCAATGCGTCAGAGGCAGCCATGCTGCTGAAGTCAGAAGGATTTGAGCTGACGCTTGAGCTCAAGCAAGTTGATGTACCGGGATTTGATGGTTCGTACAGGCTTCAGATGGCAGAGCCGGCCGAGGAGGAAGACGAGTGAAATTGGTTGTAACACTTGCCGTCGCAGTGTGTGCAGGGATAATAACTGGAGTGTTTTATCAAGGGGAACTGCCAGGTGGCTACGAATCTTATGCAGCGGTTTGGATTCTAACATTATTACTAAGCATAACCGGCGGAATGAAAGCGTTTGTCGAACGTGTGTTTTGTGAAAAAATGTTTTTTTACGGATTTGTAACGAATCTGATTTTAGGTACGATAATCGCTTTTCTAGGACACCAACTTAGTGTAGACTTGTACATAGTCGTTTCCATTGTATTAACATTACGAATATTTCGCGATGCCTCTGATATAAGGAAGCAACTTTTTAACCGTTGACTGTTTTTTTCTAGGACTTTACGGCAGGACTTTCAGCAGTGAGAACGAACTAGTTTATATAGAAACTGAATTAATCTTATTGAATGGATAACCGGGGGAGGTGCCTGATTGAATGAATTATGAGCATACATATGTAACGCTTGATATTGGTACATCGAATGTACGGGTGGTGATCGGCGAAGTGTCGAGCGGTGCCCTTAACATTATCGGAGTCGGCGAAGTTCCATCATCCGGTCTCCGTAAAGGAGCCATCGTGGACATTGATGAAACTGTCCGATCGATTAAAGAGGCAGTTGAAAAAGCTGAGCGTATGATAGGTATGGAAATTCGCAACGTGATCGTCGGTGTCACGGGCAATCACATCAAATTACAGCCTTGTCACGGAGTAGTGGCTGTTTCAAGTGAGCACCGTGAAATTGGTGATGAAGATGTAAAGCGTGTCATTGATGCCGCGCAGGTGATGTCCATCCCACCTGACCGGGAAATCATTGACGTAGTACCGAAGCAGTTTATCGTAGACGGACTCGATGAGATCAATGATCCGCGGGGAATGATCGGAGTCAGGTTGGAAATGGAAGGACTGATCGTGACGGGTTCTCGCACGGTGCTTCATAACCTGCTCCGATGTGTGGAAAAAGCAGGCCTCACAACAGCAGATATTGTGCTCGAGCCGCTTGCGGCTGGCGCCATTGCTCTTTCTAAAGATGAAAAAGGACTCGGAGTCGGCCTTATCGATCTTGGAGGAGGTTCCACGACGATTTCTGTATTCCAGCATGGTGCCCTTCAGGCAGTGAGGCAAATACCGGTAGGCGGTACGCACATTGCAAATGATATTTCCGTTGGACTTCGGACATCTACTGAAGAAGCTGAGGAAGTAAAGGTACAGTTCGGTCATGCTCTTATTGAAGAGGCTTCAGATGATGAGATGTTTGAAGTATCCGAAATCGGCAGCGACCAGCCGCAGGAATTTTCACAGTGGCAGCTGGCGAATGTGATTGAACCGCGGGCAGAAGAAATCTTTATGCTCGTGGAGCAGGAGCTTCGCCGAATGGGATACGATGATCTTCCGGGAGGATTTGTATTGACCGGAGGAAATGCCAAGATTCCAGGTATGCTTGACCTTGCCAGAGATATTTTTCAGCAGAACGTACGGATTTCGGTGCCGGATTACATCGGCGTCCGCGAACCTCAGTATACGAACGGCGTCGGTTTAATCACGTTTGCCCACAAGAACGCCCGGGTGCAGGGAAAAGATCTTGATGCAGGACTTGAAAGTTCACCAGTTGCAGCAGGCGTTCAGGACGAACCGAGACGTGAACGGGAAAGACCGCGTCCGCAGGCGAAAAAGCCGGCAAAGACAGGCCCAGGACTGAAAAAACGGGTCTCTAGCATGTTTAAATCGTTTTTAGAATAGGCTGACCCGGACAGGTTCCGGCATAATCGGATTGGAGGATCGCTACTATGTTAGAGTTTGAAATGGAAACAGAATCACTCGCAACGATAAAGGTAATTGGCGTCGGCGGAGGCGGCAGCAATGCTGTCAACCGTATGATTGAAAACGGACTTCAGGGTGTGGAGTTTATTGCCCTTAATACAGATGCACAGGCGCTTCAAATGTCACAAGCCAGCGAACGTCTTCAGCTTGGCGGCAAGCTGACACGAGGTCTTGGCGCAGGGGCGAACCCTGAAATTGGCAAAAAAGCTGCTGAGGAAAGCCGTGACCAGCTCGAAGAACATATGCAGGGTGCTGATATGGTGTTTATCACAGCCGGAATGGGCGGCGGCACGGGAACCGGTGCTGCTCCGGTTATCGCTGAAATTGCCAAGGATGCTGGTGCTTTAACAGTAGGCGTTGTCACACGTCCATTTACTTTCGAAGGCCGGAAGCGGATGACGCAGGCAGCAGCCGGAATCGAAGCATTGAAAGAAAAAGTCGATACGCTGATCGTCATTCCAAATGATCGACTGCTTGAAATAGTCGATAAAAACACTCCGATGCTGGAAGCGTTCCGTGAGGCCGATAATGTTCTGCGTCAAGGTGTTCAGGGCATTTCAGATCTCATCGCTGTTCCGGGTCTGATCAACCTTGACTTTGCCGATGTAAAAACCATTATGAGCGAAAAAGGCTCTGCACTGATGGGAATTGGTGTTGCCACAGGAGAAAGCCGTGCAGCGGAAGCTGCCAAAAAAGCTATTTCCTCTCCGCTTCTTGAAACGAGCGTAGATGGTGCACAAGGCGTACTCATGAACATTACAGGCGGAGCGAATCTCAGCCTGTTTGAAGTACATGAAGCAGCAGAAATTGTTTCATCCGCATCGGATGAAGAAGTCAACATGATTTTCGGTTCGGTCATCAACGAAAACCTGAAAGACGAGATTGTCGTGACAGTAATCGCTACGGGATTTGATGAAAAAATCCAGCAGCGCACCCAAGTGAAGGCGGGACGTACATCACGACCACAGCAGGCGCAAGCCGGCAAGGAAGTTCCAAAACAGGAGCCGCAGCCGCAGGCAGAGCACCATGAGCCTGAACAGGAGCAGCAGGAAGAGGCTCTTGATATCCCTGCTTTTCTGCGTAACAGAAGGAAGCGCTGATCTGTCCAGCTGCTCATGAGCCCGGGAGAAGCTCTCCCCGGGCTCATTTTCTGTAACTGCTGAGCTTCAACGGGCCTTTCATTAGGAAGAAAAGATTGCCTGTTACCCTTATTTTCTTTATGATTATAGGTACAAGAGTCAAGTGGGAGGTCGACAGCAGTGTCCGTTTCAGAACAGTTAGCAGTTGTGAACGAGAAGATTCGAGCTTCTTGTCAAAAAAGCGGAAGAGATGAGAAAGATGTGACCATCATAGCAGTTACCAAGTACGTGTCGATTGAACGGGCACGAGAGGCGGTAGCAGCAGGCATAACAGATTTTGGAGAGAATCGTCTTGAAGGTGCAATGGAAAAGTATGAAGCTCTTGGCGATCACGTCAACTGGCACTTTATTGGCAGCCTTCAGTCGCGCAAGGTAAAAGATCTGCTTCATGCATATCGCATTATCCATTCACTGGACCGGAAGTCACTCGCAAAAGAAATACAAAAGCGCTCAGAAGATGGAATGACTACTGATTGTTTCATTCAGCTTAATGTAAGCGGAGAAGAATCCAAAGCAGGTATTCGAGCAGATGAGCTGCCAGGCTTTTTGGATATGCTTCAACATTATCCAGCCGTAAGAGTGATTGGTTTAATGACAATGGCCCCTTACACAGACGATCCGGAAGAAGTCAGACCTTACTTTCAAAAGCTTCGAGAGCTGCGCGATGAAACAGCAGCGAAAAAGCTGCCCCATGCTCCTTGCACGGAGCTGTCGATGGGCATGTCGAATGACTATCATATTGCAGTCGAAGAGGGAGCAACGTATATCAGGCTCGGTTCATCTCTCGTAGGGTCTCAATAATCTTCTGATCGAAAGGAGACAGCCATGACGTTTAAAAATAAACTTAAGCGGTTTTTCGACATGGAAGATGAGTACGAAGAAAAGGAAATTGTTGTCGAAGAAGAACCGGAAGAGTACCAGCCGCCTGCCAGAATTAAAAAATCGAAGAAGCAGGAGCGTCAGAACGTGGTCAGCCTCAGCTCCGTGACTTCACAGCAAGGATCAAAAGTGATGCTGCTTGAGCCGCACTCGTATGATGAAGTGCAGGATATTGCTGATGAATTAAAGAACAGGAAAGCAGTGGTCATCAACCTGCAGCGCCTTCCCCGTGATCAGGCAAGGCGGATCGTCGATTTTTTAAGCGGAACAGTTTATGCTATTGGCGGGGATATTCAAAAGCTGGGTGAACAAATTTTCCTTTGCACCCCTGATAACGTTGATGTCAGCGGCAGCATTTCTGAAATGCTTCACGAATAACAAGGAGAGTGGCACAAATGGCACTGCTCGGAGATATTGTCGTACAAGTGTTAAACTTGTACTGGATCGTCTGCATTATTTATATTTTCATGTCCTGGTTCCCCAATGCCCGTGAATCTGCGTTTGGACAGGCCATCGGCCGTATTGTAGAGCCCTTCTTTGCACCATTCCGGCAAATGATCCCTCCGATTGGCATGTTAGACATTTCCCCGATCGTTGCGCTGATCGGTCTGCGTTTTGCCATTCGGGGAGTAGAATTTCTGTTTGGATTGGTCGGGTGAAGAAGTAGATGAGTCTGTATGAACATTTCCGGAAAGATGAGCATCCGTTTATCGACCAGGTTACGGATTGGCTAGAGACTGTTGAAAATGAGTATCGAACTAAGCTGACAGATTTTCTCGATCCTCGTCAACAGTTTATCGTGACAAGTTTGACCGGTCAGGGAAGCGCTGTGCGCTGTGCTTTTTTCGGCGGAGCTGATAAGGCCGAACGCCGCAGGGCGCTCCTATATCCGGATTACATAGAACCTGAAAAATCGCTGTTTGAACTAGCTGCTTTTGAACTTGATTTCCCATCAAAATTTGTTCGCATGACCCATCCGCAAGTACTGGGTGCTTTACTCTCGCTCGGTTTGAAACGGGGGAAGTTCGGAGATATTATGATTAGCAGCAACGCGGTTCAGTTTGTTACGTGTGCAGATACGGCTGATTATGTCGAGCAGCATTTTCGTGAAGCAGGTCGTGCTCCGGTGCTGCCAAAACGAATTGAGCTGTCAGAGCTCAAGCTGCCCGATGAAGAAACGACGGATGTACAGGTAACTGTCTCCTCTCTCAGGCTGGACACGGTGACATCAGAGCTTTACAGGCTTTCACGTGCCAAAACAAAGCCATTGATTCAGCAGGAAAAAGTGAAGGTGAACTGGAAGATCACGGACGATCCTTCGTTTCGGATCGAAGAAGGCGATATGATTTCGGTCAGAGGAATGGGGCGTTGTAAAATAGTAGCGCTTGGCGGTACGACAAGAAAAGGAAATACAGTGCTCAAGGCTGAAAAAATCGGTTCTTCGAGCTGAGAAGGAAATTTGCTTCGCATGTCGAATTCATGCATATACAAACATTTTATGTGGAGGTGCCTTACATAATGCCATTAACACCGCTTGATATTCATAATAAAGAGTTCACGAGAGGGTTCAGAGGCTATGATGAAGATGAAGTCAATGAATTCCTTGACCAGGTCATAAAAGATTATGAAACGGTGACGCGAGAGAAAAAAGAACTCTTTGACAGGGTGAATGAGCTGGAGCAAAAGCTGAGTCATTTCTCTAACATTGAAACGACATTAAATAAGTCTATTCTTGTTGCGCAGGAAACTGCAGAGGAAGTAAAGCGAAATGCAGACAAAGAATCTAAACTTATCATTAAAGAATCGGAGAAAAATGCAGACCGCATTGTAAACGAGGCTCTTTCCAAATCTCGTAAAATTGCTTTGGAGATTGAAGAGTTGAAAAAGCAGGCAGCAGTTTACCGCACCAGATTCAAGATGCTCCTCGAAGCACAGCTGGAAATGCTGCAGACAGATGATTGGGAAGAAATCATCGATTCTCATGATGAAGCGCACTACGAGCCGCAGGAAGAGCGTTCTTGACGAAGAAAGAAACGTCGCTTATACTGATAGTTACTTTCATATAGGCTTAGACAGGGACGAGTAGCTTTTAGACTCTGCTGACCAGCGAATCGGGGACGGTGAAAGCCCGAGAGCAGGCTGAATGTGAAGATCACCCTCGAGCCGCAACCTGAACCTGCTTTCAGCAGCATTAGGGAAGCCGGGTCATGACCGTTACCTCATGCCTTAGAGAGCAGTTTGATAACTGCAGCTGGGTGGTACCGCGGGTTTTACGCCTCGTCCCTGTTTTCAGGGACGGGGCTTTTGTTTTTATCATGCAATTTACTTTTTCAGGAGGAATGAAACATGGATTATAAACAGACGCTGCTCATGCCGAAAACGGATTTTCCAATGAAGGGGAACCTTCCAAATAAAGAGCCGGCTATGCAGCAGGACTGGCAGGAAAAAGACATGTACGATAAAGTTCAGGAGCGTACGAAGGGGCGTCCACTATTTGTACTGCATGACGGACCTCCTTACGCCAACGGAGATATTCACATGGGTCACGCGCTTAACAAGATCCTGAAGGACTTTATTGTGCGGTCTCGTTCCATGATGGGATGGCATGCGCCTTATGTACCCGGCTGGGATACGCACGGTCTGCCAATTGAGACGGCACTTACAAAAAAGGGGAAAGTCGACCGAAAAAAGCTGAGCATTGCGGAGTTTCGTCAAAAGTGTGAAGAATATGCGCTCGGTCAAATCGACAGCCAGCGTGAGCAGTTTAAACGCCTGGGTGTACGCGGCGACTGGGAGAACCCGTACGTCACGCTCACACATGATTATGAAGCACAGCAAATTAAAGTGTTTGGTGACATGGCTAAAAAAGGATATATTTATAAAGGAAAGAAACCAGTTTACTGGTCGCCCTCTTCTGAATCCGCATTGGCAGAGGCGGAAATCGAGTACCACGATAAGCGTTCCCCTTCCATTTATGTGACGTTCGATGTTACGGAAGGGAAAGGAATTCTGCTGGGAGATGAGAAATTCGTTATCTGGACAACTACTCCTTGGACCATTCCTGCAAACCTTGCGATTGCGCTGCATCCTGAGCTGGAATATGCTGTCGTAAAGGAAAAGGGAGAAAAATATGTAGTAGCTCTTGGACTTTTAGATGAATTGAAGCAAGTGTTTGAATGGGAAGAGGCAGACATTGTTAAAACGTTCCGTGGTCAGGAACTTGAAGGCGTCCGCACGAAACATCCGCTTTATGACAGAGAATCTCTTGTTATTTTAGGAGACCACGTCACTCTTGATGCTGGTACTGGATGTGTACACACAGCACCGGGACATGGGGAAGATGACTATATCGTCGGTCAGCGCTATGACCTGGACGTTCTTTGCCCAGTTGATGATAAGGGTGTATTTACAGATGAAGCACCGATGTTCGAAGGACTTTTTTATGATACTGCCAACAAGCCGATCACGGAAAAACTTGATGAAGCTGGCCACTTGCTGAAGCTGACCTTCTTTACGCATTCCTATCCGCATGACTGGCGTACAAAAAAACCGGTAATCTTTCGGGCAACTGCACAATGGTTTGCTTCAATTAAAGATTTTCGGGAAGAACTGCTGCAAGAAATAAAAGAAGTAAACTGGCTGCCTGAGTGGGGGGAAACCCGCCTCTATAATATGGTTCGAGACAGAGGAGACTGGTGCATTTCCCGCCAGCGCGCTTGGGGCGTGCCAATTCCTATTTTTTACGGCGAGAATAACGAGCCGATCATCACGGACGAAACGATTGATCACGTTTCGAATTTATTTCGGGAGCACGGATCAAACATCTGGTTCGAATGGGATGCAGGTGAACTGCTGCCGGAAGGGTTTACTTCCGAGCATAGTCCGAATGGAACATTTACGAAAGAAACAGATATTATGGATGTCTGGTTCGACTCTGGCTCTTCGCACCAGGCGGTTCTTGAGGAGCGAGAAGATCTCGCCCGTCCGGCAGATGTTTATCTGGAGGGATCTGATCAGTACAGAGGCTGGTTCAACTCCTCCCTTTCAACATCTGTAGCCGTTACCGGCAAGGCCCCGTTCAAGTCCGTCATCAGCCACGGCTTCACGCTGGACGGCAAAGGCAAAAAAATGAGTAAGTCACTCGGCAACGTTATTGTACCTGATAAAGTCATGAAGCAGCTCGGCGCTGACATTCTGCGATTGTGGGTGGCATCTGTAGACTATCAGGCAGACGTGCGAGTATCAGATGATATTTTAAAGCAGGTGGCAGAAGCTTACCGCAAAATTCGGAACACGTTCCGCTTTCTGCTTGGCAATCTGCATGATTTTAACCCTGAGCATCACTCTCGTGCTTTTCACGACTTATCTGGAGTCAATCAATTCATGACGGTAAAGCTGCACGATCTCATCAAAGATGTGAAAACAGCTTATGAAACCTATCAGTTTTCAACGGTTTTTAACAAGGTACACAATTTCTGTACGATTGAACTAAGCTCGTTCTTTATGGATATTTCCAAGCATTCGCTTTACCTGGAACACGCTGACCATGAAGAACGGCGGGGGATCCAGACAGTGATGCATGAAACGCTCACGTCGTTAGTGAAGCTGATGAGTCCGATTCTGTCACACACTTCTGAAGAAGTCTGGGCGCATATTCCCGGCAGCAAATCAGAAGCAGTACAGCTGACAGACATGCCTGAGCCGGCTGCATTCCCTGGAACGGAAACGCTCGTATCCGAGTGGGATCGATTCATGGACCTGCGGGACGACGTGCTGAAAGCGTTGGAGCTTGCAAAAAATGAAAAAGGCATAAAGCGAAGCCTTCATGCGGCAGTAACCGTATATGCGGGGGAAAAAGATAAGCTCATGCTTGATAACACGGCTGATCTGCACCGTTTATTTATCACCTCCAAGGCTGTCGTAAAGCCGCTTTCCGAAGCACCTGAAGAAGCGTTTACAGGTGATGAAGCTAAGGTTCTTGTAGAAGAAGCAGAAGGGAATACGTGTGCACGCTGCTGGCACGTTCGCAGCGATATCGGCACACACGCCGATCATCCGGAACTATGCCCGGAGTGTGCGGAAACAGTGGAAACGTATTACGCAGATAAAGTCTAAACCCGGATACAGGGGGCCGTCAGTGTGAACTGCCGGTCCCTGTTCAGGGGAAAACGGAGGAAATGCGCTTGATTTATTACGTGATCGCAGCAGTTATTATCGGCGCTGACCAGCTGACGAAATGGCTTGTTATCGACCGAATGGAAATTGGACAGAGCATTGAGCTGATCGAAGGTTTTCTTTATTTAACCTCTCATCGGAATGCCGGCGCTGCTTTTGGTATTTTGCAAGGACAAATGTGGCTGTTTTACATCGCTACTGTCGTCGTGGTTGGAGTCATTATCTATATGATTCAGGCGAAGCTGGACGGCAGCCGCTGGTACGGAGTTGCGCTCGGTTTAATTCTCGGCGGTGCACTTGGAAACTTTATCGACCGGGTATATGCTGGAGCCGTTGTTGATTTTATCGATGTATACATCTTCACGTATAACTTCCCTATCTTTAATGTAGCAGATAGTGCACTTGTTACCGGTGTTATAATGGTGATACTGCATGTATTTATAGAAGAAAAACGTCAGGAGACGAATGCGACATGATTGAACATGAATTTCAGCCGGAAGAAACCGGCATTCGATTGGACAAATGGCTGAGCGATCATACCGATTGGACGAGAAGCGCTGTTCAGGACTGGGTGAAGTCTGGATACGTTAAGGTAAATGGCAGCCAGGAAAAAAGCAATTACAAGTTGAAAGCAGGAGATCTTATTCACGTGCAGGAGCCAGAACCGGAAGAGCTGGAGCTTGTTGCAGAGGATCTGCAGCTGGACGTCATCTACGAAGATCAGGATGTTATCGTCGTGAACAAACCTCGCGGAATGGTCGTTCACCCGGCTCCTGGACATCCGTCAGGTACGCTCGTAAACGGTCTGCTTCATCACTGTACTGACTTATCATCTATCAATGGTGTTGTCAGACCAGGTATTGTACATCGTATTGATAAAGATACATCCGGTCTGATTGTTGCTGCTAAAAACGACCGGGCACACCAGTCACTAGTCGAGCAGCTAAAAAATAAAACAACGAAAAGACGATACGAGGCTATTGTAGCCGGGATTGTTCCTCATGATAAAGGCACAATCGATGCTCCAATCGGGCGTGATCCGGAAGACCGTCAAAAGATGGCAGTTACCGACCGTCATTCCAGAGAAGCTGTGACTCACTTTCAGGTTATTCACCGCTACTCCAGGCATACGCATGTCAGCTGTGAGCTTGAAACGGGAAGAACGCATCAAATTCGCGTTCATATGAAGTATATCGAGTTCCCTATTGTCGGCGACCCAAAATACGGTCCAAGAAAAAAACACGACTTCCCAATCGAAGGTCAGGCGCTTCATGCAGCACTCCTTGGTTTCCGTCATCCTGTTACAGATGAAGAAATCCTTTGCGAAGTGGAGCCTCCGTCTGATTTTAACGCCTGCCTGACACATGCTGCTTCTTTTTAAGTTGACAAGTAAAACACGGTATGACATACTTTTTAAAGATGAATAAAGCCTTTAAATCAGTTCAGAGAGACTGGTAAGGAACGTTTCGGAGTCCATGGACTCCGTATATCCTCCTGCCTAGTTTCCTGGGCAGGAGTTTTTTGTGCTGGAGGTGGAAGTTGGTAATGACAAAAGAATTAATGGACGATCAGGCGGTGAGACGAGCCCTTACCCGCATTGCTCATGAAATTATCGAACGCAACAAAGGAATCGAAGACTGTGTGCTTGTTGGTATCAAAACACGAGGCGTTTTCTTGGCGCAGCGGCTGGCTGAACGAATCGAATCGATTGAAGGCGCAGCTGTAAAAACTGGTGAAATTGATATCACTCTTTACCGGGATGATCTGACGCATAAGCGTCATGATGAAGAGCCGGAAGTTCACGGTACGGAAATAACAACGGATGTGACAGACCGTAAAGTGATTCTTGTCGATGACGTGCTTTATACCGGACGGACAGTCCGGGCTGCTTTGGACGCAGTCGTCGATCTGGGCAGACCTGCACAAATTCAGCTTGCCGTTCTCGTAGATCGGGGCCATCGGGAGCTCCCAATCAGACCGGATTACGTTGGGAAAAACGTACCGACGGCTAAATCTGAAATTGTCGAAGTAAAGCTTCAGGAATCAGATGGGGAGGAAGGCGTCAGCATCCTCTAACCACCGAATATATACTATCAGCAGAAACCTCCCTTTTAAAGCGGGCCTGTGAGCCTGAAAAGGGGTGTGTTTTCTGAAAGCCTGTTCGTTACGGGCCTTTTCAGTAAACAGACCTCTTAGGGAGACTAAGAGGTTTTTTGCTGTTCAGGAGGTCATATTATGGAATCAAACACAGTAGGAATAAGAGAAGTACCTAGACTTGATAAATGGCTGATGCTCAGCATTCAACATTTGTTTGCCATGTTCGGTGCAACGATTCTGGTACCGCTTCTCACAGGATTAAGTCCTGCAGTAGCTTTAGTCAGCAGCGGACTGGGCACCTTGGCTTATCTCGTCATCACGAAAGGACGAATTCCCGCTTATCTAGGTTCTTCGTTCGCGTTTATTGCTCCGCTGATAGCGGCGGTCGGCATTGGAGGCCCCGAAGGCGCCATGATCGGAAGCTTTTTTGCAGGGATTTTGTATGGAATTGTAGCACTTATCATTCAGGCTACAGGTGTAAGCTGGCTCATGAAACTTCTTCCGCCAGTTGTGATTGGACCGGTTATAATGGTAATTGGACTCGGGCTCGCAGGCGTTGCGATTGAGATGGCGATGGAGAACCCCGCTACAGAAAGCTACAGCGGCACGCATTTTAGCGTAGCAATGATCACACTCGCAATAACCATTACAGCCGCAATCTTTTTCCGAGGATTTTTCAGCCTTGTACCGATTCTTACAGGAATTGTCGGAGGGTATACCACGGCCTGGTTTTTTGGACTTGTCGATTTCAGTGCTGTCCGGGAGGCAGCCTGGATCCAGTCACCAGAATTTCTCATTCCCTTTGTCACATACGAGCCTTCCCTAAACTGGACGATTGTAGCAATCATGGTACCGATCGCAGTTGTGACGCTCAGTGAGCATATAGGAGATCAGATGGTTCTCAGCAAAGTAGTGGAGAAAAACCTTGTAAAAGAGCCGGGACTGCATCGCTCCATTATGGGGGACGGGGTCGCAACTGTCATCAGCTCCCTTCTCGGAGGTCCGCCGAATACAACATACGGTGAAAATATTGGTGTCGTCGCTTTGACAAGAGTGTTCAGCGTTTTCGTCATAGGAGGCGCCGCTGTCGCTGCGGTACTGTTCGGTTTTGTCGGGAAGGTTTCAGCTCTAATTACCACAATTCCGACAGCTGTCATGGGAGGCGTATCCATCCTTCTTTTTGGAATTATTGCTTCAAACGGACTGCGTATGTTGATTGACAATCAAGTGGAAATTGGTAAAAAGCGCAATTTAGTTATCGTATCCGTCGTTTTGGTCATCGGCATTGGAGGCGCCTTTATCCAAGTATCAGATGATGTGCAAATTGCTGGTATGGCGCTCGCAACGATTGTCGGCATTTTACTTAACCTTATTTTACCGGGACGGGATCCTGTTAAAACGAATGAAGAAATGTTTCACGATATGAGCCGTAAAAAAGACGGCTCAGCTGCATAAGCAACACCTTTTAAAGCAGGTCAGTGAACCGGCAAAGGGTGACTGCTTCCGGTCTCTTTCCGGAAGCTCAGGCACCCGTGCATCGTCAACGGGTGTCTTTTTTTGCCAGTAACCTGCAGCGCTCATTTTCAAAGGAGGTATTCGATGAAATCATTAACGTCACTGCAGCACCTGTCGGATCAAGCTATTTTATCAATTCTCGAGCAAGCGGACGGAACCGAATTTCCGGACTTTGCTAATCGAATGGCAGCAAACGTTTTTTTGGAGCCGAGCACACGAACGAGGTGCAGCTTTGAAATGGCAGAGATGAATCTCGGAATGCGCTCGCTTTCGATTGATGAAGCCGGATCGAGCCTCCAAAAAGGGGAAACGCTCTACGATACGGTTAAGACACTGGAGGCGATCGGCGTAAGTGCGGTCATTATCCGCAGTAAAGAAAAAGCATTTTATAACGAGCTGCAGGATGTTCATATTCCCATCATCAATGCGGGAGACGGATCTGGTGATCATCCGACACAATCGCTGCTGGACCTGTTGACGATTAAACAGGAATTTGGTTCGTTCCGCAGTCTGCAGATTGTGATCAGCGGAGATATTCGTCACAGCAGGATTGCTTCTGCCAATGCATCAGTCTTGAAGCGGCTCGGGGCAGAAGTTTGGTTCAGCGGTCCTCAGGAATGGATGCCGGATGGGATCACGCCGATTTCAGCAGATGAGGGGTGCAGACAAGCTGATGTGTGGATGTCGCTCCGAACACAGCTGGAACGGCACGATGCGATGGAGCCGGTGTTTCCGAACTACCTGGAACAGTTCGGATTGACGCCTGAGCGTGCTGAAAGGTTTAAGCCGCATACGATCTTAATGCATCCAGGCCCTGTGAATCGCGGAGTGGAACTGCATACATCACTCGTTGAAGCTCCTTTTTCCCGGATCTTTAAGCAGATGGCAAACGGTGTAAAGGTTAGACAGGCTGTTCTAGCTGAGGTGTTGAAAACAAAGGAGGAAAAACGCTATGAAAAAGCTGTATAAAGGTGCACAAGTTTATCAAAACAGAAAGCTGGTCAGACAGGATATTGTGGTTTCCGAGGAAACCGGGCTGATTGAACAGATGGCTGGAGAGCTTTCACCAGACACAGCGGATCAAACAGTCGATGTGAGCGGGCTGATAATTAGTCCAGGCTTTATCGATGTACATGTTCATCTTCGTGAGCCAGGCGGTGAACAAAAAGAAACAATCAGCTCCGGGACGAAGGCAGCAGCTAAAGGTGGATACACAACAGTGTGTGCGATGCCAAATACGAAACCGGTGCCGGATACGAAGGAGCAGATGGAAGCACTGCAGAACATGATCAGCCGCAATGCGCACATCCGTGTGCTGCCGTACGGTTCCATCACGATCCGTGAAGCTGGCAAGGAGCTTACCGATGCCAAAGCATTAAAGCACGGAGGCGCTTTTGCGCTTACTGACGATGGAGTCGGTGTGCAGTCGGCCGGTATGATGTATCGAGCTATGCAGCAGGCTTCAGAAGCCGGTATTCCTGTCGCTGCCCACTGTGAGGATAACAGCTTGCTATTCGGAGGGCATCTTCATGCAGGGATAAAAGCGGAAGAGCTTCACATTAACGGGATTCTTTCTTCAGCAGAATCTGTACATATTGCAAGAGACGTGCTGCTTGCAGAAGAAACTGGAGCACATTACCATGTCTGCCACGTCAGCACAGAAGCATCCGTCAGAGTAATCCGGGATGCAAAACGAGCCGGCATTCACGTGACAGCTGAAGTGTCCCCGCATCACCTGCTGCTAAACGAAGAGGATATTCCAGGAGATGATGCTCAATATAAAATGAATCCGCCGCTTCGGAGCCGCAGAGACCAGCTTGCATTAATAGAAGGACTTATCGACGGTACTCTCGATTTTATCGCGACTGATCATGCACCGCATACAGAAGAAGAAAAATCCGGGTCTATTCAGCATGCGCCTTTCGGTATAACAGGCTTGGAAACGGCCTTCCCGCTGCTGCACACGTTTTTTGTGAAAACGAAACAGTTTAAGCTGGAGGATCTGCTCGGTTGGATGATTGATAAACCAGCTTCTGTCTTTAACCTGCCTTACGGAAAGCTGGCTCCTGGACAGCAGGCTGAATTTACGGTGCTGGATTTGGAGAAACAGCGAACGATTGATTCCTCCAGCTTTGTCTCGCGCGGGAAAAACACTCCATTTAACGGATGGGTAACAGTTGGTCAGCCAGTGATGACAATATTTAATGGAAAAGAAGTTTGGAAAGAGGGGAAAGCATAATGCGGAAATTAGTACTGGAGAATGGAGCAGTCTTTAAAGGGAAGGCGTTAGGCAGTGATCGGGCAGGGCAAGGAGAAGTTGTTTTCAATACGAGTATGACGGGCTACCAGGAGATAGTAACAGATCCATCGTACCGTGACCAGATCATATGCATGACCTATCCGCTGATTGGCAATTACGGCATTAACCGCGATGATTTTGAAAATATAATTCCACACTGCGCTGGTATGATTGTTAAAAAAGCGGCAGCGAATCCGAGTCATTTTCGCCAGGAACGGACGCTTGATGAGTGGTTACATCACCACAACATTCCTGGTATCCAAGGCATCGACACACGCAAGCTGACGAGAATCATCCGTACAGGTGGAACGATGAGAGGGGTGCTTTCAGATAGTGCGGAATCTGTGGAAGAGGCACAGATACGAGCGGCGGCTGTTCATAGCAGTGATCAGGTTCGTCAAGTTTCAGCTTCTCAGCAGTACTGGTACCCGGGGCGCGGGCGGCACCGGATTGTCCTTATTGATTACGGGGCGAAAAAAGGCATTATCAGCCATCTGCTCCAGCAGGAATTTGAAGTCATTTCGGTGCCATGGAATACGACAGCAGAAGACGTCCTCTCCCTTTCACCGGACGGCGTCATGTTAAGTAACGGCCCCGGAGATCCGCAGGATATTCCGGAGGCGGTGCAGCACGTTCGAAAACTGGCCGATGTCCTGCCGGTGTTTGGCATTTGCCTCGGGCATCAGCTGCTGGCGCTTGCTTTTGGGGCGGACACAGAAAAAATGACGTTTGGACACCGGGGCGGGAACCACCCTGTCCGCCATCTTGAAAGCGGAAGAGTAGCGATCACCTCTCAAAATCATAGTTATACGGTAAGAAAAGCATCGCTTTCCGGAACGGGACTTCATGTATCGCATGTCAACGTCAACGATGGTTCAATTGAAGGATTGAAACACGAGACGCTTCCAGTATTCAGCGTACAGTATCACCCGGAGGCCGCTCCTGGACCGACGGAATCCGCTATTTTGTTTGACCAGTTCAAAGCGCTCGTACATGAGCAGACAGGGGGAACGATTCATGCCTAAACGAACAGATATTCAAAAAATCCTCGTAGTAGGGTCCGGACCAATTATTATCGGTCAGGCGGCTGAATTTGATTATGCAGGGACACAGGCTTGTCAGGCTCTGAAGGAAGAAGGATATGAAGTTATTCTCGTCAACTCTAATCCGGCTACGATTATGACCGATGCTGCAACGGCTGACAGTGTCTATATTGAACCCCTGACCCCTGAATTTGTCACTTCAGTGATCCGCAGGGAGCGGCCGGACGGCATCATTGCGACGCTTGGGGGACAAACTGGTCTGAACCTTGTCATGGAACTGGAAAAGCAGGGGATTCTCGAGCGTTACAGTATTGAACTTCTGGGAACCGACTTGGATGCGATCCGCCAGGCAGAAGACAGAGAAGCATTTCGTGAATTAATGCGCACTATATCTCAGCCTGTGCCGGATAGTGAAATTGTTCATACAGTTGAAGAAGCAGAAGTATTTGCCAATGCGATCGGACTTCCAGTTATCGTGCGTCCTGCCTATACGCTCGGCGGTACGGGCGGAGGAATGGCGCACACAGAGGCACAGCTTCGAGAAATCACGGCTCAAGGACTTTACGCGAGTCCCGTTAACCAGTGCCTGATCGAAAAAAGTATCGCCGGCTTTAAAGAAGTGGAATATGAAGTGATGCGCGATAAAAGCGGGCAGTCGATAGTGGTCTGTAATATGGAAAACCTCGATCCCGTCGGCGTACACACAGGAGATTCTATCGTAGCAGCTCCCAGTCAGACACTCTCAGACAGAGAGTATCAAATGCTGCGCACCGCTTCACTGGATATTATTTCTGCACTTGGCATCGAAGGCGGCTGCAACGTTCAGTGTGCCCTTGATCCTCACAGTGAAGATTATTACATCATTGAAGTGAATCCGCGTGTGAGCCGCTCATCTGCCCTCGCTTCCAAAGCAACAGGATATCCGATCGCCAAGCTTTCAGCTAAAATCGCCGTCGGTTACAGATTGGATGAACTGCAAAATCCGGTTACTAAAAATACATTTGCAAGCTTTGAACCTGCCCTGGATTACGTTGTTACAAAATGGCCAAGGTTTCCTTTTGATAAGTTTGATTCTGCCAATCGCACGCTCGGCTCGCAAATGAAAGCGACTGGAGAGGTGATGGCAATCGGCAGAACCTTGTCTGAATCTTTGCTGAAGGCTGTTCGGTCGGCCGAGATCGGGTTGTTTCACCTGATGCCGGAAGATGCGGATCGAACGGATCTGCGTGGAAAGCTTGCAGCACAAGATGATGAACGCCTTCTTTATTGCGCAGAAGCGCTTCGCGAAAGATGGACGCCGGAAGACATTCACGCTGTTACTGCTGTTGATCTTTACTTTCTTTATGAAATTCAGGAGATCGTGAAGCTCGAACAGAGGCTTGAAACAGAACCATTATCGAGTGAACTGCTTCAGGAAGTGAAAGAAGCAGGGTTTTCGAATCAGGCAGTCTCCCACTTTTCCGGAAAAGAGATCGAGGCAGTCGAAGCGATGCAGGAAACACAGAAGCTGTACCCCGTTTTTAAGATGGTGGATACGTGCGCAGGAGAGTTTGCATCTGCTACACCTTACTATTACAGTACATTCGAAGAGGAAAATGAATCGATTGTAACTGCGAAGCCTTCTATTCTGGTGCTGGGGTCCGGGCCAATCCGGATCGGCCAGGGGATCGAATTTGACTACGCGACTGTACACACGGTTAAAACGATTAAGGAAAGCGGCAGGGAAGCCATTATCATGAACAATAATCCCGAGACTGTTTCGACGGACTTTGAAATATCAGACAAGCTTTATTTTGAGCCGCTTACCATTGAAGATGTAATGAATGTGATTCGGCACGAAAAGCCGGAAGGAGTCATTGTCCAGTTTGGTGGCCAGACGGCTTTGAACCTCGCTGGAGAATTGGAAAAGCGCGGGGTGCCAATTATTGGGACTTCCCTTGAGTTTCTTGATGCGTGTGAAGATCGGGATAAGTTTGAAGCCACTCTGCAAAAACTAAATATTCCACAGCCAGAGGGAAGAACGGCCGTATCGGTGGATGAAGCTGCAGCCATTGCGTCCGGCATCGGCTACCCGGTCTTAATCAGACCCTCCTACGTTTTAGGAGGAAGAGCCATGCAGATTCTTTATCATGAGTCAGAGCTTGTCACGTATATGAAAAAAGCTGTCAAGGTTAATCACAACTATCCGGTGCTTATTGATAAGTACCTCGTCGGGAAAGAAGTGGAAGTCGATGCCGTTTGTGACGGCGAGACAGTTGTTATTCCAGGGATTATGGAGCATATAGAGCGGGCCGGGGTACATTCCGGAGATTCCATTGCTGTCTATCCGCCTCAGAATATCAGTGACCTTGTCAAAGAAAAACTGATAGACTACACGATTAAACTGGCAAAAGGGTTTCAAGTAAAAGGACTTATGAATATTCAGTTTGTCATTCAGGAAGATGATGTCTATGTACTGGAAGTAAATCCACGCTCCAGCAGAACCGTTCCGTTTCTCAGTAAAATTACGGAGATGAATATGGCAGAAGCGGCGGTAAAGAGCCTGCTTGGTCAATCACTTAAAGAGCAAGGCTTTATCTCCGGCCTGCTGGATGAGCCGGAGGAAGTATCCGTTAAGGTACCTGTTTTCTCCTTTCAAAAGCTGCGCAGCGTCGACATAACGCTCGGACCTGAAATGAAATCAACAGGAGAGGTAATGGGACGCGATCATTCTTTGGAAAAGGCTCTATATAAAGGACTGGTAGCATCAGGTATGGACGTGCCGCTGCACGGCAACGTGCTCTTTACAATCGCCGATCAGGACAAAGAGGAAGCAGGGATTCTTGCTCAACGATTTCATCAGCTCGGTTTCGATATCACTGCAACTCCTGGCACAGCGGCGTATTTGAGAGGTTTAGGTATTCCTTCCGAGACGGTTTACAAGGTCGGCGGAGGAAAGCCGGATATGCTGGACCTAATTTCAACTCGCCAAGTACAATACATTGTAAACACACTGACGACTGGCAAAAAGCCCGCAACGGATGGTTTCCGGATCCGTCGGGAGGCAGTGGAACGAGGCATTGTCTGTAATACGTCGCTCGATACGACAAAAGCAGTACTGCAAGTGATTGAGTCGATGCACTTCAGTACCATTCCGGTAAGGGAGAAGCAGGCGGTGACTGTATGATCAAAGAAAAACTGAAGTTAGTGGAGAAGGAAGAAGTCGCAAAAAATGTCTACAAATTCACCATGGAAGGTTCTCAGATTCCGTCTCAATGCACACCAGGCCGATTTCTGCACGTGCAGGCAGGGGATGGGAGAGCGATGCTGCTAAGAAGACCTATCAGCATAAGCGCTGCTGATGAACGAACGGTTGTCATTATCTTTCGAGCGTCCGGGGCAGGGACAGAAGCAATTGCCTCCGTAAGGATCGGGGATACGATTGATGTGTTTGGCCCTCTCGGCCAGGGATTTCCCATGCTTGAGGATGGTACAGCTCTGCTGATAGGCGGCGGGGTAGGAGTACCGCCGCTCTATTTCCTTGCGGAAGAGCTGGTAAAAAACGGTGTCAGCGTAAAAGCAGTTATTGGCTTCCGGTCAGCTGAAGATGTGTTTCTTGAAAAAGAGCTTCGCCACCTGGGCGAAGTAGAAGTAACAACGGAAAACGGCTCATACGGCACAAAAGGATACGTCACTGATGCTGCACTACTCAAATCAGCGTTTACCACCTTTTATGCGTGCGGCCCGAAAGCAATGCTGCGTCCGCTTCAAGATACGATGGATGCTCCTGGCTACGTCTCTCTTGAAGAACGAATGGGATGCGGAATCGGGGCCTGCTTTGCCTGCGTATGCGATAAAAAGGAAGGCGGCTACGTGAAAATATGCAGCGATGGCCCTGTGTTTGAGAAAGGAGTGGTTCAGCTGTGAGCAGATTAAAAACGGTGCTGCCGGGTTTGGATATGAAAAATCCAGTGATGCCGGCTTCAGGTTGTTTTGCGTTCGGCGCGGAATTTGCTGATTTGTACGATCTGTCACTGCTTGGAGCCGCTGCGGTAAAAGCAGCAACACCAGAGCCCAGGCGCGGCAATCCGGTTCCAAGAGTAGCTGAGACAGACAGCGGGATGCTCAATGCAATCGGGCTTCAGAATCCAGGTGCCAAAGCGATCAAGGCGGATCATCTCAACCATTGCGGACAAGCCGGGATTCCCGTACTGGCTAACATTGCAGGCACCTCCATCGACGATTACTGCGAAGCAGCAAGTGTGATGGCGGATGCCCCGGAAGTTGGGGCGCTGGAGCTTAATATTTCCTGTCCAAATGTGAAAGAAGGCGGCATTCAATTTGGTAATGATCCGGAGCTCGCTGCCGAAGTAACGCGGGCTGTCTGCAACATCTCCAACAAGCCCGTTTATGTAAAGCTTTCTCCGAATACCGGGGACATCTCAGCGATTGCGAAATCCGTCGAGAAAGCTGGCGCTTCAGGTCTCAGTATGATCAACACATTGATAGGCATGCGCCTGGATACGGAAACGGGAAAGCCAATATTAGCAAATAAAACCGGAGGACTTTCCGGACCGGCAGTCAAGCCTGTAGCAATTCGAATGATTTATGAAGTAAGCCAGCAAACGGACCTCCCAATTATCGGGATGGGCGGAATTTCATCGGTTGAAGATATTATTGACTTTTTCAGTGCGGGGGCATCTGCTGTCGCTGTGGGAACAGCTAATTTTCAAAACCCGTTCATCTGTCCGGAGTTGATTGAGCAATTGGATGAATGGCTTGCAAGACGGCAAATAGCGCATGTTTCTGATTTAACAGGAAGGAGTTGGAAATCTTGCGGCGTCCCATCATTGTAGCACTGGATGTTGAAAATAAAGCAAAAGCATCGATGCTCCTGGAGCAGCTCGGGGGCGATGTCTATGTCAAAATCGGCATGGAGTTGTTTTATAAGGAAGGCCTTTCTTTTGTTGAATCTGTTAAACAGCGCGGACATGGAGTATTTCTGGATGTCAAAATGCATGACATTCCCGAAACTGTCAAGCGGGCGATGACGATTGTCGCTGCTTCCGGAATTGATCTTGTTAATGTCCATGCACTCGGCGGAAGACGCATGATGGAAGCAGCCCGGGAAGGCATCGAAATTGGTTCAGGCTCTCCCGGCCGTCCTGCACTGATTGCTGTGACCCAGCTGACGAGTACTTCTGATGCGCAAGTTGTTGCGGAACAAGGCGTGACGTCCGGATTAGCGCATTCGGTTGAACAGCTTGCTCTCCTTACGAAGCAGAGCGGGTTGGATGGGGTCGTGTGCTCCGTTCATGAAACAAAACAGATTAAACACGTTTGCGGCAGTGATTTTCTTTGTGTCACACCTGGAATCCGCTCGGCTCAAACAGCAGAGCACGATCAGGTGCGGACCGCGACTCCCGCTGATGCTGCAGCAGCAGGAGCAGATGCGATTGTGTGCGGCCGGCAAATTACGAGAAGCAGCAATCCTTATAAAGCGTATCAAGCAATTCAAAAGGAGTGGTTAAGCAATGAACCAGTATAAGGCAGCGGAATTGCTGCTTGATATAGAAGCTGTTGTCCTATCACCTGAGCACCCGTTTACATGGAGCTCCGGACTGCAATCCCCTATCTATTGTGATAACCGTTTACTGATGAGTTATCCGGATGCCCGTAAACAAGTAGCAGAATGGTTCTCCGCAAAAGCTCGTGAGCTCGGTGCGGATATAATTGCAGGCACTGCAACAGCAGGAATTCCACATGCTGCCTGGGCTGCTGATCTGGCCGGACTGCCCATGATTTATGTACGGAGTTCACCAAAATCACACGGGCGGAAAAATAAAATAGAAGGAAATCTTCCGCAGGGAGCGAAAGTATTGATTGTTGAAGATTTACTTTCAACAGGAGGATCTGCCTTTAAAGCAGCGGAGGCTGTTGAAGAAGAAGGCGGCATTCCGGTTGGCATTGCAGCCATTTTTACATACGAACTGCATATTCTTCAGCGGCAAATTGAAAAACGTTCTTTTCCCGTAGAGGCATTAACGTCTTTTCCGATTCTGCTTGATACCGCAAAAAGCCGGAAAGTTATCTCCGGCCAAGAGGCAGATCAGTTAGCGAACTGGAATACAGATCCTGCAGGATGGAGCGATGCTTTTACAAGGAGTTGAGCGGCGTGAGAAGATTTACTGCAGCAGATTTTGACAATAAAACCGATTTTTTTGATCAAATGGCAGCTTCATCCTGGTTTATTCAGCTTCAACATGAGGCCAGCCGGAATTTATCAGGAACGAACCTTCTCGATGCCGGCTGCGGAACAGGAAGACTTGCCGCAAGGCTTCAGCAGTTTGAAAACAGAGTGGGTGTTGATCTTTCCACAGAGATGGTCAGAGAAGCATCTGAGCTTCACAGCAAAGAAGCTGGACTGACATTTGTAACAGCAGACGTGGAGGCGCTCCCGTTTCCGGATTATCACTTTGATGCCGTCATCAGCACTTGCGTATTGTTTCTGCTCCCTGATCCAGAACGCGCTTTAGCAGAATTATACCGGGTACATACAAAAGGGGGAGAACTGCGCTTGTTAAACCCTTCTCCTGCATTTTCCTTCGCGCGGGCGGAAAAAGATGCTCATCATTTGCCTGCACAAGAACGAAACGGCCTGCTTCAGTGGGGGCGCATAGCTGAACGGCGGCATCGATTTACTGAGCTTGAACTGAAGCATCGACTTGCTGCTGCTGGCTACCGGGAAGCAGAGGTCTCTTTATCCACGTGCGGGCGTGCAACGATTGCTGCTGCCATTAAATAAAGCTGAGAGGAAGGTGACAAGTGCTGCCGTTTCTAGGTTTTCTCTTATGGCTTTATAATCCCTGGTCCATCTTATTCACGTATTCAAAGCAGACAGACCCAGCACCGGCTCTTCTAGTCAAAAGAAGGGCTGGTGCTGATTTTCTATCGTCATGCTGTCACAAGACAGCTTCCAAGGAAGGTGTTGAATCGGCGTTTTGATTCTCATGATCAGGGTACGGTCAGCATAGGAGATGAGGATAGGGGGAGATGAATTGTTTCACGAACCGCTTTCGACTGGCAGCTGGCTGTTAGTTGTTACTGTAACTGCTGCGGTGGTATGCTTTTCTATTTGGAAGGGTCTTCAGCTGAATCGATACGTTGCCGCCGGATCCGTTGTAATCGCAGCAGCGTTAATCCCACTGGTTTCTATATTGGAGCTGATGACATACAGCTATCCGGCGCCCGAGCTACCGCAGCTTGTTGAGAGGCTGATGCAGGCAGAACCACTTGCAGGGACGGTCCTGCTGCTGCATCTGTATGTGTTCTTAGTTCCGGTTTATCTTATTTTGAAGACAAAGCATTGATTTTCTGCGGCCTCCATGATATTCTCATGAAGGCTTTTTTACATTAGTGATTTATCACGATAAAGACAGGAGCGTACCGTTTTATGAATGCAGTTATCATTGCCGTATTAGTCATGATCGTTCTCAGCCTATCCCGTGTTCACGTAGTTGTGGCTCTTCTCCTCGGGGCGGCAGCCGGTGGAATCACAGCCGGAATGGGGATAAGTGAGACAATCCAAGTGTTCTCAGATGGACTGGGGACAAATGCGCAAATCGCGTTAAGCTACGGACTTCTTGGAGCATTTGCAGCAGGTATCACGTTTACGGGTATTCCTGATAAGCTCGTAGCTGGAGCAGTAAAGCTGCTGGGAAGGCGCGGTGAGGCAAGGAAAACGACACTTGTGAAAGTACTGCTTCTTTTCACTACAGCACTGATCGCCTGCTTTTCCCAGAATCTTGTACCGGTTCACATTGCGTTTATCCCGCTTCTCATCCCGCCTTTGCTGAAGGTATTTAATGAACTTTTGCTTGACCGGCGGGCAGCAGCCACTGCTTTAACGTTTGGATTAAAAGCTCCCTATATTCTGCTTCCGGCAGGATACGGCCTGATTTTCCACCAGACAATAGCAGAAAACATGGAAGCGAGCGGAATGGCGATTGACCTCGCTGACATTCCCGTCGCTATGGCACTCCCTGTAGCCGGAATGGTGGCAGGACTCGCAGTTGCCATCTTAGTGACGTACCGCAAAAATCGCTCCTATGAAAACAGAGATATTGCAGAAGTCGGCTCTGACAGGGAAGCACCGCCTTACGGAACAGCAGTGGGAACGCTCGCTGTGCTCGCCGTACTGGCTGCTCAAATCTGGTCAGATTCCATGATTTTTGGTGTCTTTGCAGGGTTGGCACTGTTGTATCTGTACTTTGGAGTGCTGCACGTTTTAAAAAAATTCACGCTTCAGGAAGCGGACGGCCTAATTACAAGCGGAATGAAAATGCTCGCCTTCATTGGGTTTGTTATGATCACAGCTGGAGGATTTGCAGAAGTGATACGGGAGAGCGGCCACGTAGAGCTTCTTGTTGCATCTGCAGAAGACTGGTTTGATGGCAGGCAGGCTCTGGCTGCGCTCGTTATGCTGCTGATTGGTCTTTTTATCACAATGGGAATCGGGTCCTCTTTTGCTACTGTGCCTATTTTGGCAGCCATTTTCGTGCCGCTTGCCGCATCACTCGGATTTTCACCGCTGGCAGTTATTGCCCTGATCGGAACCGCTGGTGCGCTTGGAGACGCAGGAAGTCCGGCCTCTGACAGTACGCTTGGGCCGACAGCCGGGCTGAATGCAGACGGCCAGCATAATCATATCTGGGATACCGTTGTTCCGACCTTCCTGCACTTCAATATTCCGCTGCTCCTGTTTGGCTGGGCGGCAGTGATGATGTTTATGTAAGAAGCAACTGTTCAGAGCTCGATGCTCTGGACAGTTTTTTCGATTTAAAGACTGGTAACAAGACGAAACACGAGGCAGATTCGTATTATTTCCGCGCATGTAAGAGTATAATCCAGTGAAAAGGTGAAAATATTCAGAAATCACCTGATCATTCCGGTTGAAAGCCATATCCGGCTGAAAACAGCGCTGGATTATTATTTCGGAAACCGATATATTAGAAGAACTGCCATTGATCGGAAGGAGGAATTGTTATGGATACATTTAAGAAATTAAAACAGTTTTACTGGCCGTTTAAACGTTATTTTTTCTGGTCGATCGTTCTGCTGCTTGCCGTAACGGGCTTTACCGTAGCCTATCCGGTCATTCTGCAAATCACAATAGACTATATTGTGCTTGATCAGAACTACGGCTGGATTCCATATGTAGCCGTAGGTTTTTTTGTGATTACACTTCTGAAAGGGATCGCTGTCTACTTCCATCAGTATCTCGGAGACTTGTTTGGAATCCGTGCGGTTTTTGAGCTGCGGAATGCACTGTATGAGAAGCTTCAATATTTGCCCTTCCGCTATTATGATAACGCCAGGACGGGTGACCTGATGTCGCGTCTGACAGCGGATGTTGAAGGTTTTCGCTTTTTTCTTTCCTTCGGATTTGCTCAGCTGATTAACCTGGTAATGCTCGTTGGACTAAGTTTGGGCATTATGTTTTTTTACAGCCCTTCGCTTGCAGTCGTTACGCTGGCGGCGATGCCGTTTTTGATCGTTACTGTCTATCGGTTTGATAAAAAGGTTCACCCTGCCTTTACAGATATTCGGAAATCCTTTGCTGGGCTGACAACAAAGGTTCAAGAAAACATCAGCGGGATGACGACTGTAAAATCCCTGTCTAAGGAAAATTATGAGATGGGCAGGTTCGAACATAAAAACACAGATTATAAGGATAAGTACATCTATACGTCAAATATCTGGGCCTCTTACTTTCCGTTTATGGAGTTAATTGGACATATATGTGTCGTCGTGCTCCTCGGCTATGGTGGTTTCCTCGTCATCAATGGGGATATCCAGCCGGGGGTTCTAGTTGCCTTTTTCAGCTTAATCTGGTTTATTATTAATCCGTTAATGAACCTCGGTTTTATTGTAAACACCTTTTCCCAGGCTAAAGCCTCCGGAGAGCGGCTGCTGCAGGTGCTTGAGCAGCCGGAGGAAATCATGGATAAACCGGGTGCTGTTTCAAAAGACCGTCTGGACGGAAGAGTAGAGTTTAAAAACGTGCGGCACCGCTATGATGAAGAGGAAGATCTGGCCCTCGAGGACGTCAGCTTTAAAGCCGAGCCTGGAATGACGATCGGACTTATAGGTGCGACAGGTTCAGGTAAAACGTCTATTACGCAGTTGATCACCCGGTTTTATGAACCAGATGAGGGAGAAGTGCTGATAGATGGCAGACCGCTCGCAGACTACACGCTGAGGACGATCCGGAGCAGCACGGGTGTTGTTCTTCAGGAGTCATTTTTGTTTTCTTCCTCTGTTAAAGACAATATCTCATACGGTAATCCAGGAGCTGGTATGGAGCAGATCATAGATGCTGCGAAACGTGCAGATGCACATGAATTTATCATGCAGCTGCCTGAAGGGTATGATACCGTGCTCGGCGAACGGGGCGGCGGATTATCAGGCGGTCAGAAGCAGCGTATCGCAATTGCCAGAGCCATTTGTGTCGACCCGAGCATCCTGATTTTGGACGATGCGACAAGTGCCGTTGACATGGAAACGGAAGCGAAGATTCAGAAGGCGTTTCAGGAAGTTATGAAGGGACGAACAACGTTCATCATTGCTCATCGAATTTCTTCTCTCATGCATGCCGACGAAATTCTTGTGTTGGACAACGGTCGAATAATGGAGCGCGGTAATCACGATGAACTGATGCAGCAGCATGGGGCATACCGCCGCATATTCGATCTGCAGTATAAAGACAAGCACACATTTATGCAGGAAGCCAAATAAACAGGGGGTGAGGCTATGAGTAACAAGCAGGAAAGCCGCACGCTGAAACGATTTCATTATTCGACGGATCAGGCGATTGAAAAGCCTTTTAATTGGAAGCAAATGACGAGACTGCTTCAATATATGAAACCATATGCTAAAACCATTCTTCCAATCGCTGTATTCGGGATGCTGCTGTCCACAGCTGTAAGGCTGCTGGCACCGGTTCTAATCGGGAGCTATGCACTTGATCACATCATCGAATTTGGTGATATGAACTTTCTTTTTATCATGGTTGGGGTGATCGCCGGACTGTATGTCATTTCCTGGATAGGAAACCTGCTCCGGATCAAATACATGAACAAGCTTGGCCAATACATCATCTTTGACCTGCGGACGGCGTTGTTTAACCATATCCAGCGGCTCTCGCATCGTTTTTTTGATCAGCGTTCCGCAGGCTCCATCCTCGTAAGGATCACAAACGATGTCAACAGTCTGCAGGATCTGTTTACGAATGGCGTTATTAATTTGCTGATGGACATTATCATGCTTGTAGGGATTATTGCGCTACTCTTTTATATCAGCCCGGAACTGACGCTTGCGATCATGATTGTTCTGCCGATCATGTTCTTTATTTCGACGAGGCTGCGCAGAAATATCCGGCGCTCCTGGCAGGATGTCCGTCTGAAGCAGTCGATGCTTAATTCACACTTAAATGAAAGTATTCAAGGAATTCGCGTGACACAATCTTATACACAAGAAAAGCCGAACATCGGTTTTTTCAACAAGATTAACGGTCAAAACTATGAATCCTGGAGAAATGCTACTCAAAAAAGTGCGATGTTCCGGCCGTTCGTGGAAATGAGCGGCGCAATTGGTACCGCAGTTCTGCTTTGGTACGGCGTTTATCTCATTCAAACAGGCGGTCTGACCATTGGAGAATTCTTTACCTTTTCTCTTTTCCTCGGTATGTTTTGGGAGCCGATTTCCAGACTTGGACAGGTGTATAACCAGCTGCTGGTCGGGATGGCTTCTTCAGAGCGTATTTTTGAATTTCTGGACGAACTTCCGTCCGTTCCTGAACAGGAGAATGCCGTTGAACTCGGGCAGGTTGAAGGACATATTGAGTTTGATAACGTTGAATTTGCTTACGACAGTAAGCGTAAGGCGCTGCAGTCCATTAACCTTGAGATGAGAGCCGGACAGACCATTGCTCTCGTTGGTCATACGGGAAGCGGGAAAACGACCATCGTCAACTTGATCAGCCGATTTTATGACCCGACATCCGGCTCAGTAAAAATAGATGGACACGATTTACGTGATGTGAGCCTGGACAGTCTTCGAAAACAGGTGAGTATCGTTCTGCAAGATACGTTTATTTTTTCCGGCACCATCATTGATAACATTCGATTCGGAAAACCGGATGCCACAGATGAGGAATGTAAACGCGCTGCTCAAACGGTTGGAGCGGATAAATTTATCCAGCAGCTTGCAAACGGCTATGAAACGGAAGTAGAAGAACGGGGCAACATTTTGTCGGTAGGCGAAAGGCAGCTGATTTCCTTTGCCCGTGCACTGCTTGCAGATCCACAAATATTAATTCTTGACGAAGCAACGGCTTCTATTGATACGGAAACCGAACAGATGATCCAGCGTGCACTTGAAAAACTGCTGCATGGAAGAACAGCTGTTATGATCGCGCACCGCTTATCAACCATTCGGGAAGCTGATCATATTTTCGTATTGGAACAAGGGCAAATATTAGAACAGGGCAGCCACGATGAGTTAATCGATCAGCGCGGCGAATATTATGCGCTGGTCAAATCGCAGTTTGCCGCACTTGATGCAGGCTGATCGGCCGGTATACACTGAAAAACCTCCGGAGCTTTTATAGCCCGGAGGTTTTGCATGTTTTTCATTTATTAAAATAAGAACCTAGGTTATAGTTATCTTCAACGGAATCGGTCTGGTGTTTTGGAACGTTTTGAGCAGGCCGTGACACTTGCAGTCCTCCACCTTCAGTCTGCGGGCCTCAAGCTGAAAGGCAATGTTCTTGTAAAACGGCGAAGGAGTGCACGACAGGTTCCCATCCTTCCACTCTGCTTGAAAAGGCAGACCGTTTGTAAAAGGAAGTTCTTCAGACGTGTGAAATCCGCTTTCTTCCTGACGGTACGTTCCCGATTGATTCGGCCGCATACATACGAACAAGGAGAGACTGTCGGTGAATTGGAGAAGTTTCAGCAGCACGTCTACTTCGGCTTCCGGTACCGTCTTTGCTAATCTGGCTTGCCGGACCTGCTCCTGTTTTAAGAAACGCTTTTCACCGCCAGTACGCCCTTTGACAAGGGAGCAGTAATGCAGACTTTGCAGCAAAGCAGAGGCAGGATCCTCTGTCTCTGATGCCTCAATACCCTGTTCATAAAATACCATCTTCATATCAGCTGGAAAATCGAGAAAGGAGTACGGCTTGTCCGCGCGGTCATTCCAAAGCGGTTCTGCATCTGGGAGCTTCCAGGAACGATCGTGGCCTCTCACAGCTGCTGTGAGAAGCTCCGGCATGGATGTCAATCCAGGTTGAAATGCTGCAGCCATGGCTGCTGACAAGCGGGCATGCTCATGCTGCTCGATCAGCCAGAAGTGGTCGAGCTGATGGGTGACAATCATCTCGCTACCCCCTTTGGTTTTGCTTTAAAGAGCGGATTTTATGTTCGTCCGGTGTCACGAACAGTGTTGTTTGCTGGTCGTAGGTGACAAAGCCAGGCTTCGCTCCATTGGGTTTTTTTACGTGCCGTATTTTAGTGAAGTCCACTGGTACATTGCCCGACATTCTGCTTTTACTGTGCCAGGCAGCAATTTCTGCTGCTTCCTGCAGCGTTGTTTCATCAGGAGCGGTGCTGCGAATCAGTACGTGTGACCCGGGGATGTCTTTCGTATGAAGCCAAATTTCATCCTGGCGCCCAAGCCGCATTGTCACGTACTCATTTTGTTTATTGTTCTTGCCGACAAAAATTTCCGTGCCTGCAGAAGACATATACCGGTCTGGAACCGGTTTAGCAGCTTTTTTCTTTTTCTTTTTCGACGGCTTTGCTTTTACGTATCCCTCATCCATAAGCTCTTCCCGAATATCTTCAATATCCTGTGTATCGGCTGTTTCAAGCTGCTGCAGAAGTCTTGAAAGGTACTCCATATCGACTTCCGCTTTCTTAATCTCCTGTTCGACATATACAGCAGAGTTTTTAAGCTTATGATATTGTTTAAAGTATTTTTGAGCGTTTTCAGACGGGGTGAGGCGCTCTGATAAAGGAATCGTTAGTTCAGATTGATTTTCATCATAATAATCAATGACTGTAGCCTCTTTATCTCCAGGTTTAACCGCATGCATATTCGCTGTCAGCAGTTCACCCAGCTTTTGCTTATGGTCTGCTTTATCTGCATCTTTCAGTGCTCTTTTCAATTTTTTAATTTTGGATGCGCTGCGCTCGTACTCGTTTTTCAGCAGCCTCTCTAGGTCGTGCGCCTGCTGCCGAACTCTGTCCCGCTCTGCTTTCCCTTCGTAAAAGCGGTCGAGCATGCTGTGAACATTATCAAACGTTTCAGCCTCGCCCTGCAGGTGGTGAAGGGCAATAACGTGAAAGTAGGCTTTGCCATTGACTTGAGTTATAGCAGGCGTATACGTGCCGGTTCTGACATCTCCCATGATCCCCTCAAACGATTCACTCAGCGAGCGGCTGTTAACGAATCCGGCACGGTGCAGTATTTCATCAATAATAAGCGGAGAGAGCCCGCTGAAAAGCTGCAGCAGCTGCTGATTCATTTTTCCTTGATTAAAATCAACCTGCCGGATAAGCTCTTCGGTGCTGATATCCAGCGGATTTCGTTTATCCATGTAAGGTGGATCCATGTACTCATGTCCGGGCAGGACGGTTCTGTATTGAGAGATCGATGGCGGAACATGCTTCATGCTTTCGATAATTTTTCCGGTATCCTCATCGATGAATATTAAGTTACTGTGGCGCCCCATAAGCTCGAGCACAAGCTTTTTTTTTGAAACATCTCCCAGCTCGTTTCTGCCGGTAAAAGAAAATGTGATGATCCGTTCCATACCCTGCTGTTCTGCAGAGTCCAGTACAGCCCCCTCTAAATGCTTACGAAGCACCATACAAAAGAGAGGCGGCTCCGCAGGGTTTTGAAATTTAACATTTGTCAGCTGAAAACGGGCAAAGCTCGGATTCACTGAAATAAACAACGGGTGGTTTTTCCCATTTGCTCGAATCGTGATGATTAAATCATGCGGGTGTGGCTGGTGTATTTTTACGACCCTGCCGCTGACTAACGTATCAGCGACAGACTGCGTTACGGCTCGGGTAACGATTCCGTCGAATGCCATGGCTGTTTCACTCCTCTAAGATAACTACGGCTCATTATAGCAGATGCGGTCCGGCGAGGGAATTTACGCGACAGACTTGTCCTGTTATTGGAAATTGTTTAGAATGTAGAAGTGGATGTGATAGCAATGCTAAGAAGTATGACAGGATTTGGCCGTTCGGAAGGATCAGTTCAAGAAAGCCGCCTTACAGTCGAAATTAAGACGGTAAATCACCGTTTCCGAGATGTATCGGCGAAGCTTCCCAAAGGCTGGGGAGTGCTTGAACCAGCATTTCGTGCGAAGCTGAAGGACATTATCATCCGCGGCCGCGTAGAAATACATGTGCACGTTACTTCACCGGAGCAGGGCGGCAAGCTGATCCTGGACCGAGAACGGCTGAAGCAGTATGCAGATGTATTATCTGAGATTAATCATATTCTCGATACCAGTCTGAGTGTGGAAGCTTCTGCTCTTCTGTTTCAGGCAGGTGTTATCAGCGAGTCGGAATCACTGCCTGAGGTTCACGTCATGACAGAAGCAGTATTACCGGTATTTCAAGAAGCACTGCAGCAAGCAGTGGAGATGAGAGTAACCGAAGGAACTGCATTGCAGAAGGATCTTCTCAACAGCCTGGGTGCTCTCGAACAACGGAGAACAGAGATGGAGCAAGCATTTCTGGAAAATCGTGAGGGCATCTACCATACGTTGAAGCACAAACTGCTGACATTTGCTGATGGAGCAGGTGTCGATGAGCAGCGCGTTATCCAAGAAGCAGCGATGCTGGCCGAAAAGGCTGACATTTCGGAAGAACTCTCGAGATTGACAAGTCACATCAGCCAATTTCGCGCGACTTGCAGCGGCGGCTCTCCGTCTGGCAGAAGGCTCGAGTTTATACTCCAGGAAATGAACCGGGAGACAAATACGATTGGATCTAAGTCAAGTTCGGAATTCGTCAGCCGGCAAGTAGTCGAAATGAAAGATCTTTTGGAAAAAATGCGGGAGCAGGTGCAGAACGCAGAATAAATCAGAAGGCGGTGCCAGAATGGATATTAAACTGATCAACATCGGATTTGGAAATATTGTATCGGCAAACAGAATTATTTCGATTGTAAGTCCGGAATCAGCCCCAATTAAACGGATTATTTCAGATGCCAGAGAACGGAATATGCTCGTAGATGCTACATACGGTCGACGCACAAGAGCAGTGATCATCGCGGACAGCGACCATGTGATCTTATCAGCTGTTCAGCCTGAGACGGTAGCGCAGCGAGTCATCACCAGCAAGGAAGACGCGACTGAAGAATAGGGCGTGGCATCAAGCTTGCGCACATGCTATACTAAAGAAATCATGGATTCAGTTGGAGGCGAAGAATGAAGCGAGAAAAAGGTCTGCTGATCGTACTGTCCGGCCCTTCCGGTGTTGGGAAAGGGACCGTCTGCGGTGCGCTGAGGCAGCATGACACGGATATAAAATACTCTGTTTCCGCCACTACACGCTCACCGCGTGAAGGGGAACAGGATGGAATTAATTATTTTTTTAAATCAAAAGAAGAATTTGAGCAGATGATCGAAGAAGGCGACATGCTTGAATATGCCAGATATGTTGATAACTACTATGGTACGCCCAGGGCATATGTGACGGAAATGATTGAAAAAGGTCACGACGTGATCCTTGAGATTGAAGTACAGGGCGCTCTTCAAGTAAAAGAAAGCTTCCCGGAAGGTGTTTTTATCTTCCTGATGCCGCCAAGCCTTAATGAGCTTCGCAGCCGGATCGAAGGCCGTGGAACAGAAACAGGCGATCTTATCGAAAGCCGGATGACAGTGGCGCGCGATGAAATCGAGCTTATGGATAAGTACGATTATGTCGTGGAAAATGATGAGGTAGAGCTTGCTGTCGAGCGAATCAAATCCATCGTGACGGCTGAAAATTGTAAAAAAGACCGGCTGATCCATCAGTACAAACAACTAGCGGAGGAGTGAATCAACAGTATGCTGCAGCCATCAATTGATTCGTTACAAACTAAAATTAATTCAAAATACACCCTTGTGACCGTTTCTGCGGCCCGGGCCCGCGAATTACGCGATTTTCCGGATAAGTTCAGCAGACCGCAAGGCTCAAAATCGGTAAACTTTGTCGGAAAGGCACTGGAAGAGATTGAAGCAGAAAGTTTAACGTATGAGCTGAATGATGACGATGTCCACGAAACGATCTGAGTTCCCAGATCGTTTCTTTTTTTGGTTGATGCCATACGAGCGTTCTGGTTTTTCACCTTACAGCAGGGGGCCTTGTCAGCACAGCCATCAGCGTGAATATACATCGGTTAATCATGCATGACTGATGCTTGATAAGGTATACTAAGAACAGAAAACACGAGGATGGATGAAAGAGAAGGGGGCTGCATGCGATGAATGATAAAAAGCGAGTACTACTGGCAGTTTCAGGTGGGATTGCAGCATTTAAAGCGGCTGCTTTGACATCACGGCTCGTCCAGGCAGATTATGAAGTGAAAGTCATGATGACAAAAAATGCGCTGAATTTTGTCGGGGAGGTAACGTTTCAGGCATTATCGCGTAATCCAGTTTATACGGACACGTTCATCGAGCCGGATCCGGAAAAGATTGCGCACATCGATGTAGCAGACTGGGCTGATGTGGTCTTCATCGCACCAGCTTCTGCTGATCTTATTGCACGGCTTGCCAACGGCATGGCAGATGACATGGTTTCTACCACGATTATGGCGTCTACTGCACCAGCCTACATCGCTCCCGCAATGAACGTACATATGTATGCCAACCCTGCGGTACAGCGTAATATGCAGCAGCTCGAGCAAGACGGCTATCAGTTTGTAGAGCCGGACGAAGGATATTTAGCATGCGGTTATACAGGAAAGGGAAGAATGGCAGAGCCAGAAGATCTGCATGCCATGATCGATCACCACTTCACTCGTGCTGCACATCCCGAATGGAATGGAAAACGAGTGCTTGTTACTGCAGGGCCAACTCAGGAAGTAATCGACCCAGTCAGATTTTTATCCAACCGGTCTTCCGGAAAAATGGGGTTTGCCTTGGCTGCTGAAGCTGCAGCTCGTGGAGCAGCCGTTACGCTCGTTGCCGGACCAGTGACACTAGCTACTCCTCATGGGGTTAACCGGATTGATGTACAGTCAGCAGAAGAAATGTATCGGGCTGTGATGAATCGGGCCGAGGCAATGGATGTTGTTATCAAAGCAGCCGCTGTATCTGACTATAAGCCTGCTGAAGCTCTGACAGAAAAAATGAAAAAATCAGTGGACGGTGAAGTGCTTCACATGGTACGAACGGTAGATATACTGGCTGAACTTGGCTCCTTAGAGAAGAAGCCGGTCCTGGTCGGTTTTGCTGCTGAATCGGAAAACATCGAAGCCTATGCGAGAGAAAAGCTGCAGAAGAAAAATATTGATGCGGTATGTGCAAATTCTGTTGTGGCAGAAGGCAGCGGTTTTCAGGTGGATACGAACTCACTGGATCTCTTTTTTCGTAACGGGCAAAAAGCACACATTCCGCTTATGTCTAAGTCAGATGCGGCCAAACATATTCTGAATCATATCCCTCAACTGTGGAAGAGCCGCTATGATCGCTGAAGTGATTGTCGATGTCCCGGCTCAGGCAGTTGATCGTACATTTGATTACGCTGTACCGGAAAATATGCGGCAGACGGCTGCTCCCGGCTGCAGGGTTCATGTGCCATTCGGTCCTAGGCCGGTCCAAGGATTTATTACGAAACTGAAAGAATCCTCTGACATACCGCCATCCAGGCTCCGCGACGTTCAAAAACTGATCGATTTGACGCCGGTTTTAACCGAAGAATTGATGAAGACAGCTGATCGGTTATGTCAGGAGACCCTCTCTTTAAAGGCTTCTGTACTGAAGGCGATGCTGCCTCAGGCTATGCGGGCAGTGTACCGCAAAAAAGTTATCGCGGTCACAGCCGCAGGGGAACGTCATTTTTCAAGCCTCCTGCCGATCGAGGACTGGGATACCTGGCAGCAGCATGCTCCGGCTGCCGAGCGCTCCCAGCTTTTGGCCGCAGTGAAAAAGGGGGACCTGACAGTTGAACCGCAGGTGAGCACAAAAGAAGCCTCAAAAAAACAGTTTGTTTATGAAGCAGCTGCCGGCGTGTCGCCTGCATTGATCGCCGAGATGGCCTCAAAGGCTCCTAAACAGGCGGACGTTCTCAGACAGCTGCTGAAAGCAGACAAAGCATTGCCGACGTCGATGCTGGGGTCTGATGGTGCAAGGGGGGCAGCAGAAGCGCTTGTCAAAAAGCAGCTTGTTTTGAAACGGCAGGAAATCGTAGAAAGGGACCCGTTTGCCGGAAGGGATGTGCAGCCGGATGAGGCGCTTCTCTTATTTGATGATCAGAAGCAGGCTCTCGATAAAATTGGCGCGTCTGTTCAAGAAGCCTTTCACCGGGTATTTATGATTCGTGGCGTAACTGGAAGCGGAAAAACAGAAGTGTACCTGCAGGCGATTGAACGTGTACTTCAAAAAGGAAAGGAAGCAGTCGTTCTTGTTCCGGAAATTTCCCTGACGCCGCAGATGGTGCACAGGTTCAGGGCAAGATTCGGTTCGCTCGTGGCAGTCATGCATTCGGCGCTTTCCAAAGGTGAAAAGTACGATGAGTGGCGGAAAATTCGCGAAGGCAGAGTGAAGGTCGTCGTAGGAGCCAGATCTGCTGTATTCGCCCCGTTTAAAAATATTGGAATTATTATTATAGATGAAGAACACGAAAGCAGCTACAAACAGGAAGAAGCTCCTCGTTATCATGCTCGTCAGGCTGCGATTATCCGCGCAGAGCATTTTTCGTGTCCGGTCGTGCTCGGTAGTGCGACACCTTCGTTGGAAAGCTATGCACGAGCTGAAAAAGGGGTATATGAGCTGCTCACGATGGAAAACCGCGTGAATGAACAAGTCATGCCTTTCGTACACGTAGTCGATATGCGAGCGCAGCTGAAGGAGGGCAATCGTTCCATGTTCTCCCGCCCACTGCTCGATGCTATTAAAAGCCGCATGGAAAAAGGGGAGCAGACGGTCCTTATGCTTAATCGCAGAGGCTATTCATCCTTTATTATGTGCCGCGACTGCGGGTATGTGCCGCAGTGCCGGCACTGCGATATATCGTTAACCTATCATCGGAGCTCCCATTCGCTTCAGTGTCATTACTGTGGTTATCTGGAGACACTTCCTTCAAGCTGTCCTGAGTGTGAAAGCGACCAAATTCGTTTTTTCGGAACCGGGACACAAAAGGTGGAGGAAGAGCTTTATCAGGTCCTGCCAGGAGTAAAGGTAATTCGGATGGACGTCGATACAACAACTCGCAAAGGATCTCATGAACGGCTGCTGGAGTCGTTTGGCAAGGGAGAGGCGGACATACTTCTTGGCACGCAGATGATTGCAAAAGGACTCGATTTTCCAAATATTACGCTCGCAGGCGTACTTGCAGCAGATTCCATGCTGCATTTACCTGACTTTCGCTCTGCAGAGCGGACCTTTCAGCTGTTAACTCAGCTTGCCGGGAGAGCAGGACGTCATGAAAAACTGGGAGAAGTTTTTATACAGACATATTCACCGGATCATTACAGTATCTCTGATGTAATTAAGCATGATTTTATCGGTTTTTATGAAAAAGAGATGTATTTAAGAAGAGTCGGCGGCTATCCGCCTTACTATTTTCTGACGATGGTACATGTTTCTCACACGGACTTAAATCAGGCAGTAGCGGCCACTGAAAAAATCGGGGCATTTTTGAGAAATTCCCTGTCGCAACAAGCAAAAATTCTGGGACCTGTGGCTTCACCCATTCCTCGTATTAAAGATCGTTACCGGTATCAGTGCATGATCAAATACAAGCGCGAGCCGGACCTTTCGAACGTGTTGAAAAGCATGCTTCGTGCATGGCAGAAAGAGACAGCCGGAACCGATCTGCAGCTGTCCATAGATACGAATCCATACATGATGATGTAAGAAAAAGAGCTAGGAGGCATTTATGAAACGAGCAGTGTTTATGGGAACCCCGGATTTCTCGGTGCCCGTACTGGAAAAGATTTTGGCAGAGGGCTACGATGTCCCGTTAGTCGTCACGCAGCCGGACCGGCCGCGCGGCAGAAAAAAAGAATTGATTCCTTCCCCTGTAAAGCAGGCAGCGCAAGCACATGGAATACCTGTCTGGCAGCCGGAAAAGCTGACCGATGGGATCGCTCCTATAGAAGAGGCAGAGCCTGATATCATTATTACAGCTGCATTCGGCCAGCTGCTTCCAGCGAATGTATTGGAGCTGCCTCCATTTGGATGCGTGAACGTTCATGCATCTCTGCTTCCGGACTACCGCGGGGGAGCGCCGATTCACCAGGCCGTTATCGATGGAAAAAAAGAGACTGGCATTACGATTATGTATATGGCTGAAAAGCTGGATGCCGGTGATATTATCGTGCAGGGAGCCATTCCGATCCACGCAGACGACACCGCAGGGACCATGCACGATAAGCTCAGCCTGGAAGGAGCAGATTTGTTGATAAAAGCGCTGCATCAGATTGAAAAAGGAGCTGCGGAGAGAATTCCGCAGGACCATGAAAGTGCAACGTTTGCTCCTAACATTACGAGAGAGATGGAAAAAATAAACTGGCATAAGCCGGCTGAAGCTGTTCGAAATCAAATTAGAGGACTTGTCCCCTGGCCTGTCGGTTATTCGGTCATTGAAGGAATCCGGTTGAAGCTGTGGGAAGCAGCAGTCACCGATCACCAGACTGACGCTGCTCCAGGAACCATATTGACGTGTGAAGATGGTGTATTAGAGACTGCGTGCGGAGAGGGAACGGTGATTCGTCTGATCCATGTGCAGCCTGCAGGCGGAAAGCCTATGACTGCCGACACCTTTTTAAACGGCAAAGGCAGGAAGCTAAAGCGCGGACATCGTTTTGAAAGCGGTGCTGCCAATGGCTGAGGCATCAGTACGTGAAGCTGCACTTGATGCACTGCTCCGGATAGAAAAAAATCAAGCGTACAGCAACCTGCTGCTGGATGAGGTTCTGAAAAAACATCAGCTTTCAAGCCGTGACAGCGGACTGCTTACTCAAATTGTATATGGAACACTTCAGCATCAGCGCCTGCTTGATCATACGCTGGCAGCCTATTCAAACCGGCCGCCGGATGAACTGGCAGGCTGGGTGCGCCAGCTGCTGCTGCTAAGCTTATTTCAATTGAAGTATTTAGACCGTGTGCCGGATCATGCGGTTGTGAACGAAGCCGTTAATCTGGCAGCTAAACGAGGTCATAAAGGAATTTCAGGAATGGTCAACGGAATATTGCGAGCAGTCATCCGGAAAGGATTTGCAGCGGTTGAAGCAGAAGATACTGTAACGAGAACCGCGATTGAAACGTCGCACCCGGATTGGATGATAAGCAGGTGGACAAGGCAGTACGGAGCAGAAACAGCTGCAGACATTGCGGTGCATAACAATGTTCCTCCCGTAACCTCTATCAGAGTAAACGCCATGCTGATATCTCCGGAGGAGGTCCGCTCTTTATTAGAGGAGGAAGGATTAACCGTGAGGGACAGTCCGATCTTTAAGACGGCCTTTCGGGTGAGCGGAGGAAGTGCTGCTGCCACAGAAGCTTTTAAAAAAGGGTTTATCAGCATTCAGGACGAAGGATCAATGATAGCGGTTCAGGCGCTTGATCCTGAAGCTGAAGATATCATTTTAGATGCGTGTGCTGCACCTGGTGGAAAAGCGTGTATGATTGCAGAACGATTAAACAACTCTGGACGCGTCACTGCCAGAGACCTTCACACTCATAAAGTGAAGCTGATTGAGTCGCAGGCAGCAAGACTGAAGCTCACCAATCTGCTGGCCGAAACAGGCGACGCCCGCAGCATGGAAGAGGAAGCTGTTTATGATAAAATTCTGGTGGATGCACCTTGCAGCGGGCTTGGAGTTATCCGCAGAAAGCCAGATATGAAATGGTCGAAGCAGGAGGCCGATATTGAAAGGCTGTCTCGTTTACAAAAGGACATTCTCGATAAAGCCTGGCGCGCTTTAAAACCTGGTGGGCGGATGGTTTACAGCACTTGTACCATTGATGAAGCAGAAAATGAAGCCCAGCTGCAGTCCTTTTTAGAAAAACATAGGGATGCAGAGCCGGACGAAACGATGAAGTCCAGGCTTCCCGAAAACGTGCAGCAGCTGATGACGACTGAATCTTCTCTGCAGCTGATTCCTGGAAAAATTGGAACAGACGGATTCTTTATTTGCAGTTTGACGAAATCGAAAAGGCAGGAGAGATGAACGTGATTTACAGCATTCACTCGGATACTGGAAGAGTACGGAGTCATAATGAAGATTCTGTATTGTTTCATGAACGTTCAGGCTGGTTTCTTACGGTAGTAGCAGATGGAATGGGAGGCCACCAGGCTGGTGATGTTGCCAGCCGCATGGCCTGCAACCGGATGCTTGATCAGTTTAAATTAGCCGCAGATGAACTGGATATAGAGACGATCGAGGAATGGCTTCGGAAAACAGTGAGCCGGATCAATTCCGATTTATTTACGTATCAGCAGGAACACCCTGACTGCAGAGGGATGGGAACGACGTTAACCGCTGCAGTAGGAAATGGAGAAGACGTTTTTTACATAAATGTCGGTGACTCAAGGCTGTACCTGCTAAAAGAACATGAGATAACCCAGATCACGAAGGACCAGTCCCTGGTCGGTGAACTCGTCCGTCAGGGAGAGCTGACAGAAGCAGAAGCGGAAGTACATCCTCGCAGAAATGTGCTGCTGCAGGCGCTAGGCACCGAGATCGATGTTTCCGGTGAAATTGGATCGGTACGGTGGAGACCTCAGGAGATCCTCTTGCTGTGTACGGACGGATTGACGAACAAGCTGGCTGATTCGGCGATTAAAGCTATTGTGTATGAAGCAGCAAGTATGGAAGATGCTGGCGAAAGGTTAATTGCATCGGCGAACGACAGAGGCGGCGAAGATAATATTACAGCTGCACTCATCCGTTTCTCTGATCAGGACGGCGGTGCCGTATGATCGGCCGCAGGATTAATGAAAGGTACAAGCTGATCCGTCCAATCGGCGGAGGTGGAATGGCAGATGTATATCTTGCAAAAGATTTAATCCTCGACCGCCACGTAGCAGTGAAAATGCTTAAAAGCCAATTCTCTAAAAACGAAGAATTTATTCGCAGGTTTCACCGCGAGGCTGAAGCCGCAACCAGCTTGTCACACGAGAATATCGTGTCGATCTACGATGTAGGGGAAGAGAATGATTTGTACTACATCGTCATGGAATATGTAGAGGGTCAGACGCTAAAAGAGTATATTCAATCCAGCGGCGTACTCTCGGTAGAAGAAACAGTGCGAATTTTAAAGCAAATCTCGGAAGCCGTGAAGCACGCTCATGATAATCACATTGTCCATCGGGATGTAAAACCGCAGAATATTTTAATGAGCGTAAACGGTCAGGCTAAAGTTACTGATTTTGGTATTGCAAGAGCAATCAGCGAGGCAACCATCACGCATACGAACTCGATCCTGGGCTCTGTTCACTATTTGTCGCCTGAACAAGCCAGGGGCGGACAGGTCACCTATAAATCAGATCTGTACTCACTCGGTATTATTGCGTACGAGATGCTTACCGGGAGCGTTCCGTTCAAAGGGGATACGGCAGTTACCATCGCGTTAAAGCATTTACAGGAACCACTTCCGGAGCTTCGCACAACTGCTGTTCCAAACAGCGTAAAAAATATGATCACCCGTCTTACAGCTAAAAAGCCGATCGACCGCTTTAACAGTGCCGGGGCGCTGCTGGAGGATTTAAGAACTGTTCTGGACAGCTCCAGACGCTCCGAGCGGCTGCTTGAATGGACGGCAGAGAATGATGAAGAAACAAAAAAAATGCCCGCTGTTTTCCCCGAGGGACGAGGCAGTGATCCGGAAACCATTGTTCATACTAAAACTAGTTCGGGAGGAGAAGGAGAAAAAGTTTCCTCAAAGCCGAACCGAAAGAAAAAGTGGATACTGCCAGTGCTAATAGCCGTGCTGCTGACGCTCAGCGCGTTTATATGGCTTCCCGGTTTGCTGCATGTTGATGAAATAGCCGTACCGGAGGTCTCCGGCCAGCATGCAGACGCGGCTGCTGAACAGCTCGAAAACCTTGATTTGGAAGTGGAGCGCGCGTACCGTGAAAGCACAGATACAGCTGATAATCACGTCATCAGTGTACAGCCGGATGAGGGAACGACTGTTAAAGTCGGCTCGACTGTGAGACTCGTAATCAGCGAAAATGACGCTTCCATGGAAGTTCCTGATGTTACAGGCCTCTCAGAGGAAGAAGCAGAGTCACAGCTTGAGGCATTTGACAACGTGTCTGTGTCGTATGAAACGGTCTCAGAGCAGGAAGGCGGCATTGTGTTGGATCAGGAGCCTTCCGCCGGACAAACCGTAATGCCTTCAGAAACGACGGTCATGCTTACGGTAGCAGAACGAGAAGTGGTTTCGATCGGTAATTTGTTCGGAATGACGGAAGAGGAAGTGGAAGAATCGTTCGAAGGAGTCCCTTATGTAACGGTCAGGTTTACCGAAGAGTATGACGAATCAATGAGTGAGGGACGAGTGATCGAACAGGATCCGCCGCGGGGGACAGAGATTTCGGAGTCAACTACTGTGATGGTTACACTTTCCGGAGGTCCGGAACCAGGCCCGGCAGTCGCTTCAGCAGAAGTCCCTTTTTCGGTTCAAGTGCCGGAAAATGATAACGGACGATCCTATCAGATTGAGATTCAGGTGATTGATGATGAGAACGAGACGCCTGTTGAAGTTATTAACGAAGAGATAACGGCCTCCACTGAATTTGACGTTCCCATGACCGTTGAAGAAGGCTCCACCGGATACTTGATCCTGTATGTGAATGGGGAAGAGTTTGATGCTTCGCCATATGAATATTCGTATGAGGAAGTGCAGTCCTACAGTCCGGATGAATAAAATCGATTTGTGAGGTGACTATGGCAAAAGGACGTATTATTAAAGCGCTCAGCGGATTTTATTACGTAGAGTCGGAGGGACAAACGGTACAATGCCGCGCACGAGGAAACTTTCGCAAGAAAAACATTACGCCGCTCGTAGGAGATATGGTTGAATTTGAAGCAGAAAACCCGACTGATGGATATATTCTAGCGGTCGAGGCACGAACGAGTGAACTGTTCAGGCCTCCAATCGCAAATATTGATCAGGCTATTCTCGTTTTTTCAGCTAAAGAGCCTGATTTTAGCCCGCTGCTGCTTGATAAGTTTTTGGTCCATACCGAAGCAGCAGAGCTGGAGTCAGTTATCTGCGTCTCAAAAGCAGATCTTGGGTTGGATAAAGCAGAGCCTTATCTGCCTGCATACGAGCAGGCCGGCTACCGTGTTATTATCACGTCCTCTGAACTTTCCGGCCAGGTAGAGGAGCTGCTGCCAGTTCTGTCAGGACGGCTTTCCGTTTTTGCCGGGCAGTCAGGGGTTGGAAAATCATCCATTCTTAACGCGCTTAAACCAGAATTGAATCTGGAAACTGCAGCTATTTCAAAGAGTCTGAACCGCGGCAAGCATACGACTCGTCATGTTGAACTGATTCATATGCCCAATCAGGGATTTGTTGCCGATACACCCGGGTTCAGTTCACTTGATTTCCGCCATGTCGAAACGGAGACGCTAAGTGCCATGTATCCAGAAATGGCAGCACGGATCAATGACTGCAAGTTCAGAGGATGCACCCATTTAAATGAACCCGGGTGTGCGGTAAAGCAGGCTGTTGATACGGGAGACATTGCAGCTTTCCGCTATCATAGTTATCAGCAGTTTTATGAAGAAATAGCCAATAGAAAACGGAGGTACTGACAATGACTGAGAAGATTGCGCCATCGATTCTGGCTGCAGACTTTGCTGCGCTTGGGTCCGAAATAAAGGAAGCCGAAGCAGCAGGAGCCGACTACATTCATATTGATGTAATGGACGGCCGTTTCGTTCCGAATATTACGATTGGACCGCTGATCGTTGAAGCGGTTCGTCCGCATACGAGTCTGCCGCTTGATGTGCATTTGATGATTGAAAACCCGGAAAGGTACGTTGATGCTTTTGCTGACGCGGGGGCGGATATTATCAGCGTGCATGCTGAAGCATGTCCACATTTACACCGGACGATTCAGCAAATTAAGGGACGAGGGGTAAAAGCGGGCGCTGTTTTAAATCCAGGCAGTCCGTTGAGTATGGTAGAGGAAGTCATGGACGAGCTCGATCTTCTGCTGTTGATGACCGTGAATCCAGGCTTTGGAGGTCAGACTTTCATACCATCTGTGCTGGATAAAATGAAGCGAGCAAGTGAGATAAAACCAGCGGCTATGGAAATAGAGGTAGACGGAGGGGTCAACGCAGATACTGCAAAGCTTTGCCGGGAAGCAGGTGCAGATGTATTAGTAGCAGGGTCTGCATTTTTTCAAGCGTCGGACAGAAAACAAGCGATGAAATCCCTTCGTTCCTGAACGGATTAGTTTAACTGAATGATAAAACCGCATGGGGAGCCTTGTAACGGCTGAGAGGGTGCAGAGCAGCACCGACCCAGTGAACCTGTAAGTTAATGCTTGCGCAGGGATGTGGGATCGATCAGAAGCCAGATGCTTCTGAGTTGGCCGTATCCTGAGGATGCGGCCTTTCTGCGCTGCAAAAATGAAAGGGTGACGCACGTGCGTTCAACTAAAATAGTTATAATGATTGAAACAGCTTTTATGGCTGCGCTAGCGCTGATTTTAAGCTTTATTACACTATTTACGATGCCGTTTGGAGGATCTGTGAACCTAGCTATGCTGCCAATAATTCTGTTGTCGTTCCGAAGAGGTCCGGCTGCAGGAATCGCGTGTGGCATTGTGTTCGGACTGCTGAACTTAATGACTGGACCTTATGTCGTCCATTGGTCTCAGGCGATCCTGGAGTATCCTGTAGCTTTTGGACTTGTTGGTACGGCTGCCTTTTTCAGTGCCTGGTTTGGAGGGAGGAGAGTGATTGGGGCAGTGATTGCTGGAATTGCTCTTGCAGTGGCTCTCCGATTTGCTGCTCATTTTAGTGCAGGTGTTATCTGGTTTGGAGAGTTTGCTCCTGAAGGTACCCCGGTCGCCTTGTATTCGTTTCTCTATAATTTAGGGTATTTAGGGCCATCTCTTCTTTTAATTTTGATCGTGACCATCTTTTTATTAAAAAAAGGCGGCAGAATTTTGCAGCCTGAGGGAAGATCAGTATGAATCCTGTTATCATTGCCGGGGGCAGCCCTGAGCTGACCGAAAGGCATCTGTCCCGGCTGGTTCGTTTTTATCCGGAAGCTGATGTTATTGGAGTTGACCGAGGGGCAGCGTGTGCAGCTGCCTGCGGCATCCGCATGGTACGAGCTGTTGGAGACTTTGACAGTGTGACGCCCGAACAAAAGATGCAGATTGCAGAACTGGCTGAACAGATCGAGGGTCATCCTCCAGCGAAAAACTGGACAGATCTGGAGCTTGCGCTGCAGCGAGCAGAGGGAATGCCGCTGATTATAACCGGAGTGGGCGGAGGAAGATTGGATCATACACTGTCTGCCTTGTTTTTGCTGGAAGCCTCGCCAGAGCAAACCGTAATCGAGGAAGAGCACTACTCGGTGCAGCTCCTTCGTCCGGGCACGCATCAGCTTCGAACACGCGGCCATAAGTTTGTATCGCTGATCCCGCTTGGGCAAAACGTAACGGGTGTAACGACGTCAGGGCTGCTGTATCCGCTCCAACAGGCTACGCTTTATCGGCATCGATCGCTCAGCGTCAGCAATGAATGGACGCACCGTGAAGCGAAGGTGTCGTTTAACGACGGGCTTCTTTACTTCATCGAATCAGGCGATGCATGAGGCCGGCAGTCAATTTTCCCGTTCAAGCATGAGCTGGACAAATGAAAAAAGCTTCCGTCCCATTTCGGGGCGGAAGCTTTTTTTAGCGATTATACGCGCTGTACTTTGCCTGATTTTAGAGCGCGGGCGGATACGTAAACGCGCTTTGGCTTGCCGTCCACCATGATGCGGACTTTTTGCACGTTAGCACCCCAGCGACGCTTTGTAGCGTTCAATGCGTGGGATCGTTTATTGCCTGTAGACGGCCCTCGGCCGGTAATAACACATCTGCGTGACATATGCATTCCCTCCTTCATTTCACTAGCATCGATCATACCTGAATATTGTAGCATTGTACATTTTTTAATTCAAGCAGTAATTTCAAGTAATGAACCTTGACAGATGATATCGCATTTTTGGAGCTTTTGTGCTATTCTCTTAGACGGGTGCACGAACTATGCAAGCTGTCATGCGTATAGTAAAATGACGATAGCTGAAAAGCCAAATACCCCCATTGAGGAGGACTACCTTCTATGACGATTGAAATGAATACGAAATACGGAAATATTGATGTTTCAAGAGAAGTTGTCGCTGTTATCGCAGGCGGTGCGGCAGTGGACTGCTACGGCATTGTCGGAATGGCTTCCCAGAAGCAGCTGAAAGATGGCATTACGGATCTTCTTGGTAAAGAAAATCTGGCGAGAGGTGTTGTCATCCGGGAAGAAGGCGAACAGATCCACATTGATATGTATATTATCGTCAGCTATGGAACGAAAATTTCCGAAGTAGCGCATAATGTTCAGCAAAAAGTAAAATACCAGCTGAGCCAGATGCTCGGGTTGAAAGTTAGTTCGGTCAATATTTTTGTTTCCGGAGTCAGAGTTACGAATTAGTTTTATGTCAGGAGGAACATACGTGGCAATGAATACAATTAACGGAAAAAAACTTGCTGCCATGATGCAGGAGGGTGCCGCCAATCTGTCTGCCAATTCGCAGCGGATTGACGCACTAAACGTATTCCCTGTTCCGGACGGCGATACAGGGACGAATATGAATCTAACCATCACATCCGGAATTCAGGAAGTGAAGAACAACGATCAGAACCATGCGGGAAGCGTCGCAGCCAGCTTTGCAAAAGGCCTCCTTATGGGGGCGAGAGGGAACTCGGGCGTTATTCTGTCCCAGCTTTTCAGAGGCTTTTCAAAAGCGGTCGAAAAGAAAGAAACACTGGCTCCTAAGGATCTTGCTGACGCATTTGATAAGGGCGTGGAAACGGCCTACAAAGCCGTCATGAAGCCGGTTGAAGGTACGATTTTAACTGTTGCGAAAGATGCAGCAGCAGCAGGAAGAGAAAGCGCCGGCCAAGATGATTGTCTCGAGCTGATGAAGCAGGTTCTTCAAAAAGCTGAAGAGTCTCTGGAGCGGACGCCCGACCTGCTTCCGGTGTTAAAGGAAGTTGGAGTCGTTGATTCCGGCGGCCAAGGATTGGTTACCATATACGAAGGCTTTGCAGCTGCAATGGAAGGCCGGTCGATTGCTCCAGCTGAGGAAACACCTTCACTGGAAGAATTGGTCAAATTTGAGCATCATCAGTCTGCTCAGAGTCATATGGCTACCGAAGATATTGAATTTGGCTACTGTACTGAGGTTATGGTTAAATTTGCAGATGAGCAATTGAAAGATCATCCGTATGATGAAGAAGCATTCAGAGAAAAGCTGAGCGAGTACGGCGATTCCCTGCTTGTCGTATCGGATGAGGATTTACTGAAAATACATATCCACGCGGAATACCCGGGGGATGTGATCACGGAAGCTCAGCGTTTTGGCTCGTTAGTGAATATTAAAGTCGAAAACATGCGGGAACAGCATTCATCCCTGCTGGAAGCAGATAAAGCTCCTGAACCTCCGAAAAAACAAGCTGGTCCTTCAAAGTATGCCGTCATTACCGTCGGGATGGGTTCAGGCATTACGGAACTGTTTGAGGGGCTCGGCTGCAGCAAAGTCATTGAAGGCGGACAAACGATGAATCCGTCTACTGAAGATTTTATTAAGGCAATTGAGGAAGTAAATGCCGAGAACGTGATTCTTCTGCCTAATAACAGCAATATCATCATGGCTGCAGAGCAGGCTGCGGACGTAGCTGAGATCGATGTGGCGGTTGTTCCTAGTAAATCAGTCCCGCAAGGTCTCGCAGCAATGCTCTCATTTAACGAAGAGCAAAGTCTTGACGACAATGTTTCTGGTATGAAAGAGTCTCTGCAGACCGTTAAAACCGGAGAAGTAACTTATGCAGTGCGTGATACGAGTCTGAATGGGGTATCCATTAAAAAAGGGGACTTCATGGGTATTACTGGCAAAGATATTATTTCTAACGGCGAAACAGTTTCCGATGTCTCTAAAGAGCTGCTGGCGAAGCTAATTGATGAGGAAAGCGAGATTGTAACCATTATCTTCGGGGAAGACCGGTCAGAAGAAGAGGCTGAAGAACTATCCGCTTATATTGAGGAGCAGTTTCCAGAAGTGGAAGTGGAGATACATGCGGGCAGACAGCCGCTTTATTCTTACATTATTTCAGTTGAATAACCATTCGTAATAAAGGGGGCGGCATGATCATGGCAGCAGTAAAAATTGTAACTGATTCTACAGCTGATATTCCGAAAGAATGGACGGATAAACTGAACATTGAAGTAGTACCGTTGAAAGTCCACTTCGGCGAAGATTCGTTTGAGGACGGGGTGACGCTTACGTCAGATGAATTCTATGAGAAACTGGCTGATGCGGATAAAATTCCGACTACCTCTCAGCCTACACCGGCTCAGTTTGAAGCGATTTACAACGACTTGCTGCAAAACGGTGATACAGTCATTTCGATTCATCTATCTGCAAAGCTGAGTGGTACATTTCAAGCTGCTTCCATTGCGAAAGATACGATAGAAGCGTCAGACCGGCTGCATGTAATTGATTCAAAGCGTGCTTCTTATGCGATCGGGCTGATCGTCGTTGAAGCTGCAGAGCTTGCAGCAGCAGGTGCAGATGAGAAGGAGATTCTCGCCAGAATCGACACACTTGTAGAAGAAACAACGGTGTTTTTTATGGTGGACACGCTCGAATACCTGCAAAAAAATGGCCGGATTGGAAAAGCTTCTGCGTTAATGGGCTCCCTTTTAAAGATAAAGCCGATCCTGTCGCTTACGGAAGAAGGAGAAGTATTCCCTTTCGAAAAAGTGCGCGGCTCTAAAAAGGCCGGCCAGCGAATCAGAGCGGAATTTTTGAGGCGATTTAACGGAAAGCCGCTCCATGTCGGTATCTCCCACGCGTTGGCTGAGGATGAGGCAAACGCATTCATGGATTCCATGAAAGAGCAGTTTGACGTTCAGCAGGAGGTCATCACCTCGATCGGTCCTGTAATCGGCACGCATGTTGGGCCGGGTACGATCTCCATCAGTGCTGCACCTGTGAAACGATAGTGATGGATGAAGCGCTTGATAAATCTTCACGGCATATGCTGTGAAGATTTCTTCTGTGTGAAGGGAACCGCCGTTTACGAATGACCTGGGATATGAGATGATATATTAGGAAAATAATAAGACGATAGCGCTTTCAATCGAAGCGGGAGGTAGATTAATATGAAATACCGGAGTGTGTTTGAAATCATCGGCCCTGTCATGATCGGGCCTTCCAGCTCTCATACTGCTGGGGCTGCGAGAATCGGACTCGTTGCAAGGCAGCTGTTCGGAAAAGCGCCTGAAGAGGCAGATTTTCATCTTTACGGATCATTTGCAAAAACGTATCAGGGGCACGGTACAGATGTAGCACTTCTCGGAGGCGTATTAGGATTTGATACAAGCGACGAACGAATAAAAGATGCCTACCGGGAAGCAGAAAAAGCAGGCATACGATCCCGTTTCATCGAAGAAGATGAGGTCAGCCACCATCCGAATACAGTTAAAGTCGTCCTTCGTTCCGGGGACTATGAAATGTCGCTTGCTGGCATTTCAATCGGGGGAGGAAAAGTGGAAATAAAAGAATTAAATGGATTTGAACTCCGCTTAAGCGGAAATCATCCGGCCATACTTGTCGTGCACGATGATCGGTTCGGTGTAGTGGCAGGTGTCGCCTCTATCCTGGCTGCCCGGCAGCTTAATATCGGCCACATGGAAGTGTCACGAAAAGAACAGGGGAAAGATGCACTTATGGTGATAGAAGTTGATCAAAATGTAACGGCACGCACTCTGGGTGAATTAAAGAAAGTTGAGCACGTGCGGCAGGTTACAAAGATTCACGAGTAGGAGGGAAGACCATGTTTCGAAATGCAGAAGAACTCGTTTCACTGGCTGATAAAGAACAAATTCAGATTTCAGAAGTAATGATTCGTCAGGAGATGCAAGTACACGATCGATCTCGGGAAGATATTTTTGCTCAGATGGAACGGAACCTGGATGTCATGGAGCGTGCGGTCAACCGGGGCATTACGGAAAGCGTACGATCCGTTTCTGGATTGACAGGAGGGGATGGAAAGAAGCTCCATGAATACATGATGCTTCATGATACACTGTCCGGTCATTTGACGCTGGATGCTGTTGCGAAAGCTATGTCAACAAATGAAGTAAATGCAGCAATGGGAACGATTTGTGCGACCCCGACTGCAGGAGCAGCAGGGGTGGTTCCCGGAACGCTGTTTGCTGTAAAGGATAAGTTGAATCCAACCCGAGAACAAATGGTCCGCTACTTATTCGTGAGCGGTGCATTCGGATTCGTGATTGCGAACAACGCTTCAATTTCAGGGGCTGCGGGAGGTTGCCAGGCTGAAGTCGGATCCGCGACAGGTATGGCTGCAGCTGCCATTGTGGAAATGGCCGGAGGCACTCCCCGCCAGTCTCAGCAGGCGATGGCAATTGCATTGAAGAACATGCTCGGGCTTGTGTGTGACCCGGTTGCAGGACTTGTAGAAGTTCCATGCGTAAAGCGTAATGCATTCGGGGCGTCACACGCCCTGGTAGCGGCAGATCTCGCTTTAGCGGGGATTGAGAGCAAAATCCCATGTGATGAAGTGATTGACGCCATGTATCGAATCGGGCAGAATATGCCTACTGCACTGAAGGAAACCGGTGAAGGCGGACTAGCGGGAACGCCGACCGGCCGTCGCCTGCGCGATGAGATTTTTGGAGAGAAACAAAAAGCGTGAATGTTCTGGAGCAGCCTGTAACATCTCTGAAAGGGATTGGAGGAAGAGCTGAAGAACAGCTTGCCCAGCTGAACATAGCTACAGTCGAGGATTTGTTATTTTACTTTCCGTTTCGCTATGATGATTTCTCAATTCGGCGGGCTGACGAGGTACAGCATGAAGAACGTGTGACGCTCCAAGGCACCGTTCACAGTGAGCCTGAGCTGCGCTTTTACGGTCGAAAAAAATCGAGGCTTACGCTGCGAATTTTATCAGACGGCGTGTTAGTGCAGGCTGTTTTCTTTAATCAGCCGTTTTTAAAGCGGCAGATTTCTCCAGGCGATCACGTTATCTACCATGGGAAATTTGATAAACACCGCCTTGCTGTGCAGGGGGCAATCATCAAAAGCGGGGCAGCGGAAGGGGCATTTGAGCCTGTTTATTCATTAAAAGGTGACATAAAGCTTGCATCCTTACGGAAATGGATTGCCGCCGCATATGAACTTTATCAGCAGGACATACCCGAAATTCTTCCGGAGCAGGCGATGGAAAAGTACCGGCTGATGCCGCGTCCGGAAGCGTGTAAATCGCTGCATTTTCCGGAAGATATGGATGAGTTTAAACAAGCTAAGCGCAGGATGGTATATGAGGAGCTGCTTCTATTTCAGTTAAAAATGCAGTTATTCCGCCGTAAAGCGCGCGAATCTTCTGAAGGAACAGCTAAGGAATGGCCGGAGGGAGCTGTTTCTGCATTTGTTGACTCCCTTCCATTTCCGCTGACGGGTGCACAGCAGCGCGTTCTGGATGAAATACTTACGGATATGCAGTCTCCTTTCAGAATGAACCGGCTTTTACAGGGGGATGTTGGCTCCGGTAAAACGATTGTAGCCGCAGCTGCGCTGCTTGCAGCGGTTCGTTCTGGCAGCCAGGGAGCTCTGATGGTCCCGACAGAAATCCTTGCTGAACAGCACTATGAATCGCTCACGAAGCTTTACGAGGGCACGGGGATTCGTGTGGGCCATTTATCCGGGTCATCCAGAACAGCGGAAAAACGTACGATTCTGGAGCAATTGAAAGATGGAACGATTGATGTCGTTACCGGGACTCATGCACTGATTCAGGAAACTGTTGATTTTAAACACCTCGGGCTCGTTATCACAGATGAACAGCACCGATTCGGCGTGCAGCAGCGACGGGTGCTTCGGGAAAAAGGATTGAATCCGGATGTGCTTTTTATGACAGCTACTCCGATTCCAAGAACCCTGGCTATTACTGCATTCGGTGATATGGATGTTTCGACAATTGATGAAATGCCGGCTGGCCGAAAGCAGATTGAAACATACTGGGCAAAGCCGGAGACACTGCCTAGAGTGATGCAGTTTATCCAAAAAGAAGTCGCTAAGGGGAGGCAGACGTACGTGATTTGTCCGTTGATTGAAGAATCAGAAGTGCTGGATGTGCAAAACGCCATTGATCTGCACGCCCGTTTTCAGGCGGCGCTTCCAGATTTGACAACGGGTCTGATGCACGGCAGACTGCCCTCGCAGGAAAAAGAAGAGGTAATGCAGGCGTTTGCTTCCGGAAAGATTGACATTCTGGTCTCCACCACCGTTGTCGAAGTCGGCGTAAACGTCCCGAATGCCTCGGTTATGGTCATCTACGATGCAAACCGTTTCGGGCTTGCCCAGCTTCATCAGCTTCGCGGCAGAGTAGGCAGAGGAAGCGAACAGTCTTATTGTATTCTGCTTGCAGACCCAAAGTCAGAGTCCGGCAGAGAGCGAATGGCGATAATGACAGAGACAACAGATGGTTTTGAACTGTCGAGACGTGATCTGGAAATGCGCGGACCTGGAGATTTTTTCGGTTATAAGCAAAGCGGTCTGCCGCAGCTGAAGGTAGCAGATATCGTAGAGGATTACCGTGCTCTTGAGGCAGCACGTGACGATGCGGCTAAGCTGGTGCAGTCAGAAGCATTTTGGAAGCGAGACGAGTATCTCCCGCTGCGGGAAGCTCTCGCCAGACAAGCTGGTGATCTTTCTCAACGGATAGACTGACACCTTCCTGTTGAAATGGGAAGGTGTTAGCTATATACTACAATTAGTACCTAGTCCTAGTAGTGCAGAGGAGATGGCCGAATGAAATGGACGAAAAAGCTGCGGCAGCCGAAGCTCCAGCAGTATATCGAAGAAGATCCGTTTATCACAGATGATGAGCTTGCTAAAAAATTTGAAGTAAGTGTCCAAACCATCCGTCTGGACAGACTGGAGCTTAGTATTCCTGAAGTTAGAGAGAGAATTAAGGGAGTAGCTAGAAAACAGTATGACCCGGTGAAGGCACTTGCCGAAGAAGAGATTATTGGTGAAATTGTGGATCTTGAACTGGACAGCTATGCCATTTCGATTCTCGATATTAAACAGGAGCATGTCTTTACAAGACAAAATATAGCGAGAGGCCACCATTTATTTGCGCAGGCTAATTCGCTTGCCGTTGCGGTCATCAACGATGAACTCGCGCTGACGGCAGATGCATCCGTATCGTTTACGAGACAGGTTCAAGCTGGAGAACGAGTAATTGCTAAAGCGAGGGTAGCAGATATCCGGGGCTCGCGAACGATCGTGAACGTCGAAAGCTTCGTTGGCCAGCATCCCGTATTTAAAGGAGAATTTCATATGTTCAGGAGTGACAGACCTGAAAAGGAGGAGCAGTTATGAGACTGGCAGTAGATGTCATGGGTGGTGATAACGCCCCGGACGCTGTACTGGAAGGGTGTCGTACGGCCCTGAATACATATGCTGATCTGCACGTTTTGCTGATCGGCGACGAAAAACGTATCAACGGTATGGAATCATTTGGCGACAGAGTGACCGTTCTTCACACAGATTCAGTCATTGATAATGATGACGCACCAGTGCGTGCAGTGAGAAGAAAAAAAGATTCATCTATGGTAACCGCAGTTCGAAAAGTGAAAGAAGGCGAAGCAGACGCATGTATTTCAGCAGGGAATACCGGCGCATTGATGACTGCGGGACTGCTGCACGTAGGGCGCATTAAAGGGATTGACCGGCCTGCCCTTTCGCCGATGCTGCCGACGATTGACGGCGGCGGATTTCTGCTGCTTGATGTAGGCGCAAATATGGAAGCAAAGCCTGAACATTTACTGCAGTATGCGGTAATGGGCGATATTTACATGAAGCAGGTGCGGGGGGTGAAACGTCCGCGAATTGGGCTTTTGAATGTCGGTTCTGAGGAAGGAAAAGGCACGGAGCTTGCAAAAGCAGCATTCACGATGATGCAGGATGCCCCGTTTGACTTTGTCGGAAATGTGGAATCCCGTGAACTCTTGGATGGTGCTGCAGACGTCGTAGTATGCGATGGCTTTTCGGGGAACCTCGTGCTCAAATCAATTGAAGGAACAGCGATCTCATTATTCTCAATCCTGAAACAGGAATTGACATCATCATTTAAAAATAAGCTTGCAGCAGCCGTCCTGAAGCCTGCATTTAAACGTGTGAAAAATAAGATGGATTATTCCGAGTATGGCGGTGCCGGCCTCTTCGGACTAAATGCACCTGTTGTTAAAGCGCACGGCTCTTCAGACGCCCGAGCGTTTTTCAGCGCTGTGAAACAAGCGAAACAAATGCATGATGAAAAGGTGACGAATCGGATTAAAGACGTCATGACCGACATTTCAGCAAAGGAGGAATACCATGACTAAAACAGCAGTATTGTTTCCAGGTCAAGGGTCACAGCAGACTGGAATGGGAAAAGAGCTGTTTGACACCTATAAAGAAGCGGAGGCAGTTTTTCGACTTGCAGATGAATCGCTGAATGAAGCATTTTCCGATTCCATCTTTACCGGATCGGAAGCGTTCTTAAAGCAGACAGAAAATACGCAGCCTGCCCTTTATGCTGTAGGTACGGCAGTGTGGGAAGTTCTGAAAAACCGCGGCGTTCAGGCGGATTATGCTGCAGGGCACAGTCTCGGAGAATATACTGCTTTAACGGCATCCGGCATGCTTTCCTTTTCTGAAGGGATTCAGGCTGTACGTCGACGAGGACAGCTGATGGAAGCAGCTGTGCCGTCAGGAGAAGGGGCGATGGCTGCGATTCTCGGTCTGGAGCGGGAACCGCTCTCTGCTGTACTGGAGCAGGCCTCTGAAGAAGCTGGTGTCGTAGAGGCGGCAAATTTTAATTCTCCTGGTCAAATCGTTATTTCAGGCCGGGCGGAAGGTGTCGCGCGCGCGGTTGAACTAGCGAAAGCGGCAGGAGCAAGGCGGGCGATTGAACTTCCTGTCAGCGGACCGTTTCATTCCAGCCTGATGAAGCCGGCAGCAGAAGAAATGAAAAAAGTGCTTGCTCATCTCCATCTTGGAGAAGCGGATATAACTGTGATTGCGAACGTAACGGCAGAGCCTGTCTCACGTGAAGCAGCAGGTCAGCTTCTCGAGCAGCAGATTTATTCGCCGGTAAAGTGGGAGGATACGATAAAGTATTTACTGAACGAAGGGGTAACAACTTTTATTGAAGCTGGTCCAGGCAAAGTGCTGTGCGGACTTGTGAAAAAGATGGATCGCCGGGCTGCGGCGATACCGGTGTACGATAAGGAAACGCTTGAGAAAGCTGTTTCACAGCTGGGAGGAGAGGATCAGTCATGAACGCACTCGTAACAGGAGGTTCCAGAGGCATCGGCCGTGCCGTTTGTCTGGAGCTGGCTGAAGCAGGTATGAACGTAGCCGTCAATTATTCAGGTAATCAAGAAAAAGCAGAACAGACGGCTGAAGAATGCCGTGCAAAAGGGGTCGAAGCACTAATCATTCAGGCGGATGTCGGGAACAGTGATTCTGCCCAAGAGATGGTAAAAACAGTTATAGACTCCTTCGGGTCGGTGGATGTACTCGTTAATAATGCAGGCATTACCCGGGATAATCTGTTAATGCGAATGAAAGAATCTGAATTTGATGAAGTCATCTCAACGAATTTAAAAGGTGTATTCAATTGTTCAAAAGCTGTAACACGCCCTATGATGAAGCAGCGGAGTGGAAGAATTATTAATATCTCCTCCGTTGTCGGAGCACTAGGGAATGCGGGGCAGGCCAATTATGCTGCATCGAAAGCCGGGGTCATTGGGTTCACTAAATCAATGGCGAGAGAGCTTGCTAATCGGAATATCCTGGTCAACGCTGTTGCACCTGGTTTTATTTCAACTGAAATGACAGATGAACTTACTGATGAACAAAAAGAAGCTCTTCAAGAGCAAATTCCGCTTGGAAGACTTGGGGCTGGCGCTGATATTGCAAAAGTGGTTCGTTTTTTAACTTCAGACAGTTCTGCGTATATGACAGGACAGACGCTGCACGTTGACGGCGGAATGTACATGCCTTGAGCTTGAAAACTGCTAGTATTTGAGACTGCTTTATCCTATAATAGCGGAAGGAGGTGAAACACATGGCAACAAAGCAGGAACGCATTGCAAAAATCGTCTCTGAGCGACTTGGAGTAGATGAATCCGAAGTAAAGCGGGAAGCTACGTTCAAGGATGATCTCGGTGCAGATTCTCTAGATGTAGTTGAACTGGTTATGGAACTAGAAGATGAATTTGATCTCGAAATCTCTGATGAAGATGCAGAGAAGATTGAGACAGTTGGAGATGTTGTAGACTACATAGAGAGTCACAAATAAGATATGCCGGGCGGCCGGTCCGGCCGTCCGGGTCATCTCTTCAGCATCTCTGTACCGACAATTGAGACTGGTGGAGGTTTTCTCATGCAGCAATCAAGAAAGATTTACAGGCGCGGCATGAAGCGTCACGGTAAAAAATTGCAAATGACAAAAGCACAAAAAGCCAAATACAAACAGTTTTTGGATGATATAGGTGCAACCTATCAGAAAGAAGATTTGTTTATTCAGGCATTCACTCATTCGTCCTATGTTAACGAGCATCGGATTCGTCCTCATGATGACAATGAGCGGCTTGAGTTCCTCGGCGATGCTGTTTTGGAATTGGCCATCTCCCAATATTTGTTCAAGCTCTTCGAACACATGAGCGAAGGCGAGATGACCAAACTCAGAGCTGCCATCGTATGCGAGCCATCCCTTGCGAAAAATGCGGAAGAATTGAAGTTCGGCGATTACGTGCTTCTCGGCAAGGGAGAGGAAATGACCGGTGGAAGAGAGCGGCCAGCTTTGCTTGCGGATGTCTTTGAAGCGTTCATCGGAGCGCTCTACCTAGATTCCGGAATGGATGCTGTCTATGCCTTTTTGGAGGATTATGTGTATCCAAAAATTCATGACGGCGAATTTTCACACATGATGGATTTTAAAAGTCAGCTGCAGGAACTGATTCAGCGAGAGAATCAGGGGCAGGTCGTATATCGCATCGTGCAAGAAAAAGGTCCGGCCCACTCGCGCGAGTTCGTTTCAGAGGTTTTATTGGATGAAGATCCGCTCGGACGAGGAAGCGGACGTTCAAAAAAAGAGGCAGAGCAAATGGCGGCGCAAAAAGCGCTTGAAAAATTAAATGAAGATGAAAAACAGGGTTAAAAAGTCTTTCAATTTACATGTTTAATCGTTTGATTTTCTCTCTACTTAAAGTAGCCTGCCGTGGCCTGGCCTTCAGCTATTTCTCAGGGTGACCCAGTATGAAGGGAAAAGAGGCACGGGAGGATGGTGCGGCTTCCACGGGCACGCTGGACACATCGGGAAGGTTCTATCCGTATGAAAGCCAATCGCGCAGGCATAACCAGGCACGTGAAACGCACTGCCAGCTGCCGGCATCGAAGGACTTCGGCTCAGAACGTGGCGAAGATCCAGCGCTTCCAATGGAAGATGGGAAAGCCGAGACCGTTGCTACCGGTAAGCGAGTCTCCGCAGATACAGGCAGATGCAACGTGATTCACCTGAAATGACGTTATCAACACTCTGAAAAGAGCTTCGCGGGCTTATCCGCGAAGCTCTTTTTCTGTACAGGTATGAAACTATGGTTTTAAGCGGTAGTCCCGCTGCAGGCTCCGCAGTGCTTGCAGCGAGGCATCTGCAAATGGACTGTGCTCGTTTACGAGCCCTTCCTCAAACAGTTCAACGGCACGAATAAGGGATTCGTTATAGTCTGGTACATCGCCGCTGTAAGGCTTGAGGTGGGTGTCCGGAATGTTTGCTTTTTCATTAAATGCAAGCGCCTTTCGTTCCTGAAACAAAGCAACGTCGGTTTGACCCGGCTGATGAAGATCACCTTGCACCGGATGGCGCAGAACAGCGAGGATCTGAACAACAGACGTTGGTTTAGCCGGAGTAGGATCGATCAGCTTGCCGATATACCGGCCTGTTTTATACGTGCACGTTACCAGCTCTCCCGTTTCCATTCCAGTCACCTCCTGCTATGCTTTGTTCCTCATTGCACCAAGTTCACTAACGATGGCATCCATTTCGTTCACGCTGAAAGACGGCTTCGCCATCACCATTTGATGAATCTCTTTAATTTCTTCATACTGGTCAGCTGCGTAAAATTCCGACTTCATCGCACCAGCATTAACAATTTGCAGCTTCGTTTTTATATCATCGATCATTTTCTCAATTTCTTGTTTTCGCGCTTCTTTTTCTTCCACTATTATCATCCTTTCCAATTCATATACTGTTTATGATAACATGCCCGCACGATGGATACACTCGTTTTTAAAGGGGTTGTTAATAATACAGCCGAACTGTGATAAAATAGGCTGGTTAGAACGATTATTTTACTAGAAACAGAGGTGAGTGGCATGTTCCTGAAGCGGCTTGAACTGTCGGGCTTTAAATCGTTTGCGAAGGCTGTATCAGTAGAGTTCGAAAACGGCGTGACCGCAGTTGTCGGACCTAACGGCAGCGGGAAAAGCAATATATCAGACAGTGTCAGGTGGGTGCTGGGTGAACAATCCGCCCGTAATCTGCGCGGTGCCAAAATGGAAGACATCATTTTTTCAGGCAGCGAGGGAAGAGCCGCCCAGAACATGGCGGAAGTCACGCTCGTATTAAATAATGAGAAAAAGCAGCTGTCCGTTGATTATACCGAAGTTGCCGTCACTAGAAGAGTTTTTCGCTCTGGAGACAGTGAATACTTAATGAACGGCCAGCCGTGCCGATTGAAGGATATTATTGAGCTTTTTATGGATTCCGGTATCGGCAGAGAATCATTTTCTATTATCGGCCAGGGACGGGTGGAAGAAATCTTAAGCTCAAAATCGGAAGACCGCCGCGCGATATTCGAAGAAGCTGCCGGCGTTCGTAAATATAAACAGCGCAAACAGCAGGCTGCTAAAAAGCTTCATGATACGGAGGACAATCTTAGCAGAGTCAGAGACATTCTGTATGAAATTGAATCCAGACTGGAACCATTAAAAGAACAGGCTTCCGTGGCAGAGGAATTTCTGGGGCTTAAGGATGATCTTCGCCAAGTGGAGACAGGCGTGCTTGTTGAAGAGATAAAAGAGCGGCACGAGAAATGGTCAATGGCCGGTGAAAAGCTGCAGGAGCTTGAGTCGCAGCATCAACGTGCTGCCAGTGCGCTGAAAGGGCAGCAAAAGGAAAAAGACCGGCGCCGCAAGCTGCTTGAAAATGCAGAAACAAAGCTGGACGACGTGCAGAACCAGCTGCTGCTTGCAAGTGAAGAAGCAGAAAAGCAGGAAGGTCTTCGTGAGCTGTGGAACGAACGAAAAAAGCACTATTCGGAAAATAGAACGCAATACCGTAAAGAGCTGGAACAGCTTCAGGCAGAGCGGGAAGCGCTCGAATCTGAACGAAGCCGTGCGCAGTCTGTTTTGGAAGAAGCGGTTAAAAAAGCAGAGGAGGCAGACGAAGAGCTGCAGCGTTTATTAACGCGTTTGTCAGCGGCAACCGGAGATAAAGAATCCGTGTTGGAAGATTGGAAAAGCGAGTATTTTGAGTTGTTAAATCATAAGACAAGTGCCGCCAACGATCTCAAATTTATACAGGACCAGCTGGAGCGGTCAGAACGTGTAGCAGCATCAAAAACGGAGGCTTATGAGAAGCGGCAGGCGGAGCTCGATGAACTGATTGACGCATTTCAGACAGCAGAAAATAATTGGAATCAGCAGGTCCAGCAAAAGAAAGACCTTCAGAAATCCTGGAAAGAAACGAATTTGCAGTACGATGAACTTCGCAAGTCGTATGAAAAAAAAGAGACCTTTTATTATGAAGCACTCCATCGGCTGCATCAGCTGGATGCTAAATTGGAATCCATGAAAACGATGCAGCAGGAATACAGCGGGTTCTTTCACGGTGTTAAAGAATTACTGAAGGACAAGGATCATCGTTTTCCAGGTATTGCGGGGGCCGTGGCCGAGCTCATTCACGTTCCGGAATCACATACTACAGCACTGGAAACAGCACTTGGCGCAGCTCAGCAGCATGTCGTGACGAACGATGAGTCTGCGGCTCAGAAAGCGATTGGCTATTTGAGAAAGCATAAGCTCGGCCGCGCCACATTTCTTCCGCTCACGACGATAAAGCCGCGAACAATTGGTGCAGCAGACCGCAAGAAACTAAATCAAGTAGAAGGCTGCCTCGGAACGGCTGCAGAAGCGGTAACTTCCGATAAGGCGCACGAACGTGTCGTAGAGCATCTTCTTGGAAATGTGATCCTGACGGAGACGCTGGACCAGGCAAAGCTTGCGGCAGCGGCTGTTCAGCACCGCTATCGAGTCGTCACGCTGGAAGGCGACATCGTTAATGCAGGTGGCTCAATGACAGGTGGAAGCCGTCAGACCAAGCAGGCTTCTCTATTAGGGCGCAGACAGGAGATCGATAAGCTGCAGGCTCAGAAGGATAAGCTGCAGCAGCAGACAGATAAAGCCGAAACACAGCTCGCTGAAACGAAACGTGCAGGGAGCAGGCTGAACGACCAATTGGCGGAAACTCGGAAAAAAGCAGAAGCAGTTACAGAAGCAGAAGCTGCGGCACGCAGCGCCTATGAAGAATTGACTTTGAAAAAGCAGCACGAAGAAGAACGTACAGAGCAGCTCCGCTTCGAGCTGGAGGAAATGAAGCGTGAGTTTGCCGCTGCTACTGCGAAAAAACAGGAAAAGCAGTCTTTATTGAATGAAGCAGAGCGGAAGCTTGCACAAGCAGATAAGCAAATCTCTGAATTAACCGAAGCCCGTGAAGAGGATCGGACCCGCGAAGAGGAGCTGCGTGAACGTATCTCCGAATTAAAAGCAGTGAAAGCTGCCGTCCAGGAGCAGGTTCGCAGTGCTCGGGAGAATAATGAGCGAATTCAGGCAGCAGTTCAGAAGCTGACGAGAGAAATTATAGAAAAAGATGAAGCGAACAGCCTGCTTGAAGCAGAACTCAGTGAATCGGCACTTGATTCGTCCAGTATAGAGGAGAATCTGAAAGAAAGCAGAGCCGAGCGGAAGCGTCTGCAGCGCGAGCTGGCAAATCTTAAAGAAACGAGAAAGCAGCTTGCTGACGAAGTTGAGGAGCTGGATGAAGCTTGTTCGAGAGCACGAAACCAGCTCACATACTGCAGCGAGCAAAAACATTCTGTAGAATTAGAGAAAGGGCGCCTGGATGTCGAGCTGGATACAAGGCTGGAAAAACTTCAGCAGGAGTATGAGCTGACGTTTGAGGCAGCGGAGGCCGAACTCCCTCTGCAGGAGCCGATTGAAGATGCTGTCCGTAAGGTGAAGCTGCTAAAAATGAGCATGGAAGAGCTTGGCCCTGTAAACATCGGAGCTATTGATGAATATGGGGAAGTGAAAGAACGCTTTGAATTCCTAAGCGGTCAGCAGATGGATTTGGAAGAAGCAAAAGCTTCTCTGGAAGCGATAATTAAGGAAATGGACACCGAAATGACAACGAGGTTTATGGATGCTTTCACAGAAATTCAAACCCATTTTAAAGATGTATTCCGGTCGTTATTCGGCGGCGGCAGGGCATCTTTGGAGCTCACAAACGGGGATGACCTGCTCCATACAGGCGTAGATATTACGGCTCAGCCCCCAGGTAAAAAGCTGCAGCATCTTGCGCTTCTTTCGGGAGGAGAGCGTGCACTTACAGCTATCGCGCTGCTGTTTGCCATTCTTCGCGCCAGACCAGTGCCGTTCTGCGTCCTGGATGAAGTAGAAGCAGCCCTTGATGAAGCTAATGTGCACCGATTTGCTTCTTACTTGAAAGAATTCAGTCGTGATACTCAGTTTATCGTGGTGACGCACCGGAAGGGCACGATGGAGGAAGCGGACGCTCTCTACGGCATCACCATGCAAGAGTCCGGCGTCTCTGATATCGTGTCGGTCCGCTTGGAGGAAAGCAGAGAGCTTGTCGAGGCGGGAGCATTGAAGGAGGAAAATAAATGAGTTTTTTTAAGAAGTTAAAGGATAAATTGTCAAACCAGACGGAACAAGTAACGGATAAGTTCCGGGACGGGCTGACGAAAACGCGTGAATCGTTCGTAGGCGCAATGAATGAGCTTATGATGGATTACAGAACCGTGGATGAAGAATTCTTCGAAGAGCTCGAGGATATTCTGATCGCTTCTGATGTCGGCGTGAACACAGTCATGGAGCTTGTAGACGAACTGCGGGATGAGGCATTAAGACAAAACATAAAAAAATCAATTGACCTGCAGCCGCTGATTTCCGAAAAGCTTTCGGAGCTGCTCGTCCGTGATGATCAGGAAACAAAGCTGAACATGCAGGACGACAGCCTGACCGTCATATTATTCGTCGGCGTAAACGGCGTTGGTAAAACGACTACGATCGGGAAAATGGCTCAAAAATTTAAAGACGAAGGCCGCCGTGTCATGCTTGCAGCCGGTGATACCTTTCGAGCAGGTGCGATTGAACAGCTGGAAGTTTGGGGAGAGCGTGCAGGTGTCGAGGTTGTGAAGCAGCAGGCAGGCTCTGATCCGGCAGCTGTCATGTATGATGCGATCCAGTCTGCTAAATCCAGAAAGGCAGATGTTCTTTTGTGTGATACAGCGGGCCGCCTGCAAAATAAAGTGAATCTCATGAAAGAGCTGGAGAAAGTAAAGCGTGTGTTGACGAGGGAAATTCCGGATGCTCCTCATGAGGTTCTCCTCGTTCTGGACGCTACGACCGGGCAAAATGCGATGACGCAGGCGAAGATGTTCGGAGAGGCGACGGATGTTTCTGGAATTGTTCTGACGAAGCTTGATGGAACAGCGAAAGGCGGAATCGTCCTCGCCATACGGAACGAGCTGGATATTCCGGTTAAATTCGTTGGACTGGGCGAAAAGGTAGAAGATTTGCACGAGTTTGATCCGGATCAATATGTTCACGGTTTGTTCGCAGATGTCATTGAACGTGAAGAGCAGGAGAGTTCCTGATTGACAGCGAAAGAAGTGTCAAGTAGCATTAATGTGTAAAGGTCCAGTCCTTAACAAGGTGGTGCAGACATGATTGATAAAACGATCCGCATGAATTATCTATATGATTTCTATCATGCACTGTTAACTGAAAAACAGAATCAGTATATGTCCATGTACTATCTGGATGACTGGTCTCTTGGTGAAATTGCAGAACATTTTTCCATCAGCAGACAGGCAGTCTACGATAATATCCGCCGGACAGAACTGCTGCTGGAAGAATATGAAGAGAAGCTGCAGCTTCTTGAAAAATATGAAGAACGGCGCTCGAAGCTGAACGAGCTGAGGGATCTGCTCGAGGACAGCAGCGATACGAAATTGAAGCAGCTGCTCGCAGGCCTTGAAAAAATTGAGTAGGAGGCGCTGAAATGGCATTTGAAGGATTAGCCGAACGTCTGCAGGGCTCCATGAAGAAGATTAAAGGCAAAGGAAAAGTGTCGGAGCAGGACGTTAAAGATATGATGCGGGAAGTCCGGCTTGCTCTTCTGGAGGCGGACGTTAACTTTAAAGTAGTAAAGCAATTTATTAAAGACGTCAAGGAACGTGCTGTCGGTCAGGAAGTAATGGACAGTTTGACGCCGGGTCAGCAGGTCATAAAAGTAGTAAATGAAGAGCTGACAGCGCTTATGGGCGGAGAGCAGAGCAAATTGAATACGTCCCAAAAGCCGCCGACAGTCGTGATGATGGTCGGTCTTCAAGGGGCGGGTAAAACGACGACAACCGGAAAGCTCGCGCTTCACCTGCGGAAAAAGCATAATCGCAAGCCGCTGATGGCAGCGGCCGATATCTACCGGCCGGCCGCTATTAAGCAGTTGGAAACACTAGGGAAGCAGCTCGATATGCCTGTTTTTTCAATGGGCGATCAGGTCAGTCCGGTTGAGATTGCTGAAAAGGCCGTGGAGCAGGCGAAAGAAGACCATCACGATTATGTGCTGATTGATACAGCAGGACGTCTGCACGTAGACGAAGATTTAATGGGAGAGCTTGATCAAATTAAAGCTGCCGTCAAGCCGGATGAAGTGCTGCTAGTCGTTGACTCCATGACTGGACAGGACGCGGTGAACGTTGCAGAAAGCTTTAACGAGCGCCTCGGAATTACCGGTATCGTTATGACGAAACTGGACGGGGATACACGAGGCGGGGCGGCTATATCAGTAAAAGCCGTAACAGGCAAGCCGATTAAATTTGCTGGTATGGGTGAAAAATCGGATGCGCTTGAACCATTCCACCCTGAACGGATGGCATCTCGTATTCTCGGTATGGGCGATATGCTCAGTCTTATTGAAAAAGCACAGACAAATGTGGATGAAGAAAAAGCAAAAGAGCTTGAACGCAAAATGCGGTCAAATGATTTAACTTTTGATGACTTTCTCGATCAGTTAGCCCAGGTAAAAGACATGGGGCCGATCGATGAGCTATTGCAAATGATGCCCGGAGCAGGAAAAATGAAGGGAATGAAAAACCTTCAGGTAGATGATAAGCAGATAGCGCATATTGAAGCGATTGTCAAAAGTATGACGAAAGAAGAGCGTGATAATCCGGCTGTGCTGAATGGAAGCCGCAAACGTCGTATTGCAAAAGGCAGCGGCCGCAACATCCAGGAAGTCAATCGTCTGATCAAGCAGTTTGATGAAATGAAGAAGATGATGAAACAGATGACAGGCATGTCTAAAGGGAAGAAAAAAGGCGGATTTAAAATGCCGTTTATGTAGGTGCCGTCTTTTCATTCGGGCTGCCGAATAATCGTGGAATAGCTCGATTTTATAGTCGGACAAAACAGGCTGAGCCCTGATTTTGCGGGAATGAAAGTACTGTAAAGATTTTTTCCTTTACTAGGGTTGCCACCCGGGCCTGAATATGCTAATATAATTAATCGTGTAAGACATTTTTGGAGGTGAAACACATGGCAGTTAAAATTCGTCTGAAACGAATGGGAGCAAAAAAATCTCCGTTCTACCGCGTAGTTGTTGCGGATTCCCGCGCACCACGTGATGGACGTTTTATTGAAGAAATCGGCGTATATAATCCGCTTAAGAACCCTGTGGAGTTCAGCGTGGATGAAGAAAAGGCTGTAAAATGGATGATGGACGGCGCTAAGCCATCCGACACTGTTCGCAACCTTTTCTCCAGCAAAGGCCTGATGCAGCGTCTTCACGAAGCAAAAAACAACAAATAAAAAAACAGGCGGTGGATGACTGTTGAAAGAACTGGTTGAAACAATCGCAAAAGCGCTGGTTGATCACCCTGATGACGTCCGTGTAACCGAAGAAGATAAAGGTCATTCCCTTTTTATCCGCCTGGAGGTTCACGCGGACGATATGGGAAAAGTGATCGGCAGACACGGCAGAATTGCCAAAGCTGTCCGTTCGGTTGTATTTGCAGCCGGAGCCGGAAGCAAAAAGCGTGTTCAGCTGGATATCGGTTAATGAGCGGGTGCTTCGGCATCTGCTCTTTTTTTCACTCTTAAAACCATGTATACTTAATTGGGAATGACTATGAGGAGGTGCTCCATTTGGAGATCATCAAAAAAGTGGTAGTAAAGCAGATTTTAACAGAGGACAGCAGAACAAAGCTGCAGGAACAGTTTCTGTCCCGACAGTACAAGCTGAACAATGAATTAAAGCAGCTGGAATTTGTTCTACATAAGAAAATGAAGGAAAACAACGATCCAAAGTATCAAAAGTCGCTTCAGGAAAGCTTTAATAAAGAAGTTGCTAAGCGTAAGGAACGAATCCGTCAGATTGAGCTGAAGCTCGGTCAGCTTGAAGAACTGGAAATTGGAGCGGAGCTTCGGGAAGGCACGATCCAGATGATTGAGGAAGTTGCAGAGGGTGACAACTGGGATGAAATCATGAAAGGCACAGAAATCGTCGTTAAAGACGGTGTTGTTCATGAACTCCGCCACGGAGGCATGGAAGATGACTGATTGGCTTAACGTCGGGAAAATCGTGAATACTCACGGTATCCGCGGCGAAGTGCGGGTTATCTCCCGCACTGATTTTCCGGAGCGGCGTTACCGGACCGGTGCAGTCTTAACTGCATTCGGTTCGTCTGGCGCTCCGGTTTCTCTCACCGTTACCAGCTGGAGGCAGCATAAAAATTTTGATCTGCTTACCTTCGAGGAAATCAGCGGAGTTACAGAAGCAGAGGCGTTAAAAGAAAGCCTGCTCAAGATTGAGAAAACAGCGCTTGAAGAAGATGAACTGGATGATGGTGAATTTTACTATCATGAGATCATCGGCATGGAGGCGGTTGATGAAGCAGGCCATTCCGTTGGCACAGTTAAAGAAATCCTTCAGCCCGGTGCAAATGATGTATGGGTTCTTGATACCGATAAAGGAGAGCTTCTGCTGCCTTATATAGAGGATGTCGTCTTACGTGTCAATCAGCGTGAGGGCGTCATTACCGTCCGGATCCCTGAAGGGCTGGAATAGCATGAAAATATCCATCTTAACATTGTTTCCGGAAATGTTCGAGGGATTGTTTCAGCACTCCATTTTGAAAAATGCTCAGGAAAAAGGAATCGTTTCCTATAACGTGGTTGATTTCCGGACGTTCAGCAAGGATAAGCATCAACGTGTAGACGACTATCCGTATGGAGGAGGAGGCGGTATGGTTCTTACTCCACAGCCCCTTTTTGATGCTGTTGAACATACCACAGACCGATCCAAAGCCAGAGTGATTCTGCTTTGTCCCCAAGGTGAGCGGTTTACGCAGGCGAAAGCTGAAGAGCTCGCTAAGGAAGAAGAGCTGGTCCTGCTGTGCGGCCACTATGAAGGGTACGATGAACGGATCAGACAGGAGCTTGTAACAGATGAGATTTCGATCGGGGATTATGTCCTGACCGGAGGTGAAATCGGTGCTATGGCGCTTGCAGACAGTGTAACCAGATTGCTTCCGGGAGCGCTTGGCAATGATACGTCTGCCGTGACGGATTCCTTCAGCACCGGTCTGCTTGAATACCCGCACTATACCCGTCCAGCTGATTTTAATGGCATGAAGGTTCCCGATGTGCTCCTGTCCGGCCATCATGCCAAGATCGAAGCGTGGAGAAGAGAACAATCGCTGCGACGAACATGGGAGCGCCGTCCGGATCTTTTGGAAAAAGCGTCGTTGTCAGAGGCAGAACGGAAACTCATTCATTCGTGGGAAGAAAATCAATGAATCAAGGAAACTGCCTTGTCATCATGAATCTGCTGTGATATGATGTTTTTTGTGGCTAAAAGGCCAGATCAAGATATTCCGCTGTTGCACCAGACAAGAGTATCTGTAGGGAAGGAGGCGGACAATAATGGAACAACTCATTCGTGATATTACGAAAGAACAGCTGAAATCCGACATCCCTGAATTTCGTGCAGGTGATACTGTGCGTGTTCACGCAAAGGTTGTCGAGGGTTCCCGTGAGCGAATCCAGGTATTCGAAGGTGTCGTCATCAAGCGCCGCGGTTCTGGAATCAGCTCTACGTTTACCGTTCGTAAAGTATCTTACAATGTTGGCGTTGAGCGTACTTTCCCAGTACACTCTCCACGTATCGACAAGCTCGAAGTGAAGCGCTACGGTAAGGTACGTCGTGCGAAGCTTTACTATCTGCGTTCTCTTCGCGGAAAAGCAGCTCGTATTCCAGAGCGTTCTATGCGTTAAAGTGGAAATGGAAGCCGTCCCGGTCTGCCGGGGCGGTTTTTTTATTGGATGTGCAACGTGAGGTGAGACGGAGGCGTAAAGGCCAGCGTATCTGTGATATCGCTTTCTGTTCAGGACGAGCGGCCGGTTGAAATACAGAAGAGATGTCATCCACACGATGCAATCTGCTGCGGCGTCCTGTACACTATAAGTACATTCGGAAAAGCAGAGGGAGGAGAGCGCAATGTATCCTGAAGAACAGTGGAGATGGTTCTCAGCAGTCATGTTGAGCATACTCATTTTAGTATCAGTACGGCTGTTTGTCTTCTCCCCCGCTGTTGTAGATGGTGACTCGATGGAACCCTCGCTGAGACACGAGAATAGAATGCTGATCAGTCATATCGGCTACGTGTTTGACGAACCGGAACGGTTTGATATTGTCGTGTTTACGTCGAACGACGAGAGACACTATGTGAAGCGCGTAATAGGGCTTCCGGGTGACACCCTGTGGTATGACGATGGCAGGCTGATGGTAAACGGCATACCGGTAGCTGAACCATTTTTGACAGGTGAAAAGCCTGCAGTACCTTCTGAAGAGCGGTTAACGGTCCCGGATGAACACGTATACGTGCTAGGAGATAATCGGCTGAACAGCTACGACAGCCGCCATATAGGACCAGTACCGGTTAACCAAATATCCGGAAAAGCAGAGTTGATTTTCTGGCCTCCAACAAATGCCGGTTTATTAAACTAAGTGTGATGCAAAGGAGAGGACACGTTTGAAAATACAATGGTATCCGGGACATATGGCGAAAGCGAAACGCCAGGTAACGGAAAAACTGAAAATGATCGATGTCGTGATGGAAATTGTGGACGCCCGTATTCCGATGTCTTCACGAAACCCGATGATTGAAGAAGTAACAGAAAATAAGCCGAGATTAATGCTGTTAAACAAAGCTGACTTGGCTGATCCCCAAATTACGAAAGAGTGGGAAGCCTATTTTGAAAAAGAGAACGTAAAGCCATTGACAATAGATGCCCAGCATGGCAAAGGAATGAAACAAATACCGGCCGAAGTGCAAAAGCTCGCAGCGCCTCTATATGAGCGGTGGGAGCGTAAAGGTATCAATCCTCGTCCGCTTCGCTCGCTGATTGTTGGTATACCGAATGTGGGTAAATCGACCGTTATTAATAAACTGGCTGGAAAGAAAATCGCTAATATTGGCGATAAACCAGGCGTAACGAAGAAACAACAGTGGATTAAAATGGGAAGTACGCTTGAGTTGTTGGATACACCAGGAATTCTTTGGCCAAAGTTCGAAGATGAAGCCGTCGGCTACAGACTGGCGCTGACTGGCGCGGTGAAAGAAGAGATATTTGACTTTCAGGATGCTGTATTATTCTTTTTAACGTTTATGGCTGCTGAATATCCGCAGCTGTTGAAAAGCCGCTACAACCTGGAGGAGATTCCAGACGATAAAGTTCAGCTTTTTGACGACATCGGCAGACGACGGGGCTGTCTGATATCGGGCGGGCACGTTGACTATGACCGGACAGCGGAAATTATCTTTCGTGATTTTCGACAAGGATTGTTTGGCCCAGTCACGCTTGAAAAACCTATATATTAACCATAATTTTATTATGTAAACATAAGGGCGATCAATGTATCGTCCTTTTCATGGTGAGAGGGAGGGTACCTGATGGCGACGATCAAAGCGATAAAACAGATCCTGCAGCAGTCAACGGATGAAAAAGCTGCAGCTCCATTCAGGCAGGACGGCCGCAGAGGTGTTCAGGCGGAGCTGAGAAAATTTGACAGAAAGCTTAGGCAGGAGCAGCAGTATCAGGAGTTATGGCAGGAAATGACCCGCTATGAGCGTGATTTGCGTGACTATTGTTCCATTGCAGGAATTGATGAAGTTGGCAGAGGTCCTCTAGCGGGAGGCGTGACAGCAGCAGCAGTCATATTGCCGAATGAAGCTTATTTGCCAGGGCTAAATGATTCCAAGAAAATACCGAAACTAAAAAGAGAGCAGCTCTTTGAAGACATTCTGGCTTGTGCATCAGTAGGTGTAGGCAGCTGTACGCCAAAAGAAATCGATACATACAATATCTACGAGGCGTCTAAAATAGCGATGGTTCGTGCGCTGGAACGACTGCCGGTTCAGCCTGACTACCTGTTAATAGATGCGATGGAGCTGCCGGTTTCTATCAATCAAAAAAACCTAACGAAAGGCGATACGAAATCCGTTTCGATTGCAGCTGCTTCTATTGTTGCTAAAGTAACGCGGGACAGAGAAATGGCCGAACTGGACCGGATTTACCCGGGTTACGGATTTCAAGCCAATGCAGGGTATGGCACGAGTGAACATTTACAGGCGCTCGACCGGCTTGGACCAACGCCGTATCATCGGCAGAGCTTTGCACCGGTACGGAACAGGAATCGCTTATCATAACGAGATAAACAGAGGGGTGTAGCCGTGGATATGCTTCATATACTGCAGAATCGAATCTCAGCAGAATCGGGATGGACGTCTGCTTTTCGCCTGGAGCCCGGCAGTATTATTGCTGGCAGGGTGACCGCGATTTATCCCGGGAATACAGCTAAGCTGCTTGTAAACGGTACGATGATGACTGCCGCACTGAAAACGGGGGTAGAAAAAAACCGTCACTATTGGTTTCGTGTTGAGACTTCTGATTCTATTCCCATTTTAAAAATCGTCCGCGAGAGCGGTACACAAGCGCAGCCGGAGAAAATGCTTCCACAGTTAAACATGGCAGCATCTAAACCTAATATCGAAACAGTACGGATGCTTCACAGGCAGGGATTTCCTTTGACAGGCAGTCACATTGAAGCTGTCACGAACATCAAAGCCCGAGAAACCATTCCGCCGGTGAAATTGGAAGAAGCACTGTCGCTCCTTCATGCGAGAGGCGCCGCTGTGAGGCAGGATACGATTCAATCAGCACTTGCGTTATCGGACACCGACAAGCTTGGTGCCATGCTTCGCACCTCCGCAGAAGCTGTTCCGCCCGGCAGAGAAGGCGAATTTCCCTTTTTGCGTGCTGCTGCTTCCCGGACCCTCGTATCTCATCCTGCGATGGTGGAGCGATTCGTTAATGAATCGCTCGTACAGGAGGGAAGAAACAGAGAGCTTCTGTTACATGTGCTGTTTGGAAAAGACAAGCCAAATGCTGCTGCATGGCCGGCTGCAGTCAGGGAGATCGTGCACGCGACCGCTCAAATGAAAGGGGTGGAACATGCATCAGGAGCAGTGCAGATTAAGCTGACAGAGCGCACGCTTCCGCTCTTCTCTGCCCGATCAGAAATTCCGCAGATCCGCAGTGATATGCAGGCAGCAGCGCTCATTCAGTCTTCTTTATCGAGAAGTCTTCTGCTCGAGCATGCGCTGTTATTCCCTAAAAAAGAGCCAGGAACTGGCGTGCAGCCCGGAAGTTCAATAGAGTTAGGAAGAATCAGACTGGAGCTTAGCCTGCTGCAAGCAGCTGTTCCACAAGCAGCTGGAACCGCAGAGGCAGCGGCCCGTATTCTTTCAGGATTACAGCTTGTTTCCCAGGAGCAGCTGCAGGTGCCAAGCATGATGAGTGCGATCCAATTTCCAATTGATCAAACAGGCCTTCACATTCAATGGTCCGGTAGACGAACACATGACGGCTCTCTTGATCAAAACCACTGCCGGATGCTGTTTTATTTACAGATGGAGCATTTTGGTGAAATAACCGTCGACGTGCAAATTCAAAACCGCATCGTATCTATTGCCGTTTACAGCCGTCATCCGGAGCCGGCTGATCTGAAAGAGCATTGGTATAAGAAGCTGGCAGCTGCTATGCAGGAAAAACAATACAGCCTTTCAGGTGTCGCATGGAGGCAGGAAACAGATCAACAGATAAAGACGCCATCCGCAAAAGCTGTGCTCCATACTGGAAAGGTGGACGTACGCATATGAAGCACCACGTTAGAAAAAAAGCAGCTGCACTCGCGTATGATCTGGCAAAAAGCCCCGCCCCTTCAGTTAAAGCAAAAGGGGCGGGGCTGCGTGCGGAGGAGATCATTCAGCGTGCAGAAGAGAGCGGTGTTCCGCTGTACCGGGATCCGTCGATGGCAGAAGTACTCTCACAGCTGGAATTAAATCAGGAGATACCGGGTGAACTATATGATGCTGCTGAGGAGATTTTTCTATATATATACAGGCTCGATCAGGAAGAAAAAGTCCGCAGACTCGCTGGTAAAAAGCCCGGTCCATAAAAATTTAGAGTTTTTTTATCGTTATCGGTGTATAAACCAGGCAATCTATTGTAAAATGATGATTGTGTGAAAAGCCTCTCATTCAGAAAAGGCTCACATTAATTCAAGCACCAACGACTCAATTGAGGAGGATGGCTATGAATATCCATGAGTATCAAGGTAAAGAAATTTTACGTGACTATGGTGTGGCTGTCCCTAACGGTAAAGTTGCTTATACGCGCCAGGAGGCCGTTGACGCAGCAAAATCTTTAGGAACAGATGTAACCGTTGTCAAAGCGCAGATTCACGCCGGAGGAAGAGGTAAAGCCGGTGGTGTAAAAGTAGCTAAGAACCTGGACGAAGTCCGTACATATGCTGAAGAGATTCTCGGCAAGGTTCTCGTTACCCATCAGACTGGACCGGAAGGAAAAGAAGTGAAACGGCTTCTGATCGAAGAGGGCTGCGATATTAAGGACGAGTACTACGTCGGGCTTGTTGTGGACCGCGACACGTCCCGTATCGTTATGATGGGATCTGAGGAAGGCGGAACAGAAATTGAAGAAGTAGCCGCTGAAACGCCGGAGAAGATTTTTAAAGAAGTAATTGACCCGGTTACTGGTCTCATGCCTTATCAGGCACGCAGACTTGCATTTAATATGAATATTCCGAAAGAGCTGGTCGGTAAGACGGTTAAGTTCATGCTTGGACTATATAAGGCATTTGAAGAAAAGGATTGCTCTATTGCAGAGATTAATCCGCTCGTGACAACCGGGGACGGCAATGTCATGGCGCTTGATGCAAAAATGAACTTCGATTCCAACGCCCTCTATCGTCAAAAAGACGTGTTGGAGCTTCGTGATCTGGATGAAGAGGACGAAAAAGAGATTGAAGCGTCCAAATATGACCTGAGTTATATCTCACTCGACGGCAACATCGGCTGCATGGTCAACGGTGCCGGACTCGCAATGGCAACGATGGATATCATTAAACATTACAGCGGCGATCCTGCCAACTTCCTTGATGTTGGGGGCGGAGCGACAGCTGAAAAAGTAACTGAAGCATTTAAGATTATTCTATCCGATAAAAGCGTAAAAGGCATTTATGTTAATATTTTCGGCGGAATCATGAAGTGTGACGTTATTGCAGAAGGCATTGTGGAAGCGACGAAACAGATGGGTCTCGAGCTGCCGCTTGTTGTGCGTCTTGAAGGAACAAATGTGGAACTCGGCAAAAAAATTCTGGACGAATCCGGTCTCAACATCACATCTGCTGACTCAATGGCAGACGGTGCACAAAAGATCGTCCAGGCAGTTGGAAAGGCGGGTTAATACATGAGTATTTTACTGAATAAAGATACCAAAGTTATCGTGCAGGGAATCACCGGTGCTACCGGCCTCTTCCATACAAAGCAGGCTATTGAGTATGGTACTCAGATCGTCGGCGGTGTTACACCGGGTAAAGGCGGCACAGAGATCGAAGGAGTTCCAGTATTCAATACGGTGGAAGAAGCGATCGCGGAGACGAAGGCAAATGCTTCCGTCATCTACGTTCCGCCTCCGTTTGCTGCTGATGCGATTATGGAAGCTGCAGATGCAGGAATCGAGCTTGTCATCACGATTACGGAAGGTATTCCTGTCGTTGATATGATAAAAGTAAAGCGGTTCCTTGAAGATAAAGAGACACGTCTGATCGGACCAAACTGCCCGGGGGTTATCACACCGGAAGAATGTAAAATCGGTATTATGCCAGGCTACATTCATAAAAAGGGCCACGTCGGAGTTGTTTCACGATCCGGTACTTTAACGTATGAAGCTGTACATCAGCTTTCTACAGAAGGAATCGGCCAGTCGACGGCAGTAGGAATCGGAGGCGATCCGGTAAACGGAACAAACTTTATTGATGTGCTGAAGCTCTTCAATGAAGATCCTGACACTTACGCTGTCATCATGATTGGTGAAATCGGCGGTACGGCAGAAGAAGAGGCAGCCGAGTGGATTAAAGAAAACATGACGAAGCCTGTAGTTGGGTTTATCGGCGGGAAAACAGCTCCTCCAGGAAAGCGTATGGGACATGCCGGCGCAATTATTTCCGGAGGAAAAGGAACGGCGGATGAAAAGATCAGCACATTAAACAATGCTGGTGTGAAAGTAGCGGAAACACCGGCTGTAATGGGTGAAACACTCATTGAAGTTCTGAAAGAAAATAACATTTATGATAAGTGTGTCACGCACGCGGTAAATTAAGCCGCATCCGATTTTTTTGAGGCGTGGAAAGGGATTTTTCCCTTTCCACGTCTTTTTTTTGCAGAGACAGCTGTTTCTGATATTAATAAGAGGAGATGAATATATGAAACGAAATCAGCTTATCGCCCTTCATGAGGCAGCCCGCGGCAACAGCAGATTGGTGCATGCTGTATTAGAGGCAGACAGCGAGCTGAAGTGCCTTCATAAGGCGTCTGGTCCATTAAGCTCTCAATGGTCGTTATCGGTGCAAAAAACCGTGTGGCAGGCCCGTAAGACACTTCTAAGAGGGATTGAGTATCCGGCAGCAGATGTTCAGGCGTTGACACTTGCAGATGATGATTATCCTGCTCAGCTCCGCACGATTAGCTGCCCGCCTGCTGTTCTTTACTACAGAGGAGACATTTCAATAGTACAAACCCGTCTTCAGCTTGCTGTAGTAGGCTCCAGAAAACCTGGTCACTATGCAGTCGCAGCATTAAATCGGCTGATCCCCAATGGTGTACCGGCTCAAACAGTAATCATAAGCGGACTGGCAGGTGGAATTGACGGACTCGCACACCGCCTCGCATTAAAAGAAGGGTTCCGTACCGCTGCCGTTTTGGGGCATGGCCACCGTACCTGCTACCCCGCTGAAAACCGACAGCTGAAAGAACGGTTGGAACAGGATGAGCTCGTCATCAGTGAGTATCCTCCAAATATAAAGCCTGAACGATGGATGTTTCCTGAACGAAATCGGATTATAAGCGGGCTGGCCGATGCGGTGCTTGTCGTCAGTGCAGCTGGCAGAAGCGGCTCCCTTATTACAGCGGAAACAGCGCTTGAACAAGGCAGAGAAGTACTGGCAGTGCCGGGTTCTCCTGGAGAAGCTGCAGTGGAAGGGTGTAATGAGCTGATTCGGGACGGGGCTGGTCTTATCAGCAAACCAATTCATTTGTCAGAAGAGCTCGAAGCCTGTCTCAGACGGAAAAGTTGTTTGACAAATTGAGATAGAGTGTTTAATAATAGGGGAGATTCTTCAAAGTTGTAACAAGGGAGGAAAACTGTATATGTCCGATTACCTCGTAATCGTCGAATCTCCCGCTAAAGCGAAAACAATTGGAAAATATTTAGGGAAAAAATATGTCGTTAAAGCATCGATGGGGCACGTCATCGATTTACCTAAAAGTCAAATGGGTGTAGACGTAGAAGATAACTACTCTCCTAAGTATATTACGATCCGCGGGAAAGGTCCGATTTTAAAAGAATTAAAACAAGCCGCTAAAAAAGCGAAGAAAATCTATCTTGCTGCCGACCCCGATAGAGAGGGCGAAGCAATAGCGTGGCATTTAGCGGACAGCTTAAACATCGATAAAGATTCGAAATGCCGTGTGGTCTTTAATGAGATAACCAAGCAGGCCATTAAGGACTCATTTAAGCATCCGCGTGAAATCAACTTGAATTTAGTAGATGCTCAGCAGGCTAGACGAGTTCTGGACCGTCTGGTCGGCTATAATATCAGTCCGCTTCTTTGGAAAAAAGTGAAGAAAGGACTTAGTGCCGGCAGGGTTCAGTCTGTAGCGGTTAAAATGATCATTGACCGGGAAAATGAAATTATCGCTTTTGAGCCTGAAGAGTATTGGTCTATAACGGCTGAACTGGAGAAAGACGGCCGCCAATTTGAAGCTAAATTTACTCATGTGGACGGTGAAAAAACAGAACTTACTAGTGAAGCAGAAGTAAATAAAGTGCTGGAGCAGATGGATGGAAATAAGCTGAAGGTGGAAAAAGTGACGAAGCGCGAGCGCAAGCGCAATCCAGTTGTGCCATTCACGACGTCTTCTCTTCAGCAGGAAGCAGCAAGGAAGCTGAATTTTCGTGCGAAAAAGACGATGATGCTTGCTCAGCAGCTTTATGAAGGGATCGATATAGGAAAAAGCGGGACAACCGGTCTAATCACATACATGCGAACGGATTCCACACGTATTTCGGATACGGCAAAAGCTGAAACGAAAGCCTATATCGAATCCCATTATGGTAACGAGTATTTAGGAAAAGAACGAGAACAAAAGCAGTCGTCCAATTCCCAGGATGCCCACGAAGCTGTGCGGCCTACTTCAGCCGATCTTGATCCAAAAGCAGTGAAGCAGTATTTGTCGAGAGATCAATACCGGCTTTACAAGCTGATCTGGGAGAGGCTCGTTGCCAGCCAGATGGCACCTGCTGTAATGGATACGATGGCAGTTGATCTGGAAAACAACGGTATCCGCTTTCGGGCAAACGGCTCAAAAATGAAGTTTCCTGGTTTTATGAAGGTGTATATTGAGGGAAACGATGATGGAAAAGAAGAAAAAGACAGGCTTCTTCCGGATCTTGAGGAAGGGGAAACGACCGAAGCGCAAGGAATAGTACCGAATCAGCACTTCACTCAGCCGCCGCCGAGATACACAGAAGCGAGGCTTGTCCGCACGCTTGAAGAGCTGGGAATCGGGCGTCCGTCAACGTATGCACCGACGCTTGATACGATTCAGCGGAGAGGATACGTAGCTCTGGAAGACAAACGGTTTGTTCCGACAGAGCTTGGTACGATCGTACTCGAATTAATTGAAGAGTTCTTCCCGGAGATTTTGAACGTAGAATTCACTGCTTCGATGGAATCAAACCTGGATGCGGTTGAAGAAGGCAAAAACTCCTGGGTAGGAATCATTGATGACTTTTATCAAGGTTTCGAAAAACGGTTGAAGACCGCTGAAGAAGAAATGAAGGAAGTTGAAATAAAAGATGAGCCTGCCGGTGAAGACTGTGAGAAGTGCGGAAATGAAATGGTTTATAAAATGGGACGCTACGGAAAATTCATGGCGTGCTCTAATTTTCCGGAATGCCGTAACACAAAGGCGATTGTGAAGGAAATCGGCGTAGACTGTCCAAAATGTGAAAAGGGACAGGTCGTAGAGCGAAAAAGTAAAAAAAGGCGTATTTTTTACGGCTGTGATCAGTATCCGGACTGCGACTTTATATCTTGGGACAAACCGATTGCAAGACCTTGTCCGAAGTGTGAAAGCATGCTCGTGGAAAAGAAATCGAAAAAAGGCACGCACGTCACTTGTTCATCGTGCGATTACGAAGAAGAACGAAACTGAGCGAGGCGGCTAATGCCGCGTGTTCTCACGGAAGCTGTCTGGGCATTCTCAGGCGGCTTTCTGCTGTGACGAACGGGAAAGGAGTAAATACCAATGAATCAATCAGTTAATGTAGTGGGAGCAGGTCTGGCCGGCAGCGAAGCGGCATGGCAGCTTGCTGAGAGAGGGATCCACGTTCATTTATTCGAAATGCGGCCTGTCAGGCAGACCGCGGCACATCATACGGATAAATTTGCTGAACTTGTTTGCAGTAACTCTCTGCGGGGAAACAGTTTGACAAACGCTGTAGGAGTTTTAAAGGAAGAAATGCGTCAGCTGAATTCCGTTATCATCCGAGCTGCAGACGAATGCGCTGTTCCTGCAGGCGGAGCACTGGCGGTAGACCGCCATGAATTTGCGGCTAAAGTGACGAGCTTAGTAAAAGAGCATAAAAATGTTACGGTGCACACAGAAGAGGTGGAAGATCTGCTGGAGGGGCCGACAATTGTAGCAACTGGTCCACTTACATCAGAAAGCCTCGCAGCTAAATTAAAAGAGCTGACCGGTGAAGAATATCTGTATTTTTATGACGCAGCAGCTCCAATTATTGAGGTGGACTCGATTGACCGGGATAAAGTATATCTGAAATCCCGATATGATAAAGGGGAAGCAGCTTACTTAAACTGTCCTATGACGGAAGAGGAATTTAACCAGTTTTATGATGCACTCATAGCAGCGGAAACGGTACCGTTAAAAGAATTTGAGAAAAAAATGTTCTTCGAAGGATGTATGCCGGTAGAAGTTATGGCAGGCAGAGGACGTAAAACACTGCTTTACGGGCCGATGAAACCAGTGGGACTGGAGCTGCCTGAAAGCGGCAAACGGCCATATGCAGTCGTCCAGCTGCGGCAGGATAACGCGTCCGGCACTCTCTATAACATCGTCGGGTTTCAAACGCATATGAAATGGGGGCCTCAAAAAGAGGTGATTCGTATGATTCCTGGACTGGAGAACGCGGACATCGTGCGCTACGGGGTCATGCACCGTAATACGTTTGTTAATTCTCCTAACCTTTTGCGTACGACGTACCAATATAAAGACCGCAGCGACTTATTTTTTGCGGGTCAGATGACTGGTGTGGAAGGCTATGTGGAATCTGCTGCTTCCGGCCTTACAGCTGGCATCAATGCCGCAAGACTCTTGCATGATCAGGAACCGGTAACATTCCCTGAAGAGACAATGATCGGAGCAATGGCTCATTATATTACAAGTGCTAATCCTGATAATTTTCAGCCGATAAACGTTAACTTCGGACTGGTCCCTCCTTTTGAAAAACGAATCAAAGGCAAGCAGGAGCGCTATGAAAAGTACGCTGAACGAGCACTGGACTCCATTCAGAATTTTGTGAAAAAAATGTAAACATAATTGAAAGAGCTACTAAGGTGTGATACTATTTAGTAGCTCTAATTGTGTGGATAAAGTCCGGACTGGAAGGGATATTATGGATATTGAAATGAGTTCCTTCATTGATTATTTAAAAATGGAAAAGCGGTCTTCGCCTCATACGGTTCATGCGTATCAGCGTGACTTGGAGGAGTACCGTTCGTTTTTACATGGCCGCTATATGAAAACGATAGAGGACGCAGGAACGACTGAACTCAGAGGATTTTTAACCGAGCTTTATGCACACGGCACCTCGAGAAGGACGGTATCGCGAAAGCTGTCTTCACTCAGGGCTTTTTACCGTTACCTGCACCGGGAAGACGTAAATGCTGAAAATCCGGCAGCGCTGCTGTCAGCTCCTAAACAAGGCCGGAAACTGCCGGTCTTTTTCTATGAGGAAGAACTGAAGGCGCTTTTTCATGCGCTTCCGGCTCACACAGCTCTCGATATGCGCAACTTTGCCCTGCTTGAACTACTGTATGCGACAGGTATTCGTGTAGGGGAATGTGTAAAAGCGGATATTGCCGATTACGATAGAGATCTTGGTACCCTCCTCGTTCACGGAAAAGGCGGCAAAGAGCGGTATGTTCCGGTTGGGAGCTATGCCCAGGATGCACTGGAAATCTATCTGAATCAGGGAAGAGCTGAGCTCTCCCCAACTTGCGAAGCGATTTTCTTAAATTACCGCGGGAGCAGGCTGAGTGCCAGGGGGATTCAAAAAATGCTGCTCAAGCTGTCAGAAGATGCTTCTGTAAGCAGCAGAATCAGTCCCCATGTAATCAGGCATTCATTTGCTACACATTTGCTTAATGCAGGAGCAGATCTGCGGACCGTGCAGGAACTGCTTGGGCATGAGGGTCTGGCTGCGACGCAAATTTATACGCACGTTTCAAAGGACAGGCTGCGAACCGTTTACAATCAAAGCCATCCGAGAGCATAGAAAAGAGGGTTCACATGGAAAAAATCAAAGGGACAACTATATTTGCTGTTAAGCATAACGGCGGCTGTGCGATGGCCGGGGATGGCCAGGTGACATTTGGCAATGCCGTCGTCATGAAGCATTCCGCAAAAAAAGTCCGCAGGCTTTACCGCGGTAAGGTGACAGCTGGATTTGCAGGCTCTGTAGCGGATGCATTTACCTTATATGAAAAATTTGAAACAAAGCTTGAAGAATTCGGCGGTAACCTGCAGCGGGCTGCAGTTGAGCTTGCCAAAGAGTGGCGCAGTGATCGCGTGCTGCGAAGGTTGGAAGCAATGCTCATCGTAATGGATAAAGAAAGTCTTTATCTTATTGCCGGGACGGGCGAAGTGATTGAGCCTGATGACGGAATCACTGCTATCGGTTCCGGCGGTAACTACGCGCTTGCTGCAGGCAGAGCACTGAAAATGCATGCTCCGCATCTGACCGCCGCTGAAATAGCAGAAGCTGCGCTTCGAACGGCAGCTGACTTGTGCGTATATACAAATGACCATATCATTGTTGAAGAAGTGAGCAGTCATTGAAGGAGGTAACCCAGTGGAACGTGATCTAACCCCTGCTGATATAGTTGAACAGCTCGATCAGACTATTGTTGGTCAAAAGGCAGCAAAACGATCGGTCGCAGTAGCTTTGCGCAATAGATACCGCCGCAGCAAGCTCCCTCAGGAAGTACGCGAGGAAGTAACACCGAAAAACATTTTAATGATCGGTCCGACTGGTGTCGGGAAAACCGAAATAGCCAGACGTTTGGCTAAGCTTGCGAATGCTCCTTTCATGAAAGTAGAAGCGACGAAATTTACGGAAGTTGGCTATGTCGGCCGAGATGTCGAATCGATGATACGTGATCTGGTCGAAGCATCAGTGCGTCTCGTGAAGGAAGAAAAAACAGCGGCAGTCGGCAGCAAGGCAGATAAAGCTGCTGAGCGAAAGCTTGTAGAACTTCTGCATCCTCACAAAAAAAAGAAGAAAGCGCCATCCTATCGGAATCCTCTTGAAATGTTTTTTCAGGGTAATGAGGAAGACGATGCTGAAGAAGATGAACAGCCTGCCGCAAAGGACGAGTCCTATCGAGAAATCCGCAGACGAATTCAGGATCAGCTCGCGCAGGGAAAGCTTGAAGACGAAGAAGTGACAGTTTTTGTGGAAGAGCAGAGCCGGGGTCCAGCCGATATGTTTCAAGGCGGAATGGATCAGATGGGAATGAACATGCAGGAAATGTTCAGCAGCATGATGCCAAAGCAAAAAAAAGAAGCCGTGATGACAGTCCGTGAAGCGAGACCGGTTTTGCGCGAACAGGAAGCCCAAAAAATGATCAACATGGAAGAAGTCACTCGTGAAGCTGTAATGCGTGCAGAACAGCTCGGGATCGTTTTTATAGACGAAATTGATAAAGTAGCAGGAAAAGGGCAGCAGTCAGCTGATGTCTCCAGAGAGGGCGTCCAGCGTGACATTCTTCCGGTCATCGAGGGATCCACAGTCATGACGAAATACGGGCCTGTTAAAACGGATCATATGCTCTTTATTGGTGCCGGTGCATTCCACTTCTCGAAACCGTCTGATTTAATTCCGGAGCTGCAGGGTAGACTTCCTATAAGAGTGGAACTGACATCGCTTGGAACGGAAGACTTTGTTCGTATATTAACGGAACCAAAACATGCTCTGCTGAAGCAGTATACCGCTATGCTTGAAGTAGAAGGAATTCAGCTCAGCTTTGATGATGCAGCAGTCCTCAAAATCGCAGAAGCTGCTGCCGAAGTGAATGCCAATACAGAAAACATTGGAGCACGCCGGCTGCACACGATTTTAGAGCGTTTATTAGAGGATCTTCTCTTCGAAGCTCCAGAAATCACGATGCAGGAAATACGCATCACAGCCGATTATGTAGATGATAAGCTTTCCGCAGTAGCGCGCAATACAGATGTCAGTCACTATATTTTATAATTTATTGGAGGCAGATACAGATGGATTTACTATCTAAAACGAGAAAACTAAACGACCTGCTGCAAAAAAGCGGCGGTCAGGCTGTAAATTTTAAAGATATGGCAGTAACACTTCGCGATGTGATTGAAGCAAACGTGTTTATCGTAAGCCGACGCGGTAAACTGCTAGGCTATGCCATTAAGCAGGAAATTGAAAACCAGCGGATGAAATCGATGCTTGAGGAGCGTCAGTTTCCAGAAGGCTATACTAGCGGCTTGTTCAATATTGAAGAAACGTCTTCTAATTTAGATATTGAATCGGATTATACAGCTTTTCCTGTCGAGAACAAAGACCTGTTTAAAAACGGGCTCACAACAATTGTTCCTATCCAGGGAGGCGGGCAGCGGCTTGGTACGCTGATTCTTGCGAGATTGGATGAATCTTTTGATAATGATGATCTGCTTCTTGCAGAGTACGCATCAACTGTTGTTGGGATGGAAATTCTGCATGAGAAACAGGAAGAAATAGAGCAGGAGGCACGCAGTAAAGCTGTCGTGCAGATGGCAATCAGCTCATTGTCTTACAGCGAGCTCGAGGCTGTCGATCACATTTTTCAGGAATTAGATGGAAATGAAGGCCTTCTCGTGGCTTCAAAAATCGCGGACCGCGTAGGCATCACTCGTTCAGTAATCGTAAATGCCCTGCGTAAGCTGGAAAGCGCTGGAGTTATAGAATCCAGATCACTTGGCATGAAAGGTACCTATATTAAAGTACTGAACGATAAGTTTCTCGTAGAACTGCAAAAGCACAAAAATTAATAATGCATAGACATACTGAGAACAGAAATGCACTTGCGCATTTCTGTTTTTTTGTGCATAACTACTATACTTCATAGGGCAGGTTGTGAAACAAAAGAATAAACAGCAGTGCCTGTGTAACTTTAATCGGAGGAAGAGCCGTTTAGACTGTAGCGGAGATTAAGCGTGCCTTGTTAGCTGCCTGCCGGTCTGTTAGAAAAGTCAAGCAGCTTATATATTTATTCAAATGATTTTATTTTCCCCCTGCTTACCGAGCCTGCCGTGAGCTGGCCTTCAGCTATTTCTCAAGAGGACCCTTTTCTGCAGGGAGAATGTCGCGGGAAGCAGGCGCGGCTTCGCTCGGACACAGGCTTCTCACGAGAAGCCTTCAAAAGCCAGTCCGGCTCCGCTCTTGCGTTGATGCCGTTCGCAGATCTGAACGGCACGGCATCTTCAGACTTCACGGACACGACGGACACCCCTGTTCAATTTGAAACGTCTCATTGGGAAGGTTCTATCCTGTTTGGAAGCTGATCGTGCCTTTATAACCAGGCACATGAAACGGACTGCCAGCTGCCGACATAGAAGGACCTCTTCATAGAACGAGGCGAAGATCCGGCGGACAGCAGGAGGGAAAGCTGATCACGTTCCCTCCGGAAAGTGAGTGTCCGCAGATACAGGCAATTTAACGATATTCACTCAAACAGACTTTATCCATAGTCTGACCCGCAAGAATGTATGTGTGCGAGCTATTCGTCATCAATTATACATGGCAGATGCATTAGTCCAATCGTCTCTCTTTTTACATGTTTTCATAGATTCACATAAAATTAACACCTGTTTTGCAAGTAATGTGCTATTGTTCGAAAAGAGAATAAAAAATTCGACAAAATATTTCTTGTCTTTTAGTCTTATTTTAATAGGGACTTTTGCATTTACTTGTTGCAAATTGATAATTACCTTGGACAAAAGGCTTACATTTTAATACTATTAGAGTAGTTTAATCTCGCATTAAGGTCATAAAGGAGGATATTAACGCATGAATCTCTTACATAATGACAGGATGACTTTGATGGAAAATGCATTAAATGCTTCAGTTCTTCGTCAGAAAACGACAGCTTCTAATATCGCGAATGCGGACACACCTGGATATAAAGCACAAAAAACGGTATTTCAGCATGCCCTGGATGAAGAGGAGACGAAACTGTCTGCAAGAAGAACGTCTGACTACCATGTTCACTTTAGTGAACATTCAAATGGTCAAGCATATGTATCGGAAAGCCGAGGCACCACTTACAACCATAATGGGAATAATGTGGATATCGACAAAGAAATGAGCAGCATGGCAGAAAATCAAATTTATTATCATTCCCTGATTGAGCGGATGAACAGTCAGTTTAATTCGATTCGAACGGCGATTGGGAAAGGGAGGTAGCTAATCCATGTTTAATGGGATGAATGTCAGTGCGTCAGCGTTAACAGCTCAGCGTTTAAGAATGGACGTCACGTCAGCCAATATGGCTAACGCTGATTCGACACGTGGAAGAATGGTCGACGGAGAGTGGGAGCCCTACAGACGGAAGCTTGTTCATATGCAGTCCCAGCAAAATCAGGACTTCAGGGCGCATATGCAGCGTGCCGGGGCCGGCAGTGAGCCTGCAGGAGTCACAATCAGCTCAATTGGCGAAGACATGACACCGTTTAAAGAAATGTATCAGCCGGATCATCCCGATGCTGATGAAGACGGGTATGTACAGCTGCCAAATGTGGATCCGTTAAAGGAAATGATTGATCTAATGGGGGCATCAAGATCGTACGAAGCGAATATTACAGCATTTGACGCGCATAAAAGCATGTTGATGCGTGCGCTGGAGATTGGAAGATAAATAAAAAGGGGATTGAAAGCATGGCTATTGAATCAATTGGTAATCAAACGTCAATTATGGCGAACCCGGGCTATCGAAACGCACTGGAAACAACGCCTGCTCAAGCAAGCAGTTCTTTTTCTGCATGGCTTAATGATGCTGTAGGAAGCCTTAATGAGACCCGTACAGCCTCAGAAAACATGACGACAGCGATGGCGCGCGGTGAAGATGTTGATCTTCATCAAGTAATGATTGCAGGCCAAAAAGCGTCTGTCGCACTGGAGACAACTGTTGAAGTTCGTAATAAAGCGATCGAGGCGTATCAGGAAATAATGCGAATGCAGGTTTAACTAACTTACTATGTATATCGTCTGGTTTCCCGGACTTTAAAGAGTTTAAACGTGGAAAGATTAATTGCACCAGTTGACGAGCGTCGGTGAAGTGGGAGGAAGCATGAAAGAGCAGCTATCACAGACCGGAACGCGATTCAAAGAGTTCTGGCAAACGCGAACAAAAAATCAAAAAAGCTTAATGATCGGTACACTGATTCTGATCGTTATAATAGCCGCTGCTATCTCATGGGCGGGCTCACGAACACACTATGTGCCGCTTTACACGAACATGACGATGCAGGAAGCAGGGGAAGTAAAGGCAACACTTGACGGCCGCGGAATTGCAAACGAAGTTTCAGCTGACGGGACAGTCGTATCAGTGCCTGACCGGATGGTAGATGATCTGAAAGTGTCCCTTGCAGCAGAAGGAATACCGCGAACCGGACGAATCGATTACAGCACCTTCAGTGAGAATATGGGTTTTGGAACGACAGAAAATGAATTTCAGCTGCTCGAACGTGCTGCTCTGCAAACGTCGCTAGAGGATTTGATTCGAAATATTGACGGGATAAGTCAGGCGCAGGTCATGATAACGATGCCAGAAGAAAGCCCTTGGCTGGCTGAAGAGGATGGTGCTTCTACAGCTTCCGTGATGGTCAATGTGCAGCCGGGTGCTTCACTTGATGAAGCCCAAATTCGCTCCCTCTATCACCTTGTGTCACAGAGTGTGCCCAATTTGGCTGTCGAAGATGTCGTTATTACCGATCAAATGTCCAGGCATTTGGAGTTTGATTCGCAGGATGGGAGCAGTACAGGTACAGCTTATGAGCAGAATCGGGCCGTACAGCGGGATATCGAACGTGACATACAGCGGGAACTGCAGCAGATGCTCGCGACCATTATGGGGCCGAATAAAGCGGTCGTATCGGTTTCTACCGATATTGATTTCACTCAGGAGAACAGGCAGGAAGAGCTTGTCGAGCCTGTTGATGAAGACCTGAACGAAGGAATTGCTATCAGTGTTGAACGAATCACAGATATTTATGAAGGACTCGACCCAGAGGACGGCGGGGTACCAGGTACAGATGAAGACGATGTGCCAGGCTTTCCCGGCTTTGCCGGGGGAGGCGCTTATGGTGATTCTGAACGGATAGAAGAAAGAATCAATAACGAGGTGAACCGGATCTCGAGAGATATTGTTGAAAGTCCTTATAAAATAAGGGATCTTGGCATCCAGGTTATGGTGGAACCACCGGACCCTGAAGACATGAACTCGCTGCCGCAGGCACAATTGAACGATATTCAGGCGCTCGTCAGTCAAATTATCCGCACGTCGGTGGACAGCGAGATGACTGCTGAATGGGATGAACTGGATATTGAAGAACGAGTTTTAGTATCGGCAATGCCGTTTCATGGAGCACCCGAAATGGAAGAGCCGGGCGGAGGCCTTTCGCTTTGGATGATCGTTTCGGTACTGCTTGTTCTGATTGTTGCACTGCTTATTTTTCTTCTTGTTCGTAAAAGCAGAGACACAGATGACGTGGAAGAAACAGGTTTTATTCAGGAGGAATATGAGCTTCCGCCTCTGGAAGAGCGTGAAGATGAATCGACGACTCGAAGAAAACAGCTGGAAAAACTGGCCAGAGAGAAACCGGATCAATTTTCGAAGCTGATCAGAAGCTGGCTGTCGGAAGATTAAAAGGAGGAGCGTATCATGGCAAAGCGAAAAGAATTGACCGGCCGTCAAAAAGCGGCCATCCTCCTCATCTCAATGGGTCCGGACGTTTCAGCTCAGGTGTATAAACATTTATCTGAAGAAGAGATTGAAAAATTAACGCTGGAAATCGCCGGTGTGAGACGAGTGGAGCAGGAGCAAAAAGATGAGATTCTGGATCAGTTCCATAAGCTGGCAGTCGCACAGGAATATATTTCGCAGGGCGGTATCGGGTATGCAAAGGATGTGCTGGAAAAAGCGCTCGGCGGTGAAGAAGCCGATGCTATAATCAGCAGGCTGACGTCTACTTTGCAAGTACGTCCGTTTGACTTTGCAAGAAAAACGGATTCGATGCAAATTTTCAACTTTATTCAAAATGAACATCCTCAGACAATCGCCCTGGTACTCTCATACTTGGACAGTGAGCAGTCTGGACAAATTCTGTCTGCGCTGCCGCAAGAGCTGCAGGCGGATGTTGCTAAACGAATTGCGATTATGGACAGCACATCACCTGAGATTATTCATGAGGTTGAATCCATTCTTGAGAAAAAGCTGTCTTCGACAGTCACACAGGACTTTACGGAAGCAGGCGGAATTGAATCTGTAGTAGAAGTGCTGAACAGCGTGGACCGAAGCACAGAACGGACTATTTTAGATGCGTTGGAAATACAGGATCCAGAGCTCGCAGAAGAAATTAAAAAGCGTATGTTTGTATTTGAAGATATTGTCACTCTCGATAATCGTTCGATTCAGCGCGTTATCAGGGACGTGGAAAACAACGATTTACAGCTTGCTCTGAAAGTGGCTAGCGAGGAAGTGAAGAACATTGTTTTTACAAACATGTCGCAGCGAATGTCCGAAACATTCCAGGAAGAAATGGAATTTATGGGACCCGTCAGACTGCGTGATGTGGAAGAAGCGCAGACACGAATTGTCGGTACAATCAGGAGACTGGAGGAATCTGGTGAAATAGTCATAGCCCGCGGCGGAGGAGATGATATCATTGTCTAGCATTATTCGGAAATCCGGACTTCCAAGCTCCTCTGTTAAAATCATTCGCCCCTTTGAAATGTCGGCAGCTGAAGAAGCTGCCGCTTCTCTGGAAGCTCCTGAAAAAGCCGAAAGAGAGATCGTTCAGGAACAGATGCAAGATATTTATTTACAGCAGGAAGAGCTCAACAGCCAAAAGCGCGAAGTCAATGAGCGTTTGTCGTATTTGGAATCCGAGATGAAGGAAAAGGCGCAGCAAATGTATGAAGAGGCAGAGAGAGAAGGCTTCCATGCAGGATTTGAGGAAGGCAGTGCGCAAGCAGCTCAGAATTGGAAAGAGCAGATCGCTGATGCTGCATCCATCGTAGAACTTGCTTTCACGGAACGAATGCATCAGCTGGAAGAATCGCAAACGGATGTCTTAAAACTTGCTTTTCATCTTGCAGAGAAAATAATCGGCTGTGAGCTGAAGGAACGTAGCTTTTATGTTGACATGACAAAGGCAGTGTTAAAAAGCAGAAGCTGGACAGAAACTGTTACCGTTTATGCTTCTCAAGCAGATTATGCGCTCATCTGTTCTCAGCGAAATGAACTGGAGGAAGCAGCCGGGCCTGCAGCGGAGCTTATATTGCTTCCGGATCCGGATCTGGATGCCGGTGGTCTCGCGATTGAAACAGAGACTTCCCGCATTGATGCAGGGGCAGACGTGCAGTTGAACGAACTGAAGAAAAAACTATTTGCAAGCAGAGCGGCCATCACATGAGCAGCCACATCGCCAGCCTGATGCAAATCGTCGATCGCAGCTCTTCGTTTGTCGAATACGGAAAAGTTCGCCAGGTAATCGGATTGATGATCGAGTCCGCCGGCCCCGTAGCTTCTATCGGTGATGTTTGCTTTATCTCTACTTCTGCAGGTCAGAAAATTCCAGCTGAAGTTGTGGGGTTCCGGAAAGGAAGTCTCCTGCTGATGCCATACGATAGAGTAACGTCCGTTGCACCAGGAAATCTAGTGAAAAATAGCGGCAGCCCGTGGAAGGTTCCTGTAGGAACAGGACTTATCGGCACCGTCCTGGACGGGCTGGGCAGACCGCTGGAAAAAGGAGATCCGATATTTGGATTAACAAATATTTCGACGGATAATAACCCCCCTTCTCCTTTATCAAGGCCGAGAATTGAACAGGTTCTCCCGATAGGTGTAAAAGTGATTGATTCACTTTTTACGATTGGAAAAGGTCAGCGGCTTGGTATTTTCGCTGGAAGCGGCGTTGGCAAAAGTACGCTGCTCTCCATGATAGCGAAACATTCAGATGCAGATATTAACGTAATTGCACTGATCGGGGAACGGGGGCGGGAAGTCAAGGATTTTATCGAACGGGATCTGGGACTGGAAGGTATGAGCAGGACGATCGTGGTAGCAGCAACCTCAGATCAGCCGGCGCTGATGCGTGTAAAGGGAGCTATGACCGCTACCGCAGTTGCTGAATACTTTCGAAACAGAGGCATGCACGTTAATTTAATGATGGATAGCGTAACGAGAGTAGCAATGGCGCAGCGGGAAATAGGCCTGGCAGCTGGTGAGCCACCGGCAACCAAGGGATATACACCGTCCGTATTTGCTATGTTACCTAGACTTCTTGAACGAAGCGGGACAAGTAAAAACGGCTCTATAACAGCCTTCTATACGGTTTTAGTTGATGGAGATGACTTCAACGAACCAATTGCAGACACGGTCCGCGGAATCTTGGATGGCCATATCGTTCTCGACAGAGAACTCGCAAACCGCGGACATTTTCCGGCTGTGAACGTTCTGCAAAGCATCAGCCGGGTGATGAACGAGTTATGTACTCCGGACCATTTGCGCACCGCAGAGGAATTCAGGCATCTGCTGGCTGTATATAAAGAGCATGAGGATCTCATCTCAATCGGAGCCTATAAAAAAGGTGCTAATTCGCATGTAGACCGGGCCCTCAAGCTTTACCCGGATTTGATGGAGGCTGTCAAACAGCAGGCGGATGAGCATTTGTCCTTTCCTGAAGCAGTTGAAGCCCTAACTGAAGTCGTTTACAAAGGAGCTGCACAAACTTGACGTTTACGTTCTCACTTCGAAAAGTGCAGGAAATAAAAGAAAACGAACGAGCTGATGCGGCGGCTGCATTTGCAAGAGCAGCTGATCACTTTGAGGAATGCGGCAGCCGTTTGTTTGAGTCACTAAAAAGAAAAGAAGTATTAACGGACAAACAAAATGTCTCTTTGACAGGGGGGATCAGGGCGGAAGACCTCGTTCAGTTTCGTCAGGAAATGGATTACCTGGAGAAAATGATAGCCACGCTGCAGCGCGAAACACAGCATGCGCGCCGCCACATGCAGGAAAAAGAAAAGGTTCTGCAGCAGCTGTCGCAGGACGTTCGAAAATTCGATGTGCTGTTTAAAAAAGAATTAGACCGGTTTCAATTGGAAGAAAAACGGCTTGAGCGGCTTAACATGGATGAAATATCAATGCGCCAGTTTTCACGAAAGATGAGTTGATCAAACGATGCCCGCTGTTAAAGAAAAAAAACAGAGCAAACTGCAGCTGATTTTTATGGTAGTGATTATTCCTGTCTTGTTTGCCGTTATGCTGGCAGGAGTAGTCATGTACTATCTCGGTTTTCAACCAGTTCAATATGCTGCTGATTTTACCGCTTCTTTGTTCAGTGAAGAAGAAGTCGATGAAGAAGAGGAAGCAGTGTTGCACCATGAGAATCAGGAACTGCAGCGACGTATTGAGGAATTGGAATTAGAGCTGGAAGAAGCGCTTGCTGCTGCTGAAGAGGAAGAGCCCGAATTCGAAGAAGAGGAAGATGAAGAGGAAGATGAAGATTCCAGTCAGGCCCTTGAAGAACTGGAGGATATGATTCGTACGCTTCAACTTATGACTGCTTCGAGAGCAGCGGCGATCATGGAAGAAATGACGCTTGAAGAGGCAGTAACGTATTTTAGGGGGATGCAGGTGACAAGCAGGGCCGAGATCCTCTCCAGAATGGAGGAAGATCAGGCGGCAGCGATCATCAATGCACTGTCGAGCGAATAATCAGTGATCTGATACCGAAAGGAGGTGAAAAAATGCTCATACAGCTTATGCGAACAGTAATGACAGAAACGCCGATTCATTCTAAAGACGATGCATCATCTGAGCACGCTTTTATGGACTTGCTTCAGCTTGCGGAAGAAAATACGGGCGAGCCAGTAGAGGAGCTGATGTCAGAAGAGTTACTGGATGAAGCTGATGTTCCACTCCTGATGCTGCCGAGAGAGGCGCAAACAGTAATCAGGGAATTGTTGGAGAGGCTGCAGGAGGAACAAGGTGTTTTTACCATTGATGCAATATCCGGAGAACTGATTTTAGAGCAGCCTGTTGATGGAGAACAAAGAAAACAGCCTGTCGACACGGAGAATCAAACGCTCCTGCACCAAATCGAACAGCTGATCAGCGGTGAAGTCGATTCGTTGGACCTGGTAAAGCTTGAACGAGTGGCAGCTGAAGTACTCTACAGTGCTATAAAGGACTCAGCAGCTCTGGAGCTGTTCGCAGAAGAAGTAACCAAGTGGATCGATATGCAGGATGCCACTGGTGAGCTGAAGGAAGTCAACCAGCTGCTGACAGTGAAAGAAGCTGAAGCTCTTTTAGTACTGATTCAATCAGAATTGAAACAACACGAACCTGTCAGAGCGCCCGAACAGGCATTTATTTTTAGACGGCCAGGAGAACAGACAGCAGCTCGACCTGTTCTTGAAGAACCGCTTCCGGTGATGAAACAAAAAGCCCCTGTGAAACCCGTCAAATCAGAGGCGTTCTTACATCATAAGCCGCTCCCGGATATCCGTGTTCAAACGTTTGTCCCGCTTTCCATGCAGGCAGCCGTTACGGAAAGCACCGGGAGGCAGGAGACGATGATCAAGCAATTTGAAACGCTGGTGAAACGACTGCAAGTACAGCAGATGCAAAACGGAGCGCAGCAACTTACAATCCGTTTGCATCCACAAAGCCTCGGCAGACTGGAAGTTACACTGCAGCAGGTAAATGGTGTCATGCAAGCCAGAATCATGACATTTACCTCGCAGGCCAGAGAAGTGATGGAGCAGACTGTGCATCAGCTTAAACAAGCCTTTCAACAGCAGAATTTACAGTTGGACCGCATTGATATTCAACAGTCTGTACAGCAATGGAAAGAACATCAGGAGTCTAAACGCCAACAGCAGGAGCCAAACCTTGAAGCTGCTCAGGAAGATGAAGAGGAGCAGGATACAGATTTGGATTTCAGCGAGCTGATGGCATCCTTATTAGAGGAGGTGAATGACTAATGCTTCAATCGGCAGGAACAAGTCCTCAACCTGTATTCTACGAAGATTTAGTTAAACAGAAAAAGAACCAGGCGCCGCAGCAGGATTTAGACCGAGATGCATTTCTTAAGATTCTTTTGACGCAGCTTCAAAATCAGGACCCAATGAATCCAATGGAAGATAAAGAGTTTATTGCTCAAATGGCCCAGTTTTCGACACTGGAGCAAATGACGAACTTGAACGAAACAATGAGAAAAATGTTTGAAAGCCAGCAGCAGAATGGTTTTGTTTCGCACAGCGATTTGATCGGTCGGGAAATTACGTATGAAATGGAAGACGAAGAAGGCCGCAAATCAGAAAAAACAGGAATAGTAGATTCCGTTTTATTTAAAGATGGGCGAGCGATGCTTGCAGTCGGAGAGGAAAAGATACCGACCTCCAGCCTTCGATCTGTTAATCAAATGTAAAGGAGAGGGACAATGACCAAGATCATGCCCCATCATCTCCAGTTTCCGCCGCCTGGAGCATTGAACAAACCGGAGCAAAACGGCAGAGCCGACTTCAAAGCAGCTCTACAGTCTGCAGAATCAGGTATTCAGCTGAGTAAACACGCAGCAAAACGAATGCAGGAAAGAGATATATCCATTTCTTCGGATACTTGGAGAACGATGGATCAGAAACTGTCCGAAGCAGAACAAAAAGGAGTAACCGACTCCGTTGTTATAACGGCTGACGCTGCACTGGTTGTTAATACGGCCAGTAAGACAGTCATCACTGCAGTCGAACGCGGCGAGAGCAACGGAAGTATTTTCAGTAATATTAACGGCACCATCATTTTATAGTCGGCTGGACCTTCGGGAAGCCGATGCGCTGCTGACTGACAGATGCAGCGCCTACATTCGAAAGGGGATAGCATACGATGCTTCGATCATTATATTCCGGTATTGGCGGGATGGGGAACTTCCAAAACAAGCTGGACGTTATCGGAAACAACATTTCAAACGTTAACACACACGGATTTAAAAAAGGACGGACGACTTTTAACGACCTCGTCAGTCAGCAGATGCAGGGGGCCGGTGCTGCCGGTGCTCAACGAGGCGGAACAAACCCGCAGCAGATTGGCCTTGGCGGCGGCATGTCAACAATCGATACGGTTAATACGCAAGGCTCCCTTCAAACCACCGGCCGCGATCTTGATCTGGCGATTTCCGGTGACGGCTACTTTGTCGTTCAGGACGGCGATCAGATGATGTACACCCGCGCCGGCAACTTTTACCTGGATTCAACCGGAACATTAGTGAACGGTGACGGGCTAAGCGTAATGGGTGTCGGTCCAGGAAATGACGCTGATGCCTTCGGGGAGGGAGCGCTTGGTCCACTGACTATTCAAGCAGGTGCAGCAGCTGGTGATATAGGAGCTGATATCGATGATGCGGAGGCAACGCTGCAAAGCTTCAGTATCGCACCGTCTGGAGAAATTAACGGAGTATTTTCAAATGGTCAGTCTGCTGTACTCGGGCGTATCTCCATGGCAAACTTTGCTAATCCGGGTGGACTGAATAAGGCAGGCAACAATACGTACGCCGTCACGGCGAACTCTGGTGATCCGCAGTTTGGCACGCCTGGTACTCAGGGGCGCGGCGAATTAGTCGGTGCTTCTCTTGAAATGTCGAACGTCGATCTTTCCGAGGAATTTGCCGAAATGATTATTGCTCAACGTGGATTTCAGGCGAATACACGAATGATTACAACATCAGATGAAATCCTTCAGGAGCTCGTTAATCTGAAGCGTTAAATATAACTAACGGCGAACCGGGCAGCAGTTCTGCTGCTCCGTCGTCTTAATTGGAGGTGGCTGAGTGATTGAACTGACCCGTTTAAACAGCCAGCCATTTATGCTGAACGCCCTGTTCATTGAACAAATTCAGTCTTTTCCAGATACAACGATCACCCTGATTAACGGAAAAAAACTGGTCGTTTTAGAAACAGAGCAGCAGATGGCTGAAAAAATAAAGAGATTTTATCAAGAAGTCGGACTGGCTGGAACAGCAGCCGGACTCGTGTTGGAAGGGGAAAAAAATGCTTCAGAATAGGCTGCTGAACGTGACGCTTATGGTGCTGGCTGCTATGACCCTGATCGGTATCATTACATTCTTTTTATACACACAATTTTTCGAAACGAGCGTCGAGGGAGAAGAAGAACCGAAAGTTGAGGAAATTGTAAGCAGGTCGCTTGAAACGGAAGAGATTACGACAAATCTGTACTCAAATCAGATTATTCGTTCATCGTTCGTTCTGCAGGCAGACAGTGAAGATGCAAAAGCAGAGCTCGAAATGAGACAGTTTCAAGTAGAAAACATTATTATCGGACAGCTTTCCGACAGGTCTGTAGATGATTTTCGCGGATCTGAAGGAATTCGTAACTTAGAAGCCAGCATTCGGGAAGAATTAAATCAATTGATGACAGAAGGCAATGTCGTAGAAGTTTATATGAATCAGAAAGTGATTCAATAAACCGGTTTTACAATAAGGCGAGGTGTTTGGCATGGCAGATGTGCTCTCACAAAGTGAGATCGACGCTCTTCTCTCTTCGTTATCTACTGGAGAAGTAGACGCAGACGAGCTGAAAAAAGAAGAAACAGAAAAGAAAATAAAAGTCTACGACTTTAAGCGGGCGCTCCGTTTTTCAAAAGACCAGGTCAGGTCGATAACGCGCATTCACGAAAATTTCGCCAGGCTGCTGACCACCCAGCTTTCCGCTCACCTAAGAACGTACGTTTCGATCTCGGTAGCTTCTGTCGATCAGCTCCCTTACGAAGAGTTTATCCGGTCGGTTCCGAAGATGACGATTTTAAACGTGTTTGAACCATTTCCGCTTGATGGACGCTTCGTAATGGAGATGAACCCAAACATTGCCTACGCAATGCTCGACCGCATGCTCGGCGGACGAGGAGAACCATATAACAAGGTTGAAAATCTGACGGAAATAGAAATTAAAATCATGACCCAGCTGTTTCAGCGTATGCTGGAGGTTTTCCGCGAGGCCTGGCTCTCAGTGGAAGAGTTCGATCCTGTGATGGAGGACGTGGAGGTCAATCCTCAATTTCTTCAACTGGTTTCTCCAAATGAAACGGTTGTCGTTATTTCATTTTCAACCGCAATTGGAGAAGCATCCGGGATGATCAATATTTGCCTTCCGCACGTAGTCATTGAATCAATCCTTCCGAGATTGTCGATTCATCTATGGATGCAGGAGAAGCAAAAGGAGCGTAATGAAGAAGAGCTGCAATCATTGGAGTGGCATGTGAAAGGCTCCCAGGTCCCCTTCATCGTCGAGCTGGGCAGGACCGATGTCACCATTGAGGAGTTTTTATCGCTCGGCGGCGGCGACATGATCGAACTAAATCAAAAATACGATAGACCGCTTACGGCCAGAGTTGGCGAAGAATCCAAATTTAAAGTGCAGCCAGGTAAAATGAAACAATCACTTGCTGTACAGGTCACGGAAGTACTGGAGGGACTGGATAATGATGAATGACGATATGCTTTCACAAGACGAAATAAATGAATTGTTGAACGGCCTGGATGAAGAGGAACCCGATCCGGCACCTGAGCCTGAAGCCGAAAAGAATCCACCAAAAGAAGCAGGGCTCGATGCGATAGAAGAGGATGCGCTGGGCGAAATCGGCAACATAGCATTTGGAAGTTCGGCTACTGCACTGTCTACGCTACTTAATCAGAAGGTCGACATTACAACTCCAAAAGTACAGATGGTTGCCCGTGAATCGCTGCAGCAGGAATTCCCAAAACCGCACGTTGCTGTATCTGTCGAGTACACGGAAGGGTTTGAAGGCGTGAACCTTCTCGTAATTAAAACGAAGGATGCTGCAATCATTGCAGACCTGATGATGGGCAATGATGGGATGAACGTAGAAGAACAGCTCGGCGAAATGGAAATGAGTGCCGTACAGGAAGCGATGAATCAGATGATGGGTTCAGCCTCCACCTCCATGTCGACGATATTCAATCAAAAAGTAGATATATCGCCACCGGGCATTTCTATCATGGATCTGCAGGAGGATCCGGATGGCGCGGAGCTTCCGGATGACGATCAGCTCGTACAAATATCATTTGATTTAAAAATCGGAACACTCATCGATTCGAAAATTATGCAGCTGTTTACCCTGTCGTTTGCAAAAAACATGGTGCAAAAGCTGATGAACCCTGCTGCACAGGATATCCCGGATGAGGTACTGGAAACGGTAACGGAGGATCAGCCGGCAGCTGCCGCTGAACCTGAAAAAGAAAGCAGGACGCCTGCGGAGAGCGCGCGCTTAAATGAACCCAACCATCAGCCTCAGCATGTCGGTACAAGGCATCCGCAGCGGGAAGCAGATATTCATGAAGCAGCCTTTACAGATTTTTCAGGTCCGCAGTTAAGCGATCAGGAAACAAGAAATCTGGAAATGCTGATGGAAATACCGCTTGAAGTTACGGTTGAGCTGGGCAGAACGAAGCGCTCCATCAAAGATATTTTGGAGTTCTCAAAAGGATCGATAGTTGAACTGGACAAGCTGGCCGGAGAACCGGTAGATATTTTAGTGAATCAGCGCCTGATTGCAAAAGGGGAAGTCGTCGTCATCGATGAAAACTTCGGTGTGCGCGTACTGGATATTGTCAGCAAAGAAGACCGAATGAAAAATTTACGCGGATAGCGGATGAGGAGAATGGACAATGGGAAAAAAAGTACTCGTAGTAGATGATGCGGCATTTATGCGGATGATGATTAAGGACATTTTAGAGAAGAATGGATTTGTGATAGCGGGTGAAGCAGCTGATGGGGCACAGGCTCTTGAATTGTACAAGGAGCTTTCGCCAGATCTCGTGACGATGGACATTACGATGCCGGAGATGGATGGAATTTCTTCATTGAAAGAAATAAAAAAGCATGACCCGGATGCGAATGTGATTATGTGCTCTGCGATGGGACAGCAGGCAATGGTAATCGATGCGATCCAGGCAGGTGCGAGAGATTTTATCGTAAAGCCGTTTCAGGCAGACCGGGTGCTCGAAGCCATTAATAAATCGGTTGGGTAATACAGGGGGCGTGTAACGTGCGGGTACTATTCTTAATCAGCATCATCCTGCTCTTTCCTGCTACCGCTTGGGCGGAGTCGGAATACGGTGAGCAAGAGCAAAGCGTGCTTGAAGGACTCCAAAACGGGAGTACGGAAAATGAAAGCGGAGATCCTCAGGGAGAGGAAAGCTGGGATGAGGTAGAAACGCCTCTTCCTGTTAACGGTGACAATCAAGGAAGCGGCATGTTTATGATGACGCTGCAGCTCTTTGGCGGATTGGCTGCAGTGCTGGCGCTGCTTTATTTTGTCTTAAAGCTGGTTAACAAAAAAGCGAAAAATTTCAGCAGCACACGCGGACTTGTCAATGCAGGAGGGGTCGGCATCGGGACAAATAAATCCGTACAGCTTGTAAAAGCAGGCGACCGGCTCCTTGTACTGGGAGTGGGAGACACCGTCACGCTGTTAAAAGAAATTACGGATGCGGAAGAAATCGAAAAACTGCTGGCTGATGAGCGTTCGGATTTTTCGGTTTCGAAGCAAGCAGTGGCAGGCTGGTTTTCGAGAAAAAAAGAGAATCCATATGCTGCGGACAGCGGAGAGCAGTTCCCTTCTTTTCTTTCCAAAGAGCTCGATCGCGTAAAGCAGTCTCACAGTAAAGTGAAAGAGGCGCTGGAGGCTCGTAAAAAATGATGACAGCATTTATTGAAATACCAGCTCTGGATATTTTCAGCCAGGACGGTGAGAATCTAACGTCCACCGTGCAGCTGCTTTTGTTACTGACGGTTCTGTCTATCGCACCGGCGATCTTAATATTAATGACGAGTTTTACGAGAATCGTTATTGTGCTGTCATTTGTCCGTTCCGGACTCGCAACACAGCAGATGCCGCCAAACCAAGTCATCGTCGGACTGGCTCTTTTTCTTACATTTTTTGTGATGGCTCCGGTCTTTTCGGAAGTAAATGAGAATGCCCTGCAGCCGATGTTTGATGGAGAGCTCACTCAGGAGGAAGCTTTCGAAGAGGCTGCAGCACCTATGAAGCAGTTCATGGCCGAACATACGCGAGAAAAGGATTTGGCGCTGTTTATGGGATATGCCGGGGAAGAGCGACCGGAAACGCTGGATGATATTCCGTTAACGGCTCTGGTACCTGCGTTTGCCATCAGCGAATTGAAAACGGCTTTTCAAATCGGGTTTATGATCTTTGTTCCCTTTCTCGTCATCGATATGGTCGTCGCAAGTGTACTCATGTCAATGGGGATGATGATGCTTCCGCCTGTGATGATCGCACTGCCGTTTAAAGTATTACTCTTTGTAATGGTCGACGGCTGGCATTTAATTGTACGATCGCTATTATACAGCTTTTAGGAGGTTTACGCATGAGTCAGGAAATGGTGCTCGGCTGGGCAGAACAAGGCGTGTTCGTCACGCTCCTTATAGCAGCACCGCTGCTGCTGACGGCGCTCGCGATAGGACTCGGGGTCAGTATTTTTCAGGCAACGACTCAAATACAGGAACAAACGCTGGCTTTCATTCCGAAAATTGCAGGGGTCATGATCGCACTGATTGTGTTTGGACCGTGGATGCTGACGCAGCTGCTTACATTTGCTGAATCAATTTTCAGCAACCTGCATCAGTTTATCGGATAGCCATGGAGTGGTTGGAATGGTTTCCGGCATTTCTGCTGATTCTTGTCAGAATGTCAGCCTTTATGATGACGCTTCCGTTTTTCTCCTATCAAACAGTCCCGGGTCAACTGAAAATAGGCGTCGCTGTATGTATGTCATGGATTATATTCTTTACAGAAGATTGGCCGGTTCTGGAAATAGACTACAGTTATTTTTTACTCGTCTTAAAGGAAGCGCTTGTCGGTCTCACAATCGGGCTAGTCGCAGTCATTTTGTTGTATGCAGTACAGATAGCTGGTGGATTAATTGACCTTAAACTCGGATTTTTAATTGCAAATGTGGTGGATCCTCAAACCGGAACCCAGTCGCCGCTGCTAGGAAGCTACTTGTATACATTTGCACTGCTGTTTATTTTAGCAGTAGACGGCCATCACCTGATGATTGACGGAGCCTACTTCAGCTATCAATATATTCCGCTTGATCAGCCATTTTTGCCGTTCGGAGATGAAAGACTTATCGATTTTATTATCGTCACATTCAGCACAATGTTTATTATCGCGTTTCAAATGTCGATGCCTGTTGTGGGATCCATTTTTCTAGTTGATGTCGCACTCGGCATGATTGCACGTACCGTGCCGCAGGTGAACGTTTTTGTTGTTGGGCTTCCACTTAAAATATTTCTGGGACTGATCGTGCTGATGCTGACGATGGCACCGTTTTTGATGCTCGTCCAGCATCTGGTTGATACGACGATAGAAACGATGCGTACACTTATGCAGATATACGGAGGCGTCTAATGCACCTGCAGCTGGATCTTCAACATTTTGCACAAGAAAAAACCGAGAAAGCGACGCCTAAGAAAAGGCTGGAATCAAGGAATAAAGGACAGGTTGCGAAAAGCACGGATGTGAATACGGCATTTATTCTTATGCTGGTATTTTTGCTTTTCTGGCTCATGGGAAGCTACATTACACAGGAACTCATGGCGATGCTCCGCTTTACGTTTACGGATTTCATGCTGATGGAGCTTACAGAAGAAAATCTGCATATGCTCATGCTCGAATTTTCTTTTCAGGCGTTTTTAATCACGGCACCGGTTATGCTGGCAGCCGGAGCAGCCGGTGTCGCGGCAAATCTCTTGCAGGTAGGCGTGCTGTTTGCGCCGGAAGCAATAAAAATGAAGCTTGAAAAAATTGATCCGATTAAAGGGTTTAAGCGAATTTTTTCAATCCGGGCACTCGTTGAATTTTTAAAATCCATGATGAAAATTCTGCTCGTTGGAATTGTTACTGGAGGTGTCATGTACTTTTTTATTGATGACCTGCTCCGGCTCGGATTGTATTCCATACGGGATGGCATGATGTTGATAGGCAGGCTGATCGTGATTATGGGCCTGGCGGTAGCGTTTCTGCTGATCTTTCTGGCGATCCTCGACTATATGTATCAGAAATACGATTTTGAAAAAAACATCCGCATGTCAAAGCAGGATGTCAAGGATGAGTATAAAAAAACAGAGGGTGATCCGCTCATCAAATCAAAAATTAAAGAGAAACAGCGTCAGATGGCGATGAGCCGAATGATGCAGGAGGTACCGAAAGCGGATGTTGTTATTACGAACCCGACGCACTATGCAATTGCGCTGAAATATGATGAGAACGCCATGGAGGCACCTGTCATAACCGCAAAAGGGGTTGACTATATCGCGCTGAAAATAAAGAACACGGCCAGACAGCATGAAGTTGTCATGGTGGAGAACAGACCGCTTGCGAGAGCTCTGTATGCAGAGGCTGAAATCGGAGATCAGGTACCGGAAGATCTTTTTAAAGCCGTAGCAGAGGTATTAGCCTATGTGTATCGCATTCAGCAGAAAATCTGAGCGGAGTGAAGGAGATTACACGTCATGCCATTAAAAGATCTAAGCATATTGTTGACTGTTATTTTAATAGTGATCATGCTGATCATTCCGCTTCCAACAGTCATTATTGATTTTCTGATTATTATCAATATCACCTTCGCTCTGCTGATTATTCTCGTATCGATGAATACAAGAGAGCCGCTGCAGTTTTCAATTTTTCCAACGCTGCTGCTGTTAGTCACGTTGTTCAGACTGGGGTTGAACGTTTCCACCACCCGGGCAATTCTCGGTAACCAGGGAGACGCCGGAAACGTGATCGAAACATTCGGACAGTTTGTTGTCGGCGGTAACGCCTTAGTCGGCTTTGTTGTATTCGTCATTCTTGTCGTCATTCAATTCATCGTTATCACAAAAGGAGCGGAGCGTGTCTCAGAAGTAGGGGCGCGATTCACCCTGGATGCGATGCCTGGAAAACAGATGAGTATCGATGCTGATTTGAATGCAGGTATGATTTCTGACATAGAAGCAAAGGAACGCAGGCAAAAAATTGAACGAGAAGCTGATTTTTACGGCTCGATGGATGGAGCCAGTAAATTTGTAAAAGGAGATGCGATCGCAGGAATCGTGATCGTCATCATTAACATTATTTTCGGACTGGTAATCGGCATGCTGCAGGAGGGGCTTGCCCTTGCAGAGGCTGCCAACAAATATACACTGCTGACAGTCGGAGACGGCCTTGTCAGTCAAATACCTGCGCTGCTTATTTCCACAGCTACCGGGATCGTCGTCACAAGAGCAGCTTCCGAAGGCAACCTCGGTCATGACGTAACGACGCAGCTGTTTGCTTATCCAAAAATGCTTTACGTAGCAGGTGCAACAATTGCGGCGCTAGGTATCTTCACACCGATTGACCTGCTCGTCACGACCTCTATTGCAGCTGTACTCGGGATAGGCGGCTTTATGCTCGTCCGGTCGCAGCTGGCAGAAGAAATGTGGAAGGATCCTGACGACAGTCCACCGCCGGAAACAGAGGAAGATCTTACCTCACCAGAAAGTGTCGTAAATTTATTGCAGGTAGATCCAGTGGAATTTGAATTTGGCTACGGCCTGATTCCGCTTGCAGATACAAACCAGGGCGGCGATCTTCTGGACAGAGTAGTCATGATAAGGCGTCAGCTGGCGGTAGAAATGGGAATGGTCGTTCCGGTGATCCGGATTCGAGATAACATTCAGCTTCAGCCTAACGAATATGTTATTAAGATTAAGGGCAGTGAACTGGCACGTGGAGAGCTGCTGCTTGACCATTATATGGCGATGAGTCCTGGAATAGATGATGAGCAAATTACAGGAATTGATACAATAGAACCTGCATTTGGACTACCGGCCCTGTGGATTTCTGAGGACATGAAAGAACCCGCTGAACTATCAGGCTACACGGTGGTTGACCCTCCTTCGGTTGTCTCCACTCATCTGACAGAAGTTATCAGAAAGCACGCCCATGAGCTGCTCGGCCGCCAGGAAACAAAGCAGTTGATAGACCATATGAATGAAAGCTATCCAACACTCGTAGAAGATGTGACGCCGACACCGCTTTCTACGGGAGAGGTACAAAAGGTGCTGAAAAAACTGCTGCAGGAAAAAGTGTCAATCCGAAACTTGCCTGTCATCTTTGAAGCTCTTGCAGACTACTGCAGAATGACGAAGGATACAGATGTTCTGACAGAGTATGTGAGGCAGGCCCTGTCCAGACAGCTTTCGGCTCAATACGCATCAGAAGGAGAGCCGCTATTTGTCATGACGGTTAGCGGCTCAGTTGAAAAAATGGTCGCAGATGCCGTGCAGCAGACGGAACACGGGGCTTTCTTAAACCTTGATCCGGAAAATGCGCAAAAGCTCGTAGAAGCCGTGATGCAAGAGTCAGAAAAAATGCAGGAAATGGGGCGTGCACCTGTTATTCTCTGTTCACCAGCTGTCCGAATGTATATTAGACATCTGATTGAGCGGTATCTTCCGCAAGTACCTGTACTTTCCTACAACGAACTGGAGCCCGATATTGAAGTGCAGAGCACAGGGGTGGTGAATGTGAAATGAGAGTAAAGAAATATACAGCTCCTTCCATGGGAGAAGCAATGGCGAGAGTGAAGCAGGACCTGGGGATACACGCCGTGATTCTGCATTCAAGAAAACGGAAAACGGGAGGCATATTTGGTCTCTTAGCCAAAACAATTGTTGAAGTGACAGCTGCTCATGATCCTGATCCAGGAGTAGGAAAGCCGCAAAAAACGGTGAACCAAGTGAACCGATTGAAAATGGAAGCGCCTGCCAATGCACCGGATGAGAGTATCAGCGCAGGAGAAATGAAAATATCCTCGCCGGATGCGATAGGCAGCTGGCTGCAACGGTTACAAAAAGCAGGTCTCGGTGAAGCAGAGACAGAAAAGATAAAGGATAAACTGTTTCGAGTCTGGTACTCCGCTGATGCTGAGCCGGGAGCTAAAGCATTAGAGTCAGCTGTGAAAGAAGCTGTTTCAGAACTGATTCCTACGCCTGTTCCGGCTGTAGAAGCACGATTTGTGCAGGTATTCGGTCCAACTGGGGTTGGCAAAACGACGACATTAGCTAAACTGGCTGCCAAAACTGTTCTCCAAGATAAAAAAAGGGCTGCTTTTATTACGGCTGACACATATCGGATAGCGGCAGTAGAACAGTTAAAAACCTATGCAGAGCTTCTTGAAATTCCAGTTGGAGTAGCATACTCAGCTGAAGACATTCAGCGGTTTCGAAATCAGTTCAGCGACTATGATCATGTATTTATCGATACCGCCGGTCGAAATTACCGTAACACACATTATGTAAACCAACTTCAGGACATTCTCGGTGACGATTCCGATTCGGAACGGCACTTAGTGCTTTCAGCCACTTCGAAGCTGGAGGATATGGAAGCGGTCGTTTCGCAATTTGCCCATGCCCAGCCGGATTCGCTTATTTTAACGAAATTTGATGAAACAGTGACTGCAGGGGCAGCAATCAGCATCGCCTGTTCAGCTGGTATTCCGGTGAGTGTGATGACGACCGGACAGAATGTCCCGGATGATCTGCTTTCAGCGGACAGAGACAGGCTTACAGATCGGCTGCTGGACTGGAGGAACGAAACGTGAATGATCAGGCGTATATGCTTAGAGAAAGAATGCGGATGCAGCGTCAATCCACTGCGAAGCCGGTCAGAACTACGGCGATCTGCAGTGGAAAAGGTGGAGTCGGAAAATCGAATATGTCAGTGAATCTCGGCTTAGAGTACGTTAATCGAGGTGAAAAAGTTCTTTTGATGGACTTGGATATTGGCATGGCTAACGTACACCTCCTTTTAGGAACTGAAGCGAAAGGAAGTATTGTGAAAATGCTTGATGACGAGCTTGCCATTCAAGAGGTCATTTCCTGTCACGATTCAGGTCTCCATTTTATCAGCGGAGGAAGTGCGCTTAAAAAACTTTTTTCGCTTGATGAAGCCAAACAGCATCGTTTTAATCAGCAGCTTGAAAAACTCGAAGGAATGTACGACCGGTTCATTTTCGACCTCGGAGCTGGAATTACGTTCGAAAGCCTGCAGTTTTTGAAGGCAGCTGATGATGTGCTGCTCGTTACGACGCCGGAGCCCACCTCTGTAACGGACGCGTATGCTGTCCTGAAATTTATCAGTCAGCTTGAAGAAGCAAGACCGGTTTCCATTCTTGTCAACAGAGCGTCAACTGAAAAAGAAGGAAAACGAACAGCAGACAGTCTCCGTCATGCCGCTTTGAAGTTTCTGGCTTTTCCTGTGGCCTTTGCAGGCAGTATTCCGGATGACGCAGCAGTAGCAAAAGCAGTGAAAACCCAGCTCCCTTTCATCCTTCATGCACCTGCGACCAAAGCTTCCAAAGCAGTTAAGCAGGCAGCAGATACGTTAGCGGGTGAAAAGAAGCAGACGTCCTCCTCTTTCACCGAGCGGTTGAAGACGTTCTTTCTGAGGGGGGAACGACCGTGACGCATCATAGAGTATTAGTAGTCGATGATTCGGCCTTTATGAGAAAGGTGATTTCGGACGCGATCGAACTACTGGCTGATTTTACGGTCTGCGGGCGGGCGCGAAACGGGAGAGAAGCAATAATTCAAGCTCGTCTCCTGAAGCCTGATATCATTACGCTTGATGTTGAAATGCCGATTATGACTGGTCTCGAAGCGCTTCCTGAGTTGTTGAAAACAGCTCCGGTTAACGTCATTATGGTCTCCAGCCTGACAAGCTCCGGAACGGAAGAAACGATGAAAGCACTGTCTGCCGGCGCTGTCGATTTTATCGCTAAACCAGACAATGGAATCTCTTCAGTGGATCGTCTTTCTGAAGAGTTAGCGTGTAAGCTTCGGGCTGCAGCGGAAGCACAGTATCGTCCAGTCTCACTTTCTGCACCAGTGAAACGAGTTCCAAACGTTCAAAGCTCCGGGACTTCTGAACGAGCTGTCGTTATCGGCACCTCCACAGGAGGACCAAAAGCACTGCAAATGGTGCTGCCGCTGCTCCCGAAAGACCTGCCTTGTCCTGTTTTCATCGTTCAGCACATGCCTGCAGGCTTCACTGCTTCTCTCAGCAAACGGTTAAATAATCTGTCAGCAATTACTGTGAAAGAAGCAGAATCTGGTGAAATTGCTAAAAATGGTGTTGCGTATATTGCTCCGGGAGGATACCATTTAACTATGATTAGAAAAGGGACTAATGTATCATTACAATTAGATCAGGAAAAACCTGTACATGGACATCGTCCAGCAGTTGATGTGTTGTTCACTTCCGCAGCTAAGGCGCAATTTGAGCATGTCACGGCCGTTATTTTAACTGGCATGGGAAAAGATGGGGCCGAAGGATTGAAGCAAATTGCTTCTCACAGTCCTTATACATGTCTCTCTGAATCAGAAGCATCATGCATTGTTTATGGTATGCCGCGTGCAGCTGAGTCTACAGGACTAGTAACAGCCGTTCATCATTTGCATGAGATGGCTGCTGAGATTGTCAGACGATGCTGAATTATATGGAGGGCTGAAAAAATGGATAAAAATCAATATTTAGATATGTTCATCGATGAGAGCACAGAACACCTGCAGGCGATAAATGACAACTTGCTGCGACTTGAAAAGAACCCTCAGGACTTAACCATTATCGACGAAGTTTTCCGGTCTGCTCACACGTTAAAAGGAATGGCTGCAACGATGGGCTTTGAAGACCTTACAAATTTAACACATCACATGGAGAATGTACTGGACGGAATCCGTAATGAGAAAATTGAAGCTGGTTCAAACGTTCTTGATATTGTGTTTGATTCGGTAGATGACCTGGAGCAAATGGTTACAGATGTTGCAACGGGCGGGGAAGGTCGCAGGGACGTGAGTGCGATTGTAGGGCGGCTCGGCCGGCTCGAGCAGAAACAGCCTGAAGCTGTGCCGGAATTTGAAACACTCACATTTGATGAATATGAAACCGCTGTCGTCGAACAAGGCAGAGAGCAGGGATTTATCCCTTATCAAGTATTCATCAGTCTTTCGGAAAATGTCGTTTTAAAAGCCGCAAGGGTTTTTATGGTATTTGAAGCTTTGGAAAAACACGGCGAAGTAATCAAATCCATTCCCGCAGCTGAACAGCTTGAGGAAGAGGCTTTTGATTTTGATTTTCAGGCAGTGGTGCTTTCTGCACATACCGCTGAGGAAATTCAATCCGCTGTACTAAAAGTTTCAGAGGTAGCTTCCGTCATCTGTGCGGAGGCCGAGATGCAGAAACCGGTGATTCAGGAGAGGGTTCCGGAGACGGAAGAAAATGACTCCGCAGATGAAGAACGCTCAGCAGATCCGGTTAAACAAGCACCAGCTGGAAAAACGATCCGTGTGAATATCGACCGGCTTGACAGTCTTATGAACTTATTTGAAGAACTCGTTATTGACCGGGGACGGCTGGAGCAGATAGCCAAAGATCTTGGGAGCAGCGATTTGACCGAAACAGTCGAGCATATGACCCGAATTTCAGGAGACCTTCAAAGCATTATATTAAATATGCGCATGGTGCCTGTGGAGCAGGTTTTCAACCGTTTTCCACGAATGATCCGAGGCTTGTCCAAAGAATTAGGAAAGCAAGTGGAGCTCGTCATATCAGGTGCGGAAACGGAGCTCGACCGAACAGTGATCGATGAGATCGGGGACCCGCTCGTTCACTTGCTTCGAAATTCCATTGACCACGGTATTGAATCTCCTTCTGAACGTGAAGCAGCTGGAAAACCGGCTGCCGGTACCGTCCGACTTCATGCTTATCATAGTGGGAATCATGTTTTCATTGAAGTTTCAGATGACGGGGCTGGCATTCATAAGCAAAAAGTACTTCAAAAAGCGATTACAGGAGGGGTTGTTTCCGAGGAAGCGGCAAATCAGCTGACAGACAAACAAATTTACGAGCTGCTTTTCTCAAGCGGTCTCAGCACCGCAGAAAAGCTGTCGGATATATCAGGAAGAGGCGTTGGACTGGACGTTGTCAAAAACAAAATCGAAACGCTGGGAGGCACGGTAGCAATCGATTCAACGCTCGGAGAGGGCACGGTGTTTTCTGTTCAGCTTCCGCTTACGCTTTCCATCATATCTGTGATGCTCGTAGAAGTTCAGCATGAAAAGTATGCTGTGCCGCTTTCTTCCATTATCGAAACAGCGATCATTAAACGCGAGGACATCTGGAGCGTGCAGCAGCAGAAGGTGATAGATTTTCGAGGGCATGTGGTGCCGCTGCTTGATTTGACGGAGTTCTTTCAGGTGCCGGTTACCGAAGAAAAAACGGAAGAATTGTCTGTCATCATTGTGCGCAAGGGAGATAAAATGGCGGCCCTGGTCGTCCACCGGTTTATTGGTCAACAGGAAATCGTCCTGAAATCACTAGGTGACTATCTGAAAAACACAAAGGCGGTTTCCGGAGCTACTATTTTAGGAGACGGTCAGGTTGCATTAATTATTGATTGTAATGCGTTGATTCAATAGAACTGCACATGCGAAAAACGAGGAGGAAAGAGTATGGAAAGTACAGCCGCAGGAAACATTAAATTGATTGTCTTTCAGCTGCAGGATGAAGAGTACGGCGCCGAAGTAGAAAAAGTTCGCTCTATTGAACGTATGCAGCACGTCACACGCGTGCCGGGAACACCCGATTTTGTAGAGGGTGTCATGAATCTAAGAGGGGTCGTTACCCCGATCATTGATCTTAGAAGACGATTTAACATGGCAGATAGAGAAACGACAGATGCGACTCGCATTATCATTGTTCAGGTCGGCGAAATGGAAGTCGGACTTATCGTTGATGCTGCTAATGATGTCATAGATATTGAGCGGGACAGTATGGAAGCAGCTCCCGAATCATCCGGCACCGCTGATGATACATGCATCCGCGGTGTGATAAAGCTGGAAAATCGGCTGTTAATCCTGCTTCACCTTGAAAAAGTGCTCGATGAGGAGGCATTGCTCATGATTGAGAATATGGAGGAACACCGTGAATTATGAGATTGGAGCTGAGGAGCTTGACTTCCTGAAAGAAGCAGGAAATATAGGGGCCGGGCATGCTGCAACTGCTCTTTCAACCCTCACGGGGCGGCGAATGGATATGCGTGTGCCCTCAGCTGCGATCCTGCCTTTTGAAGACATTGTTCTGGATGATGAGGAGGAAGCCGCTTCAGCCGTTCTCTTTCAACTTTCGGGTGCATTGAACGGGTGGATGGTCTTTATGCTTCCCGATTCTCAGGCAGAGCGCCTTGCCCGGCAGATGACAGGATATGCCGCACCGGATTCTCCGGCGCTGCTGCAGTCAGCGTTTGCAGAGGCGGGCAATATTGTCTGCGGAGCGTACATCAGCGCTGTAAGTGATCTCACAGGTAAAGTGCTTAATCTTTCCCCTCCACAGCAGGCGGCTGATCTGAAAAGTGTGCTCATTGCAGAAGCACTCAGCGCGGTGGCCCCGGAAGCAGACGCTGCTTTGCTGATTGATGCATGCTTGACTGATGACAGTGAGAGCGGCGGCATGGAAGGAAGCCTTTTGATTGTTCCGGAACCAGACTCTCTGGTCGCATTGTTTCCACCAGCAGGACAATCAGATGAGTGAGATTATCAAAGTCGGCATGGCAGATATGAAGAGCGCTCAACCAGGAGAAAAGCTTCGAACGACCGGATTAGGTTCCTGCGTCGGACTCATCCTGTACGATCAAAAGAGCCGTATGGCTGTTATGGCACACATTATGCTTCCGGACTCACGAAATGTGTCAGCTCCACTTAATCGTGCCAAATTTGCCGATACCGCCGTAGAAGACATGCTCCGTTACTTTCAAACTAGAGGGGTTCCGTCTGGCAGGCTGCTCGCTAAGCTCGCCGGAGGTGCTCAAATGTTTTCTTTTTCCGACTCGGATACGTTTCGAATCGGTCCGCGTAATACAGAAGCAGTGAAGCGGCTTTTAGCAGACGCATCTATTCGAATTATGTTTGAAGATACCGGTGGTAATAGTGGAAGAACGATCGAATTTAATCCGGCTGACGGGAGTCTGGAAATTCGTACCGTGCATAAAGGAGTGGTGACAGCATGATTCGCTTTGCCGTAACTGGAGCAGCCGCAGCTGCCTTGCTAACGTTTATCGCCTCTTTTCCGGTAAACAGTATAGCTGTCTCCGGGTTCCGAAGCGCGCTGGGCGGCGTTTGTGGAATGGTGGCTGGAATTGTACTGTTCTATATCATGAACGCTGTAATGATGCCGTTGAAACAGCATCCGGAAGATACTGCTGACCATGTTGCCGAAGCCGCTGAAGAGGAAAGTTTTCAGGAGGAGGATGCTGAATGAACAGCCGTCAAATAGCCGAACCGCTGCACCAGTATTGGGAGGATTGGCAGGTGAATCGGTCAGATCATGCTGGAAGTTCTCTTATTGAAGCATATATGCCGCTCGTAGATTATCACGTTCAGCGGGTACGGATCCATCTCCCGCGTTCTGTAAGAGAAGAAGAGCTTAGAAGCCATGGACTTATCGGATTGTATGATGCTCTGGAAAAGTTTGATACATCACGTGATCTCAAGTTTGACACGTATGCTTCCTTTCGAATCCGCGGAGCGATCATTGACGGACTTCGTCAGGAGGACTGGCTCCCGCGCTCTGTCAGAGAAAAAGCCAAAAAGATTGACCAGGCTGCCGACAGGCTTGAGCAGCAGCTCGGCCGGGCAGCAACGGCTGATGAGATCAGCAGGGAAACCGGCTACGAAACATCTGATATCACAAAAACATTAAATGACAGCTTCATTTCTCATTTCCTGTCGATTGATGAAAAGGCAGGAGATGATGACAGCGATGATTCATTTGTTCAGACGCTTGCTGATAAAACGGCTAAAACGCCGGATGAGGCACTGGCTCACAAAGGACTGCTCCAGGAGCTCGTCCAGGCTGTAGGAAAGCTTAACGAAAAAGAGCAGACGGTTGTTTCGCTGTTCTACGCAGAAGAGCTGACGCTTACAGAAATCGGCAACATTATGAATTTGTCAACCTCACGCATCTCTCAGATTCATTCAAAGTGTATGAAAAAACTTCAGCAGTTTTTAACTGACGAGAATAACTAATTTCTTAAGGAGTGATGATGAATGGAAGAGTTGGAAGGGGCGGCGATCATCATATCTGCCGGAGAAATGGAGGCTGTCATCCGGCCGGGACCCGATGGAATACCTCCGGGAGTCCCGGTTGCTGCTATGGAAGAGATGCTGCAAATGAGCGGAGTGGCGTTTGGTATTTCTGCCGAGGTGCTCCAGCAGATTCACACAAACGGCTGCGGGACGGAAGTAACAGTAGCAACTGGGCTGCCTCCTGTTAAAGGAAAGGATGCGTATATGCGGCTGCCCGAACAGAAAATTCAGGATCACGAACAGGCAGGCCAGGTTAACCTTCGTCATGTCACCGATATTTGGATGGCATCAAAAGACGACGAGGTTGGTGAAAAAGTAAAAGCAGAACTTGGAAAGCCAGGCACTACGGTGACTGGAAATACGGTTGAACCTGCTCCAGGTAAAGATTTCAAACTGAGGCCAGGTAAAAATACGGTTTTATCTGATGACGGTTTAAAGGTTATCGCTGCTGCAGATGGTCAAATTTCAGTCGACCGCAGACTCGTTCACATTAACCCCGTCTTTGAGGTTAATGGCGACCTGGACATGAGTACAGGCAATATTTCGTTTAATGGAAATATAGTGATACACGGAAGCGTTCCATCCGGCTATCGGCTGGAAGCTGAAGGAGATATCTATATCCATGGTGCTGTTGAAGCTGCTTATATAAAAAGCGGCGGATCAGTATATGTGAAATACGGCGTAAATGGAGCAGGGAACGGAACAGTATGCGCCGATAAAGATGTAGAAGCTTCGTTTCTTAATGAAGCAGATGTTACGGCACTAGGTTCGGTCTACATAAAGAAAGAAGTCCTTCACAGCCGAGTCGAAGCCGGTGCCTTCTTTACCTGTACAAAAGGTGCAGGTCTTGTATCCGGAGGGACGGTTTCTGCAGGGACTGAAGCATCTATGAATGTGCTCGGCAACAGGCTTTATACGAAAACGGATGTATATTGCGGTGTCAGTGCCCGGGTGAGTGCTCAAAAGAAACGGTATGATGAACAGCTCGCTGAGAATAGAAAAAAGTTAAAGCAGCTTGTCCTCATTCGTAACACAGGCGCTGCCCCGGCTGAGAGAGTAGCGGCTGCGATGCGGGAATCTGCCCAGCTCATCAGACTTGCGGAAGACCGCCTTGAGGCGTTGGATCATGAATCCGACAGCGGGGCGATCCTCGTATATAAAACGGTGTATCCGAACGTTACCTTTCATGCAGGGAAATACAGCAGGACGGTACAATCAGAATCAGGAGGCATGCATGTGTCTCTTCGTGATGGGGAATTAAGCAGCGACTATATTCGTCACCCGGTGCCGGGATGATGAGGGGGGAGTAAGAGATGACCTTATTATTGCTGACCAGCCTGCTGCTTCATCTAGTGACGTTTTATGCTGTGATCATTTTATTCAGGCGCCAGGAAGCAGAGCCGACTCAGGATATGGATAAAAAAATGCGGCAGATGGAAGACATTCTGGCTGCTTATACAGAAGAAATGAAAGCCAGTAATGAGCGGCTTCTGCAAGAAATACAAGGAACAGCGGCTGCTGAAATAAGTCAAAATCAGAAAGTTGCAGATGCAGAGGAAGTACAGCGCTCCTATACTCCTCCACTGCCGCAGGAGCAGGATGAAACGTTCCAGCTCTCCGACCGTGCAAAAGTCCTGCAGCTGTATGCTGCAGGAAAAAAACCGGAACAGATTGCCGAGGAGCTGCAGATGGGAACCGGAGAAGTAGAATTGCTCATCCGTTTTCATCTGCAGTTGGAAAATTGATGATTGTCATCAGTGCTGATATATGATATATTTCTCTTTGGTGTTAATTACACACGGTCCGGATGTGGAGGGCGTTGCTGGAGACAGTCCCCTTTGCAAATGAACAGGCCGGAGGTTTAAAAAAACAATTACAGGAGGTGAGTGAATATGGCAGTGATCTCCATGAAGCAGCTGCTGGAGGCCGGAGTACATTTCGGACACCAGACACGCCGCTGGAATCCTAAAATGGATCGCTACATTTTCACAGAACGAAACGGTATTTACATCATTGATCTTCAAAAGACAGTGAAGAAAGTTGAAGAAGCATTTAATTTTGTACGTGATGTTGCAGCGCAGGGCGGAACCGTATTGTTTGTCGGTACGAAGAAGCAGGCGCAGGACTCTGTTAAAGAAGAAGCAGAGCGTGCAGGAATGTACTATATTAATCAGCGCTGGCTCGGCGGAACGCTCACTAACTTTGAGACGATCCGCAAGCGGATTTCCCGTCTGAAGCAGCTTGAGCAGATGCAGGAAGACGGCACTTTTGATGTCCTTCCGAAAAAAGAAGTTGTTATTCTCAACAAGGAAATGGACCGTCTCGAAAAATTCCTCGGCGGAATTAAAGAGATGAATAAGCTTCCGGACGCACTGTTCATCATCGATCCTCGTAAAGAGCGAATCGCTGTTGCAGAAGCGCATAAACTTGAAATCCCTATCGTCGGTATCGTTGATACGAACTGTGATCCTGATGAGATTGACTACGTCATTCCGGGTAACGATGACGCGATCCGTGCGGTCCGTCTTCTTACTGCAAAGATGGCAGATGCAATCATTGAGGCAAATCAGGGAGAAGAAACTACAGCGTAAGCAGGAAAAGGGTGATAGAGGGGCTGACCCTTTATCACCCTTTTTGTAAGAAAGGCTTCACTTTATCACATAAGGAGGATTTTAAAATGGCAATTTCAGCTAAAATGGTGAAAGAACTTCGTGAAAAAACAGGTGCAGGCATGATGGACTGCAAAAAAGCTCTGTCTGAAACAGATGGTGACATGGAAAAAGCAGTGGATTTCCTCCGTGAGAAAGGCATTGCAAAAGCTGCCAAAAAAGCTGACCGAGTTGCAGCGGAAGGGCTTGCTCATATCGTAAAAGAGGGCAACCGCGCTGTAATTGTAGAAATCAACTCAGAGACGGACTTTGTTTCTAAAAACGATGGCTTTATCAATATGGTCGATACAGTTGCGAAGCACATTTTGACTAACAGCCCTGCAGATGTTGAAGAAGCACTTGCTCAGGAATTTGCTGGTGAACAGGATACACTTCAGGATTTTATTAATAACCAGATCGCAACAATTGGAGAGAAGATTTCCCTCCGTCGTTTTGAAATTGTTGAGCTGGGCGATAATGAGCATGCAGGTGCGTACATTCATATGGGCGGACGCATTGGAGTACTCGCAGTTGTTGAAGGCGCAGATGAGGAAACAGCTAAAGACGTAGCGATGCATATTGCTGCAATCAATCCGAAGTATGTCAGCCGCGATGCTGTATCTGAAGAAGAAGTAGACCGCGAGCGCGATGTACTGAAGCAGCAGGCTCTGAATGAAGGCAAGCCTGAAAACATTGTCGAAAAAATGGTAGAAGGCCGTCTTGGCAAGTTTTTCGAAGAGATCTGCTTAAACGAGCAGGCATTCGTAAAAGACAGCGACCAAAAAGTAGGCAAGTATGTCGAATCCAAAGGTGGTTCTGTGAAGACATTCTTCCGCTACGAAGTTGGAGAAGGTATGGAGAAGCGTGAAGACAACTTCGCAGAAGAAGTTATGTCTCAGGTGAAAAAGTAAGCACATGTTAAAAAGGGACACCCCCGGTGTCCCTTTTTCCTGAATGGGGAGAATCTACATCTTTGGAGGGACTTATGGAGCAGTCAAGCTATAAGCGAATTGTACTTAAACTTAGCGGAGAAGCATTGGCGGGAGAGCAGGGATTCGGAATAGATCCGGACATGATTCAGTCCATCGCAGATCAAATTCGGGAAATTCATGAACTTGATGTCGAAATAGCTATCATCGTAGGCGGCGGCAACATTTGGAGAGGAATGGCCGGAAGTGCTAAAGGAATGGACCGGGCTACAGCCGACTATATGGGTATGCTGGCTACAGTCATGAATTCACTCGCTCTGCAGGACAGTCTGGAAAATATCGGCGTCCAAACGCGTGTACAGTCATCTATTGAAATGAGGCAGGTGGCGGAGCCTTATATCCGTCGTCGTGCGATTCGTCATCTTGAGAAAAAGCGCGTGGTTATTTTTGCAGCGGGTACAGGAAATCCGTATTTCTCAACGGATACGACTGCCGCGCTGCGTGCAGCTGAAATTGAAGCCGATGTGATCCTGATGGCTAAAAACAACGTAGACGGTGTTTATAATTCAGATCCTTCCACAGATGAAAATGCTAAAAAATACGAGCAGCTTACTTACTTGGATATTTTAAAGGATGGCCTTGGAGTCATGGATTCTACTGCTTCATCCTTGTGCATGGATAACGATATTCCGCTTATTGTCTTTTCCATCGCTGAAAAAGGAAATATCCGTCGAGCCGTAACAGGCGAAGATATTGGAACAATTATTAGGGGGAATGTCTGATATGTCAATGCAGGTTATTAAAGATTCAAAAGAACGTATGGATAAATCAGTAGAAGCGTTCAGCCGTGAGCTTTCCACTATTCGTGCAGGAAGAGCAAACCCGTCATTGCTTGATAAAGTTCAGGTGGAATACTACGGTGCATTGACGCCGTTAAACCAGCTGGCAACAGTATCCGTGCCGGAAGGGCGCTTGCTGCTGATTACACCATTCGATAAAACTTCCATTCAGAATATCGAAAAGGGAATTCAGAAAGCAGATCTGGGACTGTCTCCAAATAACGACGGCAACGTAATTCGCATTAACATTCCAGCACTTACGGATGAGCGCCGGAAAGAATTGATCAAAATAATCGGCCGTTATGCGGAAGAAGCAAAAGTAGCAGTTCGCAACATCCGCCGGGATGGTAATGATGAATTGAAGAAAGAGCAGAAGGATGGCGTATTGACAGAAGATGAGCTGAAGCGTGAGCAGGATGAAGTGCAGAAGCTCACGGACAGCACGATTAAAACGATTGATGAGTATGCCAAAAACAAAGAAAACGAAGTTAAGGAAGTGTAAGTTGCAAGCTGCCCGCCAATCAGGCGTGCAGCTTTTTTTCATTTCAGCGAAAAGGATCCATTTTCAGCTGAATGCAGCTTCCTTTGACACTGCCGGGCCGCCGGCAGTGTCAAAGACAATTCCATGTAATGAAGGCGAGGAGGGAGCTCGTTAAAACGAGCATATGTAATATAAAACAACGATTTTTTCTCCTAAGGTTACTAAATGAGAGCAGTCAACAGTCTTTCCTTGCTCTAAGAGAAAGAAAACATGTTGGAATTGGACCAGCGTTGTTTATGCTTATGCTGTTATCATCAGGAATAGGAAAAAATCTGTTTCCTTATTATAACGGGGTGACAAACATGATAGAATAGTAGAGGAGCTTTTTAGACAACTAGAACCAGTTGGAGGCAGAGGCCATGTTAAATAAATTAGCAAGAAAAATGAAAAGCGATCCGGTAGAGCAGACGCTCCCTGATCAGGATGCCCCTGTCCCAGCCCATATAGCTATCATTATGGATGGAAACGGACGCTGGGCAAAGCAGAGGGGATTGCCGCGCATTGCCGGTCACCGGGAAGGCATGAATGTCATACGGACCATCGTTCGTTCTGCAAATAAGATCGGTGTAGACACATTAACACTTTATGCGTTTTCTACAGAGAATTGGAAGAGACCAAAAACAGAAGTAGATTTTTTGATGAGGCTTCCGGAGCGATTCTTAAGCATGGAACTCCCTGTTTTGATGGAGGAAAACGTGATTGTCCGTATTACCGGCTCGAAAGAGAGGCTGCCTGAGTATACGCGCCGGGCTGTTGAAGAAGCTGTCACGAAAACAGCTGACAATACAGGTCTTATTTTAAACTTTGCGTTAAACTATGGTGCACGCAATGAGATTATGGAAGCATTTGAGCATATTTATGAAGACGTGGAGAAAGGGCATTTACGAAAAGAAGATATCAGTGAATCCGTCGTGTCAGATTATTTGATGACAAATGGATTAACGGAGCCTGACCTCCTCATTCGAACGAGCGGTGAAATTCGGTTGAGTAACTTCATGCTTTGGCAGCTTGCATACTCAGAGTTTTGGTTTACCGAAGTACTCTGGCCGGATTTCAAAGAGCAGCATCTGCTGGAAGCCGTACAGTCTTATCAGAACAGGCAGCGCCGCTACGGCGGTGTTTAGAGGAGGATACTATGAAGCAGCGCATTATTACAGGAGTCATAGCCGGCGCTGGCTTTCTGGGGTTAATTTACATTGGGGGAGCCGCGTTTATCATACTAGTTACCGCGCTTGCGCTCATCGGCATGAGAGAGCTGCTGAAAATGAAGCAGATTCAGCCATTCTCATTTAAAGGGGCAGTAGGCTTTATTTTGCTGCTGCTGCTTGTTGTGCCGGATGTGCTTCTTGTGCAGCTGCCGTGGGAAGTAGACAGACTTGAGCTATTTTTGCTGCTTGTTATTTGTCTGCTCGCTTTAACGGTGCTATCTAAAAATAAATTTACTTTTGATGAAGCTGGATTCACCGTGCTGGCATCCGTTTATGTCGGATTTGGTTTTTATTATTTCATGTACGCTCGGTTTCTGGATAATGGAATGGAGTTACTTTTCTTCATCCTGATTCTCGTATGGGCTACAGATTCCGGAGCCTATTTTGCGGGTCGAGCTTTCGGTAAAACGAAGCTGTGGCCGGAAATTAGTCCGAAAAAAACGATTGAAGGGTCGCTTGGCGGTATTGCACTGGCGCTTACGGCGGGGATGATCTATTATTATTTTATTCCTGTGTATCCAAACGTATGGACAGCGGTAGCTGGTATTGTGGTTGTTTCCACGGCAGGACAGCTCGGTGATCTCGTAGAATCAGCATTTAAGCGGCATTACGCAGTGAAGGATTCCGGACAGGTACTTCCAGGTCATGGAGGTATTTTGGACAGGTTTGACAGCTTGATTTTTGTCATGCCGGTGCTTTACTTGTTTGGATTGCTAGGCTGATTGCATGCAATAGACGGGCAGGCCCGGGACTGTTAAGATGACGGTACCGGTTAGCCGCTAACAACGGCATATTAAGAATTTGGAGGCAGTCACATATGAAGCACGTACATCTGCTTGGAGCTACCGGCTCCATTGGGGTACAGACGCTGGATATTATTAGAAACAATCCGGAGCATTTTAAACTGGAAAGCTTATCTTTTGGAAAAAATACAGAGGCGGCCGCAGAAGCGGCGAATGAATTTCGTCCGGCAGTGATTGGTGCGGGATCTCATGAAGCTGCTCAAAAGCTCAAACCGCTGCTTACTTACAAACCGGAAGTAATTCCGGGAGAGGAGGGACTTTCAGCCTGTGCGAATGCGGGCAGCAAGGGTGACGTTCTGGTAAACGCAGTGATGGGGCGAGTTGGATTGGAACCGACGCTTGCCGCTATGCGGGCTGGTAAAACGATCGCCATTGCGAATAAAGAAACGCTCGTAACAGCTGGTCACCTCGTTAAAAAACTTCAGGGAGAGACAGGCGTTGAGCTGCTTCCGGTTGATAGTGAGCATTCAGCGATTTATCAATGCCTGCACGGCAGAAAGCAGGACGTTAAAAGCCTTATTTTAACTGCCAGCGGAGGCAGTTTTCGGGACAAATCCCGGGAGGAGCTTAAGGGTGTAACGGTTGACGAAGCATTGAATCATCCAAATTGGAGCATGGGCGCAAAAATTACAATTGATTCGGCGACCATGATGAACAAAGGGCTGGAAGTGATAGAAGCGCACTGGCTTTTTAATATGCCCTATGAAAAAATCGATGTTCTGATTCATACAGAAAGCATTGTTCATTCGATGGTGGAGTATGTGGACGGCAGCGTAATGGCACATCTTGGCACACCTGATATGCGCGTTCCGATTCAATATGCCCTAACTTGTCCGGAACGGATGCCGATACAGGGCAGCCGGCCATTAAAGCTTTGGGAAGCAGGAACGCTTCATTTTAGTCAGCTTGATCTAAACCGGTATAAAGCGTTTAAGCTGGCTCTGGAAGCCGGCAAGGCGGGAGGCTCTATGCCGACCGTACTCAACGCGGCAAATGAAGCAGCTGTTGACATGTTTTTAAATAGAAAGATTACGTTTTTAGAAATTGATGAGCTCGTTGAACAGGCACTCGAACGGCATTCGCGAGTGACCGAGCCTGATTTGCAAGAAATTATTGATATTGACAGGGAGACGCGCATTCGAACTGCTGCGCAGGCCTCCGGATAAAGGAAGTGTAAGCAAATGAACACCTTATTAGCGGTAATCGTTATTTTCGGTCTGCTTGTCTTCATTCATGAATGGGGACACCTGGTTGTGGCGAAGCGAGCCGGCATTTTATGCCGTGAGTTTGCAATTGGGTTTGGACCGAAACTTTTCAGCTTCGACCGCAACGAAACTACGTATACGATCAGGCTTCTTCCGCTAGGCGGGTTTGTCAGAATGGCAGGAGAAGATCCAGAACTTGTGCAAATAAAGCCCGGCTATGAAGTCGGGTTACTATTTAATGATGAAGGTCTCGTTAAGAAACTTATCATTAATAATAAATCCAAGCATCCAGACTGCAGAGTGATGCAGGTGGAACAGATTGATATGGAGCATGATCTGTTTGTACGTGGATACGTTGAAGAAGAGGAAGATCCTGTTACGTACAGCCTCGACCGGAAGGCTCAATATGTATATGATGAGAAGGCGACACAAATAGCTCCATACGATCGTCAATTCTCCTCGAAAACGGTATCTCAGCGCGCCGCTGCTATTTTTGCCGGACCGCTGATGAACTTCGTTCTTGCAGTATTCCTGCTGATTATTTACGCTGCTATTGCCGGCCTGCCAGTCAATGAGCCGGTAGTTGGAGGGCTTTCAGAAGAAGGACCTGCGGAAGAAGCGGGTCTCGAAGAAGGTGACGTCATTCAGACGATCGATGGAACAGCGGTCAGCACTTGGGAGGATATGACTGGGATCATCCAGGAAGCACCGAATGAAACAATGGATTTCACCGTAGCTCGAAACGGCGAAACTTTCGACGTCACGATGACAACGGAAATTCGGGAAATTCCTGAAGCGGATGATATTGGCGTGATCGGGGTGCTTGCACCAACGGAACGAACGCTGACCGGTGCGCTTGCTTTTGGGTTTACTCAAACATATGAATATACGAAATTAATCATCGAAGCACTTGGCCTGCTGGTCACCGGCCAATTTAGTTTGGATGCACTTGCAGGGCCTGTCGGAATTTATAACTACACTGGTGAAGTGGCGGCGATGGGAGTACTCGTATTAATTCAGTGGGCTGCCATTTTAAGTGTCAATTTAGGTATCATCAACCTACTGCCCTTGCCGGCTCTCGATGGGGGCAGGCTGATGTTTATCGGACTGGAAGCAGTTAGAGGTAAGCCGATAGACCCTCAAAAAGAAGGTTTTGTTCACTTGGTCGGATTCGCACTGCTGATGCTGCTAGTTATAGCAGTAACCTGGAACGACATCAATCGAATCTTTTCCTGAGTCTCAGCAGGCTGAATAATAGCTTGAACCGTTTAAACGCATAAATAAATGAAGCAGATTTAATCCGGGCCGGCTTACACAGCCGGTTTGGAAAATACATAGCTGATCGAGGTGTCATAGATGAGACAAACAACGTTCTTAGTTCCAACGCTTCGCGACAATCCCAGCGGCGCTGATGCAGTCAGCCACCAGCTGATGCTGAGAGCCGGAATGATCCGGCAAAGCTCAGCCGGCGTTTATTCATTTCTGCCGTTAGGATGGCGGGTTCTGCGTAAGGTGGAGCAGATTGTACGTGAAGAAATGGACCGCGCCGGTGCACAGGAAATGATTATGCCGGCGATCCAGCCGGCTGAACTTTGGAAAGAATCTGGAAGGTGGGAAGATTACGGACCGGAGCTAATGAGGTTTAAAGACAGGCACCAGCGCGAATTCGCACTTGGCCCGACGCATGAAGAAGTGATCACATCCATCATTCGCGACGATGTGCGTTCTTACAAAGAGCTGCCGATGACGCTCTATCAAATTCAAAATAAATTTCGTGACGAACGCAGACCCCGTTTTGGTGTTTTACGCGGAAGAGAGTTCCTGATGAAAGACGCGTACTCCTTTGACCGAGATTTCGACGGTTTGGATAAGAGCTATCAAAGTATGTATGAAGCGTATACGAATGTTTTTACGCGTCTTGGACTTAACTTCAGAGCTGTTATTGCTGACTCTGGCGCGATGGGCGGTAAAGACACACATGAGTTTATGGTATTAACGAACATTGGCGAAGATACCATTGCTTATTCAGATGGTTCTGATTTCGCTGCCAATATTGAAATTGCTCCTTGCGCGAATGATTACACTCAGCAGAGCGGTGAAGCAGAAGATCTAAGTGAAGTGGAGACCCCTGGACAGAAAACGATTGAGAGCGTCGGACATTATCTTGATTTGCCAGCAGAGCGGTGCATCAAGGCAGTCTTTTATGAAGTAGATGAAGAGCTTGTGATGGTGCTCGTGCGCGGCGATCACGAATCAAACGATATCAAACTCAAGCATGTGCTGGATGCCGGTAAAGTAGAGGCGGCTTCTGAGGAATTGATTCGTTCAGCAGGTAAAACGGTTCCTGGCTCAGCAGGTCCTGTCGGTATTGAAGGCGAACTGCGAATCGTTGCTGATCACGCTGTGCAATACATGGTCAATGCATGTACTGGAGCGAACAAAGAGGACGTTCACTATATCAATGTGAATCCGGGCAGGGATTTTACACCTGATCGGTATGAAGATCTCCGCGTTATTAAAGAAGGGGATCCTTCTCCGGACGGGAATGGAACGATTCGGTTCAAAGAAGGCATTGAAGTTGGCCACGTGTTTAAGCTTGGTACCAAATACAGTGAAGCGCTTGGCGCTACTTATTTAAATCAGGAGGGTAAAGCAAAGCCGATAGTAATGGGTTCATACGGCATTGGAGTTTCACGTACAGTCGCAGCAGTAATTGAGGAGAATCATGACGAGAATGGAATTGTCTGGCCAACAGCTTGTGCACCTTTCGATGTACATCTGATCGCAATAAACAGTAAAAAAGAGGAGCAGCGGGACTTGGCAGACCGGCTTTATGACCAGTTCCGTCAGTCCGGCCTGGACACCCTCTACGATGACCGGGCAGAACGTGCCGGGGTGAAGTTTAAGGATGCGGATCTTATTGGTATTCCGCTGCGAGTACAAGTTGGCAAACGAGCAGAGGAAGGGTATGTGGAATTAAAGCAGCGAGCAGACGGGCAAGCTGAGGAACTGCATGTCGATCAGCTGGCATCCCGCCTGAACGAACTAATGGACATGTAGCCGAGTAAAGGCTAATAGGAGGGGGCTGTCCGCCCAGACTGCGGACAGCTCCCTTATCTATCGCATTTTTCAATTAGAAAGGAGTGACCGCTTTGAGCATGGAAGATGAACAGCGGAAAGAGCGGTTCAAGCTGCTGATGAAACAGGTTCAGATGCCAGAGGAATTTATGCAGGCTTACGCTGATCAAGCTTCGATCGGCAAGCTGGAAATTCATCAAAAAAACCGTCAGTGGCATTTGTATTTAAATGTGCCGCACGTAATGCCTTTTCCTGCCTACGAGCTGCTAAAAAGCCGGGTTGTGAATGGGCTGTCGCATATAGCTGATGTACACATGTATATTCGAACAAGTGACCAGACAGGTGCAGAACGTCACTTTGCCTCGTATTGGCCGTACTTCCTCGAGCGTTTGAAGCATGCAACGAACGGATTAATAAAGCGGCTTGAATCACAGACACCTGATATCGACCATAATAAAATCGTTGTAGATGTCCTTAATGATACTGAAGCAGAGCTCATGAATCGAAGGGTCAGAGAGCCGCTGCAGGGTCTCCTGCGTGAATGCGGATTTCCAGAATGGGGCTTCACTTCCCGTGTGAAAGGCGATACAGAAGAAATTCAAAAATTCGAAGAGCAAAAGCAGGAAGAGGATCATCACAAGGTCGTTGAAGCGATGCTTGAGAAAAAGAAGCAGGAATCCAGAGCGAAGGAAATTCAGGAGACAGAGCGGGTTGCGGTTGGAACAGCCATCAAGGACGAAATTACGCCTCTGGAACGAATTATTGAAGAAGAGCGTCGCATTGCGGTAGAGGGTTACGTCTTTCACGCAGAAACAAAAGAATTAAAGAGCGGGCGCGTGCTTTTAACCTTTAAAATCACGGATTATACCGATTCAATGCTGATCAAAGTATTCTCAAATGATAAAGAAGACATTCCTAAACTGGAAGCTGTTAAAGAAGGCATGTGGATGCGTGCCCGAGGTCCGGTACAGTACGATACGTTCATTCGGGATCTGACAATGATGGCGCGTGATTTTCATGAAATCCGCAGGGAGCCTCCTCAGGACAGGGCTGCTGATAACGAGAAGCGCGTAGAGCTTCACCTTCATACGACAATGAGTCAGATGGATGCTGTCGCATCTGCAAGTGACTACGTGAAGCGAGCTGCTTCATGGGGAATGCCTGCTGTCGCAGTCACTGATCACGCGGTTGCGCAGTCCTTTCCGGAAGCGTATGCTACAGGCAGCAAGCATGATATAAAAATACTGTACGGAGTAGAAATTAATCTCGTCGATGATGGCGTCCCAATTGCCTATAATCCGGAGCCGCGCGACTTGAAAGAAGAAACGTATATTGTGTTTGATGTGGAAACAACCGGTCTGTCAGCCGTTTATAATACGATTATTGAGTTGGCGGCCGTTAAGATCCAAAATGGGGAGGTTATCGATAAGTTTGAATCTTTTGCCGATCCAGGTGAGAAACTAAGCGCGACAATCATTGAACTGACCGGTATAACAGATGATATGCTTGAAGGGCAGCCTGCGATTGACGAAGTTCTGGTTTCCTTTAGAGAATGGTGCGGCAGTGACACGCTCGTTGCCCATAACGCAAGTTTTGATATCGGCTTCTTAAACGCCGGCTATCAAAAAGCCGGCCTGGATAAAGTGAAGAATCCTGTAATTGATACACTCGAATTAGGACGCATGCTCTATCCGCACTTTAAAAACTATCGGTTAAACACGCTTTGTAAAAAGTTCAATATAGAGCTTGTCTCTCACCACCGAGCGATTTATGATGCAGAAGCCACTGCTCATCTGCTCTGGAAAATGGTTAAAGATGCCTTGGAGAAAGACATCACATCATTAGCTGATTTGAACGAACAGGGATCTCCAGAAGACTATAAAAAACAGCGTCCTTATCACTGTACGATATATGCACAAACAAAAGACGGGTTGAAAAACCTGTATAAGCTCGTTTCGTATTCACATATCGATTATTTTTACCGGGTGCCGAGAGTACCAAGGTCAGTATTGCAGAAAAACCGCGAGGGAATTCTTGTCGGCTCGGGGTGCGATAAAGGGGAAGTGTTCGATTCATTAATGCAGAAGGGCCTTGAAGAAACAAAAAATACAGCTGAGTTTTACGACTTTTTAGAAGTCCAGCCACCTGGAAATTACCGTCATCTGGTCGAACGTGAAATTGTTCGCGATGAACTCGAACTGAAAGATATTTTGAAGCAGGTCGTGAAGCTTGGAGAAGAAACAGGACTACCGGTCTGTGCGACAGGCAATGCACATTATTTAAATAAAGAAGATGCTGTTTATCGAAAAGTGCTGATTGCTTCTCAAGGAGGAGCGAATCCGCTGAACAGACAAACCCTTCCCGAAGTGCATTTTCGGTCGACTGATGATATGCTGGCTGAGTTTTCGTTTCTGCCAGAAGAGAAGGCTAAGGAAATTGTCGTTACGAATACGCAGGCTTTTGCGGATCGTATCGATGAGATAAAACCGATTCCGGACGACTTATTTACACCGCATATAGAGGGTGCCGATGACGAGATGCGTCAGCTATGCTATGACCGCGCAAAATCGATCTACGGTGACGACCTGCCTCAACTAGTCGTGGATCGCCTGGAAAAAGAGCTTACGAGCATTATTTCAAACGGCTTCTCGGTCATCTATCTTATTTCACAAAAGCTCGTTAAGAAATCACTCGACGATGGGTATCTTGTTGGTTCGCGGGGATCAGTCGGCTCCAGTTTTGTCGCCACTATGACCGAAATAACGGAAGTAAATCCGCTTCCTCCGCATTATGTTTGCCCTTCATGCAAGCATTCCTATTTCTTTAATGATGGCAGTGTTGGATCCGGATTCGACTTGCCAGATAAACCGTGTGAAAAGTGTGGAACCGCTTATGATAAAGACGGGCACGACATTCCGTTTGAAACCTTCCTCGGCTTTAAAGGAGATAAAGTACCGGATATTGATTTGAACTTTTCCGGTGACTATCAGCCGGTAGCGCACAACTATACAAAAGCTCTGTTTGGTGAAGAGTACGTTTACCGCGCCGGAACAATCGGTACGGTAGCAGAAAAAACAGCATACGGTTATGTGAGAGGATATGAAAGCGATGAAGAGCTTCAGCTGAGAGGCGCAGAGATTGACCGGCTCGTGCAAGGCTGCACAGGTGTCAAGCGGACGACAGGCCAGCACCCCGGCGGTATCATTGTTGTTCCGGACCATTTAGATATTTACGACTTTTCTCCAATCCAGTTTCCGGCAGATGACCGGGAGTCTGAATGGAAAACAACTCATTTTGATTTTCACTCTATTCATGACAATCTGCTTAAACTCGATATTCTAGGACACGATGATCCAACCGTTATACGAATGCTGCAGGATTTGAGCGGGATGGATCCTAAAAAGATTCCGGTCGATGATCCTGAGGTATTCAAGTTGTTCAGCGGCACTGAATCGTTAGGAGTAACACCGGATCAAATCCTCTGTAAAACTGGAACATACGGTATTCCCGAATTTGGAACCCGGTTTGTCAGGCAGATGCTTGAAGAAACGAACCCGTCCACCTTTAGTGAGCTGGTTCAGATTTCGGGGCTTTCTCACGGGGCGGACGTGTGGCTCAATAATGCCGCGGACCTAATTGCAGCTGGAACGTGTCAGCTTAAGGACGTAATAGGCTGCCGGGACGATATTATGGTGTATCTCATGTATAAAGGACTTGATCATCCTCTTGCTTTTAAAATAATGGAATTTGTACGAAAAGGACGCGGCCTTGAAGAGGAATGGATCGAAGAAATGAAAAAGCACGGTGTACCAGACTGGTATATCGGCTCGTGTCTGAAGATCAAATATATGTTCCCAAAGGCTCACGCAGCTGCTTATGTATTGATGGCTGTCAGAATTGCATATTTTAAAGTCCATCAGCCGATGATGTTTTATGCAGCCTACTTTACTGTACGCGCTGATGATTTTGATTTGGATACGATGATTAATGGGTCAGCGTCGATCCGAAAAAAAATCGAGGAGATCCACGGTAAAGGACTAGATGCGTCACCGAAAGAGAAGAGCCTGGTAACCGTACTGGAACTCTCGCTTGAAATGTGTGAACGCGGATTCAGCTTTCAAAAAGTGGATTTGTACCGGTCTAAAGCAACTGAATTCCAAGTGGATGGTGATAAGCTCCTTCCGCCATTTAATGCGATCAACGGTGTAGGAACGAATGCTGCTATCGCTGTAGAAAAAGCCAGAGAGGATGGCGAATTCCTCTCGAAAGAAAATTTGCGGGAACGCAGCCGGATTACGAAGAGCGTACTGGAGAGATTGGATGAGCACGGATGTCTTGAAGGGCTTCCGGATTCCAATCAGCTGTCTCTCTTTTAACCTTCTGCTCGTTTGCAGTCTGATAACCGCTGTGGTATATTAAATACAGACATCGGGATACGAACGTAGGAAAGAGTGGGGCATCCCCACTCTTTCTTTTGCGGTAAATGGACATTGTGAAAAGCAGCTGAGCTCAGCTGCAGACCAAAAAACTTGTTCAATACAGAAGATAGATGAGGAGGTTTGCCTATGTCCCGTACTATTCAGCAGGCAGTTGAGCAGCTTGCAGCTCCAATTTTGGAAGAGCTGGAACTAGAATTGGTAGATGTTGAGTTTCAAAAAGAAGGAAAGAACTGGTTTTTGCGAGTTTTCATCGATTCCGATCATGGAGTCGACTTAGACGACTGTACGAAAGTCAGCGAACGGCTCAGTGAATCACTGGACATTGAAGACCCGATTGAACAGGCGTATTATCTGGAAGTTTCTTCGCCTGGGGCTGAACGTCCACTAAAGAAAAAGCAGGATATCGAAAAAGCTGTTGGAAAGAATGTACATGTTACAACGTACGCTCCAGTAGAAGGAGATAAGGTGTTTGAAGGTGAGCTTCAGCATTTTGAAAATGATACGCTTCATATTGCAGTAAAGCAAAAGCACAAAATAGTTGTCAAGAAGGTGCCTTACGCGCAAGTAGCAAAAGCGCGGCTTGCTGTCATTTTGTAACCATACAGACGGCAAGGCCGCTGTTAAATTTGGAAAGGGGGATTAAAGCTCCATGAACAGTGAATTTATGGAAGCCCTTGCGACCATTGAGAAAGATAAGGGAATTGATAAAGAGGTGATTTTGGAAGCGATTGAACAGGCATTGATCACCGGCTATAAGCGAAATTTTAATTCTGCGCAAAACGTGCGTGTAGATATCGACCGTGATTCCGGTTCGATTCGGGTTTTTGCCCGGAAGCAGGTTGTAGAAGAGGTGTTTGACGCACGGCTCGAGATTTCGCTGGAAGAAGCGCATTCCATTAATCCGCTTTATGAGGTGGACGATGTCGTAGAAATTGAGGTAACACCGCGCGATTTCGGACGAATTGCCGCCCAGACGGCTAAACAGGTCGTAACCCAGCGCGTGCGTGAAGCCGAGAGAGGCATCATTTACTCTGATTTCATCGACCGCGAGGAAGATATCATGACCGGAATCGTGCAGCGTCAGGATCACCGTTTCATTTATGTGGATCTTGGAAAAGTGGAAGCACTCATGCCTTTAAGCGAACAGATGCCGACTGAGAGCTACAAGCACAATGATCGGATCAAAGCATATATTACGAAGGTTGAAAAAACGACAAAAGGTCCTCAAATTATGATCTCCCGCACGCATCCAGGATTACTAAAACGACTTTTTGAGTTGGAAGTTCCTGAAATTTATGATGGCGCCGTAGAAGTAAAATCGGTTTCCCGTGAAGCAGGCGAACGTTCCAAGATCTCCGTTCATGCGGAGAACGAAGACATTGATCCGGTAGGCTCTTGCGTAGGGCCCAGAGGACAGCGTGTCCAAACAATTGTCGATGAACTGCGCGGCGAAAAGATTGATATAGTCCGCTGGTCTGAAGACCCGAAGGTATACGTAGCTAACGCCCTCAGCCCGTCAAAAGTCGTAAAGGTAACGGTGAATGAAGAAGAAAAAATGACGCAAGTAATCGTTCCGGACTACCAGCTCTCTTTAGCAATTGGAAAACGCGGTCAGAATGCCAGGCTTGCTGCCAAGCTGACCGGATGGAAAATCGACATTAAAAGTGAGTCGGAAGCTGAAGAGCTCGGGCTTCTTGACGAAGATGCTGAACCAGTTCAAGAGTCAGAGTCGGAAGAGGAACACGACAGTGTAGCCGACTGGCTCAATGAAGATAACTAAGCTGGAGGGGATTTAACCATGCGCAAGAAAAAAACACCCCTGCGAAAGTGCGTTGTCACTCAGGAAATGAAACCTAAAAAAGAGCTGATTCGTGTCGTGCGAACTCCAGAAGGGGAAGTTGTTTTGGATCCGACTTCTAAAAAGTCCGGCCGGGGAGCTTATGTGTCCAGCGATTTGGATATCATTAATCAGGCGGAGAAAAAGCAGGTATTGGACCGGCATTTAAAAGCATCCGTTCCGGCTTCTCTGTACGAGGAAATGCGCCGGCTTCACTTGCGGGAGCAGCTGCTGTGATCAGTCAAAAGCAGCTGAATCTTCTCGGACTTATGCAGCGCGCAGGCAAGTTAACCACGGGGGAAGAGCTCGTTGTTAAAGCTGTTCAGGCCAAAAAAGCATCAGCGGTAGTGCTCGCTGAAGATGCAGGAGATGCGGTGAAGAAAAAGATAACGGATAAATGCCGTTTTTATCATGTACCGATTGTACAGGCCGGGTTGAGAGAAGATCTCGGAGCTGCAGTCGGAAAAGAAATGAGGGTGACGCTGGCCATTATGGATGAGGGTTTTGCCAAAGCATTTTTAAAGCTCTCTGACGGTCAGGAGTTGTCCTGATATATAGGAGGTACGTTTATGAGCAAAATGAGGATTTATGAATATGCTAAACAAAAGAACGTTACCAGTAAAGAGATCATTACTAAACTGGGGAAAATGGGCATTGAGGTCAACAACCACATGAGCGTGATTACTCAGGATACAATAGATAAGCTGGAAGGAAAAAACGAGAAAAAAGTATCTTCCAAACCTAAGAGAAGTGGTGAGAATGCACCCGTGAAACAAAAAAACAACAGTAAACCAAACGCGAACAAAAAACCTGGACAGAAAAATAACCGGAGCCAGCAAAACAGCCGGGGCGGCGGCAGAAAAGGCGGACCGAAGCCTCAGAAGCAGAAGCCGGCAATGCCTGCATCTATCACGTACGAGCTTCCAATTACGATTGCTGAATTTGCAGGCAAGCTGAATAAAGAGCCGTCTGAAATTATCAAGAAGTTAATGGGTCTTGGTACTATGGCAACGATTAACCAGGAACTTGATAATACGACAATTGAGCTTCTCGGTGAGGAATTTGGCGTGGAAGTAGAAGAAAAAATTGTCGTGGATGAAGCTGAATTTGAGAATATGATTCAAGAAGATGCACCGGAAGATCTTCAGGAGCGGTCTCCTGTCGTTACAATCATGGGTCACGTCGACCATGGTAAAACAACACTCCTGGACAGCATCCGCCACACGAAAGTGACAGCCGGTGAAGCTGGAGGTATCACTCAGCATATCGGTGCCTATCAAGTAGAAGAAAACGGCAAGAAGATTACGTTCCTCGACACTCCAGGTCACGCAGCCTTTACAACTATGCGTGCACGAGGTGCTCAGGCAACGGATATTACAATACTTGTCGTTGCAGCTGATGACGGCGTGATGCCTCAGACAGTCGAAGCGATCAATCATGCTAAAGCAGCTGATGTACCGATTATCGTAGCTGTGAACAAAATTGATAAAGAAGGATCCAACCCGGACCGCGTCATGCAGGAACTCACTGAACACGGTCTCGTTGCAGAAGCATGGGGCGGTGAAACGATTTTCGTCAACGTTTCGGCTATTCAGGGTGAAGGAATCGATGAACTGCTTGAAATGATTCTTCTGGTCAGTGAAGTAGGCGAACTGAAGGCAAACCCGAATAAAGAAGCAAACGGCACAGTTGTCGAAGCGGAGCTTGACCGCGGTCGTGGTCCTGTTGCAACATTGCTCGTGCAAGGCGGAACGCTCCGTGTTGGAGACGCTATTGTCGTCGGGAATACGTACGGAAAAGTCCGTGCAATGGTGAACGATATCGGACGCCGGGTTAAAGAAGCAGGACCTTCCATGCCGGTTGAGATCACCGGTCTGAACGATGTTCCACAGGCTGGAGATCAGTTTAAAGTCTTTAAAGATGAAAAGAAGGCGCGTCAAATTGGGGAAACCCGTTCCATGCGTGAGAAGGTTGCCAGCCGGAAACAAAATTCCACTGTGAGCCTGGATGATTTGTTTGATCAAATCCAGCAAGGTGAAATCAAAGATATCAATATTATTGTCAAAGCAGACGTTCAAGGTTCGGCAGAGGCAATGAAAGGTTCCCTTGAAAAAATAGAGGTCGAAGGCGTTAAAGTAAATATCATTCATACTGGTGTCGGTGCGATTGCAGAATCGGATATCATTCTTGCTTCCGCTTCAAACGCTATTGTGATTGGTTTTAACGTTCGCCCGGACGTAAACGCTAAGCGCACAGCTGATGCGGAAAACGTGGATATTCGCCTGCACCGCGTCATTTACGCTGCAATTGAAGAAGTTGAAGCGGCGATGAAAGGCATGCTTGACCCTGAATACGAAGAAAAAGTCATCGGTCAGGCTGAAGTTCGACAAGTCTTTAAAGTTTCGCGTATCGGTTCAATCGCAGGTTCGTATGTGACAGAAGGAAAGATCACACGCGATTCTACCGTGCGTCTGATTCGCGACGGTGTCGTCATTCATGAGGGATCCCTGCAGGACTTGAAGCGTTTCAAGGATGATGTTAAAGAAGTAGCGAAAAACTACGAGTGCGGTATTACCCTTGACGGTTTTAATGATGTGAAGGAAGGCGACATCATTGAAGCCTATATCATGGAGGAAATTAAACGCACATGATCGGAGCAGTCACGATAGAAGCTCTGCTTTACGATCCGCAGTCATTGAAAGAAAAGCGGGCTGTGACGAAAAGCTGTGCGGATTACATCCGCAGAAAGTTTAACGCGGCCTTTGCCGAAACGGAGCATCAGGATGTTTGGCAGCGCGTAAAATGGGTAGCAGTATCTGTAAGCAGCAACAGAGCAGTCGTGGAAAAAGAGCTTCAGCGGGTGTTGCATTACCTGGATTCCCGTCCTGAACTCGAGATTTCCTCTGTTACCTGGGAATGGCTGTAATTTAGAAAGTCAGGAGTGGTTATTGATGGGTAACGTTCGCGCGAATCGAGTAGCTGAACAGCTGAAAAAAGAAATCTCTGATATTATTCAGCGAGAGCTGAAAGACCCACGTATCGGTTTCATCACGGTGACCGACGTGGAAATTACAGGAGATCTTCAGCAGGCGACCGTCTTCGTTACTGTATATGGAGAAGAAGAGGAGCGCAGAAAAACGCTGGACGCTCTTGAAAAAGGCAAAGGCTTCATTCGTTCAGAAGCTGGAAAGCGAGTGCAGCTTCGTAAAACTCCTGAAATATCGTTTGAATTTGATGAAAGCATTGAACGGGGCAACAGGATTGAAACCCTGCTTAAACAAATGAAAGAAAGAGAATAGCAGAACGCCCCGAAGGGTATATTCCATCTACAGGAGGGGATATACCCTTCCTTTACTTACATAGATTAAATCAGAGCCGGAGGAGATCAACGATGAGTGACGTACACGGGATTGTTCCGCTGTGGAAACCTGCGGGAATGACATCCTTTGAAGCTGTAAAACGAATCAGGCGTATTTACGGAACAAAAAAAGCAGGACATACAGGTACACTCGACCCAGAAGTAGAAGGCGTTCTCCCGGTCTGCCTAGGACGCGCCACGAAGCTCGTGGAGTATTTAACCGGTGTCTCTAAGCAGTATGAGGGGGAAGTCACTCTCGGTTTTTCTACAGATACAGAGGACAGTCATGGGGTCGTCACAGAGCAGACTCCTGTTACGGTAAAGCCTGCCGAAGATGAAGCAGATCGAGTTTTGGCGGAGCTGACAGGTGTGATCAGCCAACAGGTGCCAATGTATTCAGCCGTAAAAGTCAAAGGAAAAAGACTTTATGAATATGCTCGTGAAGGACTGGAAGTAGAGCGGCCGGTCCGTGACATTACTATTTATCATCTCAATCGGACCTCTGAAGTAAAGAAGGCGGCACAAACAGCTTCTTTTACGTTCAGCTGTTTGTGCAGCAAAGGCACCTATATTCGAACGCTCTCAGTCGATATTGGCCGGAAATTAGGATATGCAGCTCATATGTCCGCGCTGACAAGAACCGCCTCTGGCAGTATTTCGGGCAGCCATTGTGTGACATTCGACCAGCTGGAAACGTCAGAAAATCCAGAACGTTATCTCGTATCTATGGAAGAGGCAACCTCTCATTTTCCCTCGATCACAGTATCTGAAGAAATGGAAAAGAAAGTACTTCAAGGTGCCATTCTGCCTCTCCCTGAAGATTTCACTAATGAAGCAACGTTTGCTGCGCTTCACGGAAGCGGCGGTCGGCTTCTGGCCTTATACAAACGAGATGAAAAACGGGAAGGCAGCATGAAACCAGAAAAAATGATCAGAACTGCTGATCAGCCGAGGTGATAGTGATGGAAATAATAGAACTCGAACATCCGATTCAGCCTCAGAAGCTGGAGGCGTCTGCCTGTGCGTTTGGTTTTTTCGACGGGGTGCACCGCGGTCACCAGCAGGTAATTCAAGCTGCCTGCAAAACAGCAGATGAAAAAGGACTGAAAAAAGCGGTAATGACCTTTTATCCGCACCCGAAAGAAGTATTACGTGGCGAAGAGGCGGAATATTTAACAACACTGGAACAAAAAGTTGCCCGCTTGCGAGATGAAGGCATTGATTACTTGTTCCTGGTAACATTCAGCCCTGAATTTGCAGCATTGACGCCTCAGCAATTTGTGGACGAATATGTTATTGGTCTCCAAATTAAACATGTGACAGCAGGCTTTGATTATTCGTTTGGGCATAAAGGAAAAGGAACAATGGATACATTTCCGTTTCACAGCCGGGGAAAAGTCAGTTCGGAAACAGTTGACGCTTATCTCGAAGATGAACAAAAAATCAGTTCGACTGCTGTGCGTAATTGTCTGCATGAAGGGGACGTGGAAACAGCTGCATTGCTGCTCGGAAGGCGCTATGAAATAAGAGGCTTAATCGTACACGGTGCTAAGCGTGGACGCACGATCGGTTTTCCTACAGCAAATGTTGCAATTCCTGAGAAGCAGCTGGCGCCGGCGAATGGGGTGTATTCGGTAAAAGCGGAGGTAGACGGAACGATTTATAATGGAGTTGCAAATATCGGTATTAACCCGACGTTTACATCAAATGGGGACCGCACACTTGAAGTGCACTTGTTTGAGTTCGATGGGGATATTTACGGTAAAGAGTGTTACGTCTCGTTTTTGAAACGCATCAGGGCAGAAAAGAAATTCGGATCCGCTGAAGAGTTGAAGCAGCAAATTGCTGCTGATGCAGAAGAGGCACGTCAGCATATGCACCTTACATCAGAACGAAATTCTTAATATTTCAGGCTCTGCTCTTGCAACAAGCGGGCAAGTCATGTATATTAAATGAGTCGAACCACAGCGCGGCGCTTCGATTCACCGACGTACGCTGGGCTGCAGGCGATTAAAAAAGTTTCAGGAGGTGGATTTGGATGGCATTGACTCAAGAGCGTAAAAATGAGCTTATTACTGAGTATAAGACACATGAAAACGACACCGGTTCCCCAGAGGTTCAGGTAGCTATCCTTACAGAACAGATCAACACACTTAACGAGCATCTTCGTACCCACAAGAAGGATCATCATTCCCGTCGTGGACTGCTGAAGATGGTTGGTCAGCGCCGTAACCTTCTTACGTATCTTCGTAAGAAAGACGTTACCCGCTACCGTGCTTTGGTTGATAAGCTTGGTCTTCGTCGATAAGACGGTCAGAGCGGGAGTCTCTCCCGCTCTTTTTTATTGTGCTTTTAGCGGTACTGTCAGCTTTTCACGGTGCTGATTATTTGATATGATGAATGAGGAATTAAAGGACGCAGACGTTTTACTTATACATACACTGATGATGAAACCTGCATCATGCAGGCGGGAGGAGATTTATAATATGGCCACAGAAAAGAAAGTGTTTAAAACAGAATGGGCCGGCCGTGAGCTGACTGTAGAATACGGCCAGTTTGCCAAGCAGGCGAACGGTGCAGTGATGGTCCGGTACGGGGATACAACCGTGCTGTCTACAGCTACTGCTTCAAAGGAACCTAAGGATCTGCCTTTTTTTCCGCTGACTGTTAATTATGAAGAAAGACTTTATTCAGCCGGTAAAATTCCAGGCGGCTTCATTAAACGGGAAGGACGCCCGAGTGATCATGCGGTTTTGACTTCAAGATTGATTGACCGTCCAATCCGTCCGCTGTTTCCAGACGGCTTTCGTAACGATGTTCAAGTGATCAGCATTGTTATGAGTAATGACCAGAATTGTTCTCCGGAGATGGCTGCAATGGTAGGCTCGAGCCTGGCGTTGTCTGTTTCAGATATTCCATTTGCCGGACCGATTGCAGGTGTTACTGTCGGACGCGTAGAAGGTGAATTCCTCATTAATCCGACGACCGACCAAATGGAGCAGAGCGACATCAATTTGATCGTAGCCGGTACAAAAGATGCAATTAATATGGTGGAAGCTGGCGCTGATGAGGTTTCAGAGGATGTCATGCTGGATGCCATTTTATTCGGCCATGAAGAAATCAAACGACTTGTTGCTTTTCAGGAAGAAATTGCACAGGAAGTGGCACGAACTAAGATGGATGTAAAGCTGTTGAAGCATGACGAGGAACTCGTGGAACAAGTTCGTAAAGCATCCGGAAACCTGATTGAAAAGGCAGCAACCGTAGTCGATAAGCAGGAACGCGATACCGCTGTGAAAAACGCATATGATGATATTCTGGAGCAGTTTGCACCGGAAGATGATGGAGAAGACCGCACCGGGGAAGTAAAGCAGATTTTGGATATGCTGTTAAAAGAGACGGTGCGCAGGCTCATAACGGAAAAAGGAATTCGTCCGGACGGCCGTAAAGTTGATGAAATTCGTCCACTCGCTTCAGAAATTGATATACTGCAGCGAACGCACGGTTCCGGTCTGTTTACCCGTGGTCAGACGCAGGCACTCAGCGTGTGTACACTGGGGGCTCTGGGTGACGTCCAGGTGCTGGACGGACTAGGAATTGAAGAATCGAAACGCTTTATGCACCATTATAACTTTCCTCTCTTCAGCGTAGGGGAAACAGGGCCAATACGTGGACCGGGCCGGCGGGAAATTGGCCATGGTGCTCTTGGAGAGCGTGCATTGGAGAAGGTAATTCCATCTGAGAAAGAATTCCCATACACGATCCGCCTGGTGTCAGAAGTTCTGGAGTCCAATGGATCTACCTCACAGGCTAGTATATGCGCCAGCACACTTGCTATGATGGCAGCTGGAGTGCCGATCAAAGCACCGGTAGCCGGTATTGCAATGGGACTTGTTAAACATGAAGATTCCGTACAGGTCCTGACCGATATTCAAGGCATGGAAGATGCACTTGGGGATATGGACTTTAAAGTAGCCGGTACAAAGGACGGGGTAACCGCTCTGCAAATGGATATTAAGATCGATGGAATCGACAAACAGGTGCTTCAGGAAGCATTAGCGCAAGCGCAGCAGGGACGTATGAAAATCCTTGAAAATATGATGGAGGCAATCTCCGCTCCGCGCACCGACTTAAGTGAATACGCACCTAAGATTATGATGATGTCGATTAATCCGAATAAAATCCGGGATGTTATTGGACCAAGCGGAAAAACAATTAATCAGATTATCGACGAAACAGGTGTGAAGATTGATATCGAGCAGGACGGTACCGTTTATATTGCTTCGACGGATGCGGCTGCCAATGAAAAAGCGAAAAAGACAATTGAAGACCTTGTCCGCGATGTAGAAGTCGGACAAACGTACCTCGGTAAAGTAAAACGCATTGAGAAGTTCGGTGCCTTTGTGGAACTCTTCAAAGGGAAAGACGGACTTGTGCATATTTCTCAGCTTGCACATGAGCGCGTCAATAAAGTCGAGGATATTCTGGAGCTTGGTGATGAAGTAATGGTAAAAGTCACTGAGATCGACAATCAAGGAAGAGTAAACCTCTCCCGTAAAGCAATGCTGGATAAATAATTAGCTATAGCCGGGCCGGCCCGCTGGGAGCACAGCTTCCGGCGGGCTTTCGGTTATTACAAGGCTGGAGGAATGGTTGGAATGGAAAAACGGACGCTTTCGAACAATGTGAGGCTGGTCCTGGAACGGGACACATCTATCCGGTCGGTCTCGGCTGGAATTTGGTTGAGCACTGGTTCCAGGTTCGAACAGCCTGAAGAAAACGGCTCTGCCCACTTCATTGAACATATGCTTTTCAAAGGTACAAAGCATAAATCTGCCTCTGAAATTGCTGAAGCTTTCGATGCAATGGGTGGATACGTAAACGCGATGACGTCCAAAGAATATACAGCATATTATGCAAAGATTTTGGACACCCACGCCAGCAGTGCTGTGGCCCTCTTAACAGAAATGTTTTTTGAGAGCCGCTTTGATGCTGATGAAATGGAGAAAGAAAAGCAGGTCGTACTTGAAGAGATTCATATGTATGACGACACGCCGGACGATCTCGTGCATGAAATGCTGGCCGAGGCTGCATATGGCAATCACCCAATTGCAGCACCGATCCTCGGCACAGAAGAAACACTCGCTTCTTTTAATGAAAGCCGGCTCAGAGATTTCATGAGACGCCATTACGGCGGAGAGCGGCTTGTTATTTCAATTGCAGGTAACTTTACGGAAGAGCTTGTGGAACAGGTTACAGAAGCGTTTACTAATTCAGCACATCATGGAGAGCCGCTCACGCTTGAGAAGCCGCAGTTTCAGGGGAATGTCTTAACCAAAAAGAAAAAGACCGAGCAGGCACATCTTTGTTTTGGCTATGAAGGTGTTTCCCTTACCGACGATGCTATTTACAGCGCTGTGCTGTTAAATAACGTGCTGGGCGGTAACATGAGCAGCAGGCTGTTTCAGGAAATCCGGGAAGAGCGAGGGCTCGCCTATGCCGTTTATTCCATGCACGAGGCATTTCGGGATACTGGTCTTCTTACCATCTATGCAGGAACGCATGAAAAGCATTTAAATGAAACAGTCGATATCATTAAGCGGGTTACCAATGATGTTAAGGAAAATGGGCTGACTGAAAAAGAGCTGGCGAATGCTAAGGAACAACTTAAAGGTAATTTGCTGCTAAGCTTGGAAAGCTCCAGCAGCCGCATGAACCGAAATGCTAAAAATGAGTTGTTTCTTGGCAGAAGCCTGCCGATCGACGAAATGGTACAGGCTATTGATGCTGTCTCAATGCAGACAATTCAAAGGACAGCTCGCTTGATACTGCACGATAATCCGGCTGTCTCCCTTGTTAGTACAGCGGGCTCCCTGCCCGACTCCTTGCGAAATCGTACAGCTGTTGAGTGCTGACAGCTTCTGACGCCTGTTCATGCTGTCTCATCCACTGTATTCACGTGTGCAGAGTCTAATAAGGACTGCTAAACTATTAGAGTGTTCTGATTAAATTGACGGAGGGGTTCATATGTCTCAACAAACATTTAACGTAGCAGTAGTAGGTGCAACAGGAGCAGTTGGGGAACAGATGCTCAAAACGCTCGACCGGCTCGATTTTCCGGTCAACGAATTAAAACTTCTATCATCCAGCCGCTCAGCTGGAAAAATAAAAACATTCCGCGGATCTGAAATTACGATTGAAGAAGCAAAGCCTGAATCGTTTGAAGGCATTCAGCTTGCTCTTTTCTCAGCCGGCGGTTCCGTTTCAAAGGCGCTGGCGCATGAAGCCGTTAAGCGCGGAGCAATTGTAGTGGATAACACCAGCGCATTTCGAATGGATGAAAATGTGCCGCTGGTGGTTCCGGAAGTAAACGAACATGCACTTGAGGCACATAATGGCATTATCGCCAACCCGAACTGCTCTACTATTCAAATGGTAGCAGCCCTAGAGCCTGTCCGCAGGGCTTTCGGAATGAATAAGCTTGTTGTTTCAACCTATCAGGCAGTATCTGGTGCAGGTGCTGATGCCGTGGATGAAATGTACGAACAATCGAGACAGATTCTTGATGGGGAAGAAATAGACCCAAAGGTACTGCCCGTTTCCGGAGATAAGAAGCATTATCAGATTGCGTTCAATGCGGTTCCGCAAATTGATGTGTTTACAGATAACGGATTCACTTTCGAAGAAATGAAAATGATCAACGAAACGAAAAAGATTATGGAAGAGCCGTCTATGCACGTCGCTGCTACATGCGTGAGACTGCCGGTTGAAACGGGTCATTCGGAGTCGGTTTATATTGAAACCGAGCAAGAAGGATTAACCGTTGAAAAATTGAAAGAATTGATGCAGGAAGCTCCCGGGATCACGCTTCAGGATGACCCATCTACTCAGCTTTATCCGCTTGCCGCTGATTCGAAAGGTAAAGACGACATTTTTGTTGGACGAATCAGGCAGGACCTTGATAATCCTAAAGGCTTCCACTTATGGATTGTAGCGGATAATCTGTTGAAGGGTGCAGCTCTGAACTCTGTTCAAATTGCTTTTTCTTTAATTCAAAAAGGGCTGCTTAAATAAACTGTTTGCAATCCCGGCCTCAACAGGCCGGGATTATTTTTGTTTAACTCGGTGAACAAACGATAAAAGGCGTACGTTTTTGACTTCCCTTCTTGTAGCTGGCGGAAAGCAGGATTATAATAGGGATGGTGATGCAGACATGAAACTAATCGTTCAAAAATTCGGCGGTTCTTCTTTACAGACTGAAGCAAAGCGAAATCAGTGTGCAGAACACATTTTAACCGCACTGCAAGATGGATTTAAAGTAGTCGCAGTAGTATCTGCTATTGGAAGAAGTGGAGATCCCTACGCAACGGATACACTGCTGAAATTGGCAGGAGGTAATACACCTGCTGTATCAGCTAAAGAATTGGATATGCTTATGGCATGCGGCGAGACAATATCGTCAGTCGCTTTTTCAGCTTTGTTGCAGCATAAAGGTGTAAAAGCTGGAGCCATGTCGGGAGCCGAAGCAGGCTTTCGAACGAATGAAGTTTACGGAGATGCGCGTATAACGGAAATGCAGACTGCCGCGCTGGAAGGTGCTTTAAAGGATAAGGACGTTATTGTTGTAACAGGATTTCAGGGAATGACTCCGAAGGGAACGACAGCAACGCTTGGCAGAGGCGGATCAGATACCTCTGCTACGGCGCTGGGTGCAGCTTTAAAGGCTGAAATGGTTGATATTTTTACGGATGTTGCAGGTATTATGACCGCTGACCCTCGAATAGCCGGAAATGCGAAACCACTCAAGGCTGTTACATATGCCGAAGTGAGCAACATGGCGTACCAAGGCGCAAAGGTGATTCATCCGAGAGCAGTAGAAATTGCGATGCAGGCAGAAATACCGCTTCGCATCAGGGCATTCTCCGAGGATGGACCAGGCACGATTATTCGGTCAACGATTGACGGAGCGGCTGGACAGGACGTAAAAGAAAGACCAATAACAGCGGTGACACATAAAGATAACGTCTGTCAGATAAAAGCTGCAGGGCCTAATCCTAAAGCAGACGTATTTACTGCGATGGCTGAAGCTGGAATATCTGTTGACTTTATTTCGATCCACCCTGAATTTGCGACTTTCACGATTCCGTCCGAAAAACGTACTGAGGCTCTTGACTCTTTACAAGATCTCCCTCATGACGTAACATGGACGGACCAATGTGCGAAGGTCGCGGTTGTCGGAGGAGGCATGAGCGGTGTTCCCGGCATTGCAGCCAAAATAGTGACAGCACTTGAGCAGCAGGGCATTCATGTGCTTCAGTCAGCAGATTCCCACACGACCATTTGGGTGCTTGTAAGCAGTCCGCAGCTGCGCAATGCGGTTAATGTACTTCATGACAGTTTTTTAACGGACAACAACGCTTAGCGCAGGTTGAATGAGGAGGATGACAGATGAAACTAGGAAATGTCGTAACAGCGATGATTACACCATTTAATCAGCAAGGTGCTATTGATTTTGATCAGCTCGGACCTCTCGTAGATTTGTTGATTGAGCGAGGTACAGAAGCGGTCATCAGTGGAGGAACGACGGGAGAATCTGCCACACTCAGCATGAAAGAAAAAGCTGAGCTTTACCGTGAAACCGTCAGAGCGGCAAACGGCCGCATTCCGGTTATTGCAGGAACAGGGATGAATGACACCCGTGCGACAGCTGAATTGTCGATTCAGGCTGAAAAAGACGGGGCAGATGGAATCATGCTGGTAGCGCCTTATTATAATAAACCGTCTCAGCAGGGGATGTATGAGCATTTTAAAACCATTGCTGAAAAAGTATCAATTCCGGTCATGGTTTATAACGTGCCTGGCAGAACAATGGTGAATCTCCTGCCCGAAACTGTCATCGCATTATCCGAGGTTCCAAACATTACAGCAGTTAAAGAGGCAAGCGGCAATCTTGACCAGCTGACAGCTCTCGTAGCAGGAACGCCGGATCATTTTGCCGTTTATTCCGGTGATGACAGTTTGACGCTTCCTTCTGTTGCCGTTGGAGCAGACGGCATTGTTTCGGTATCGAGCCACATCATCGGCCGTGAAATGCAGGAGATGATTGCTCATTACAGAGAAGGCAGACCGGATCAGGCGGCCTCGATGCATCAGAAGCTCGTTCCGTTTATGAGAGCGATGTTTATCGCACCAAGCCCGTCCCCGTTAAAAACGGCGTTAAATATGCAAGGATTTGACACAGGCGGAGTTCGGCTTCCGTTAGTAGCACTCGATGAAACAGAAAGAGCTCTCGTGCAGCGTGCCTTGAATGATGTATCCAGCATGAGCAGATTTTCCAGCTGACGCTCTTCGAATATTAATCCGTCAAGAAGCTGAGCTTGTATCGATTTCGGTACAGGCTCTTTTCTATTGATCTTTCTGTGCTCCTTCCGGCATGTAGAAAAGAAGATCTAGGTATACGTACAAATGAATGCGAAGAAAGATCGAGTATACGTGTCATATACGTTAGGACAGCTCATGAAACTGGAAGTCCAGCTTGTGAACCTGCGCCTCGTTCATGTATACTTATAAAAGAGGTTCAGATCGGCTTGGTCAGCAGAGTAAAAAATGAGTGTGGAAACAGTGCATGTCCAGAGAACGTCTGAGGAGACAGACGTTCTTTCTGGTGGACCGGTAATCATTTTTGATGCGTGTTAAAACGCCTGCTGTCGCATTTACTGAATAATGAACATCTACACAGTTGAACTTTTGATACAGGAGGAATTAATTTGGCAAATCAACAGACCGACAAAATTAAAATCTTTGCCCTGGGAGGGCTGGGAGAATCCGGCAAAAATCTCTACGTGGTGGAGCTGGATGAAAATATCTTTATTCTTGATGCAGGCTGTATGCATCCGGAAGACGACATGCTTGGTGTCGATATCGTCATTCCAGATATGTCATATCTTATAGAGAACAAGGATCGGGTTCAGGCTCTTATTCTTTCTCATGGTCACGAAGAGCATATTGGAGCTGCAGCATATCTGCTGCGCGAAATCAAAGTTCCGGTTTACGGTTCCAAGTTTACGCTTGCACTTCTTAAAGATGAGTGCGACGAAATAAAGCTTAAAAAGAAGCCAAAGTTTCATGAAGTACACGCTGACTCCAAGGTCCGCATTGCAAAAACACCAGTGAGTTTCTTCCGAACGAATCATAGTATTCCGGATTCACTCGGAATTGTCATTCATACTTCTCAGGGACCGATTCTCTACACTGGAGACTTTAAATTTGATCAGAATCCTGTTGATGGACAAACTATGGACATCGATAAACTTACAGAAATTGGGTCGAAGGGTGTTCTCTGTCTGCTGTCTGACAGTTCTGCTGCTGAAGTACCAGGCTATACCCCATCTGAGTCAATCGTAGCCGAAGGGCTTAAAGATGCTTTTCACGAAGCACCGCAGGCATTGATTGTTGCCGTTTATGCCACACATCTGCATCGAATCCAGCAGGTTATCGACGCTGCAGCTCAAAAAGAACGCAACGTAGCGGTCGTTGGAAAAGCAATTGAGCGGGCTGTAGATCTTGGACTTGAACTCGGATATCTGACCGATGACGAAGACGTGCTTATTTCGAAAAAAGAAATCAAGTCACTCGACAGAGATGCGCTGGTTGTTCTGACAACAGGAACACAGGGAGAGCCAATGAGCGATCTGATGAAGATGGGCAAAGGTTCTCATCCGCTGTTTAAGATTCAAAATAAGGACAGAATGATTATGTCTTCTATGCCAAAACCCGGCAATGAGAAGCTCGTTTCTCAAATGATTGATTTAATTTCCCGTACAGGCGCAGATGTTGTATACGGAAAAACAAAGAAAATACATGTAAACGGGCATGCCAGCCAGGAAGAACTGAAGCTGATGTTAAACGTTGTAAAGCCTCAACACTTTATTCCTGTAAGCGGTGAATATCGAATGCAGTATGCCCACCAAAAGCTTGCAGCTTCTGTTCATGTAGATCCTGATAACATCTACCTTTTGGAAAAAGGAGAAACGGTGGAATTTCAAAAGCGGAAGGGCAAGCGTGGACCTAAAGTCCCTTCCGGTCATGTCTTGATTGATGGTCTCGGTGTTGGAGATGTAGGTAACATTGTACTTCGGGACAGAAGACTTCTTTCTAAAGATGGGATTCTGGTAGTAGTCGTGACGCTTAATAAAAAACATAATGAAATTCTGTCAGGTCCGGATATTATTTCCAGAGGATTTGTTTACGTGCGCGAATCTGAAGCATTAATTAATGAAGCAGAATCACTCGTAAAAAAATCTCTGGGAGAAGCAATGGAGCAGAATCAAACGGAGTGGTCCCAGCTGAAAAGCCATGTTCGGGATCAGCTGAGCCGCTATTTGTACGAAAAAACAAAGCGCCGACCGATGATTATGCCAATTATTATGGAAGCCTAATGAATGTCGACAGTGTCTCCCTGCAGGTACCTGCATTGCGGGGGCACTGTTTGTTTTAACAGCAGGATAGCAGGAAGGTCGGATACATATGGCAACGAAAAAAAGAAAGAAAAAACCTACGAAAAGAGAGCAGCAGTGGAAACGCCTGCTCAAGTTTGAAGGAGCCGGCGTTCTCTTAGCTGTCACTGCGGTCCTGATCCTGTTTCAGCTGGGATGGATCGGCGAAACGGGCCAAAACATGTTTAGGTTTGTTACAGGAAGCCTTTACTGGCTTCCTGCTGCAGCTTTATTTTTGCTTGGACTTTTCCTCATGTGGAAACGAGCATTTCCGGTTCTTTTATCCAGAACAGCCTCTGGGGTCCTTTTAGCAACAGTGGGAATCGTCAGTTTGCTGCAGCTGCCGTTTCGCCGACGCTACACAGATGGCGTGCAGAATGGGATTGAGCTCCAATCCGCATCTTTTGGAGAAATCGAAGGATTTCATGGCGGAGTTGCTGGAGTAGTGATTTTTGAAAGTGCTGCTGTACTCGCTGCCGCTCCCGGGGCTATCATGCTTGCGATGGTACTCGTTGCAGCAGGGGCAGTAGTAGCAAGCCGTAAATCAATTATCGACATCATGAAATGGAGCGCAGAAAAACAAAAGCCGGCTGCTGTACGCATAGGCAAAAAAATAAAGCAGCTCTTTGCTTCTGTCTCGGCCTCCTTAAAACGGAAATTTCGAGAGCGTAAGTCAAAGAATAACCCGGCTGCTGAAGCGGAAGACTATGCTGCCGAAGATGAGAAACCGGTAGAGCTTTCTGCAGAACCGCATCAGTCAGAGGAAAAGGAACCGCTTATTTATGATTTTACAGCTACTGCATATGAAGAACCTCTTCAGCAGGACGAGAAAAAGGAAATAGAGCCGGCAGAATCAGTGCCTGAGGAAACTAAACAGCAGGGGCTCGTTGTTCAGGAAAGCGAAAATGTAGATTATAAGCTTCCGTCTGTTAACCTGCTCGCTCCCCCTTCCAAACAAACCCAGTCAAAGGAGCATTCTCAGCTTTCAAAAAACGCCCGAAAACTGGAAGAAACGCTCGCAAGTTTCGGCGTTTCGGCAAAGGTGACTAAGGTACATCTTGGACCGGCAGTCACTAAATATGAAGTATATCCGTCCACGGGGGTTAAAGTAAGCCGGATAGTAAATCTCTCTGATGACCTTGCATTAGCACTTGCTGCAAAGGACATTCGAATGGAGGCGCCCATCCCGGGAAAGTCTGCTATTGGGATTGAAGTTCCGAATCAGGATGTAGCACTCGTTACATTTCGGGAGGTAATTGACTCGCAGCAGATGAAAACGGAGTCTAATCCACTTGCCATAGCACTTGGCAGAAATATATCCGGAGAAGCTGTTGCCGCTCATTTAAATAAAATGCCGCATCTGCTCGTTGCCGGTGCAACTGGGAGCGGAAAAAGTGTATGTATTAACGGTATCATTGTCAGCATCCTGCTACGAAGTAAGCCGCATGAAGTGAAATTAATGATGATTGATCCGAAAATGGTGGAACTCAATGTTTATAACGGGATCCCTCATCTGCTGTCACCAGTTGTAACAGAACCGAAGAAAGCAGCACAGGCGCTTAAAAAGGTCGTTAATGAGATGGAAAGAAGATATGAATTGTTTGCGGCGACCGGTACGCGTAATATAGAAGGGTATAACCAGCACATTCACCGAGAAAATGAAACGCGAGAGGAGCCTTATTCTCCGCTCCCATATATCGTCGTGCTTGTCGATGAACTCGCTGACTTGATGATGGTTGCTTCAAGTGACGTGGAGGATGCCATAACCCGTCTTGCTCAAATGGCGCGGGCAGCGGGGATCCACTTGATCATTGCAACGCAGCGTCCTTCTGTCGATGTCATTACCGGGGTCATTAAAGCGAATATTCCCTCCAGAATTGCTTTCGGCGTCTCGAGCTCAACAGACTCCAGAACGATTCTTGATGGAGCGGGAGCGGAAAAGCTGCTCGGAAAAGGAGATATGCTCTTTATGCCTGTAGGGTCCGGGAAGCCGGTCCGTATACAAGGGGCGTTTCTAAGTGACGAAGAAGTGGAAAAGGTAGTAAGGCACTGTATTGAACAACAGCAGGCTCAATACGCGGAAGATATGATTCCAGATGACGAACCGGAAACAACTGGTGCTGAATCTGACGATGCATTGTTCCCAGACGCTGTTGCGCTGGTAACAGAAATGCAGACAGCTTCTGTATCGATGCTGCAGCGGCGTTTTCGAGTCGGGTATGCTCGTGCTGCGAGGCTGATCGATGAAATGGAACAGCAGGGTATAGTAGGTCCTTACGAAGGAAGTAAGCCCCGTGAGGTGTTGGCGGCCAGACGGGAAGACGACCATAGTAATTAACGAGGGAGAAGCGTCAAAACTAATGGCAGGAGGCATCTACGTTGATAAAATCCGATTCAAGACCGCTTTATCTGCAGGTAATCGATAAAATAAAAGAGGATATTGAAAAAGGCCGTTACAAAGCCGGAGAAAGACTGCCCTCTGAGTTCGAGCTCTCCAGGCAGCTGGGTGTCAGCCGGGCGACGCTGCGTGAAGCGCTTCGCATGCTGGAAGATGAAAGTGTCGTTGTCCGGCGTCATGGGGTTGGAACGTTCATTCATACGAAGCCGCTTTTTTCATCGGGAATCGAAGAGCTGTTTAGTGTCACCGATATGATTCGCCGCGGCGGGAGGGAGCCAGGAACTAATTTTCTCTCGTCTGGGTTTGTAGAAGCGACACCAGAAGACAAGGAACATTTTCACGAGGAAGATCTTCAGCAGGTAATGAAGATTGAGCGGCTTCGGACAGCGGATGGAGATCCGGTAGTATACTGTCTTGATAAGCTTCCGGAAAACCTGCTCCCGGATCCGGTATCGCGAGGAGATGAGTCCATCTTCAATCAACTGGAACAAAATGGAATTACAATAGCTTATGCCATGACGGATCTGGAGCCGCTCGGATATCATGAACACGTCTCCGAGCTCCTCCAGTGTGACCCTGAAACAGCGTTACTTGTCTTAAAGCAAATGCATTATGATGATCAGGAGCGCGCTGTGCTTTATTCGGTGAACTATTTTCGTGCCGATAAATTTAAATTTCACGTATTACGAAAACGGGTATTTTAGGAGGCGGACGATTATGCCAGAAGCAAATAAAACAAAGCCGGTGCGTACAACGGTTATACCGAGCAGAACGTTTAAAACTACGACCTTTGTGCTGCACTTGCGCACACCGCTCCAAAAAGAGTATTTAACAGAAAAAGCGCTGCTGCCTTCAGTGCTGGAACGTGGGAGCAGACATTTTCCGTCTCGGGAAATTATTCAAGCAGCATTAGAGGAAATGTACGGTGCACATCTTACAGCGGATGCAGTCAAAAAGGGTGAGCATCATATTTTATCATTTAAGCTGGAGGTAGCGAACGAGAAGTTTTTAAATGAAGCAGTGCCGTTGACAGAGCGTGCGGTTCAAATGCTCGCTTCCGTAGCCCTTTATCCAAACTTGAATGAAAAGGGGGCGTTCCCCGACACTCCAGTTCAGGAAGAAAAACGGAATCACGCTCAAAAGCTTGCAGGCGTTAAAGATGACAAAATGCGTTATGCCAACAAACGTCTCGCTGAAGTGATGTGTGAAGGAGAACCTTATTCTCTGCCTGTGCTCGGCTATGAGCAGCAGCTTGAAGCGATTACAGGTAAATCGCTTGCCGAAGCGCATCAGGCGCTCTTAAAAGACAGCAGCATTGATTTATACGTTGTAGGCGATGTTCGGGAGCAGGAAATTATACAGTATGTGGAGCAGTATATGCAGTTCAGCAGCAGGCCGCTGGCACCTTTGCAAACTGAATTTAAAAAGCCTGAAAAAGTGCGCGAAGTAAAAGAAACTGATGAAATCAGCCAGGCCAAACTTCATCTTGGTTTCCGAACGCCGGTTGTTTTCGGCAGCAAACGCTATTTTGCCTTGCAGGTTATGAACAGTCTGTTTGGCGGTGCTCCACATTCCAAGCTTTTTACAAATGTAAGGGAAAAAGAAAGCCTGGCATATTATGCAGCCTCCAGAGTGGAAAGTCATAAAGGTTTAGTAATTGTAATGGCAGGTATAGAAACAGCTCAGTACGATAAAGCATTGTCGATCATCTTGCAGCAGCTTGATGACTTAAAGAACGGGGAGTTTTCTGAGGAGGATGTAGCTAAGTCAAAGGCCGTGCTGCGGAATCAGCTGCTGGAAACGATGGATTCTCCGCGCGGCAGAGTTGAGCTTGAATATCACGGTGCGCTGATTGGTGAGGATTGGGATGCAGGCAGCTGGATCACCGAAATTGATAAAGTTCAGTCAGCAGACGTAAAAGCTGCGGCGGCCTCCCTTGAGCTTGATACGATATACTTCTTGCACGGGAAAGGGTGACAAAATGGAAAAAATCAGCTTTGATCAGCTTCAGGAACAGCTTTATTATGAAAAACTGGATAACGGGCTTGACGTATTTCTGCTGCCTAAATCCGGGTTTCATAAAACGTATGCTACGCTAACAGCCAATTACGGTTCTATTGATAATCATTTTATTGCTGGTGATGGCAGTGAAAAAACTGTTCCGGATGGAATTGCCCATTTTCTGGAGCATAAAATGTTTGAAAGTGAAGAAGGTGATGTCTTTCAAGAGTTTTCTGCACAGGGAGCATCTGCGAATGCATTCACAAGCTTCACGCGAACGGCTTATTTATTTTCTGCGACTGCAAACGTAGAGAAAAATCTGACGACCCTTCTCGATTTTGTTCAAAAGCCTTATTTTACAGATGAGTCTGTAGAAAAGGAAAAGGGGATCATCGAACAGGAAATTAAAATGTACGAAGACAATCCGGATTGGCAAAATTTTTTCGGTCTCTTAAAAGGCATGTACCAGCGTCACCCCGTACAAATCGATATAGCTGGAACCGTAGACTCGATTCATCAAATTACAAAAGATGATTTATACACGTGCTACGAGAGCTTTTACCACCCATCGAATATGGCCCTCTTTGTAGTAGGAAATTTGGAACCGAAGAAAATGATGACGCTCATTCGCAGTAATCAGTCGGCTAAGCGATTTGCTAAAGCAAACCCGCCACAGAGAATCCTTCCGGACGAACCGAATGAAGTTAATGAGGCAGAAGCTGTTATTCCACTGTCCGTGCAGACGCCAAGATGTTTAATTGGGATTAAACAGCCTTCAACGGGGCTCGAAGGCAGAGACCTGCTGCAGCATGAGCTGGGTATGCAGCTCATGCTGGAGCTTGCATTTGGCGGAAGTTCACCGGCTTATCAGCGGATGTATGCAGAAGGGCTGATCAACGAAAGCTTCAGTTTTGATTACACGTCTGAGAAAGAATTTGGTTTTCTCGCTGCTGGCGGAGAAACGTCAAGACCGGATGATCTCGTTCAGGCATTAAAGCATGAACTTTCTGTTCTGAAACAAAACGGGGTGGAAGCAGCTCATTTTGAGCGATTGAAAAAAAAGAAAATTGGCTTTTTTCTGCGTGCCCTAAATTCACCCGAGTACATTGCCAACCAATTTACCAGGTATTATTTTAATGGGATGAATCTTTTCGAGGTCGTTCCAGTTCTGGAATCTCTTCAACTCAGCTACATTGAGAAACTGTTGGAGTCTACACTGGAATTCGATAACCAGATGACCGTGTCTAAAGTGATTCCTGCAGGCGAGGAAGCAGCCGGGTGAATCGTCCGACAGCCTTTATAACAGGTGCATCTGGAGCTATTGGCAGAGCGTGCGCAGCAGCATTAGCCCCTCAGTTCCGGCTGCTTCTGCATTGTCATGCAAACAAAGACCTGCTCGAGCAAACGGCTGAGAAGCTCTCTGCTGTTACCAAAGTAGCTGTTTATCAGCATGATCTGTCAATCGATAAGGATTTGCCGCCATTCCCGGCTGACCATATTCACGTATTTTTGCACTGTGCCGGATATTCATCACCCGCTCTGTTTCAGGATACTGATGCATCTGATTGGACAGCTGCGTTTAACGTAGCATGTAAAAGCCCCGTCTTGTTCTTGAAGCAGATAACCCCTCACATGATTAAACGGCGGGAGGGAAAGATCATTTTTATCAGCTCCATTTGGGGTGAAACGGGTGCAGCAATGGAAACGGTTTATTCCACGGTGAAAGCAGCACAGCATGGACTGGTAAAATCACTCGGCAAAGAGCTTGCAGCAAGCAATATCCAAGTAAATGCTGTAGCTCCAGGTGCTGTAGATACAGCTATGCTGTCGGTTTATACGGAAGAAGAAAAGCAAATGATTCAGGAAGAAATTCCGGCCGACAGACTCGGAAGACCCGAAGAAATAGCACAAGCAGTAAAATTTCTGGCCTCTGAACAGTCATCCTACATGAACGGTCAGATTATTCACGTCAATGGCGGGTGGCATACGTAAAGTTGGTGCCGTATATGGAAATAACTACTTTTCAACAGCGTTTCAATCGATTATGATGAAATTAGCCTGGAATGCTCGTCAGTACTCCTTGTGAAGGGGGAATACCGGATGGAAAGAAAAGAATGGTACCTGGAATATCAAATTCACGAAAATCGTCCCGGGCTGCTTGGAGAAATAGCCTCTCTGCTTGGTATGCTGAGCATTAATATTTTAACCATTAACGGGGTTGAACATAGAAGAAGAGGCATGCTTATTCTCAGCAAAAGTGACGAGGCGATCAAGCGGCTGACATTTATTTTGGAAACGATGGATATTATCACTTTACGGAAAATAAGAGAACCAAAGCTGCGGGACAGGCTTGCCGTGCGGCATGGGCGCTATATTGAACGGGATGAAGACGAGAAGAAGGTATTCCGGTTTGTACGGGACGAGCTCGGGATTCTCGTAGACTTTATGGCAGAATTGTTTATGAAAGAAGGACACCGGCTTATCGGTATACGCGGGATGCCGAGAGTAGGAAAAACGGAATCAGTGGTCGCTGCAAGTGTGTGTGCGAACAGGAAATGGTCTTTCTTATCGTCCACTATGCTGAAGCAAACGATGCGGAGCCAGCTTGCCGATGATGAAATGCTGGAAGATAATATATATATCATCGATGGAATCGTGTCAACGATGAGAGGCTCTGAACGCCACCGTATGCTCGTGTCGGAAATGATGCGTCTCCCAGCCACGAAAGTTGTAGAGCATCCTGACATCTTTGTAAGGACAACTGAATACACGCTTGATGATTTTGACTACATCATTGAGCTGAGAAGTGATGAGAATCAAGTCATTTCCTATGAACAGGTTGAACAGGATTATTCCTCTTTTTAAATGAAAGAGGAGGGTATATTAAATGAAGTTAGTAGGTGTGTACCGTGTCAGAACTAGGAACAAGACTGCAGTCTGCTAGACTCGAAAAAGGATATTCTCTTGACGAGCTTCAGCAGCTTACAAAGATTCAAAAGCGGTATTTGGAAGCAATTGAAGAAGGCGATTTTTCCAAAATGCCTGGAGAGTTTTATTCGCGGGCTTTCGTGAAGAGCTATTCAGAAGCGGTTGGGCTTGATCCGAACAAAATATTTGAAGAGCACGAGTCTGAGCTCCCTAAACCGAAACGAAGCGAAGTACAGGAACTTCCTCCAAGAACCGCCCGGACGAGAGCCTCCTCCTCATCAGGTACGAAGAAATCAGCCTTCTCTTCACTTGTGCCGACGCTTCTCGCTATTTTATTTATTGGTGCAGTTGGTTTCGCAGTATGGCTTTTTAATCAGGATAACGAAGCAGCCCCGGTCGATCCTGAATCAGAGCAAGCTGTAAATGTGGATGACAGCATACCTGAAAATGAAGAAAATGCTGCTGAAAATGAGAATAGCGAAGCTAATGAGAACAATGAAACGGATCCTGCTGAAAACAACGGAAACAATGGAAACAATGGAAACAACAATGTCGACAATGATGGACTCAACGAGCCTGAGGATTCAGATGCAGGCTCGGAGCTGGCATTTGAGGGGTCTGAGGGAAACAGCTATACGTATACGCTTCAAGCCGACGAGTTTGACGTCGAACTGAGCTTCTCAGGTCCGAGCTGGATCCAGATTCTCGACGAAGAAGGAGAAGAGCTTTATCAGCAAGAGCATGCCGATGGAGATTCGGAAAGCTTTGACTTCAGCGACCATGAGGAAATCATGTTTAACATGGGAAGTACGGTAACAGCTGAGCTTCTGATTAACGGAGAAGAATTGATTTATGAATCAGAAGATCACCATCAGAGAATCATCATTCAACAGGATAATTCATAGGCGGAAAGGTCCGGCTCCGGTAGCGTCCGGACGGACTTTTTCCTCTTTTATGATAGATTCGCAAATACTTCCATTGTCTGTTAAGATGAGTAAGGCTCATAGTCGTTCAGGTCGTGGAACAGGAGGATCGTAATGAATATACCTAATAGAATCACTATTTCACGCATTTTTCTTATTCCTGTTTTTATGATATTTCTGCTGATAGATTTTGGCTGGGGAACGTTTATGCTTCTGGGAGCTGAAATTCCAGTTTCCCATTTTCTGGCTGCGCTCGTTTTTATTGTTGCAGCGGCTACAGATTGGCTGGACGGATTTTATGCGAGAAAATACAATTTAGTAACGAATATGGGCAAGTTTCTGGATCCGCTGGCTGACAAACTGCTGATCACAGCCGCCTTTGTCGGATTAACAGGAATGGATATGTTTCCTGCTTGGGCTGCTGTTGTTATTTTGAGCAGAGAGTTTGCTGTAACTGGACTTCGGCTGGTCGCTTCCGGATCCGGCGAAGTAATCGCTGCAAGCATATGGGGGAAGTGGAAAACGGTCAGTCAGATTGTTGCTGCTTCCGCCGTGCTGCTTCATAATGTTCTTTTTGAATTAGCAGGCATACCGTTCGACACGATCATGATTTATACTGCTGTTGTATTGACTGTTTTTTCAGGTGTGGACTACTTCGTGAAGAACAAACACGTTTTAACGTCTTCGGATTAGGAGGATATCACTATGAATGCAGAAATAATTGCAGTCGGGACCGAGCTTTTGCTCGGACAAATTGATGATACGAACGCAACGTTTTTATCCAGACAATTATCTGAGGCCGGGATCAATGTCTACTTCCGCCAGACCGCAGGTGATAATGAGGAACGCTTGAAAAATGTCATTCAAACGGCTGCCGAGAGGTCTGATATTATCATTTTGACCGGCGGGCTTGGGCCAACAAGAGACGATTTAACGAGAGATGCACTCTCTGCGTTTACTGGACTCCCGCTTAAAGAGGATGAGGAATCACTCGATAAGCTGAAATCGTTTTTTGAGGCCCGTGGCCGGGGTGTTTCGGAGTCCAATAAAAAGCAGGCGCTGTCCCTCAAAGGCGCTGATGTCCTCCCAAATGATGAAGGGCTCGCCTGCGGTTCGTTCTTAGAGCATCAGGGAAAGCAGTTTCTGCTGCTTCCCGGACCTCCGAGAGAGTTAAAAACAATGTTTATGCGGTATGCGCTGCCAAAGCTGCGTAACGGAATGGAAGATCAGCAAATTCAGTCAGATGTTTTACGTTTTTACGAAATTGGAGAATCTCAATTAACCGAAAAATTGGATGATCTGATCACCAACCAAACAAATCCAACGATTGCACCTCTTGCTTCTGACGGTGAAGTAGCACTTCGTTTGACTGTGCGCGGCCCTTCCAAAGAAACAAACGAAGAAATGCTTCGCGAGCTAAAGGAGAAGATATTCGCAAGAGTCGGAAATTATTGCTACGGCGAAGGCGACAGCCAGATTGAGCAGGTCACAGCTGAACTTCTGCGTGAACTAGAAAAAAGTATTAGTGCAGCCGAAAGCCTTACAGGCGGGCTGTTTGCAAATACAATGACCTCCTTTTCCGGAGCATCTATGATTTTCCCCGGCGGAATCGTATGTTATAGTAATGAAGCCAAGATGCAGACGCTCGGGATATCAGAAACACTTCTTGAAGAACACGGAGCAGTCAGCGCAGAATGCGCCGAGGCGATGGCGGACGGATGCCGTCGCGTATTTAGCTCTGACTACGGAATCAGCTTTACAGGTGCGGCAGGGCCTGATCCTCTCGAAGGATATGAACCTGGACAGATGTTTATTGGCATAGCGACCCCTGACAAAACGGTTTCACACTTTGTAAATATCGGGGGCAGCAGAAACAGAATTCGTACGTACGCGGTGAAACAAGGTCTTTATTTATTGTTTCAAGAGTTACGAAATAAAAAAGGTGGATGAATAATGGTAATGAAGTTCGATGAATTTGAAATTAGCTCAAGTTTAAAAAAAGCAACAAAAGAGATGGGATTTGAAGCACCGTCTCCAATTCAGGAAAAAGTAATTCCAGTAATTTTGGGAGGGCGCGACGTAATTGGTCAAGCTCAGACTGGTACTGGAAAAACTGCAGCATTCGGGATCCCGCTTATTAACGATATTAATGCCAAGCAAAAGCATGTACAGGCACTTATCTTAACGCCGACAAGAGAACTGGCGATTCAAGTTGCCGGTGAATTCCAAAAGCTTTCTAAATTCAACAAAGTTCAGACGCTGCCGGTATACGGTGGACAGTCTATTGGTCATCAGATTAAATCGCTCAAGCGGGGTGTCCAGGTTGTTGTTGGAACTCCAGGACGAGTTCTTGACCACATTAACCGCGGTACGCTGAAGCTTGACCGCTTAAGCAAGCTGGTCCTCGACGAAGCGGATGAAATGCTGGATATGGGATTTATTGATGATATTGAAAAGATTCTTCAAAATGCGAATACGGAGCGCCAGAGTCTGCTCTTCTCAGCGACGATGCCTCCGGCAATCCGCAAGCTTTCCTCACGCTATATGAATAATCCTGAACACATTACGATTGATAAGGGCGAAATGACCGCTCCATTAATCGAACAGGTTTATTACAAAGTTCTTGATAAAAACAAGCTTGATTCGCTTTGCCGAATTATCGACAGCGAGACGCCTGAGCTTGGAATTATCTTTTGCCGTACAAAAAAAGGTGTGGCCGAACTTACGGAATCTCTGCAGGCAAGAGGATATGCTGCCGACGGACTTCACGGAGATCTCACGCAGTCCCAGCGTGACGTCGTTATGAGAAAGTTCCGCAAAGGTACAATTGAATTCCTGATTGCAACGGACGTTGCTGCCAGAGGAATCGATGTTCAAAACGTGTCGCACGTTATTAACTTTGATATTCCTCAGGATCCGGAAAGCTACGTTCATCGTATTGGCCGGACTGGTCGTGCAGGTAAGGAAGGAATTGCCATTACTCTTGTGACGCCTAGAGAAATGAAACATCTTCGTTCCATCGAACGAGAAATCAAATCGCAAATTCCTGCGAAGGGCATTCCGTCCATTGAAGAAGTAGTGGAAAAGCAGCAAGCCGCATGGAAGCATCAAATTGTAGAACTGATTGAGGATAATGAGCAGGATGACGCGCTTTATGCTGAACTGGTTGCAGAACTTCTGAGCGAATATCCTGCCGATAAAGTTGTCAGCTCTCTCATGAAGCTTGCGTTTTACAGCCACGATGAGAAAACAACTTCAGCAGGTTACGATTTTGGGGAAACTGGAGCCCAGAAAGGCATGACGCGGTTTTTCATCAACGTTGGCCGTAATGTCGATATGACACCTAAAAAACTGGTAGACGATGTTTCCAGACTCGTTGGGATCAGCCCGAAAGTAATCGGAAAAATTGACATTTTTGAGAACTTCACATTTATGGAAGTTCCTCAGGAGTCCGCTCCTTTTGTATACGAAGGCCTGAAATATGCCCGCGTCGGCGGTGCAAAAATCAATTTGGAGCCGGCAAAGCCGCGCCCGAGCCGAAAGTAAATTAATTCTATTGGCCGCCCCGTTTTCATTTGACGGGGCGGCCTGATTTCTATATACTGATAAGTAGCGAACGGGTGTTTGCAGTACGCCGGCCGGAGCAGTTCTGCCGGACGTTTGAATAGACCACTCAAAGGAGAGATGTTCACGTGTCAGATCGTAAACAGGCGCTTGATATGGCGCTTAAGCAAATTGAAAAGCAGTTCGGTAAAGGGTCCATTATGAAACTAGGAGAGCAGACGGACCGCCGTGTTTCCACTATTTCCAGCGGAACGCTCGCACTGGATATTGCCCTCGGAGTCGGCGGGTATCCGCGAGGCCGAGTGATTGAAGTATATGGCCCGGAATCGTCTGGTAAAACAACGGTAGCGCTGCATGCAATTGCGGAAGTGCAGCGGAATGGCGGTCAGGCTGCTTTTATTGATGCAGAACACGCGCTTGATCCGGTTTATGCTCAGAAGCTGGGTGTTAATATTGATGAACTGCTGCTGTCACAGCCTGATACAGGGGAACAGGCTCTCGAAATCGCAGAGGCGCTTGTTCGAAGCGGCGCTGTCGATATGATCGTAGTCGATTCCGTAGCAGCACTTGTACCAAAAGCAGAGATAGAGGGCGAAATGGGAGACAGTCACGTCGGTCTGCAGGCACGTCTTATGTCTCAGGCGCTTCGTAAGCTTTCTGGTGCTGTATCCAAGTCGAACACAATTGCTATGTTTATTAACCAGATCCGTGAAAAAGTCGGGGTTATGTTCGGAAATCCTGAAACAACGCCAGGCGGACGCGCCCTGAAGTTCTACTCCTCTGTGCGCCTTGAAGTACGACGGGCAGAAACCTTGAAACAGGGCAATGAGATGATTGGTAATAAGACGAAAATTAAAGTAGTTAAAAATAAAGTAGCTCCTCCTTTCCGTACAGCTGAAGTGGACATTATGTACGGGGAAGGTATTTCACGGGAAGGATCATTAATCGATATCGCCTCTGAACTTGATATTATTCAAAAGAGCGGCGCATGGTATTCGTATAACGAGGAGCGTATGGGACAAGGCCGCGAAAATGCGAAGCAGTATCTTAAAGAAAATGATGATGTCATGCAGGAAATTGACAGAAAGATTCGTGAACATCATGGGTTGCTGGAACCAATCGAAGTGCCGGCTCCTGAAGATCCAGAGGAGCAGGAAGATACGCTTGATTTGAAATAAAACACTGTTGATAAACTGAGCTTTATAAGAGAACCGCTGTAAACACGCAGCGGTTCTCTTTCTGTACACAGAGTCAATGAATCAGATCGAATCATGCTTATGTGATGATACACTGTATCACTCATGAACCAGTTCGGCTATTTCGACTCACCATCAAGTTGAATATAGCAGCTGCAGACGGCAGCTTCCTGAAGCTGAATGTATCAATCACTAACCAGTTTTGGAAGGAATCAAACGGTTAAAAAAGGAATTAGCCCTATCTACTAAGCGAATGAACTGACGGGAGAATGGAGCAGCAGATAACTGCGAAGGTAAATAAAGAACGTCTATTTTTGCCCCGTCTATCGATCTCGGTTGAAAGATGCTGTTATTTCAGCAACAGAAGAAAACGTAAAGTAAAACAGTTGAATCAATCCACTGAAAAAAGTGCTCAAACTCGCTTCGCAGCAGCGTTTCCTCACTTTTCCAAAGCTTGACAGGACTAAGAATGAAGCATACAATTAACGAGTACACGTTTTTGCAAAGCGTCGGAATCCATTTTACCTGGATTTTTTGTGAAATCGTGCTACTACCCTATAATTTGTTTTATTTGATGAAACAGTACTACTACAGAAATAGCTGTGAGGAGGTGAGTCAAGCGTGACTACGACACAAATCCTCATTTTGCTATTCACTGCAGTAACCGTGTTCTTTGTTGGATATTTTGTGCGTAAATCTATTGCTGAAGCGAAAATTTCCAGTGCGGAAATGCTAGCGAAACAGACGATAGATGATGCGAAACGGGAGGCGGAAGCCAGCCGTAAAGAAGCTGTCCTGGAAGCAAAAGACGAAGCACATAAAATTCGTCTGGAAGCTGAACAGGAACTGCGCGACCGTCGGAACGACGTTCAAAAGCAGGAAAACCGTCTCGTCCAGAAAGAAGAAGTTCTGGATCGCAGAAGTGAATCTGTAGACAAAAAAGAACAGTCTTTGGAAGTACGGGAGCAGCAGCTGTCGGAGCGACAGCAAGAAGTCGACGACATGAATAGCAAAGTCGAGGAGCTTGTTAACAGGCAGCAGCAGGAGCTCGAACGTATATCCGGATTTACGAAGGATGAAGCCCGTGACATTATTATGGAAACAATGGAGAATGAGCTGACTCATGAGAAAGCCGTTCTTGTTAAAGACTACATGACGAGAGCAAAAGAAGAAGCGGACAAAAACGCCCGTGAAATTCTCTCGCTTGCTGTACAGCGATGCGCCGCAGATCATGTAGCGGAAACTACTGTTTCCGTCGTCAATCTTCCAAACGATGAGATGAAGGGACGGATTATCGGCAGGGAAGGCCGTAACATCCGTGCTTTAGAAACATTGACCGGGATTGATTTGATCATTGATGATACACCGGAAGCTGTCATTTTATCCGGATTTGATCCGATCAGAAGGGAAATTGCCAAAGCCTCTCTGGAAAAGCTGGTCCAGGACGGCAGAATTCATCCCGCCCGTATCGAAGAAACCGTTGAAAAATCACGTCGCGAAGTAGATGAGATGATTCGGGAATACGGTGAACAGACGACATTTGAAATGGGAATTCATAATCTACATCCGGATCTTATTAAAATACTCGGGCGTCTTAAATTCCGTACGAGCTATGGTCAGAATGTACTGAAGCATTCTGTAGAAGTAGCTCATTTAAGCGGAATTATGGCTGCAGAATTGGGAGAAGATGTACAGCTTGCCCGACGTGCCGGCCTGCTGCATGATCTTGGTAAAGCCATTGATCATGAAGTGGAAGGAAGCCACGTAGAAATCGGAGTGGAGCTCGGTACAAAGTACAAGGAACATCCGGTCGTTATTAACAGTATTGCCTCTCACCACGGTGATACAGAAGCCACTTCCGTTATTGCGACTCTCGTCGCAGCTGCGGATGCACTTTCGGCGGCACGTCCGGGAGCCAGACGTGAAACGCTTGAAACTTACATTAAACGACTGGAAAAGCTCGAAGAAATTTCAGAGTCGTTTGATGGTGTTGAAAAAACCTATGCTATTCAAGCTGGACGCGAAATTCGAATTATGGTCAGACCGGATACTATCTCTGATGAAGATTCTTACCGGCTGGCGAGAGACATTACGAAGCGTATTGAAGACGAGCTTGACTATCCGGGTCACATTAAAGTTACCGTGATTCGAGAAACAAGAGCGGTTGAATATGCAAAGTAGTAAAAATAGACCGACCGCGGAGCACCGCTCTGTATGGCGGTCTTTTTTTCTTGGATGATAATAAAGCTGCACGTTCATGCCGTCAGCAGAGGAGGAAGAGGATGAAAATATTATTTATCGGCGATATCGTCGGGTCTCCCGGCAGAGAAATGCTTGGTGAATACTTGCCGAAGCTTAAGGCGAAGTACCGTCCAGATCATACGATTGTTAACGCTGAAAATGCAGCACACGGAAAAGGGATTACAAAAAAGATTTATCATGAATTGCTTCAAGCTGGAGCAGACTTACTTACAATGGGTAATCACACGTGGGACAAAAAGGATATTTTTGAGTTTATTGAAGAAGCAGATTATCTTGTCCGACCGGCCAATTTTCCTTCCGGGACACCAGGAAGCGGATTAAAAGTGATCGGGAAAGGTAAAAATAAGGCTGTTGTGATCAATTTGCAGGGGACTACTTTTCTCCCGCCCCTTGATAATCCCTTCCACGCAGCAGATCGGCTTATTGAAGAAGCAAAACAACACGCTCCTGTCATATTTATTGATTTCCACGCAGAAGCCACGAGTGAAAAACAGGCGCTTGCCTGGTATCTTGATGGCAGATGTACAGCTGTGATCGGTACGCATACGCATGTACCTACTAACGACAGCCGTATATTACCGGGAGGTACAGCATTTCAAGCTGATGCAGGTATGACAGGACCCTATGATGGCATATTAGGTATGAAGCGGGAAGCGGTTCTAAACCGATTTTTGACGCAGCTGCCTGCCCGGTTTGAGGTGGAAGAAGGAAAAACGCAGCTAAACGGTGTTTTCATAGAAGCAGACCAGGCTGGCGGAAAAGCGACGTCTATCAAACCAATTCAAATAAATGATGATAAGCCTTTTTTTGATTAGAGAGCCGAAGGCAGTGAAACGATGCATCAAACCTAATAAGGTTATCATATACAGCGGGACGAAGCAGAAGCCATTTAAATAGAGGTTTAGCAACGGGGCAGAAAGTGGTACATGATTAGAAAGATATAAAGCTTCAGTCTCCAACCAGCTAATTTGAGCCGTACTAAATAACGTTTACTATTTAAAAGGAGGTCCCTACATGGAAATTTTAAAAGTTTCTGCTAAATCTAATCCTAATTCCGTTGCAGGCGCACTTGCAGGCGTCATTCGTGAACGGGGGACTGCTGAAATACAGGCGATCGGAGCAGGCGCTCTCAACCAGTCAATTAAAGCAGTGGCAATCGCAAGAGGTTTTGTGGCGCCAAGCGGCATCGATTTAATATGCGTCCCAGCCTTTACGGATATCACGATTGATGGTGATGAACGAACGGCAATAAAGTTGATTGTCGAGCCACGATAATACGCGCAGTTCCACCCGGACAGATGCCATGTCCGGGTTTTCTTATGTAAAAAACCTAGTATAAGATCGCTGTTCGAAAAAAGAGCAGTGAAACAGGATCTTGATTAAAGGTACGTTTGAAGCATCATCGAAGCGGTATTTTCTTTGTTCCTTTTCACTGGTTAACGCGGTTGTCCATGATTTGAAAAGACTGTCCTCATATAGCAGACTGTACGCTTGTGAGACACATTATTTCATGGTACGATAAAGCAAGATGTGAGGAGGGACGTTATGACAAAAACAATGAAAGCGGTTGTGAAACAGGATAAAGCTCGAGGTGCTGTTTTAAAAGAGGTACCTGTACCTTCATGTGGAGCACAGGATGTATTAATTAAAGTGAGAGCAACCTCTATTTGCGGAACAGACGTACATATTTACGAATGGGATGAGTGGTCAGCCAGCCGGGTCAAGCCACCTTATATTTTTGGTCATGAATTCTCTGGAGAAGTCGTGGAAACAGGAAGCCTTGTAAAAAGTGTTCAGGTTGGGGATCATGTGTCTGCTGAAACCCATATTGTCTGCGGGAGGTGCCCGCAGTGCATGAGCGGGAATGCTCACATTTGCGAGAAGACGGAGATTATTGGGGTAGACCGGGATGGCTGCTTTGCCGAATATGTAGTATTGCCGGAAGAAAATATTTGGCAAAACGAGAAGTCTCTCCCTTGGGACAAAGCCAGTATTCAAGAACCGATGGGAAACGCCGTTCACACAGTGCTTGCGGGCGAAACAGCTGGTAAAACAGCTGCTGTGATTGGATGCGGACCTATTGGATTGATGGCTTGTGCTGTTGCAAAAGCAGCTGGAGCAGCAGAAGTATTTGCAATAGATCTCAATCCGTACCGGCTTGGATTAGCACAGTCACAAGGTGCAGATTTTACGATAAATCCGCTAGAGCAGGATCCGGTTCACTATATTAAGAAGATGACTGGCGGCAGAGGAGTCGACATCGTATGTGAAATGAGCGGTCATCCAGTGGCGATGAATCAGGGTTTTAAAATGGCTACCAATGGCGGTAGAATTTCTATCTTGAGCTTACCCGTCAGACCTGTAGAGATTGACATTACCAATGACATTGTATTCAAGGGATTAACGGTGCAGGGGATTACCGGAAGAAAAATGTTTCAAACGTGGCAGCAGACGGCCGGTCTGCTTCGTTCCGGAAAGATGGATGCCGCTTCGATCATTACCCACCGTTTCCCACTCGAAGACTTTGAAAAAGGCTTTGATCTCATGCTGCAAGGAAAATGTGGTAAAGTCGTATTACACCCGTAGAATAGAAAAGGAGTGCTTTAATGATGAAAGGCTTTGAACATATTGAACGAGAACTGCAAGATATGAAAGATGCTGGAACATTTCGTGAACTTGTACCAATTGAATCGGATCAGGCTGAAAAAGTAACGATCGATGGGCGCGAATTGATCCAGCTTTCTTCAAACAATTATTTAGGTCTCACCACCCACCCCAGATTGAAGCTGGCAGCCGTTAAAGCGGTTGAAAAATATGGCGCCGGAACCGGGTCTGTCAGAACGATTGCCGGAACTTTTAACATGCACAACGACTTTGAAGAGAAGCTTGCAGAATTTAAGCATACGGAAGCAACACTCGTTCTGCAATCCGGTTTTACGGCCAATCAGGCTGTGCTTGCTTCGATCCTGTCTAAAGAGGATGTCGTTATCTCCGATGAATTGAATCATGCCTCGATTATTGATGGAATCCGCCTGACGAAAGCAGACCGCAAAATATATAAGCACGTTGACATGAAGAGTCTGGAAGAAGCCCTGCAGGCTTCAAGTGACTATAGAAGCCGGCTTGTTGTGACAGATGGAGTATTTTCTATGGACGGCAACATTGCACCACTGCCAAAAATCGTCGAACTTTGTGAAAAATATGACGCGATGATCATGGTAGATGATGCCCATGCAAGTGGCGTTTTAGGCCGTAATGGACGAGGTACTGTTGACCACTTTGATCTAAACGGCCGTGTTCACATTCAGGTTGGAACGCTTAGTAAAGCTGTCGGTGTACTCGGAGGCTATATTGCCAGTACGCAGGCTGTAAGAGATTATTTGATTCAAAAAGGGCGACCGTTCCTGTTCAGCACGTCCCATCCCCCTGCTGTCACAGCAGCTTGCAGTGAAGCTATTGACGTTTTGATTGAAGAGCCGGAGCTGATTGAAAAGCTATGGGATAATACGAATTACTTGAAAAAAGGTTTGAAGAAATTAGGCTTTGATATTGGACTAAGCGAAACCCCAATTACACCTGTGATGGTCGGCGACGAGCGCAGGTCTCATGAATTCTCAGATAAACTTCGCGAGTACGGAGTTTTCGCTCAAGGAATTGCTTTTCCAACAGTAGCAAAAGGCCAGGCCCGAGTGAGAACCATCGTAACAGCTGAGCACAGCCGAAGCACACTGGATGAAGCGCTGAAAGCTTTTAAAAAGGCAGGCAAAGAACTCGGTATCATTAAGTAACAGGCTGTCAGTGTATTATCTTTCACTACAGCAGACATGTTTAATGGTGAATAACGTATCATGATCCGCAGACGCTTAAACGAATTCGGCTTTCTGGTCTGCTGTTTGCAATGGCTTCTATACGGTGCTTTTGAATGCTGGATAGGTCACACGCAGGTTAAAGAGGATACTGGTACTTTTATTTGACTAAATAGAAACACAGGTTCACCTATTGAGAGGCCCTGCCATCGTGCCGGGTCCTTTTTGTCTTGTGATCGATTACACAATGGTAAAACCTGAGTGAAAGGCTTGTCCTTCATTCGACAACCGTTTATAATTATAGGTTGACAGTCTACTTAAATAAAGGAGCTATGCATCCTATGAATGAAGAACAAAAAAAGAAACAACTGGGCCAGGAAAAAGATTATTCCCAGTATTTTCAAACCACATACCGTCCGCCGGATTTGAAGCAGGCGAAAAAGCGTGGAAAAGAAAATGTTGAAATACATTATGACTTTGAAGTGCCGGACTCCATGCAGGGAATCGGATCGGGTAAGAAGTTTCTTATCCGTACTTACGGATGCCAGATGAATGAGCATGATTCGGAAAATATGGCCGGAATACTTATGAATATGGGCTTTCAATCAACGGCTTCTGTAGATGAAGCAGACGTCATTTTAATCAATACATGTGCCATCCGGGAAAATGCTGAAAATAAGGTATTTGGAGAGATTGGGCACCTGAAAAGTTTGAAGCGTGATAACCCAGGGCTGATTATAGGTGTATGCGGCTGTATGTCTCAGGAAGAATCCGTAGTAAACCGTATCCTTGAAAAGCACCAGCAGATAGACTTAATTTTTGGCACGCATAATATACACCGACTCCCGCAGCTTATCGAACAAGCGGTCATGAGCAAGGAAATGGTCATTGAAGTATGGTCAAAAGAAGGCGACATTATTGAGAACATGCCCAGAGCGCGTAAAGGTAAAATTCAGGGCTGGGTGAACATTATGTACGGCTGTGATAAATTCTGTACGTACTGTATCGTGCCTTATACACGAGGAAAAGAGCGGAGCAGACGACCGGAAGACATCATTGAAGAAGTCCGGCACTTAGCCAGAAATGGTTATAAAGAGATTACGCTGCTTGGACAAAATGTTAATGCTTACGGAAAAGACTTAGCAGATCTTGACTATGGCTTAGGGGATTTGATGGATGAAATTCGTAAAATCGATATCCCGAGGGTGAGATTCACCACCAGTCATCCGCGAGATTTTGATGATCATTTAATCGACGTCCTTTCTAAAGGCGGGAACTTGGTTGAGCATATTCATCTGCCCGTACAAAGTGGAAGCAATGCTGTTTTAAAGCTGATGGCACGGAAATATACTCGTGAATCGTACGTTGAGCTGGCTCAAAAAATTAAAGCCGCTATTCCTCATGCTTCATTTACAACAGATATTATCGTTGGATTTCCAAACGAAACGGAGGAGCAATTCGAAGAGACGCTGTCTCTTGTTGAAGAAATGGAGTACGACAGCGCTTTTACGTATATCTATTCTCCAAGAGATGGAACACCGGCTGCGAAGATGCAGGATAATGTTCCGCATGATGTGAAGCGCCAGCGTCTCGCCCGTCTGAATGAACTGGTTAACAGATTATCAGCTGAGAAAAACAAAGCTTGCGAAGGCCAGGTCATGGAAGTACTGGTTGAGGGAGAAAGCAAAAAGAATCCGGATGTACTAAGCGGAAGAACACGTACGAACAAGCTCGTTAACTTTAAAGGTCCAAAAGAATGGATCGGCCGGCTTGTGGACGTTCAAATTACAGAAGCAAAAACCTGGTCCCTAAACGGAGAGGCAGCTGCTTTGGCAGAGGTGAATAATTGATGAGTAACTACACAAAGAAAGACATCATGAATGAGGCGCGAAATCTGGCAGAGAAGATTTCGGAAACCGAGGAAGTGGATTTCTTCAAGCGTGCGGAACTGCAAATCAACGACCACCTGCGCGTTCAGGAAATTATCGCTAAAATTAAATCCCTGCAAAAAGAAGCGGTTAACCTAAAGCATTACGATAAAACAGAAGCCCTGAAGGCAACAGACGAAAAAATAGATGCTCTTCAGGATGAACTTGATAACATTCCACTCGTACAGGAGTTCAAGCAGTCCCAAATGGAAGTGAATGAACTTTTGCAAATGGTGAGTAATACAATCTCTAATACAGTCACGCAGAAAATTATTGAATCTACCGGCGGAGACGTTTTGAAAGGCACAACGACGAAAAGTCCCTTCTCAGACGGGTGCTGATCCGCTGCTGACTGCTGTTCAGCCTCTAAGGGGGCATGAACAGCAGTTTTTATATCACGATACATACGGAAGGTTGATAGTATGGTACAGACAACTCCGATGATGAAGCAGTACTTAGCTATAAAAGAAAAGCACGCGGATGCATTTTTATTTTTCCGTCTCGGAGATTTTTATGAGCTTTTCTTCGAGGATGCGGACCTGGCAGCAAAAGAACTGGAAATTACATTGACAAAAAGAGGGAAAGGTGAGGAAGCCGTACCAATGTGCGGAGTTCCGCACCATTCGGCAGAACAGTACATTAATACGCTCGTATCAAAAGGATATAAAGTTGCTCTTTGTGAACAAACAGAGGATCCTCAAACGGCAAAGGGTGTCGTTCGACGTGAAGTTGTGCAGATTATCACTCCTGGCACGATTATGGGGAATGGTCTTCAAGATGCCCGCAATCAGTATGTCGCCGCTATGACTGGAGAGGCCGCAGCGTATTCCGTATTTGCAGCAGATTTAACAACGGGTGAAGCCTATGCATGCAGAGCTGGAACTGTCACCAGAGCGGTTGAAGAGCTGCTTTCGTACAGTCCAAAAGAGGTTATTCTGTTAGAAGGAAGCTCTCTTTCCGAAATAATAAATGAGCGCACTGAGGCATTTATTACACATTTGCCGGCGCCAGCTGACACGGCTGATGAGGCAGCGGAGCTACCGGAAGACTTGCAGGCAGGAGCTTCCCTGCTGACCTCCTACCTGTATCAGACCGCAAAAAGGAGCCTTGAACACCTGCAGAGATTTGCAGAATATACGCCGTCCCGATACTTACAAATCGATCATTACTCGAAACGTAATTTGGAAATTACAGAAACGATGAGAGACAGAAGCAAGGCGGGCTCATTGTTCGGTGTGCTCGATTATACGCAGACTGCTATGGGGACACGCAGGCTGAAGCGGTGGCTCGAAAAGCCGTTGTACAGTCAGTCGGATGCTGAAGAGAGACATCTGCTTACAGAAAAGCTTTTGGATCGGTTTCTGGAGCGTGATCAAATCAGAGAACTGCTCAAGCACGTGTACGATTTGGAACGATTAAGCGGCAGGATCTCATTTGGTACAGTAAACGGCCGTGAACTGCTGCAGCTGAAAAAATCGTTGCAGCAGCTGCAGCCGCTTGCAAGTGTCCTCACCTCGCTTGAGTGCGGGCCAGCTTCCAGGCTGGCTGCTGAAATGGTTCCGCCGGATGAGCTGATTGAACTGCTCGAATCGAGCATTTCGGAAACGGCGCCGGTTTCCATTACGGAAGGCAGCGTCATAAAGGATGGATACGATCAGCAGCTGGATCAATACAGAGACGCTATGACAAACGGCCGAAGCTGGATCGCCTCGCTCGAAGCAAAGGAGAGGCAGGCCACAGGCATTAAGTCACTAAAAATCGGCTTTAATAAAGTATTTGGGTATTATATAGAAGTTTCGAAAGCTAATATAAATCATTTACCAGAAGGCCGGTACGAACGTAAACAGACGCTTTCAAACGCCGAGCGTTATGTCACACCTGAATTAAAAGAAAAAGAAAAAGTGATTCTTGAAGCGGAGGACAAAAGCGGGCGACTGGAATATGAGCTGTTTACAGCTATTCGGGATCATGTTAAAACATTCATTCCCCAGTTGCAGTCTGCCGCTTTGTCAGTAAGTTCCCTGGACGTGCTTCAAAGTTTTGCTGAAGCAGCTGAACAGCATCACTATGTAAAGCCTGTGTTTAACCAGAAAAAAAACATCTCACTTTCAAGGTCGAGACACCCGGTGGTTGAATCTGTAATTGATGCCGGTGCTTATATCGAAAATGATTTTCAACTAACCTCTGAGCAGGATATGCTGCTGATTACGGGGCCGAATATGGCTGGTAAAAGTACGTACATGCGTCAGCTGGCATTGATTGTCATTATGGCTCAAGCAGGTTCTTTTGTTCCGGCTGATCAGGCAGAGCTTCCTTTATTCGATCACATATTTACTCGAATCGGCGCAGCGGATGATCTTGCCTCCGGGCAGAGTACATTTATGGTAGAAATGAATGAAACGAGGCGTGCAGTCGATGAAGCGACGTCTCGAAGCTTGATATTGCTCGATGAAATCGGAAGAGGGACATCGACTTACGACGGAATGGCACTCGCTCAGTCCGTTATCGAGTACATTCACAATCGAATCGGGGCAGTCACGCTTTTCTCTACTCATTACCACGAGCTTACAGTGCTTGCTGAGAAATTGAGCCGTCTAGAAAATGTCCATGCAACTGCTCGTGAAGATAACGGGGTGCTGACATTTCTGCACCGCATTCAGCAAGGTCCTGCCGATAAAAGTTATGGAATTCACGTAGCGCGACTTGCCGGGCTGCCGGATGAACTGATTCGAAGAGCAGATGATATATTACGGACCTTTGAAAAACGAAATCGTAAACGTACGAAGGAAACGCAGCAGGTGGAGCAGCTTTCACTGTTTCCGGAAGCGGAAACCGAACACCCCGTGCTGGAAGAGCTGAAAAAGGTCGATCTCCTTCACATGACACCGATCGAAGCGGTAACGTATTTAGACAAGCTGCAGCGTCAAATAAAGGGGGAGGATGAGAATGAAGCGCATTCAGAAGCTGGACAGCCTGCTCGCAGATAAAATTGCAGCGGGTGAAGTTGTAGAACGACCTGCTTCTATCGTGAAAGAGCTAGTAGAAAATGCTATTGATGCTTCTGCAGCTTCCATCCGCGTGGAAGCAGACGAAGGAGGCATCAGCCGTCTGCGGGTCATGGATGATGGACAAGGCATCTCACGCGAGGATCGTGAGACCGCGTTTGAACGCCATGCAACAAGTAAAATTCAATCGGACAGAGATTTATTTCGAATCCGCTCGCTGGGTTTTCGCGGGGAAGCTCTTCCAAGTATCGCCTCTGTTTCTGAACTGCAGATGACAACGTCAGATGAAGGAGAAGATGGGGAAACTTTGCTGTATCGCGATGGTATCCTGAAGGAACGAAAGCCCGCTGCACCGCGCAGAGGAACGGATATTACAGTTCAGAAGCTTTTTCACCGCACTCCCGCCCGATTGAAGCATTTGAAGAGTGTTTTGACAGAAGCAGGGCATATCTCCGATGTCATCAACCGAATGGCATTGGCTCATCCCGAAACGAGATTTGAGCTTTTTCATAATGGGAAAAAGCAATTTTCAACACCAGGCGATGGAAAATTATTAAACGTCATGAGACATGTATACGGCTCACGGACAGCTGTGTCGATGAAAGAGTTTCACGCATCGAATGCTGATTTTGAAATAAAGGGCTGCGCAGCCCTCCCGGAGCATGCTAGAGCCGGCAGGTCTTATATTACCGTCATTATGAATGGCAGATTTGTAAAAAGTCAGGTAGTCGTCCGTGCCATATTGGAAGGGTATAAATCACTCCTGCCTATCGGACGCTATCCTATTATTTGTGTGCATATTACACTGGATCCTTCACTAATCGATGTAAATGTTCATCCGTCGAAGCTTGAAGTAAGGCTTAGTAAAGAAACAGAGCTAGCCCATTTTATGAAGCAGGAAATAGTGAAACTGTGGCAAAAAACTGATTTAATCCCTACCGTCACACATGCTGCACATTCGATGCGAAAACAGCAGTCGGAAGCGATACCGCTTTCTTTTTATCCAGAAGAAACTGCTAAATCAGATGCTGTGCGCGAGCCGCCGAGAGAGGCATCTTCTTCTAAAACGACTGAGTCAACAACCGATTTTGACGAGATGTCCGGTCCATCCCCTGAATCGAACTCTTCAGAAAAAGAGGAGCGCGCAGAACATGCTCAAAAGGACGGTAAGTTCCTTGAACCGCAAGACTTCCCTGAGCCCTCAGTTCCATCGCTGGAGGTCGTTGGTCAGTTACACGGAACGTATATTATCGGTCAAAATGAAACCGGCATGTACTTGGTCGACCAGCACGCAGCTCAGGAACGGATCAACTATGAGTATTACTTAAAAAAACTCGCTTCACCCGCAAGAGAACTGAAAACATTGCTGGTTCCGATTACAATTGATTTAGCCGCGCGGGAAGCTGCGGCTGTGAACGAATATCATACCCAGCTTGAAGAATCGGGTATCTATTTGGAACCGTTTGGAACTTCATCTTACCTTGTTCGGGAATGTCCCACTTGGTTTCCCAAAGGCGGCGAAGAAAGAGCGGTCTATGAGCTGATTGATTACGTGACAAAATCAGGTAAAATTGATCTTTCCATTTTTCGAAATGACGCAGCAGCACTGCTTGCTTGTAAAGCATCCATTAAAGCTAACCACAGTCTTCCTCACACGCAGATGCAAGGGCTGCTGGAGCAATGGAGAAAATGTGAAGCCCCTTATACATGTCCGCATGGCCGCCCGGTGATGATTCATTTCTCCACATATGAAATAGAAAAAATGTTTAAGCGGGTGATGAACTGATGGACATCCCCGTTGTAACAACCGGCAGAAAAAACGCTGAACGGTACCGGCCGTACGCGGAGGATTTTGCACATCGATACGGGTTGGAATTCTGTGAAAGGCACGGCTCTTTTTCCAACACCGTGCGTGCACGTCCGGCATTTCTTGCTGGGGGCGGCAGCCTTCGTCTCTATGCAGCGGAAAATACACGGCCGCTGACCTTCCATCCGAGTTCAGCTCATTTAAGAGTGCACGATCAGCAAAACGGCAGCTTGGACCCATTGATTCGTCTTATGCCCGAAATAAGCGGTGCCGACGTTCTTGACTGTACATTTGGTATGGGCAGCGACAGTTTGCTGATGGCATGGAATGGCGCTAACATAACGGCGCTTGAAAGCAGCTGGCCGATTTATATTTTAATGCATGAAAGTATTGACATGGCTGAGAAGCTGGATGCTCCATTTAACGACGCAGCAAAACGAATCAAGCTCATAAATGCTCGTGCCGAAGCATTTCTAAAGACGTGTGAAGATAATCAGTTTGACTATGTTTATCTGGATCCTATGTTTGACAAACCGGTGTCTTCATCCGCGGCAATCGACCCGCTGCGGGAATTTGCTGATCATGGGGAGCCGGACCTTCACTTTATAAAAGAGGCGGAACGGGTCGCAGCCAGCAGACTCATTCTCAAAGATCATTATACAAGCAGTCGTTTTGATCAATTGGGCTTCAAGCGGCTTTACCGGAAGCACGCCTCATTTCACTACGGCTATATAGATTGCGGGGATGAGTTAAAGTGAAAAAAGAAACACTGATTATTATAGCGGGACCGACAGCTTCAGGAAAAACAGAGCTTGCGTTAAAAGCTGCGGCGGAAGTTGATGGCGAGATTATAAGCGGAGATTCGATGCAGATCTATCGAGGTCTGAACGTTGGAACAGCAAAACCGACTGAAAAAGAGCTGCTGCAAATTCCTCATCACCTGATCGATGTTGTGCCTATGTGCGGATCATTTTCGGCAGCCGATTTTCAACAGGGGGCAGCAGACGCGATTCGAGATATTCGCAGCAGAGGTAAAACGCCAATTCTATGCGGAGGAACAGGACTTTATATTCAGAGTCTGCTTTACGGCTATCAGTTTTCTTCCGCCGATTCTGACCCCGAAGTCAGAAAGAAGCTTGAAGATCAAGCTCATAAATACGGTGGGGCCGCTCTATATAAAGAATTGAAAGAAACGGACCCTGCTGGAGCAGAAACAGTGCATCCTCATAATGTAAAGCGAGTCATTCGAATGCTTGAAATTAATGCAGTAACGGGAGCGCCCGTATCCAGCATAGAAGAAATTGCAAAGGAGAGTCCTTACCGCTTTTTACTTTGCGGCCTCGCTCATGATCGCGAGGTTTTATACGACCGGATCAACAGACGTGTTGAGCTGATGGCTGCATCCGGTCTTATAGAGGAAGCTGAAAAGCTTTATGCGGAATGCGGAATGAATGCGCAGGCTTCCCAGGCCATCGGTTATAAAGAGCTGTTCCCTTATATTCGCGGTGAACAGGAGTTGGATGCTTGCCTCAATCAGCTGAAGCAGAATACGCGCAGATTCGCAAAGCGGCAGCTTACTTGGTTTCGGAATAAGCTGCCAGTAACGTGGTTTGATTTGAGCGGGGACAGGGAAGAAAGAGAAAAAGCGGTTATCGGTGAGATCTCCCGTTTTGCCGGTCCGCCAAGACAATCATTCTGATTTATTCAGGAGGGGGAAGAGCAATATGAAACAGCAGCCAGTTAATATTCAGGACCAGTTTCTTAATCAACTGCGTAAAGAAAGCATTCCGGTTACCGTTTTCCTGCTGAACGGCTTTCAGCTGCGTGGACTTGTTAAAAGCTTTGATAACTTCACCGTTATACTCGACACAGATGGAAAACAGCAGCTCGTTTATAAACACGCCATTTCTACTTTTTCCCCTCAAAGGAACGTCCAGTTTAATCAGGATAAACCTGCTCCCTCGTCTTAATGAAGAGAGCCCGGATGAATGGTTCATGCCGGGTTTTTTTCTGCAGGTCAGCTTTAAAGGAGGCGGAGAATGACAAGTCATTACGAAACGGTCATATTAACAGGTGTACGTAAGCAGCAGCAAAGTGAACAATCATTCGACTACCGGATGGATGAGCTTTCGGCTCTGACAGAAACTGCAGGGGGAAAACCGGTGGCCAGGGTCATTCAGACGTTAAAGGCACCTCGTGCAGCAACATACATAGGTCCAGGAAAAGTGGAGGAGCTTTCAGCAGCAGCCGAAGAGCATGAAGCCGGGCTCATCATCTTCAATGATGAACTTTCGCCAACGCAGCTGCGAAACCTGACTGCAGCTCTGCCAGCTGCAGTCATTGATCGAACGCAGTTGATTTTGGATATATTTGCTCAAAGGGCCAATTCCAGAGAAGGTCAGCTGCAAGTTGAACTTGCACAGTTAAGCTATACGCTGCCGAGGCTGCGAGGCCAGGGAACGTCCCTTTCGCGACTTGGAGGCGGAATTGGAACACGTGGGCCTGGTGAAACGAAGCTCGAGACCGACCAGCGCCATATACGAAGCCGGATGGCCGAGCTTAGACGCAGGCTGAATGAAGTGACAAGCCACCGTTCGCGCTACAGGGAAAACCGGAAAGAAAAAGAGGTCTTTCAAATCGCCCTGGTAGGCTACACGAATGCCGGTAAATCGACGTTGCTTGAACAGTTGGCAAAAAGCGAAACGTTTATAGAGGATAAGCTGTTTGCGACACTGGACCCGCTGTCGAGAAAAGTCAAGCTGCCTTCAGGATTTCAGTTCTTATTAACCGATACAGTTGGTTTTATTCAACAACTGCCGACAACGCTCATAGCCGCATTCCGATCAACTCTTGAAGAAGTGAAGGAAGCGGACTTTCTCCTGCATATTGTAGACGCTTCTCACGCAGATGCTGACAACCATGAAGCTTCGGTACATTCGCTGTTAGACGAGCTTGGCGCTGGGACTGTACCTGCAATGACGGTTTATAACAAAAAAGATCTAATAAAAGGACATCATGTTCCGTCAGCAGGTTCCGGAAACTCAATTGCAGTCAGCGCAAAGGATCCCCATGATATTGCGCTTCTGTTTCAAAAACTTGAGCAGCAGCTGAAGGCACAATTTCTTCCTTACGTCGTCCGCTTTGCAGCTTCGGAAGGTAAATTTCTGCATCGATTAAAACAGGAAACAATTGTTACGAATGAAACTTTCAATGAAACGACCGATGAATATGAATTTTCTGGCTACGCACCTGCCGAGACGGCTATAGCCAATGAAGTGATGAGAAAGAGGAGGGAAAAGCCGGAGACTTAACCGGCTGTTATTATGATGGAACGATCTACGATTACTGCTATGAGTGAAGCTGTCCACCGCAGCTTGTTGGAACGGTTTTTCACAATAGGTAAAACGGTAGAAACAAATCAAAAGCGAGTGTTAAATGCATTCCGAAAAGCGGAGGTGTCTGATTTTCATTTTGCGCCGTCTACAGGATATGGGTATGACGACGCGGGAAGAGATAAGCTCGAAGAAATATATGCCGATGTATTTACTACTGAATCAGCACTTGTCAGAAGCCAGTTTGTCTCTGGTACTCATGCGATCAGCACCGCTTTATTCGGCGTGCTGCGGCCTGGTGATGAACTGCTTTATATCACGGGCCGCCCCTATGACACGCTTGAGGAGGTGATTGGATTAAAAGGAGAAGCTGGGGGCGGTTCTCTTAAGGATTACAATATATCGTACAGAGAAATTGAGTTAACAAACGGCAGCATTGATGTTAATGAAGTGTTAAGGCAGATAACTGACCGAACAAAAGTGATCGGAATCCAGCGTTCCAGAGGGTATGGAGATCGTCCTTCCATAAAAATAAAAGAGATGGAGCAGGTCATTCGATCGCTAAAAGCCGTTTATCCGGATGTAATTGTGTTTGTAGATAATTGTTACGGTGAATTTGTGGAAGATAAAGAACCGGGCCACGCAGGTGCTGACTTAATCGCTGGTTCGCTGATCAAAAATCCGGGGGGAGGCTTAGCGCTTACCGGAGGTTATATTTGCGGGAGGGATGAGTTGCTGAAGAAGTGTGCAAATCGCCTTGCAGCTCCCGGAATTGGAGCAGAAGGGGGCGCGACGACAGGAGTCCTGCATGGTATGTTTCAAGGCTTTTTCCTTGCTCCTCATGTTGTTGGCGAAGCACTCAAAGGAGCTGTATTCACGGCAGCTCTTCTCGAAAAAGCAGGGATGACCGTCGACCCGAAAGCTTGTGAAGCGCGCACAGATTTAATACAGTCTGTTCATTTTAACTCTGCCGAAGAAATGACGGCCTTCTGCCAAACAATTCAACAGTATTCCCCAGTAGATGCGCATGTCACCCCACAGCCTTCTCCAATGCCGGGATACAGCGACGATGTCATTATGGCAGCCGGTGCATTTGTTCAAGGCGCAAGTATTGAGCTTTCAGCTGACGGGCCGCTGCGACCGCCTTACCGAGCATATGTCCAGGGCGGGCTCACGTTTGAACATGTAAAAACAGCAGTAACGGAAGCGGCCGCTGCAGCTGTGTCAAATGGAATAAGCAGAGAACACGAGAAAAACAGATGAAGATGGATTATAGGTGAGATAAAAGGCGATGATTTCAGTCAAAAGCACATGAACCACGATTTTGATTGTCAGAAAATTTCCCTGTTAGATTATCTGACAATCACCTTTTCATCACTCGTAAAGTTCGGTAGGATACAACTATCGCAGTTTTCAGAATTACCTGAAGCTGTTCAGATTATCGAAGGAGGAGAATATAAACATGAGCAATACGACTAAAAAAGACATAATGAAAATGGCTGAGGAGGAAAACGTTAAGTTTATCCGACTACAGTTCACTGATTTGCTGGGAATCATCAAGAACGTTGAAATCCCGGTGGACCAGCTTCCAAAAGCGCTCGACAATCTGATGATGTTTGATGGATCCTCCATCGAAGGTTTCGTTCGAATTGAAGAATCCGATATGTATCTTCATCCGGACCTTGAAACGTGGGTTGTATTCCCTTGGACTCCCGAAAAAGGAAAAGTGGCTCGTCTGATTTGTGACGTTCACAACCCGGATAAAGACCGCACGCCGTTTGCCGGTGATCCACGCGGAATTCTTAAAAAAGTACTTAAAGAAGCAGAAGATCTCGGATTCTCCGACTTCAATATTGGACCTGAGCCGGAATTCTTCCTGTTTAAAAATGATGAAAACGGAGAGCCGACTCTTGAACTTAATGATAAAGGCGGATATTTTGACCTTGCGCCTACAGACCTTGGGGAGAACTGCCGACGCGACATCGTGCTTGAACTGGAGGATATGGGCTTTGAAATTGAAGCTTCCCACCACGAGGTAGCACCTGGTCAGCATGAGATTGACTTCAAATACGCGGATGCTGTTACAACAGCTGATAATATCCAGACGTTTAAGCTCGTTGTTAAAACAATTGCGCGTAAACACGGATTGCATGCTACATTCATGCCAAAGCCGCTTTTCGGTGTGAATGGTAATGGAATGCATGCAAACATGTCTCTTTTCCGCAGTGAAAAAGATAATGCATTCTATGATGAGTCAACAGAAACTGGCATGAGTGAAACAGCTATGCAATTCCTGGCTGGTATTCTTAAGCATGCAGATGCTTTTACTGCCATTACGAATCCAACCGTTAACTCCTACAAACGACTCGTACCAGGTTATGAAGCACCTTGCTACATCGCATGGTCCATGCGTAACCGTTCACCGCTCGTGCGTATTCCTTCTTCACGTGGTCTTTCCACACGTATCGAGGTACGCAGCGTAGACCCTGCAGCTAATCCGTATCTGGCAATGGCAGCACTTCTGGCAGCAGGCCTTGACGGGGTGCGCAAGAAGCTTACTCCGCCAGAAGAAACAAACCGCAATATCTATGCGATGGATGCACAGGAGCGTGAAGCAGAAGGCATCCAGGCGCTTCCTGCATCACTGAAAGAAGCGATTGAAGCATTGGCAAAAAACGAGACGATTACGAAATCACTCGGAAGCCATGCTCTGGAACACTTCATTGAAGCGAAAGAAATTGAGTGGGATATGTTTGCCACCCAGGTTCACCCTTGGGAGCGCGAGCAGTACATCCAGACGTATTAAGAATAGCGAAGAGCTGTCCGCATCCGGACAGCTCTTCTTTTGTGAATTTAGCCGCATAAAACAGCAGCGCCTCCTGATTGTTCAGGAGGCGCTGCTGTACAGTCATCGGTTATTCCCGTTTAATGAAGCGTGCGGAACACCCCGACAACCTTACCGAGAATTTGAACGTAATCTAAGATGATCGGCTCGAGAGAAGCGTTTTCCGGCTGAAGGCGGAAATAATCCTTCTCTTTAAAAAAACGTTTGACAGTAGCTTCGTTTTCATCGGTCATGGCTACGACAATATCTCCATTATCCGCATGGGCCTGCTGGCGTACAACGACGTAATCACCGTCGAATATACCGGCTTCGATCATGGAATCACCAGAAATCTCCAGAATAAACGATTCTTCATCCTGTGCGAGACTAGCCGGAAGTGGAACATACTCTTCAACATTTTCAATCGCGGTTATCGGCTGCCCGGCCGTTACCTTACCAATTACAGGAACAGAGATGGACGGGGTATGCGCAATAGACTGGTCACCCTCCTGACCAATAACTTCAATCGCTCTCGGCTTTGTAGGATCGCGACGAATAAAGCCTTTTTTTTCTAATCTGGAAAGATGGCCGTGAACGGTCGAGCTGGAAGCGAGACCGACTGCTTCACCAATCTCTCTGACGGACGGAGGATAGCCTTTATCCTTGACCTCATCCCGGATAAAATCGAGGATCGCCTGCTGCCGGGTGGATAATTTCGTCATGTAAACACCTCATTATTTTAGGTTAGAAACATTCGAGCTTATATTTCCTTATGGAAAAGTATAGCATGAGAACAAAGGTTTCGCAAACGTTCGTTCTATTTTAATGTTGACACGAACGTTCGTTCCTTGTAAGCTGTTTATAGAATGTACGAACAAATATTCCTGCGAACAAAGGGGCGAACAGTTATGATCAGGCATTGGAACATCACAGGACCAGTAACATCACTACTTGCAGCAGCTGCTATTTTCTCAGCAGCCGGGGTAACCGGAGAAGATCATCCTGTTATGCCGGCCGACGGCGAACACGTGGTGAAGGAAGGTGAATCACTTTGGACTGTAGCTGATTCTATGTCTGAAGAGCTGGACATGAAGCTGGAAGAAACCGTATACTGGCTGAAGCAGGAAAATGAGCTGGACAATGAAACAATTTATCCTGGACAATCATTAACCGTACCAGGCGAGTGGATTGGAGTGGCATCAGAGTGAATGCTTTTATATACTGCCGCGTAAGCACTGAAAAAGAAACACAGCAAAGTTCGTTGGCACGGCAGGAAGAAGAGCTGGCGGCAGCTGCAAAAGAATGGGGAATGAATACGGTACAAATTGAACGGGAGGAAGCGAGCGGTTATGACGTCGACAGGCCTGGGATTCTCACGATCCTGGAGGGAATGAAAGAAACTGAAGATGCTTGTTTGCTTATTCAGGATGAAACCCGGCTTGGACGAGGGAATGCCAGGATGGCTCTACTGCACCAGCTTCGTAAATATGACTGCACTGTTTATTCCATTAAGGATAATGGGAAGCTGCAAGTTTCAGAGACTGATTCAATGGTATTGGAAATTGTATCGCTTGTCGAAGAATATCAGCGCAAGCTTCAAAATGCGAAGATCAAGCGCGGGATGAAGAAGGCGGTTGATGGCGGCTACAAACCTCACAATAATTTGGAACGGCATCGCCTCGGCGGCCGTAAAAAAATGGAGGTCCCGGTAGAGGAAATCGTCCGGCTTCGTCACAACGGAATGACGTTTCATGAGATTGCAGTCATGATGCGTGGGCTTGGATTTACGGTTTCCAAAGCTACTGCTCACAGAAGGTACCGGGAATACGTGAATGAGAGCAGACTGCTTGAAAACGATTCTGTGAACCGGTAAAATGAACCTATTATTTATAATTGGAGGCATGTTACAGGTGATCAGTAAAGAAAAACTCGACCGGATTAACCTATTAGCTAAAAAAGCTAAGGCAGACGGTTTATCTATCAAAGAACAAAAAGAACAAAAAGAGCTGCGCCAGGAATATTTAAAAAACGTTCGCAGCAGTTTTCGTAATCAACTGAGCTCTGTTAAAGTGGTTGATGAAGAAGGAAATGATGTAACGCCGGAAAAGCTGAAAGCGGAAAAACGGAACAACAATATTATTCATTAGCAGATAAACCATTCTTTTAAAGGAATGGTTTTTTATCAGTCTATTTGTTCATTGAATGAACAAATAGACTGAACCCGCGCCTGTCAACGATACGCCAGTCTGCAGACGTACGTACAATTGTGTGCAAAGTTTCGTTTTCTGGTTGTCTAACCGGTGCGAAACATATATCATAAAACGAGTAAGGTAAATTAAAACGCAAAGTGAGGGTGTTAATTCATGACAATGACCACTTCCGTTGATCAACTGTCGATTAATACGATCCGTACCCTATCAATTGACAGCATTGAAAAAGCTAATTCCGGACATCCGGGTATGCCAATGGGCTCTGCACCGATGGCGTACAAGTTATTCACTGAATTTATGCAGCACAACCCGGCGAATCCTGACTGGTTTAACCGGGACAGATTCATCCTGTCAGCAGGTCATGGATCCATGCTGCTTTACAGCCTGCTGCACCTGCACGGCTATGATGTAACGCTTGATGATTTGAAGAACTTCCGACAGTTCAACAGCCGTACTCCTGGCCACCCTGAATATAAGCACACCCCCGGCGTTGAGGCAACTACTGGACCGCTTGGACAGGGAATTGCGATGGCTACGGGCTTTGCGATGGCTGAAGCGCACCTTAGCGCAGTGTATAACAAGCCTGGATACGACCTGATCGACCACTATACGTACACGATCTGTGGAGATGGTGATCTAATGGAAGGGGTTTCGGCTGAATCGGCCTCTCTCGCTGGACACCTGAAACTCGGTAAACTGATTGTTCTTTACGATTCCAACGACATCTCACTGGATGGCGATCTGCACCAGTCATTCTCTGAAAGCGTAGCTGACCGGTACCGTGCGTATGGATGGCATGTATTGTACGTAGAGGATGGCAATGACCTTGAAGCAATCACAAAAGCTGTTGAAGAAGCGAAAGCGGATGATCGTCCATCGATGATTGAAGTAAAGACAGTTATCGGGTACGGGTCTCCGAACAAGAGCGGGAAGTCGGCTTCCCACGGTGCTCCGCTTGGAGAAGAAGAAGCTGCAGCTGCTAAAAAAGCGTACAACTGGGAATATAAAGAACCGTTCTATATTCCTGACGAAGTAAAAGCGCATTACAACAGTCAGAAAGAAAAAGGACAGCAGCAGGAAGAGGCGTGGAACAATCTTTTCGCGTCTTATAAAGAAGAATATCCCGAGCTCGGCGCACAGCTCGAACGAGCGATTCACAACGAGCTTCCGGAAGACTGGGATGCAGATATCCCTGTATATGAGGAAGGCGATAAATCCGCTACAAGAGCATCCGGGGGCGAAGTGCTAAATGCCATTGCCGGCCGGGTACCTAATCTGTTTGGAGGGTCTGCAGACCTTGCATCATCCAATAAAACGATGCTGAATGGTGAAGAAGACTTTAGCCGCAACAACTACGCAGGACGAAACATCTGGTTCGGCGTAAGAGAATTTGCAATGGCGGCTGCCGTTAATGGCATGGCTCTTCACGGGGGAGTTAAACCTTACGGCGCTACATTCTTCGTCTTTTCTGATTACCTGCGACCGGCAGTCCGGCTTGCAGCCTTGATGAAAATTCCGTCTACGTTTGTCTTTACACATGACAGTATCGCTGTTGGGGAAGACGGTCCAACTCACGAACCGGTTGAACAGCTTCCATCTCTCCGTGCGATGCCAGGGCTTTCCCTTATTCGACCTGCTGACGGCAATGAGACAGCTGCGGCCTGGAGACTTGCTGTTGAATCTAAGGATCATCCGACCGCACTCGTGCTGACTCGACAAGGCCTGCCAGTGCTGCCAGGGTCAAAGGATTCAGCTTTGGAAGGTGTTAAAAAAGGCGCGTATGTAATTAGCGAAGCAAATGGACGTCCAGACGGCCTGCTGCTCGCCTCAGGTTCAGAAGTGTCACTAGCAGTGGATGCACAGTCTGCGCTTGAAAAAGAAGGCATTTTTGTATCAGTTGTATCTGTTCCAAGCTGGGACCGCTTTGACAAGCAGTCAGATGCGTATAAAGAATCTGTACTGCCATCCGATGTGAAGGCTCGACTGGCTATTGAAGTAGCTTCTCCGCTTGGATGGGAGCGTTATACTGGTTCAGAAGGGTCTGTGCTCGGGATTGAAACATTTGGTGCCTCAGCACCAGGTGATCAGATTATGAAGGAGTATGGATTCCATACAGACAACGTTGTAAACCGATTTAAACAGCTTTTAAACAAATAAGTGCCGTGTTCCAGATGGTCTGAGTTGAATCAGACCATCTGTTTTTTAGCTGATAAATAGCGAATCCTGTCCAAAAGCTTCTTTGCAAATGGACTGCTCTCATGTATACTAATGGAGGTTAGGAATTGTGAGTAGAAGGAGGGTCAGGCGATGCAGCTGTGGCTTGCGATATTGTTAATTGTCATCGCTTTACTGGCAGGAATTGCACTTGGTTTTTTCATCGCGAGAAAATATATGATGAATTATATGAAGAAGAATCCGCCGATTAATGAAAAAATGCTGCGAGTGATGATGATGCAGATGGGCATGAATCCGTCTCAAAAGAAAATTAATCAAATGATGAAAGCAATGAACAACGCGAACGATAAATAAAGCGATTTGTTCTGCTGAACGTGCATTTGAAACCCGGAAGAAGGGTGGCTGTTCGAGCTGATCGAACAGCTTTTTTCATATCCGGGGATACTGAAAGAGCAGGTGAACAAACGATGAGTACCCTTGAACTTCCCTCCATACAGGTAACAAAAATGCTGGAGAAAAACCTGCCAGTTGTTGATGTCCGCTCACCGGGAGAATTTGCACATTTTTCATATCCGGGAAGCATTAACCTTCCTCTCTTTACGGACGAGGAGCGCGTTGAAGTCGGCACTACGTATAAGCAGGTGGACCCCGAGCGTGCAAAAGATATCGGAATTACACATTTTGCTGAAAAGCTTCCGGAATATTACCAGACGATAAAAGAACTGACGGAAAACGGAGCAAAACCAGTCGTTATAGCCTGTGCAAGAGGCGGGATGCGAAGCGGAAGTTTTGTCTCCCTGTTTGCCTCATTGAAGCTGCCGGTTCTCCAGCTGGAAGGCGGAATACGCTCAATCAGAAGATATGTGCAGGTCGAACTGGAGCGATTGTCCACTTTGCCATGGAAGGCAATTGTAATTGGAGGTTATACCGGCACTAGAAAAACGGTTTGGCTGGAAGAGCTTCAAAAAAAGTCATGGCCCGTATTAAATCTGGAAGGCCTCGCTAGTCACCGAGGTTCGATATTCGGTCACATTGGATTAGAAAAACGGTCTCAAAAGCAGTTTGAATGGCTGCTTATGAAAGAACTGCAGAATCTTGAGCATTTCCCTTATATGATTATGGAAGCAGAGAGCAAACGGATCGGACCTATTGTTCTGCCGGAATGGCTTCAGCAAATAAAAGAAAAAGGCGCATATGTAGAGCTGCATGATTCCATGAAAAACCGTGTTGCGTATCTGCTGAAGGAATATAAGCCAACAGAAAACGCGGAATCGTTTAAACAGGCATTGGATCGCTTGAAAAAAAGACTCAAGCCTTATTCGCTTGAAGTTATCGAAGCTGCCGAGCAAAAAGATGACTACGCTGCCATTTTTGAAGAATTACTGACCTCTTATTATGATCCTCGATATTCACATAAGCAGCAGGAGTATACCGAGAACGAGAGGATCTATCCTGTGCATATAGAAGACATGACGCAGGAGCAAATTCTCCAGGCGATCAGCGAAGCGGTTGAAGAGCAGGCTGATCAACTGAAAACATAGCAGGCAGGTTATTGTCCCATTACTGTTTATTCAGGGAAGCATCTGGCTCGCTGAATATGCTATACTGAACGCGGGAGTGCGATAGGGGGGAGCGCTATGTATGCAGTGCTGTTTGCAGTAGCTGCCTTTCTGATGGCTTGTGCCGCTGTAGTAATTCGTATGAGAGCCATGAAAAAACCTGCGTCGGTAAAGAAAATTTTAATACCGCCCGCAGCGATGTCTACCGGCTTTCTTATGTTTTTATATCCGCCGGTTCAGCAGATCACCTGGCTGGAGGCAGCTGAAGCGTTTACAGTAGGATTGCTATTTTCTATTATTCTAATTAAAACATCGTCATTTGAAATTCGACATGGAGATGTCTACATGAAACGATCCAAGTGGTTTCCAGTTATTCTAATGGGACTGCTGGGAGTACGACTTGTTGTCAAGCTTGCACTTGGTATTTACTTTTCATATGAAGTGCTTGCGGGAATGTTTTTCCTTCTCGCGTTTGGAATGCTGCTGCCTTGGAGAATTGCTATGTATGTGAAATTCCGGCGTGTCCAAAAAGATTTTCTCGGCCGGCAGGAAAAAGAACCGCTGCAGGAACCAGCCGGCTCAGCCTGAATATCCAATTACTAAAGCAGAAAGCCGCCGGATCGTTTTGATCCGGCGGCTTTCTGCTTTTTTACACAGCTGATGACGTCCCTCGTTCAGGAGATTGCCTGAAATATTTTTCATAAGGTGCAGCATCAATATTTTTTTCCTTCAATTTCTTTCTTAGAAATTTATGATCCCGTTTAGGCGTCGCAGCAATATAACCTTTTATAATAAGTTCCTGTGATAAATAGTCAGCCTTTTCTTCAAGCGCAAACTGGCCAATTTTACCGGCAATTTTCTGTTTGGCGATATCACGAAATAATTCAGGGACGGGTTCAGTTAATTCATTTAAGAGCGCTTTTTTATCGTCGGTCCACAAATGAAGCGTTTTATCAATATAGTAGTCCTGCCAATCCAAAATGGATTTACCATCTTTTTTTGGCATTTTCTTCAAAAATTTGCGGAACATAAAATATCCGCCGATCGCAACTAGTACAAATACGAGTATCGACCAAAGCAGGATAAACCACATAAATATATCTTCCAACGGAGCGTCACCTGCTTTCTTTTCAATCTAATGCAGATGTTGGCGGGACCGTGTGGGAATCGAACCCACCGGAGACGGCACGCGCCTCCCAAAAGGCTTTGAAGGCCCAGGTAAGCACCAGCTACACAGCCGGCCCCATGTAATACTGCGTCGTAGACAATTATACTCGAAAAGCACAATAGGATGCAAATATGCTTCCTGAAATGCTATGATGCATGCAGGAAAACGAAAGTGGTGAGGCAGATGACAAAGTTTATTACATTTGGTATGGCAGGTCACATCGATCATGGAAAAACAACGTTAACGAAAGCATTAACCCACGTAGATACCGATAGATTAAGTGAAGAAAAGGAACGGATGATATCCATCGAACCTGGCTATGCCCCCTGGACGATCGCTGAAGGTGTCCGGGCTGCAATCATTGATGTCCCCGGGCACGAGCGGTTTATCCGGCAAATGATTGCAGGCGTAGCTGGTATTGATGCCGTTATGCTTACGGTTGCGGCAGATGAGGGAGTTATGCCTCAAACGAGGGAGCATTTAATCATTCTGGAACTGCTGGGGATTGATTTAGGCATTATTGTCATTACAAAATCCTCAAAAGCGGATGACGAGATGCTTGAACTGGTTGAAGAAGATATCCGTGAAGCTTGTGCCGGAACATTTTTAGAAGGGGCGGAACTGGTCGTGACGGATGCAGTTAGAGGAGAAGGGCTGGATGCTTTGAGAGAGTCAGCACAGCGCACTGCTTTACGTGCACAGCTCCGGACAGAGGGAGGAATATTCCGAATGCCGGTTGACCAATCCTTTTCTGTAACCGGTCACGGCACGGTCGTGAGAGGAACGATCCATTCAGGAACGGTGACTGAAGGAGATGTCCTTTACCTTCTTCCAAACAAAAAAGAAACACGAGTGAAGCAGATTCAGTCATTCGGCACGAAACTGCCTGCAGCACACGCCGGAGACAGGGCCGCATTGAATCTTCATGGCATAAGCACAGATGAGGCCGGCAGAGGTACGGTGCTTGTTTCTGAAATAACTCCTCCCACTAAACGGCTGGACATCTGGATGAGACCGGGAAGGTTGTTTCAATACCCGTTAAAACAACGGCAAACAATTAAATTTTTCACGGGGACTACGGAAGTAACCGGCAGGATTGTTTATTTTGACCGGAATAAGCTGGAGCCTGGAACAGAGGGAACGGTCTATTGCCAGCTTGAACTTGATACGGAAGCAGCCGTCTGGAAAGGAAGCCGCTTTATTTTGAGACGGGCAACTCCTCCGGAAACAATAGGCGGAGGTGAAGTGATTGATCCTGCAGCCTCTAAGTACCGCTTTGGAGATAAAACAGTTGCACTTTTAGCAGAGAAAGCAAAAGGAACGCCAGCAGAGCGTCTCGAGCTCTTTTTAAATCAATCCGGTCCTTCTGAAAGAAAAGCTGTCAAAGAAAAGGGGGCGTTCACTGAAGAAGAGATAAACGAGGCGCTGAATGAAGAGCTTGTTAAAGAAACAGGGAAATGGCTCTATACAAAACATCATTTGGAACGAACTGTTCGTGCTGTTACTGCTCAGCTGCAAGAGTTTCACGAAGCTTATCCAATGAGGCGGGGAAAAGATATTGCAGAGACTGCTGGTTCTTCTCCATATGCCAAACAAATATCGGAGGCGCTGATTCGCATAGGGACGTCCGAAGACAATTATCGTATTGATGGAAGGTTTATTTCTGCAATAACTCATCAGGCTCACTATCCGAAAGAGTGGGAAAAAAGAATGCAGCAGGTGGAGTCTGCGCTAGCTGAAGCAGAGCTGATGCCGGAAACATTCTCGACGATAAGTGCAAAAGCAGGTATCCCAGAAAAATGGATGACAGAGTTAAAGCATTTTTTGATCAATCAAGATATTGCTGTTGAAGCGGCCGACGATCTGTTATTTCATTATTCCGCCGTAAAAACCGCTGCAGGGCGGCTTTATGACAAATATCCGCAAACGTTAACCCTGCAGGATGCGAAGGCAGCATTAGGAATCACGAGAAAATACCTCGTCCCACTGCTGGAATCGTTTGACCGGCAGGGATGGACGAGGCGAAAGGAAGGAGATCGGATCTGGTCCGACCCGTCATCTTTTGTCTGAACTGCTTACACGCAAACCGCTTAACTTAAAAGTCGTCGAAAGAATCATAGAGCCGTCCAAAGCGGACGGCTCTATATTGATAGTACGCAGAGGCTGCCTTATTTGTGGATGTGAACCGTTTTTTCGGATGGTTCCGTCACATATCCCACAATGACAGCAGGAAATTTAGAATCTTTCATATCCTCGATGTAAGCTGCAGCTTCTTCTTTATTCATCGTGATCATCAGTCCGCCGGACGTTATGGCATCTGCAGCAGCAGCTTTCTCGTGCGGTTCCATTGCAGGGCTGTACTGTGTTTCATTTTCCAGCCATTTAATGTTTTCTTTTGTCCCGCCAGGAATGGTTCCTGCTTTAGCGTGTCTTGATGTACCTGGCAGAAACGGTATTTTCATAAAGTCAAAGTGGAAACTGACGCCGCTTCCTTCCGCCATTTCATATCCATGGCCGATCAAACCGAACCCTGTCACATCTGTGACAGCGGTTGGCTGGTAAGCAGCCAGCTTTTCGGCAGCTTCTTTATTGAGCCAAGCCATTGTTTCCTGAACTTGATCAATCTCTTGTTCGGAAGCTTTGCCGAACTTAACGGCAGTTGTTAAAATGCCGGCACCTAACGGCTTCGTTAGCACAATTGCATCACCAGGCTTAGAACCTACGTTACGGAAAATACGGTCAGGATGCACCGTTCCCGTGCAGCTCAATCCGAATTTTGGTTCAGGATCATCGATTGAATGTCCACCTGCAATGACAGCTCCCGATTCTTTCACTTTATCAGATGCACCTTTTAAAATGGCTGCTAAAATGGAAGGGTCAAGTTTTTTAATCGGAAATCCGACGATATTCAGTACGGTGACCGGTGTTCCGCCCATCGCATATACGTCACTCAGTGCGTTTGCCGCTGAAATTTGTCCAAACATATAAGGATCGTCAACGATTGGAGTGAAGTAGTCCACCGTTTGCACTAGAGCAGTATCATCGGTAAGCTGATAAACGCCGGCATCATCTTTTGTATCGATTCCTACCAGCAACTTTTCATTACCATTATCTTTAGGCAAATGACGCAGAACCTGCGTCAGGTCCTCAGGACCAATTTTGCACCCTCAACCAGCTTTCTTTGTCATTTGCGTTAAACGTTTTTCATTATGAAATATAGTCATTTCAAGTCCTCCTCTCCTTTACGTACGTTCTCATTATAACGCTGCAATTGACCAGGATAAAGCAATACACTAGAATAACATGTAAAGAAGGATGTCAGGGGGGCTGATGGATGAGAATCCGAATTGAATTCTGTATGCAGTGAAACTATGCGCCAAAGGCTGCGAGTTTCGCGGCAGAACTATTTAATGAATTGAGGCGGGAAATTGATCAAGTAGAGCTCATTCCGTCATCAGGCGGGGCGTTTGAAGTGTTTACAGATGATGTGAAAATCTATTCAAAGCTGGAGTCGGGACGGTTTCCGGAAGCTTCGGAGGTAATAGTAAAACTAAAAAGCAAACAGGAGTGATTGAAATGGCTAAATTGTTGCTTAAACTGCTGGTTATTGCAGGGGCCAGTATATATTCTTACGGTGTCTATCAGGATGAGAAGAAGAGGAAAGAGCTGAACGAGGCGTGAATGAAGAACGAGCACAGCTGCTGCGTTTACTGCCTTCTGTGAATCGACTGCTAGAAGAGCCGGAAGTGCGTCAGCTTGAACAGGGCGGTATGACAAGAGCCTATGTAACGGAACTTGTTCAAGAGGCAGTAACCAAAACGAGAACCTCTATCTTACAGGGTGAAAAAATGCCGTCAGATAAAAAAACGTTACTTGATGATATTAAGCTTAAACTTATTAAGGCACAGCGGAAGCATCCGTTCAGTTTAAGAAGAGTTATTAACGGAACGGGCACAGTGCTTCATACAAACCTTGGACGTGCTAGATTAAGTCAAGCTGCTTTGGCACATATGATGGAGGCGGCAGGGTTCTACTCGACCCTTGAATATGATTTGGAGAACGGGAAAAGAGGTTCCCGCGGCACTCACGTTGAAGAATTAATCTGTAAAGCAACCGGAGCAGAGGCGGCCGTGGCAGTGAATAACAATGCAGCGGCTGTTTTTTTTGTACTTAAAGCACTCGCGGCTCCAGGGGACGTCCTTGTATCGCGCGGAGAATTAGTCGAAATTGGCGGCTCTTTCAGAGTGTCATCGATTATGGAAATGAGCGGAGTTCACTTAAAAGAAGTAGGTACTACAAACAAAACACATCTCAGCGACTATCTGGAAGCCGTGACGGAAGCTACATCTATGATCATGAAGGTGCACACAAGCAATTTTGCTATAAAGGGTTTTACAGCATCTGTAGCTCCAGTTGAATTAAAAGAGGCTGTTCCAGACAGCGTGATTATTTATGACGATCTGGGAAGCGGTTCACTCTATGATTTTCAGCAGCATAATATTGGACAGGAGCCGCTTATCCGGACAGCTGTTAAAAATGCGGACATTGTAAGTTTTAGCGGAGACAAGCTTCTTGGAGGTCCTCAGGCAGGCATAATTGCCGGGAAAAAGAAATGCATTGATCAGCTGCGCCGCCATCAGCTGGCCAGAGTGCTGCGTCTTGATAAGGCTACACTGGCAGCGCTTGAGGCTACATTATTTGAATACAGTTACGGAAGTCCAGCCGAACACATTCCGGTAGTCCGGGATATTTTAGCGACATCTGAAGACGTAAAGAAACGCATTGTGTCTTTCCTGGAGGATCAAGCATTTCAAACGTTAGAGCTTGATATCGTTCCTGTGACATCTAAAATAGGCGGAGGGACGATGCCTGTTACGGAAATTCCTTCTTTCGCCTTGTCCATCAAAAATCCGTTATTGGAGACAAATGAGCTGGAACGAAAATTGAGAGAAGCTGAGATCCCTGTAGTAGGAAGAATAAGCCAGGAGCACTATCTGCTGGATTTCAGAACAATTGCAAAAGAAGACTTCATCCAGTTGGCAGCCGCACTCCAGAATCTCGATGCGGAAAAGTAAGCACATGACCTTGCATTGTATTCGTTTTCACTTCATAATAATGGATGACTGGGTTCACACCAGTGTTTTCAGGATTTAGACAATTTTGAAAATGTATTATATGATTATCTCAGAGGAGGGAATACATATGTCATCAGAAAAAACGCTTTACAATTCGAAAAAATCATTTGAAGTAAACGGGAAAACATACCATTACTATGATCTGGATTCCATTACAGAAGCTGGTATTGGGAATGTAAAAAAACTTCCTTATTCCGTCCGGGTTCTGCTCGAATCTGTACTCCGTCAATATGATGGAAGAGTCATTAAGGAAGAGCACGTTGAAAACCTCGCTAATTGGGGAACGGACAAAGTTAAAAATGTCGATGTTCCGTTTAAGCCATCCAGAGTTATTCTTCAAGACTTTACAGGCGTTCCAGCGGTTGTCGATCTGGCGTCTCTTCGTAAAGCAATGTCTGATCTTGGTGGAGATCCGAAAGAAATCAATCCTGCCATTCCAGTAGACCTCGTTGTTGACCACTCGGTACAGGTCGACCACTTCGGTTCCGCAAATTCTCTGCGAAAAAACATGGAGCTTGAGTTTGAAAGAAACCTTGAGCGTTATAAATTTTTAAACTGGGCTCAGAAATCTCTTGATAATTACCGTGCTGTGCCTCCTGCAACCGGAATCGTGCACCAGGTAAACCTTGAGTATCTGGCGAACGTCGTGCAGGAAAATGAGAATGCGAACGGGGAGACAATCGCATTTCCTGACTCGCTTGTTGGAACTGACAGCCACACTACGATGATTAACGGTCTTGGTGTTTTAGGCTGGGGTGTTGGAGGCATTGAAGCCGAAGCAGGCATGCTTCAGCAGCCTTCCTATTTCCCGGTACCGGAAGTGATCGGTGTGAACCTGACCGGTGCGATGCCGGAAGGAGCTACGGCCACCGACCTTGCTCTCAAAGTAACGCAGGCACTCCGTGAAAAGAATGTAGTAGGTAAATTTGTAGAATTTTACGGACCTGGTCTGGCAGATATGACGCTTGCCGACCGCGCGACTATCTCCAATATGGCTCCAGAATACGGTGCTACCTGCGGATTCTTCCCAGTAGATGATGAAACGCTCAACTACCTGCGCTTTACAGGCAGAAGCGAAGAACTCGTCAATCTTGTTGAAACGTATACAAAAGCAAACGGGATGTTCTATACGCCGGGCGGCGAAGATCCGGAATTTACGGATGTATTGGAAATTGATCTTGGTGCTATCCAGCCAAACCTTTCTGGTCCAAAACGACCTCAGGATCTGATCAGACTTGCTGATATGAAAAAAGAGTGGCAGCAGGCTCTTACTGCACCTGTCAGCAACAAAGGCTTTGGTCTTTCACCTGAAGAGATCAGCAAGCAGGCTGAGGTTACACATCCAAATGGCAAGAAGTCCGTTTTAGGGACCGGCTCTATCACGATCGCTGCAATCACAAGCTGTACCAATACATCAAACCCGCACGTTATGCTTGGAGCAGGTCTGCTCGCTAAAAAAGCTGTCGAAAAAGGACTTGATGTACCTGAATATGTAAAAACAAGTCTGGCGCCTGGATCAAAAGTAGTTACGGGGTATCTTGAAAATGCAGGATTGATGGAATACTTGGATCAACTCGGATTCAATCTTGTCGGTTATGGATGTACGACTTGTATCGGTAACAGCGGACCACTACCTGAAGAAATTGAAAAAGGCATTGCGGATGAAGATCTGACTGTTGCCTCCGTCCTGAGTGGTAACCGAAATTTTGAAGGCAGAATCCATCCGCTGGTAAAAGCAAACTATCTTGCTTCTCCGCCGCTTGTAGTAGCGTATGCTCTCGCAGGCACAGTAGATATTGATTTCTATAACGAGCCTTTAGCTACGAATGCAAACGGAGAAGAGGTCTACTTCAAAGACATCTGGCCTTCAAACGAAGAGATTCAGAATGCTATGGAGCAAGCAGTTGATCCAAAACTCTTTAAGCAGGAATACGCACACGTATTTGATAGCAATGAGCAGTGGAACAAGCTTGATACACCAGATGGTGATCTCTATCAATTTGATGATGAGTCTACGTATATTCAGAACCCGCCGTTCTTCGAAAACCTGTCTCCAGAACCTGAGGACGTGAAGGAATTGACTGGACTTCGACCGGTTGCGAAGCTCGGTGATTCTGTTACGACTGATCACATTTCACCTGCAGGTGCTATTGCAAAAAACAGCCCGGCTGGAAAGTTTTTAATGGAAAAAGGGCTGAAGCCTTCCCAGTTTAACTCTTATGGTTCCCGACGAGGAAATCATGAAGTGATGATGAGAGGTACATTTGCCAACATACGTATTAAAAACCAGCTTGCTCCTGGTACAGAAGGCGGGTATACAACGCATTGGCCTACAGGTGAAGTGATGCCTATCTATGACGCGTGCATGAAGTATCGCGAAGAAGGTACAGGCCTCGTTGTTCTTGCTGGTAATGATTACGGTATGGGAAGCTCCCGTGACTGGGCAGCAAAGGGTACGAACCTGCTCGGTATTAAGACTGTTATTGCACAGAGCTTCGAGCGGATTCACCGAAGCAACCTCGTTCTGATGGGCGTACTGCCGCTTCAATTTAAGCAGGGCGAAAGCGCAGATTCACTTGGTCTAAAAGGGACTGAGCACATCGATGTGCACATCACGAATGACATTCAGCCTCGTGATATGATAAATGTTACGGCGACTGACAAAGAGAGCGGAAAAGTAACAGAATTTGAAGTTCTTGCTCGCTTCGACAGTGAAGTGGAGATTGACTACTACCGTCACGGAGGCATTCTCCAGATGGTACTGCGCAACACACTTCAGCATAACTAAAACAGAAAGGTAAAGCAGCCGGATAATGCCGGTAACATGAGAGGCCCTCCATCTGGAGGGCCTCTTCAAGCTGTTGAAAAAGTCTTTCAACTTACATGTTTATTCATTTAGTTGAATTCTCTTTTGCTTACCTTGCCTGGCGTGGTCTGGCCTTCAGCTATTTCTCAGGGTGACCCCTTCCTGCAGGGATAATGGCGCGGGAGGATGGCGCGGCTTTACTCGGACACAGGCTTCTCACAAGAAGCCTTCAAAAGCCGGTCCGGCTCCGCTCGTGCGTTGATGCTGTTCGCATATTTGTACAGCACTGCATCTTCAGACTGTCTTAATCGTCCCTGGTGAACTGGAATCACTAAAGTATTCGAGATATGTCGCAAAAGGGGCATTTCAGTATAAGAAGCTCTTCGCATATAATAAATGCGTTAAATGAAGAAGCTGACGTTAACAGAAGCTGAATCTGCTTATCGACCATATACGAAGCTGCCGTCGGCCACGCTGGCTGCCTGACTGCCTATTGACTCATTCTTCAAAATAACGCAGGTCTTAAATTATGCACCTGTTGAAGATGATGCCGGCAGTCCGACGAGGTTCTTTCTGATCATCTGCGAGACGACAGCATGCACTTGATGAGCTTATTCAAGCGGTGCAGCACCTTGTTTCTTGTCAAACACCTGGATGTTATCCATAATAGGAGGGGAACGTGCATGGAGGTATGATCGATGAATAAAAAACGCTTGAAGCGGGTGCGCCCGCTTCTCTTATTTACATTTACAGCTTACATAAGCATTCTTTTTTATATTGTATTCCTGGCATGGAATCACGGCTCATCATTCGGTTTACAGGGCCCGGGAGGACGCAACTATAATCTGGAGCCTTTTTTAAGTATTTACCGGATTGCAGTATACAGTGAAAACTGGCTGGATCCGCTAATTATCCTCGGAGGAAACGTTCTTCTCTTCCTTCCGTTCGGCTTGCTTTTCCCGGCTTTGCTGAACCGTGGAAAGCTTTTACGAAAAGTGGGCTTCATCAAAACAGCAGCCGCAGCTGCTGTTCTTTCGACATTTATTGAAACGGTTCAATACCTGTTTACCTACCGGGTTGCGAATGTGGATGATGTTATCTTAAATACGGTCGGCGGGGCTGTCGGGTATGTGGTTTACGCCGCTTTGAGGCATTTTTTCGGCCGGACGGATCCATCGCCGGTAAATGACGTAAACGATCGCTAAAAAGATGATATAAATAACTGCCATATATAGAAGTTCAATTGGATTTGTTACAATTGAATGACCAATCATCGCGAACAAAATCATAGCCGGTATTTTACCGATAGCAGAGGCGATGGAATAGATAAAAAACGAAATCCTGCTTATTCCGCCGTAAGCGTTCAGAATAATCGAAGGGATCACTGGTATCATTCGCAGAACTGTGAGCACCATGAACGCATTTTTTTCGAACATAAGGGTGATCTTGTCGCTGTATTTGCTTTTGGCAATCAGCTTTCTTCCACCAGCCTGAAACCCGCCGTAGCGGACCATCATAAAAAAAATAATTGAGGCTGCAGTTGAGCCAAACCAAACGATAAGCGCTCCAGCAGGCCCGTAAGCCGCTCCGATCACGCCTCCAACGATTGGATATGGAATAACGGGGAATAATGACATGAATACGGCAATCACCGTTACAGGGATTATGGAAGAAGCATCAGCTTGTTCAATCCAAAGGAGCAGATCGTTACGGTAAATCCAAAGTAATAGTACAGCACCCGCTGTCAGCGCGATCATAAGCCATTTTTGACGCATTTTCTTTCCTCCTTCAGGTTCTCATACAGTATAATCCATTCTTTAAACCTCGTAAAACGATACACAGAAAGGTGGACATCACGTGAATCAAATGGAACAGCTCGAACAGCTTCAGCATCAGCCTCTGGAGCTGTTAAACGAAAATCAAATTATCCGTATATTATCATCTCTTCCAACCGATGATCCTGCGCAAGAAGAATGGAAGGCTTTAGCTGCTGCTGCCCGGTATATTCGTAAACAAACGATGGATGACCGGGCAGATGCCTACTTAAATGATGTATTCGAGCATGGAGAGCCATCAGAAAATGCGTGCATCACCGTGCAAAAATTACTCTACCGTGTGTTTGAGCAGGATTGGTTTGCCGGAGGATTTCCCAAAATAAGAGAAACTGATCACGCGCAGGGAAAGAAGAAATCAGCAGAAAAAATGAAGCATCAGTTAGAACAGGCTAGAAAAACATTAAACATGTTCCAGTCGTATCAGCTGAAAGCAGAAAAGGTTTGTTCAATCGATCATGACAGCGAGGAAGCTGCAACGGTTACTATCATTACCGGCTTACTGGATAAGATGCCGAAAGCCGTAAAAGAGGCGTATGATGCGGCTGAAGCTTACAGCTCATCAATCAGCGGCATTTATGCCTCTAAAAGCGCTAAAAATGAGCTGGATCAAAAGCTTCACGAGGTTATGAAACTGGCTGATGCATGGAACAGCCAGTATGAAGATCATCAGAACGATCAGCCGGATGCACTTGTGAAACTCGAAGCAATGACCGGTCTCAATTCAGTTAAAAACCGAGTGAAACAGCTGTTTTTCTATCTGCAGTTTGAACAGGAACGGGAGCGAACTGGCCGCTACAGCAGTAACACAAGAAGTCTGCACATGATTCTGACCGGGAATCCCGGCACTGGAAAAACGACTGTTGCCCGGCTGCTTGCCAGCATCTATCATCAGCTTGGCATGCTCCCGAAAGAATCGGTTGTCGAGGCAGATCGATCCCGGCTCGTCGGGGCATTTGTAGGGCAGACAGAAGAAAAAACGAGAGCGGTCATTGAGCAGGCTTCAGGAGGTGTTTTGTTTATTGATGAAGCACATACGCTCTTTCGTCAGGACAGCTCCGGGTCAGACTACGGCCAAACAGCTGTAGATACACTTGTTGCAGCGATGACGAGTGAAGAGTTTGCGGGTACATTTGCAGTTATTCTCGCCGGATACGAAGATGACATGCGAGGTTTTCTGGAGGCTAATCCTGGACTTCGCAGCCGTTTTCCGCAGCAGAATTTTATTCACCTGCCTGATTACAGCATGGAAGAGCTAATTGAAATAGCTGAAAAAGCTGCGCTGGACAATGACTTTATCTTGCACGAGGACACTTATCCGATCATTCGTCAGCGTCTTGAAGAAGAAATGGTTGACGAAAGTTTTGGAAATGCGAGGACTGCGGAGGAAATCATTCGACAGGCAGTTTTCACTCAGGGGGCGGAAGCTGCTGAGCAGCAAGCTTTTACAGAAGATAATTTGGCAGTTCTGCAGCCGGCCTCTTTTCGTAAGTCAACTGAAGCCATCAATCAGGAACCCCAGGCTGAATTAGAAAACTTAATCGGTCTGAATGAGGTGAAGCGTGAAGTAATGACACTGGCCTCTTTTGCACAGGTACAGCAGCGCAGAAGAGATGAAGGCTATATTCCTGTCCCAGTAGAGCTTCATTCGTTATTTACCGGTCCGCCTGGAACTGGTAAGACAACTGTCGCCTCTCTTTTTTCGCAAATACTGGGAGAGCTTGGCTTTCTTAAGCGCGGACATTTAATCACTGCAGGCCGGGCCGATCTGGTGGCTGGTTATTCGGGACAAACGGCATTGAAAACAAAAAAAATAATTAAAAAAGCTCTCGGAGGAGTATTGTTTATTGATGAAGCCTACTCGCTTTATCGTCCGGGTGACGATTTCGGCAGAGAAGCTGTCGATACACTTGTAGAAGAAATGACTAAGCATGGTGAAAACCTGGTCGTTATTTTGGCAGGGTATGAAGAGCCGCTGCAAAAGCTTCTTCAATCAAATCCTGGTCTTACTTCCCGATTTAAAAAACAAATTCAGTTCCCTCCATACAGGACGGATGAGCTTCATCGAATCTTGCTGCATCACGTCTCAAAGTTCGGGTATGAGGTAAGCAACGAAACGGCAGAACAGCTTCGCGAGGCATTAAACGGGAAAACATTCTCAGGGAACGCAAGGGATATGAAAGATGCAGTCAGTGAAGCCGTACAGCAGCACGCTGCTGCTTATCTGCAGAATGAATCACGCAGTATCAATGAGCTTATGATGGCCGATTTCACCAGACTGAAGGAGGAAGCATGATGATAAATGAAACGGAGATTCCTGTGCGCTACGCAGAAACCGATCAAATGGGTGTCGTCTACCACGCAAACTATTTCATATGGTGCGAAGTAGGACGTACAGCTCTGATGGCCCAGCTTGGCATTCCTTACCATGATATGGAAGAAGAGGGCATACTCGCCCCGGTGACTTCCATTGAGGCGTCTTATAAAGCGCCCGCAAAATTCGGAGATACGGTAACGGTGCAGACGAGAGTCGCGAGTTATAACGGACTGCGTGTTACATACAGCTACGAAATCAGTGCTGGAGAAAGGCTTTGTATGACCGGTAAGAGTGAACATGTGCTGGTTGATGCTGATCGCTTTCGTCCGCGAAGCATGAAGAAAAAATATCCCCATTGGCATCAGGTGTATGAAAAAGCGGTTCAGTCCTTTTCACACCCATAAAAGCTCGTGGTATGATAGACGCATGGGAGAAGGATTTAGGAAAGGGATGAGGAACGAATGGCTTTCGGGGTCACCAAACAAGAGCTGGCTGCATGGAAGCGATCCGTCCGCTCCGGCAACGTAGCCTTTCTGACACACTTCTGGTATGACAAACGCTTTCCACAGTATAATACCGTTACGAAGGCAGCCTGTTCGGACAGAGGCCGGCTGATTGAATGGGGATTGACTTATGGACTGCATGAGACGTGGATTCATGAAGACAGGCTTTATCCGCATTTTGATTTAATTGGAGCCGATGAATTCCGTATATTAGAACAAGAGGGAGAGCTTGAAAAACTGCTGAAGCTCCGGATGAGAGCAGGCAGTAACCATGAAAGGATGAGGTAGCATGCATAATCTTCAAAAAGAAATCATTCACGAGCTTCAAGTAAAGCCTGAAATTGATGTGCAAGAAGAGATCCGTTCACGAGTAAATTTTTTAAAAGCATATTTGAAGAAGTCCGGAATGAAAGGTTACACGCTCGGAATTTCCGGCGGGCAGGATTCCTCCCTGCTCGGTAAATTGATTCAAGCTGCAGTTAATGAACTTAATGAAGAAGAAGAACATGCGGATTTTACATTCCTTGCTGTACGGCTTCCTTACGGTGTTCAGCAGGATGAAGAAGATGCTGAACAGGCACTCGAATTTATTGCACCATCTAAGACAGTGACAGTAAATATAAAAGAAGCAGTCGATGCTTCTGTAAATGCATTTAAAGCAGCTACAGATGAAAATATTTCCGATTTTATCCGAGGCAACACGAAAGCTAGAGAACGTATGAAGGTGCAGTATGATCTGGGAGCCCACTATCAGTGCCTCGTAGCTGGTACTGATCATGCAGCTGAAGCAGTAACTGGCTTTTATACGAAGTTTGGTGATGGCGCATGCGATGTTGCACCGCTTTTCGGGCTTACTAAGCGCCAAGGCGCGCTGCTGTTAAAAGAACTGGGGGCGCCGGAAAGACTATACACAAAAGCACCTACAGCAGACTTGGAAAGTGACAGACCGCTCCTCTCAGACGAAGAAGCACTGGGCATTACCTATAAACAGATCGACGATTATCTGGAGGGCAAAGAAATTGAGCCGGAAGCCAGAGAAAACCTTGAACAGCGCTACCTTCAGACGGAGCACAAGCGGCAGCTGCCTGTGACGGTTCACGATTACTGGTGGCAGGGGTGACAGGCAGCGCCGATTTTCACTGTCACTCCACTTGTTCAGACGGCTTCTTAAGTCCTGAAGAACTTGTTATCAAGCAGTGGCAGGCCGGAGTGACTATCATGTCTCTAACGGATCATGATACTACAGAGGGCTTAGAAAAGGCACGAATGACATGCAGAGAAAAAGGCATTACCTTTATTAACGGTATAGAGCTTTCTGCTTCATTTAATGGCGTAAGCGTCGACATTCTTGGATACGGTTTTGATGAAACCAGCACGATACTTCAGACCTATCTTAAACGAATGCGCGATGACAGAACGGATCGGATGGAGAGAATGCTGGAGCTGTGCCGTAAGCAAGGGGCATCCTTAACGAAAGAAAATGTCCTCCAGTTCGTCACAGGGTCTGTTCCAGCACGCCCTCATTTAGCCAAAGCACTGGTACACTATGGGTTCGCCCACTCCATTCAAGATGCATTTAGTCGCTATGTCGGCTCCTCGGCGCCCTGTTACGTGCCGAAGCGGGAAGAAGTTCATCCGCTCGAGGCAGCGTCCCTGATTCAAGAAGCAGGAGGTTTTTCTGTTATCGCTCATCCTGTATATTACGGCTTGGACCCCGCAGTCAGCGAATGGCTTCGGGACTGCCGGCTGGACGGCATTGAAATTTACCATCGTGATCATCATGCTGAAGACATAGTTCGTTATCAAAAAATGGCGGAAGAAGCAGAAACCGATTCCCGGCTCCTTTTAAAAACAGGCGGGACGGATTATCACCACGAATCTTTCGGCAGACCAGGAGAATCTCTAGGAGCTTCGCCGCTTCCATATAAAGAAGCAGTCCGAATTCTCACTTTTGTTGAAGGGGGCCTCAGTCAATGAATGAAGATGATATTCGACAACATTATAATTCAATCGATGCGGCGCTTAAACCGATAATCGGTGCTGAAAAATACCGAATTGCCGGATATGAAGTGATTGGATGCATGCATAAAAATGGGGAAACCATTCCGTTAAAAGCCTTCTTCACTTCCGCTGATAATGATATCTCGCTAAAATGGGAACTGGATAAGCAGCTGTACAGGCTTGCCGCTGAAAAGCTTTTAAATGAGCAGGAAGCAGTAAAGCTGTTTATGAATATGCTGCCGGAAGTTTTTACTGAATTGGATGCCATTGAAGATTTGATGGAGCTGCTGCAGGAATTCCAAGGGTGGGGGCTTGAGGCAAGTCAGTTTGTCGTGGAAATAAACTCAGCCGGGCTCGAGGGGCGTCTTGATGAATTAAGTCACTCGATATTGTACTTAAAGGCCTCCGGCTACGAAGTCAGTCTTGATAACATAAAAATTGCGGATACACATTTGGAGCAGTTTGCTAAGTTAGAACCTAATATTATAAAAATAGATGTTTCCGATTTAAAAACGTCCAGTTCCTACACTACGTACAGTGAAATACTTGATACGCTCTCCTATTTTGCGAGAAAAATTGGCGCATCGCTTCATTTTAAAGGGATCGAAGACGCAGAGCAGTTTCATGTTGCGTGGAGATATGGCGGCTATTATTATCAGGGAGAATACTTTGGAAGGGAAGTACAAGAGGTACTGAATAGCAGCGTTTTCGAGCAAACCGTTCGAGCTGACATTCACAGCTTTATTGACCGCCACAGCCGCAGGCTGAAACATGAACGGGAATTCGTTAAGCGGATGGATGATAACCTGCGTCAGCTCGTTCAAACAAAAGATTCTGAAAAAATGATGAGAGATGCGGCAAGCACGTTCCATAAGGAAGCCTTTCGAATGTACATCTGTGATGAGTACGGTTACCAGCTGTCCGCTAACTGGACGAAGCGTTCCGGAGAATGGAAAAAGGATGACCAGGCAAAGGGGAAGAATTGGAGCTGGAGAGTCTATTTTCTCGATCATATGTCACGAATGGCATTCAACCGCAATGGCATGCTGTCAGATAAATACAGAGACATTGAGACAAATGAGCTGATTCTTACGTATTCGCATCCGCTTCACAGTGACCACTTTTTATTTATTGATGTAGATCCGTTATTTTTGTATGAACAAAATTGGTTCATGTAAGCAAGCGGTTATCACGTGATAAAGATGTGGATGAAAGAATCAAGCTGAGGATGAAACATTTACTTCAAAGTATATAATCAAATCGCTCTTTTTCTGCAAAAAAAGCAGATTTATGATGAGATGACGACACCGAATGGACAAGACTGAAGCCCGTTATGATGACTAAACATACGGGCTTTTTCAATGTTAACGCTGTTCCCTAGTCGGAAACAGCTGAAAGGAACAGCAATGAATGCGATTCATAATTTAAAGGGCACACTTTTGTTTTTTCACGCGTCAATGACGATCATTATCAGCTATCTGCCAGTCTATTTTCAATCGATGGGCTTATCCCCGTCTGAAATAGGTACGTTAATGGCCGTAGGACCTGCAGCTGCTATTGCTGCACAGCCCTTCTGGGGTTTTATGAGTGATAAATGGAAAACAGTTCGTCTGATTCTCCTGATTTGTTTGGCAGGAGCCGCTTTTGTAGGAGCAGTCATGTTTCAGCTTGAGCAGTTTTTGCTGCTGATTCCAGCCGTTTACTTGTTTTTCTCGTTTTTATCTCCAGCCGGAGGTCTGGGGGACAGCCTCGCTCAAAAAAAAGCAATAGAAACCGGAATATCGTTTGGGAGCATCCGAATGTGGGGCTCTATTGGATTTGCTACTGCTTCACTTGGCGGTGGGTATGTCCTCAGCTATACGGGTATTCAATCGATCTATTATGTGTTTTTGCTGTTTATTACTGGAGCGTTTCTGTTGGCATTCCGCTCACCGGACAGCGTGCCAGCTTCTAAAAAAGCATCACTGAAAGATGCCTTTAAACTGCTCGGACGCAGGGAACTCCTGCTATTTTTAGCATTTATCCTCTCCATCAGTTTAACTCACAGGATGAATGACACCTTTATCGGACTTTATATGGTAGAGCTGGGCGGAAACGAGGCACTTATCGGCTGGGCCTGGTTTATTGGTGTCTCAGCGGAAGCAGCAATGTTTGCAGGAAGTGTGTATTGGATGAGGCGATATCAGCCCCTTACACTGATCTCTATCGCCGCTGCGGTTTATACCGTTCGATGGGCGCTGTTGGCCGCTGCACAGGACCCTTATATGATACTGCTTATTCAGCCGACACATGGTATCGCATTTGCCATGCTTTATTTAACAGCTATTCAGTATGTAGGAAAGCTGGCGCCGAAAGAATTGATGTCGACAGCACATTTACTTTTAATTTCTGTATTTTTTGGAGTATCCGGCGTAATTGGTTCTTCGGTTGGGGGAACTGTTATTGAAGCAGCTGACGTACGGTTCTTATACGTGCTTATGGCGATCATGGCCGCTGCCGGTTTTATTGGATCGCTGCTTTACAGAAAGCATCAAGCTGAGCCTCAAGAGTCGTGAAACCGTTTCGGTTCGATTATACTGGGTATAAGACGTCGGATATGTATTCAATATTTGTTAAAAGGAGGGGGGCAGATGAGTATAGGCAAATGGATATATGCTGCAGTCATTACAGCACTTTTTCTGCTAATGTACGTTCAATGGGATACGATATCTCTATTGCGAAATGAAGAGCTGGATGAAATTATCATGATGGCGGAAGCGAATCGGTATTATTTTTTGTTGTTAACCATTCCGCTCATTATTGTTCAGCAATTGTTTACCCTCTTCCCAGTTATCGTGATTATTGCTGTGCATTTTCTTCTTTTTCCTGTTCCCGAAGCCTTTTTTTACAGCCTGACCGGCACAGCTGCCGGTTCCATGCTCTGCTTCTCAGTTGTGCATGAATTTGGCGGGAGGTATTATGAGCGTTTCTGGCGAAATAATAGGAGCAGGTTTGCCCGCGCAGAGAGACTGATACAATCGTATTCCTTTTACGGCATTGTTTTGCTGAGAAGCCTCCCTTTTATGCCAAGTAACCTTATTTCTGCAGCGGCTGCGGTTTCCCGAATATCGAAGAGAACTTATTTTTTCTCAACGCTTGTGGGGAATGTATCAATGGTCTGGATGCTGTCGCTGCTGTCAGCTCCTGTCTGGATTGGAAACACTGACATGTTTGTATTTTACCTTATTGGTTATGTGCTGTTTGCAGCTGGTTTTGTTGTCTTGTTTTTTATAGACCGGAGAAAGGAGCAATTCGTATGATCCTGATTTACGCAGCAGTAAGTCTTATGGTAGCCATCAGTCCTGTTATCGTGCTCTACCGAGCCAAACAACAGCTTCGTCCGGGTCCGCGTATTACCCCGGCTATGTACGTGCAGGCTTATAAAAAAACCCATTCAGCACGTGCATTAATGGACATGCTCAGCTATTTGCAAAAGCGGCAGTGGATTGTACCGGTTCAGCTTGGAACGGGCGCTGTCCTTCTACAATCTTCTCGTCCGAAACAGGGAATGGCACACGAAACGTTTTTGTTGAAGTGGCTTTTTTCTTACGCGACAGATGGCCGCTTGTCGCCGGATGACATCCGCTTTCAATTGGCAGATGAATCGCGTCGTGGTGAATTTAGTCTTCAACTGGAACGGTACGAGGAACTAATCAAAGAGGACCTTGTTAGAGAAGGTTATGCAGTCGATCATACGATGATTCTAGGCACCTTTATAGCATCCGTAGGAATTCTTGCAGCGGGAAGCGGCGTGCTACTGTTTGTTGAGCCTGTCGCAGCAATTATCCCGGCAGCCGGTGCTGTGTACAGCTTCTATCAACTATCACAGTTTCCTTGGACACATCACCGCGATAAGATGGCAGTGCAATCCCGGCAGCAGTTATCGCGAGCCGGCCTCCCATTTTTGTTTCAGGACCCTGGTGAATTTAAATTAGAGAGGAGTATTGTTCCTGTTTATGCGGCCGGCTCAGGAGCAATTGCGGCCGGAAGTTTTCAACTGGATGAATTCCGGCCGGTTTTAGAAAATGCTCTTAGTTCGGAGTTGATGAGTGACGCGGATCCCGTCGGAAACGACGGCTGAGTCTGTATCTTTTTTCAGCGAACTGCTTCATAACGAATTGATGAAGCGGAGCCTGGATGAGTTTGTAAAGCATCCACGGCATGGCTGGTTGGAAGTGAGTGATTGCTGCATATGTTAAACCAGGCTTCAAATCCGATCTCATAAACCAAAGACGGGCTTTGGAGCGGTTGTCTCTGTGAGAAAGCAGTCCGCCTTTTACGATCCATGCATCAACTTCTGGGGAGAACGGGGTTGGATCATGCTCCAAGTGAAGCATTGTTTTCCCAAACATTTTTATGAGAACTGTGTTTTCGTGCTGCTTCGTTAGAATAAACGAGTGAAAAAGCTTCGGTAAAAACGTAAAGTAGCTTCTCGATAAATACGATGCAGGAGTTTTTGTTTTCTCAAACCACGTCTGCACGGAAGTAACGTGCTTTTTTGCAGCTTTTTCTTTCGGTAAGCTTGCAGAAGCTACTTGAACATCAGTGCCGTACGGTTCAGCTGCATGAAGAAACAGCTCATACAGGAAAGCTGTTCGACTGACGCTGGTGCCTTGTTGAAACGCATCGTTAGTCGATATGTTTAAGTGAAGCACGACGACATTGTAATGCGAGCATACGTGCGTTAATGATGCAGGGGTCAGCCTTAATGACTGCGGGTCCTGGTTGATGCGCACAATATAATGATCGCCCGGCTTCGCTTGTTGTATGTTGTTATCAAAGTAAATATCCGCTTTCCTTAACATGAATATCACTCCTTTAACCTGGCAGACTGTAAAAAGCTGCTGGCTTCGTTACAAGACCGGCAAGCAAAAACTATTTTCTTCATAAGGACGGTGTTTTGTATGAAAACATTCCGGCTTTGTTCCATGACTATTTTATTTGAAAATCCTCCGGAGGAAGGCGAAACCGTTAAGGGCCGGCACATCCCGCTAGTCGATGGATTGATTATAAATAAAGAAGAGGCTGACAAAAACTGGCTGCTTGAGGCCGTAACAGATGTGAGTCTGCAATCGTTTTTCGAAGGCTATCGTTTAGATAAGACACGATTTATGGCGGAAGTAACCATTACCAAAAAAACAAATGATCCTGCCACTGTGTACTGTATGATCCGTGATGTGTTTAAACTGAATGACAGCATTGTAGTTCATATAGAAGGTAAAATTGTTGCAAAGAAAGAAGATCTTTCTGATATGCTGCTTCGCACACTTCTGGACGAAGGATACGCTGGTGAAGAGCTGTACAATGAATTTAGAAAACGTAAGAAGGATCGCGGGCGCTCCATACAAGGTGTGCTCACCAATGCTTACGAGCAGGCGAGGCTGGAGGATGAAAAAACCGGAGAAGACCGGTTGTGAAAATCATCGATGCCCACATTCATCTTTCGTACATTGATCGTTTTCTGAAAACAGCGAAGACGATCTCACACGTTCACTATTCGATCGAAGGGCTGGAATCAGAAATGCAGGAGGCTGGTATCTCTGCAGCCATCGGTATGGGGCTGGAAGAGCTGGAAGGCGGCGATGGGTTTCCCGATCCAGATGCCGCAACCCCGATGCGATTAAATATGCTGAGCCGTCCTTTGCCGAACGTCTATTCCTGTGCCGGAGTGAACCCGCACCGCATGACACCGTCTGAAATAAAGCGACTCGAAAAAGAACTCCTGAATCCTCAAACAGTCGGCATTAAACTTTATTTAGGGTATTATTACGTGGATCCGATGGATAGCAGGTATCGCATGATTTATGAACTTGCTGAAAAGTACCGGGTACCTGTCGTTTTTCACACAGGAGATACGTATTCTGAAAAAGGACTGTTGAAATATGCACATCCGATTGCTATAGATGAAGTCGCCGTCAGGCATCCAAACGTTACATTTATTTTAGCTCACTTTGGAGACCCGTGGATGCTGGATGGGGCACAAGTAGTTTATAAAAATCGAAACGTTTATGCAGATTTATCCGGTCTTATCGTTGGGGATGAAAAAGAGCTCACGAGAATTGTACAAACCCCGCATTTTTTCGACCACTTTAAGCATGCACTTGCATTTGCTGACAGCTACGACAAGCTGCTGTTTGGCTCAGACTGGCCTCTTGTACCTATGAAACCATACATTTCATTTATTAAATCTATGATCCCGAAGGAACATCATGAAAAAGTGTTTTATGCTAATGCAAAAAAAGTCTTTACGAAAATGAAGTCTGTATAAAACCGCTTGTCTTTCCTGCACCCTCCCAGTAAAATAAGACGTTGAAGGGAGAGATGCTGGATGAAACGTACAGTGGGATTATTAAGTTTAAGTATTTTTTTAACTGCGTGCGGAGGCGCGGATAACAATAATACAGAGAATAATGAGATCAATGAATCGAACAGCAATGAGGAGACCGCTTCAGAAGCTGAGGAAGCGGAAGAAGAGGAAGAGGAAAACCTTGAAGAAGCATCCATTGAAATGCCACAAATGGATGGTGATCTGGCAGACCATCCTCGTGCTGTTCTGGAAACATCATTGGGAGATATAGAAATAGTCTTTTTCCCGGAGCAGGCGCCTTTGGCAGTTGAGAACTTTTTCACCCTTGCCGAGGATGATTATTATGACGGGATCATTTTTCATCGGGTAATTGAAGACTTTATGATTCAGGGAGGAGATCCTACCGGTACTGGTACAGGTGGGGAAAGTGCCTTTGGAGAGCCATTTGAAGACGAATTTGATGAATCGCTTGCCCATTTTCAAGGGGCAGTATCCATGGCTAACAGCGGACCTAACACGAATGGCAGCCAGTTCTTCATTGTTCATGCTGACCAAGATCAACTTTCAGAGGAAATGTTTGAAGGCAGCGGTTTTTCTGAAGAACGAGTTCAATACTATCTTGAAGCAGGCGGCACACCCCATTTAGATGGAGGTCACACCGTGTTTGGTCATGTAGTATCCGGGATGGATACAGTAGATGAGATCGCATCTGTAGAGACAGAAGGGGCAGATATGCCGCAAGAAGATGTCATTATCGAAAATGTGGAAATACTTGAACCTTTTGAAGGCTAATCTTAAAACCCGGACTGTCTAAGCGGCAGTCCGGGTTTATCCGTATGTACAGTTTTATTTTGCGTTGTCTCTGAGCATATAAAATATAAACAGAACAATAGCTCCTACACCGACGATCGTAAAAATAATTTCCGTAAATCCTGTTCCGCCCTCCCCGTTTTCTTCTGCGAATACGGTTACAGCAGGAAGAAGCATGAGAATGAATAATGTAAGGCTAAATGGAAAAAGTTTACTGAGCATGAATGCCTACCTCCAATTTTTTCTCGAGTCTGTACTATTATAAAATGAAATGGGTTCCAAATCAAACGTCATTTTCCAAACTGCAGCTGAAGTACTGCGTATAAAGTTTAAAATGTGAGATGATTCTTCCGATATAAACTCTGAGACAACTAGATGTTCAGTATATCGAAGGAGGATGTTATGACACAATCTAATATACTTTTAGAAAGCGGAACGAATGAGCTGGAAATAATTGTATTTAAGGCGGCAGGAGCTCTGTATGGTATAAATGTTATGAAAGTCAGGGAGATACTTCAGCCGGAACAAGTTACGCCGCTTCCGCACAGCCATCCGGATTGTGAAGGTATTGCGGATATACGAGGAGAAATTATCCCCGTCATCAATCTTGAACAGGTGCTTGGAAACCACCAACATGATAAATCAGAAAGTAAATTTATTATTGCAGAGTTAAATAATCGAAAGGCCGCATTCCGAGTAACGACTGTATCCCGCATTCACCGGGTATCGTGGGAACAGATTGAAAGTCCGGATAAACTTGAATCCGGTGATAAACAAATGACTGCGGGAATTATTCAACTGAACGAAAAACTGATTCTTATGCTCGATTATGAGCGTATCGTTCATGACATTCTCCCTTCAACAGGCTTTATCGGAGCACCAGACAATTTAGCAGCAGAGGCGAGCGCAGACGCTTCGATTTTAATAGCGGAGGATTCTCCGATGCTGCAGCGGCTTTTGAAAGATACGTTATCAAGCGCAGGATTCAGCCGCCTTACAATCGCTTCTTCAGGCAAAAAAGCATGGGACCTCCTGGAGGAAGACAGCAGCCGATTCCAGCTGCTGATCACAGATATAGAAATGCCGGAAATGGATGGACACTATTTGACAAAAAAGGTGAAGGAGCATGGGGAACTGCCGGTTATTATTTTTTCTTCCCTGATTTCAACAGATTTGTTTCATAAAGGTGAAGCAGTCGGAGCAGATGCACAGATCAGTAAACCGGAAATAAATCAGTTGATCGGAGCTGTAAATGATCTGCTGGTTATAGAGAAGGTGTGATCCTCTTCGCTCATATAAAACCAATACCATTTTTGATGTCCGCAGAAGCCTTATAAATAGGCTTCTGCTTTTTTTTAATGGAGCTGACACAGATTGACGTTCAGAAAACAACTGTTTTGTAACAGTTCAATAAGGGAGAACGGCTTAAATAAGCCGTCAGGGTTGGAATCGTAAAAACATACACTTATTTTTAAAAAATGTTATATAAAAGGGGTTGATTTTTAAATTCTGTTATAATACAATACAAATAACATAAATTATTGGAGGGATTACCTTATGATGATGTCCAGCGTTGAGTTTTTCAGAAACCTGCCCCCGAAGCAATGTACAAAGTGTGGAAACCAGCTGGATGAGATGCACGAGTCTTACGTTCAGCAGTGCGATGAGTGTGACCAGGAGATGACGTTTGCTCGAGCACGATAAGGCTTTATCATTTATACCCGTGAAAAGCTTCCGGCATGCCGGGAGCTTTTTTTGTTTACAGCAGAACTAACTCTGGTACAATTTACAAAATACCAATGTTTTATCGAATGAACGGATACATTCACGTTGTAACTGGAAAATTATTAAGTGGAAATGCTGACAGCAATTTATTTACATAAAACGATGCAGGAGTTGACTAATGCCTTACACGAACAGTCTAATTGACGCAGCCTGGCATACAGCTGATACGTATTTTAAGCACGATGCAAGCGGACATGATATTGAACATACGAAACGTGTGCATCATGCAGCAATGAAAATATGCTTGGAAGAAGACGGCTTACCTCAGAAGACAGAATTGATTGCGATCCTGCACGATGTTGGTGATCACAAATTAGACGTTGATTCCGGCATGGAAGCTTTCTCCAAGTTAACGGCGCAATTCCCTACTATCACCGATTTATTAAACGAGGTCCAGTCGGAATGTGCACGAATTTCATTCTCGAAAGGCGGTAAACCTCAAACAATTGAAGGACGAATTGTACAGGATGCGGACCGCCTGGACAGCATCGGTGCGATTGGGATAGCCAGGTGCTTCATGTTTGCCGGAGATCGAGGCCACCGGTTAACTGGAGATGGACAAAGTGCGGTTCAGCACTTTTACGACAAATTACTGAAAATAAAAGACACGCTTCATACAAGAACCGCCATAAAAGAGGCTGAGCGTCGGCATGATTTCCTTGTTCGGTTTTTAGACGAACTTTATCAGGATATGCAACTTTAACTTTCCTTAATAAAGATGCGGACGTTAGTTCCGCTGCAAACCAGGGTAAGGAAAATGAGAAAACGTATTTATAAAGGGAGGAAAAACAAGTGGTATTAAAAGAGACTAAAATTCTAACCGTGATAGAAGATGACTTTGAAGATTCCGAATTAATTTATCCGCATTACAGGTTGCAGGAGGAAGGTGTAATCTGCCACATCGCAGGTAAAGAAGCAGAAAAGACGTATATCGGAAAAAACGGGGTTCCGGTTCAGTCTGACTTTTCTTTTGAGCAGATTCAAATCGAAGAGTATGATGGAATACTGGTTCCAGGAGGATGGGCGCCTGATAAATTACGACGTTATGAGGATGTACTGGATATGGTTACGTTTATGAATAACCATAACCGTCTCATCGGTCAAATTTGCCATGCAGGCTGGGTACTCATTTCAGCAGATATTCTTCGTGGTAAAAAAGTAACGAGTACACCGGGAATTAAGCATGACATGATGAACGCAGGTGCTGAATGGGTAAATGAAGAAATTGTAGTTGACGGTCACTTGGTTTCCAGCAGGCGCCCCCCGGATTTACCGGCATACGGAAAAGCACTCGTCGACAAGCTGAAAGAACTGAAGGGGTCTACCTGAGCGTGTACGACGGCAGCAGTATTGCACAGAAAAATCTTAGTTTGAAAGAGGAATGTCCGCATCGTCATCATCCGGCGCTTTTAGCTTATTTAGACTATTATCAGCTGCCGGCTGATGATATGTATTACCGATGCGGGTATACCCCGGGAAAGCATCCGGTTTTCATGCAGGTGTTTGGAGTGCACTCCAACCCTGCAATTTTCGTCGTACACGGATTTTTGGATCACACTGGCGGGTTGTCAAGAGTTATTAACTGGCTTGTAGCGACTGGCTACTGTGTAATTGCGATAGATCTGCCTGGACACGGTCAGTCAGCAGGCCATCGCGGAACAATAAAGACGTTTGATGATTATATTGAAGCGGTTCAGCTTGCAACTGTTTGTTCTGGAGATATAGGCATATATCCAGCAGCAGGCATTGGACACAGTACCGGTGCTTCTATCCTGATGCAGGCAGCTCAATCGCAAAAAAATCAGCTGGGCCGCCTCGTACTGGCTGCACCGCTGTATTTCCCGTTTAATTACAAAGCGGCCAGGCGGGCACTGAAGGTCCTGCCTGAATGGAACGGCCGTCAGAAAAGGCGATTTAAAAAAAATTCAGGTGATCGGGTTTACAATCAATTTATTAAACGAGATCCGCTTCAAGGCAGGTGGATTTATAACAGCTGGCTGCAGGCTCTTGCTGCCTGGCATGGTGACATGGATAACATGCCGGTTTATCAGGATGACGTCCTGATTTTACAGGGTATGAGAGATACCACAGTTGATTGGAGAACAAATATGCGTTTTTTTAAGCAGAAAATACAAAAACCGGATATTGTCCTGCTCCAAAACGGCCGTCACCAGCTGCTAAATGAGTCTGCCTCCCTTGATACTCACATCCGGAAACTAATACATGACTTTTTAAAATAACCTTCGTACACGTCCAGTAGAATCGGGTGCTGTTGTATGATAGACTTATAAAACATCAGTTGCATCATGCGGCTGCATGACTATTATCCAACAAGGAGGGAGACCCCCTCATGAATAATAAAACACAAGCATTTACAGAGGCTCTGCTGGACGGTGATCATGGGGCTGCATTTTCGATCGTCCGTGATGTTCGAAGAGAAAACGGCCGCCTCGCCTTGTTTCAAGATCTTATTACACCTAGCATGTATACAATCGGCTACAAATGGGAGCAAGGGGATATCACGGTGGCGGAGGAACACCTTGCCACTGGGGTGTGTGATTTTGTATTAACCCAGCTGGAATATGAGCTTGTCAGTCAGTCGAAGCAGATAGACGCGGATCCAAAGGCCTTGTTTTTCTCAATGGAGAACGAGAAGCACTACCTTGGATTAAAAATGGTGTCTATTCTGTTCCGGGAACGCGGATGGAATGTTAAATTTCTGCAGTCCGACCTGCCCGTGGAGCTGGCTTTAGAAGAAGCGTCGAGATGGAACCCGTCGGTGATTGGTCTTTCGTTTTCCTTGAGTTACCGGGCTGAGGAGCTCAGCAGGTACCTAGAAGGTTTTCATAAGCAGTCCAACGGGGCAGATATTCTTGTAGGCGGGAGACTCGTTTCGAAATTCGACTTTTCAGCAATTGCAGCAAAAACGACGTTTTTAAAAGATTTACATGAGCTTACGGCGTGGTTTAAGACTACTGAGAGAACTGGACGGGATGAAGCGAATGAACAATCTAATACCACTTCCGTTATTTAAGTTGAATAAGCAGTTAGCCGTACTTGAGATGCAGGATCCGTCCCGCTTTTTTTCGAAAAAACCGGCTTATTTTGATGCATTGGCTGATGAAGGCAGCCTTAAAAAGTGCCGCTATTTATTTGAAGCATCGATTGAACGGTCGGAGCTGAACTTAGTGACAGATACAGGCATTCGTTTATTTGAACTTTTTATTTCAAAAATAGAGGAAGGCTGGAGCGTGCTTCTGGTGCCTGCTTCGAACAACTATCTGCAGGTCGCTGACAAACTTGAAAAGCTTCAGAGCAGACTGACAGAAACAAATTTTGAACTTTTCGAAAAGAGTGAGAGCCTGTCGAAAGCAGTTAAACGGTCTAACAAATTGTCCGGTCCTTTTATTGAGCTTACTGAAAATCTTGGTATAGTGCCGCTCTTTGGTGACTTATCATCAGAAAAGCTGGAGGCTATACAGGCAAATGTATTAAGCCGCACTTATCTCGCGCAGCCGGAGCGTCTGTTAATTGATTTTACAGGGGTAGGCATCATTGATCGCTCTTCAGTAGGAAAACTTCGTGACTTTTTGTTGATTTTGGAACAGCTCGGTATTTCGACAGTAGTCATTGGACTGCATCCTGCTCATGCAAGAACAATCCTTCCTTACAGGAGGGAGCTGAATTTCGAAGTCGAGCGTTCAGCTAAAGAAGCGGTGCGTCAATGGCTTCAAGTTGAAGATGGAAAGGAGCTCTCTCAGGATGAAGCAGAATCAAAGTCCATGAATCGTCTCTGATGGAGTTGAGGTCAACTTCAAAGCGGAAAAAGGGTGGAGCACCCTTCCAGGGAATACCGGCTGTATCTTGCTTACGTTCGACGATGGTCCAGGCAGGCAGACAGAAGAGATCGTTTCCATTTTGAATCATTATCATGTGAAGGCACTTTTTTTCTGGCAGGGGCATCTTCTGCATCATAAGCGTCCATTTGATAAGGTACTCCAATCCGGCCACGTAATTGGAACACACGCCCATCATCATATTGATCTGACCAAACAGCACCCTGACCGCGTGCGCTACCAATTACGTACTGGAAAGCGGGAGCTTGAGAACCTGACAGGACAATCTGTCACTTATTTTAGGCCGCCATATGGAAAATTGAACCGAACTGTTCGTGACGCTGCTGAGGAATTAAAGTTGGAAACGATCCTTTGGAACACGTCCTCTTATGATTGGGATCCGCAGATGAACGCTGAGTTGATCATAGAAAGAGCATCAGCAGCAAAACCAAATTCCATCATCCTGCTTCACGAAAAGAAAGTAACCGTTCAAGCGCTGCCGGGTATAATTGAAGCGCTGCGCGCGAACGGCCAGCAGCTGCTCAACAGATCAGACCAGCTTCCTTTTTTCTGACAGACCCGTTCCTTCATGGATCGGGTCTGTTTTGTTCGAAAGGCTGCTGTTGCAGTCCAAACGTATATTCGGTTACACTGAAGAAAATCGAGTGTTGACGTCCGTTCTTTTATTACGGAGGAAAGGAACCGTTAAGATGATGTTTCGTAAAAATCTCCAGGATCTGCTCGCTGAGCTGAAGCTGGATCCTCAAGTAGAGTATTGGCATACGATGGAAGAAACAGAAGCGAAGTACAGCTCGTTTCCAGATCAGCTGCCACAGCACCTGATAGATGGGCTGCACCGTCGCGGAGTTACGTCTCTTTACAGTCACCAGCGAACGGCATATGATACTGCTGCCAACAAAGAAAATGTCGTAGCCGTTACGCCGACTGCTTCGGGAAAAACACTCTGCTATAATTTACCGGTCCTACAGCGTTTCCATGTGAATCCGTCGGCGAGAGCGCTATATATATTCCCGACAAAAGCGCTTGCTCAAGATCAGATGACTGAATTAAACGAACTCGCAGATGAATTGGAAAATGGATTAAACTGCTATACGTATGACGGTGATACACCGACCGGACTTCGGCAAAAGGTGCGAAAAGCAGGGCATGTCGTCATCACAAATCCGGATATGCTTCACGCTGCGGTGCTGCCTCATCATACAAAGTGGATCTCACTATTTGAGAATCTTGAAACAATCGTCATTGATGAACTGCATACGTACCGGGGAGTATTCGGTTCACACGTCGCGAACGTGATAAGAAGATTGAAACGAATTTGTGCTTATTACGGGAGCAATCCGACATTCATCTGTACATCTGCAACAATAGCTAATCCTGTAGAGCTTGCGCAAGAATTAACAGGTTCGCCTTTCCGTCTCGTAGATGACAACGGCGCCCCGCGCGGGAGAAAGCATATTATTTTTTATAATCCGCCGATCATACATGAACAGTTTCATATACGGAAGAGTGCTACGAAAGTCGTTAATGATCTGGCGTCAGAATTTTTGAAGAATCAGGTGCAGACAATCGTCTTCGCAAGAAGCAGAGTTCGTGTTGAAATTATTTTGAGCCGCCTCCAGCATTTAATTAAGGACGATCTGTTAAAACAGTCGATCAGAGGATATCGCGGCGGCTATCTTCCAAGTCAGCGAAGGGAAATTGAAAAAGGTCTAAGGAGCGGCGAAACGATTGGGGTTGTTTCAACAAATGCGCTCGAACTAGGTGTGGATATCGGGCAGCTGCAAGTGTGTATTATGACTGGCTATCCGGGATCGATTGCTTCTTCCTGGCAGCAGGCAGGCCGGGCGGGCCGGCGACAGGGAGAGTCGGTTGTGATCATGGTGGCTGGCGCATCCCCGCTCGATCAATATGTGTTCCAAAATCCGGACTACTTTTTTGATCATACGCCCGAGACGGCGCGAATCAATAAGAATAACCTCATCATTCTTTCTGATCATATAAAATGTGCTGCCTATGAGCTGCCGTTTAAAGAAGGGGAAGGGTTTGATGATGTTACGCCTGAAGATACCGCTGAATTACTGGACTATTTGACGGAAATGCGCGTCCTCCATCATCGTCATGTTACGTGGCATTGGATGAGTGATGCATTTCCGGCTCATGAGATCAGCCTCCGTTCCGCTGCTCAGGAAAACGTTGTGATCATTGACCGTACGAAAAAAGGCACACCGCAAGTAATTGGCGAGATGGATACGTTTAGTGCCATGACGCTTTTGCACGATGAAGCGGTATACCTCCATGAGGGGGTACAGCATCAGGTAGAACTTCTCGATTGGGATGAGAAAAAAGCATACGTCCGGGAAGTAGAAGTCGATTATTTCACTGACGCCAACTTAGCCGTAAAGCTTACCGTCCTCGACATAGATGAGAACCGGGATACCGGAATATGTTCCATGCAGTATGGAGATGTTATGGTAACTGCGATGGCAACAATTTTCAAAAAAATAAAGCTTGATACGTATGAGAATATTGGGTCGGGTCCGATCCATCTGCCGGAGCTGGAGCTTCATACAAACGGATTTATGCTGGAGTTTGAACCGGAATTTTTCGATGATTTAAACGACGAAGAAATCGAGCAGCTGCTGATAGGATTTTGTCATGCCCTATCTCACGTTGCAGCCGTTCATGTTATGTGTGATAAACGCGATATACATGCCGTTCCGGAAGTAAAAGCTGTTCATTCAGGAAGACCGGTCGTTTATCTGTATGATAGCTATCCTGGCGGCATCGGTCTTGCTCAGAAGATTTTCCAGCAGGCAGAGCACGTTTTGTCGAAAACGGCTGATTATGTGGATCACTGTCCGTGCAGTCATGGTTGCCCTGCTTGTACGGGAACACAGGGAATGGAAGACTGGAATGTCAAAAAGCGCCTGGCAGACGTAATGTGGAAGCTGATGGAGGGACTGGAATGAAGCTAAAACATAAGCTGAAGCGTATGAAGAGCGGAATAGAAGACAGAGCCGACCAACATCGGCCGGTGAGACCGGATCAGGAAACGGATTTCTCATCCATCGGATTTTATCCGTTCTATCTGGACGGGGAGGTGTCGTATCGGCGAAAGCGGGAGTATCCGGTATCAGAATCTCTCGTTACTCGCATGAAGACAGTGCACCGCAGATGGCAGGAGCTGCATCACCATGCTCATCCGCTTCGTTTTCACGATCAGCCGGAAAGCCTGCTGTTTTTCGATACTGAAACCACTGGACTGGCCTCTGGCGCGGGCACAAAAATTTTCTTAATCGGATATGCCCGTCTTGTCGATCACACGCTGGAAGTCACGCAGCATTTATTGACTGGGCCTGAGCATGAACAGGCCTTTTTAGCAGGTTTTTTAGACGATTTTTCTGCTTCAGATACCATTGTCTCTTATAATGGAAAGTCATTTGACTGGCCGCAAGTAAAATCAAGGCATGCTTTTTTGCGAGACAGGCTACCATTACTCCCTGAAGCCGGTCATATTGATCTGCTGCACGCTGCAAGAAGATTTTGGAAAGATCGCCTGCCATCCTGCAGATTATCAATCATCGAAGAACATATTTTACAGCAAAAGCGAACAAACGATACGCCGGGAAGTCTCGCTCCACTGCTTTATTTTGATTATTTGGAAAAGGGAGATCCCACGCAGCTCGCAGGAGTTGTCGACCACCACGATCATGATGTGCGGGTTCTGGCGGAGCTGTATGTGCTTCTCGCAGAAAAAGTGCTCTTTCCAAAAAGAGCTGCCGATGCGAAAGAACTTTCTGTAAGCGCTCGCTGGTGGGATCATTTGAAGCATCCGGAGCAAGCAGCTCCATTCTGGCACAAAGTTCCGGCTATTCATCTGCCTGCTGAAGAACTGCTTCCAAAGGTGAAGCATTTGCAGCGAATGAAGCAGTATGAGGAGGCTTCAGCACTTATTCGAAGCTTTCCAAGTCCTTCAGCCGTGCACTATGAAGAGCTGGCGAAGATCGAAGAAAGACGATTGAAAAATACGAAAGCTGCATACGAAGCGGTGCAAAAAGGCCTGCAGCTGAACCCGGAGCCTGTTATTACTGCCAAACTGTTGAAGCGGCGTCAAAGGATCGAACGCAGCGGTGCATCGTATTAGAAGGGAGCGCGTATGAATCAATCTTTAAATGAACAAACGATGATGATGAGACGATCATTTCCATTCGATTTGCTGTCAGACGAGCAGTTTCAGCGGATAGCAGACAGAACGGTCAGAAGCTCCTTTGAGGTAAATGAATTTCTTTTTCGCGAAGACGAGGAAGAAATTGAAATTCATTTTTTGTTAAGCGGACTCGCGAAAAATATACTGCACCGGGAAGACGGGAAAGATATCTCGGTTCGGTTTTATTATCCAGGTGACTTAATTGGGGTCATGATTCTGCTCGCAGGCGGAAGCATGAATTTCTCCGTAAAGGCATTGGAAACGTGTGACACGATTAAAATCAGGCGTGAAGTTTTGCTGGAATTGATGGGAGAAAACGAAACATTTAGTGAAGTCATATTGTCTAACATTGGGGACAGGATGAAATCACTTTACGATGAAATAAAGAAAGAACGAAGCGCAGGAGACCGGGAAAATATTGGACTTTTCCGCACAAGGGTGAATGCCATCATGGAGCGGCCGCTGACATGCAGACGGGAGCTGGCGCTTGATGAAGCCGCCACACTGCTTGCCTCGCATCATGCGGCAGGGCTGATTGTGACAAACCGCAGCGGCGAAATTGAAGGCGTGTTAACGCAGCAGAGGGTGATTCGTGGGCTGCTCCACGGGGCACGCGAGGAAGAAGTTTCACGCTGGATGGACGACCAGCCGGTTACCATTCAAGAGGATGCTTTTTCTTATGAAGTATTAACTTTCTTTAAGGATGATTATGTCGATATCGTTCCGGTAATGCGGGGAGAGACGCCGGCAGGTATGCTTACGGCAGAATCATTTTTGCAGCTGCAGGATTCACACTATCTGCATTTATCCTATACGCTTCAGCATGCGAAAACCATCCGTGATGCGGCCTCTGTCTCACCCAACCATCACCGCTCGTTTATCGAATTTACAGAAGCGCTGCTTGAGGAGCGGACGCATCCGACAGAAGTGGCTGAATTTATTTCCAGCTACAACGACCAAATACATCGGAGAATGATTCAGCTCTGTCTGCAGCAAATGAAAAAAGAAGGGTACGGAAGCCCGCCGGTTGAATTCTGTTTTATCGTTATGGGAAGCCAGGGACGAAAAGAACAAGCATTCAGCAGTGATCAGGATAACGGTCTTATCCTGGATAATTACAAACATTTAGATAATTGGCGGGAAGTAGAGGATTACTTTCATCGGTTTGCCGGCAAAGTAAATCAGGCGCTCGTTGAAGCTGGATTTCCTGAATGCCCTGGCGGCATCATGGCCAGAGAACGGCGTTGGTGCAGGGAAATAGATGAGTGGAAGCGCGAAGTTTACCGCTGGGCAAAGGAGAGCGATGCGGAAGAAGTTCGTGATTTTACCATTTTTATCGATTACCGACCGGTGTACGGAGATTTTACGCTTGCAGAATCGCTGCGTGATGAAATTACCGAGCGAATACAAAAGGCAGGCCTGCTTCACGCTTACTTAATGAAGGATACGATCCGCTTTCGAGTTCCTGTAAATACGTTCGGAAGGCTGACGCTTAAAGGCAAACAAAAGACAATCGATTTAAAAAAATCGGCGCTGATGCAGATCGTGAATGGTGTGCGAATCTTTGCAATCCGGTACGGGATTAAAGAGGCGGGAACTTCCGCAAGACTCGATCAGCTGGAAAAACTGGAAGTCTTTCATCCGCGCGACGTAAAGAATGCTCGCTTGGCAATGGATGTGCTGTTGTACCACCGTCTTCGCAGAAATATTTTCCAACTCAAGCATGACAGACCACTGTCTAATGAATTGTCTCCGATGGAGCTGGAAAAAGAAGATCGGCGCCAGTTGAAGGAAGCGCTCATTGTAGCGAAACGGATGCAGCAGATGAGTGAATTAAGTTTTCAGCGCAGCAGGGGGATTTAGCCATGACATGGTTTCACGCCCTGCGCTCGACCGCAGCTTCCGTCAAGCCGTTTTTAAAACACCGGAACGATTGGGCGCGTGCAAATCCTGAGACAATGCAGGAAGCAAAAAACAGCGTGATCCGCTTTAATCAGGTGCTGCCGGATTTCACGACCACCCCTTCCAGCGCTGATATTGTCGTGTTTGACGTGGAAACTACAGGGTTTTATCCATTTCTTGGAGATGACATCATTTCCATTGGAGCTGTGCCGATCCGCCAGCCAAATCATCAGTTTTATGAACTTGTGCAGACTGCCCGAACAATTCCAAAGTCGATCACGGGGCTAACGGGTATCGATAACGAGCAGATAAAGACAAACGGAATGGTATTCCCGGAAATGCTTATTAAGTTCCTTCGATTCTCGCAGGGAAGTTTTTTATCTGCACATCCAGCAAGCTTTGATGTCCGGTTTTTGCAGGTGCTTTGCAGACGTTGGAGGCTCCCGGTTTTAAGGCCTTATGTACTTGACTCTTTTCATGCAGCCCGGCTGCTTTATCCTGATGCAGATGCCAGTCTCGACGGCCTCATTCAGCACTTTCATATGCCTGTAATCAGGCGTCACCATGCACTTAATGATGCGGTGATTACCGCAGAGGTTCTTGAAAAGCTGCTTGATCAGGCAGAAGTGAAAGGGTGTAATTCCATTGGGACACTCGTGCATGAATCCATGATAAAGAAAAAGAGGCGGCGCAGGTAAGTACAGTATTGCTTTTCTGCTTATTATTGGCTAACATATATAGTGGTTAACAAGCAGCAGGGAGAGAAGAGTATGCCGAAAGTATTAGTAGCGATGTTTTTTGCGGTGATTTGTGGCACAGTCGTATTTTTTCAGTAATGCATGAGCTGTTTCGTAGAATTCTGATTCTTCGGAGCAGCTTTTCATTTACTCGCTGTACCAGCTGGAAATGGAGGTAAAGATGGCAGTATCTATGGCAATCAGCGGCTATAAGCCTCACGAAATCGGCGTTTTCAATGAACGTCACGAGCAGCTGCCATTCTTAAAAAAGGCGCTGCGCAGAAAGATAGAAGCTGCAGTAGATGAATACGGCGTGGAATGGGTCGTGATAAGCGGTCAGGCAGGAGTTGAACTCTGGGCAGGCGAAGCCGTCATCGACATGAAGAGAGACGGATTTCATATTCAGCTTGCTGTGCTAGCTCCGTTTCAGCAGCAGGAGGAGCGCTATCAGGAAGCGGTAAAAGAGCTGTATCAGACTGTCTGGCAAGAAAGTGATTATCAGGCCTGGATTACAGAGCGACCTTATGAGTCTCCGGCACAATTAAAACAAAAGAACCAGTTTATTGTAGCGAAGACAGACTTAATGCTGCTTTTATACGACAAAGAAAAGCCCGGCACGCCTTCGTTCTATCTTGAAGCAGCAGAGGCAAGACAGGAGCAGGATGGATATCCGGTTATTTATATCACCCCTGACGACATTGAAGATGCTGTTCGGGACGAGCTGGATGACTGGAATTGACAGAAAGCAGGATGTCTGAAAAAATGAGAGTATTACGGTAATGAGGTGACCTATATGGAGCGAAAAAACAAGCTGACTAAAAACGATATTTATGAAAAAGAATTTAAAACCAGCATGAGAGGCTATAATCAGGACGAAGTGGATCAGTTTCTCGATGAAATCATCAAGGACTATGAAGCGTTTGAGACACATATTCAACAGCTGGAGAAAGACCTGGAGGAAGCGAAATATGCCCAGCCGGCTCGAACTGAATCCCGTGTTCAGTCCAAGCCGCAGCCTGCTGCTGGAAATACAAACTACGATATTTTACGCCGGCTTTCCAATCTTGAAAAACACGTTTTTGGGAGCAAGCTGAACGAATAATGATGGCGGAAGTTTATATCGATGCAGCAACAGCCGGGAATCCTGGACCATCAGGAGCCGGAATTTATATTAAAGCCGGAAAAGAGCACTACCGTTATGCTGTGCCGTTGCCGGTGATGAGCAATCATGAAGCGGAGTTTCATGCGTGTCTGGAAGCAATCAAACGTTGCACGGAGCTTGATGTATCCATTCTTTCGATTCGCTCGGACTCTAAAATCCTGGTCGATTCGCTCGAAAAAAACTATGCAAAGAATCCATCATTTAACTCGCTTTTAAAAGCAATTGATGCCAGCTCCAAACAATTTGACCATGTTTTCGTTAAATGGATTCCTTCAAGTAAAAACGGGGAGGCAGATGCACTGGCCCGAAAAGCGCTTAGAGCGTGATGCAGTATCTATACAGGGGCATTAATTTGTGATATGATTAGTTTCGTTGTTTTCAACGTCCATCTGTGTTCAGGTGATCGCTGTTTCTTAACAGGAACAGAGGAAAGTCCATGCTCGCACAGCCTGAGACGGCTGTAGTGTCCGCGCCTGGCGAAACCATAAGCCAGGGCAGCCTGTTTAAGGCTGACGGCAGAAGGAATGCCTACGTCTGTTTCAGATACGGCAGAAACTTCTTGAAAGTGCCACAGTGACGAAGCTCTTTTGGAAACGAAAGAGGTGGAACGAGGTAAACCCCGCGAGTGAGAAACCCAAAATTTGGTAGGGGCACTTCTGTGAAGGAATCAAACGGATCAGAAGGCGCTGCTTCTGGCAGTGCAGACAGATGATTACCACACCGGTACGAGGGTGACTCCCGTTTGCAGTACGGTGTACAGAACATGGCTTACAGAACACAGATGGTGTCTTTACGGAATGTCAGCCTCCACGTGCATACAGCGTGGAGGCTTTTTTCAAATGATAACTACAGATCGGGAGAGGAAAAGCATGACTACTTACACACTGCTTGCAACGACAACGATGGGATTGGAATCCCTCGCTGCTAAAGAATTAAAGAAGCTTGGTTTTACAGATTTATCGATTGAAAACGGGAGGGTGCGCTTTGAAACAGACGCCCTTGGGATTGCCAGAGCAAATCTTTGGCTGAGAACTGCTGACAGAATCAAGCTCTTAGTAGGCGAATTTGAAGCACGATCCTTTGAAGAACTTTTTGAAAAGACTAAAGCACTGCCGTGGCAGAATTTTATCAGCAAGGATTCTGAATTTCCAGTACTTGGACGTAGTGTCAAATCGGATTTATTCAGCATTTCAGACTGTCAGGCAATCGCGAAAAAAGCCATTGTCGAAAAGCTGAAGCAGGTGTATCCAATTGAGTGGTTTGAGGAAACTGGCCCAATGACCCGCGTGGAGGTTGCGCTCCATAAAAATACGGCTCAGCTAACGCTTGATACGAGCGGAGAAGGGTTGAACCGCCGGGGCTACCGGACCCGTCATAACCAGGCACCGCTTAAAGAGACGCTTGCTGCGGCCTTAATTCAACTTGCAAACTGGTATCCGGACATTCCGTTCCATGATCCCTTTACCGGCTCCGGGACTCTTCCAATTGAGGCAGCCATGATCGCTCAAAATATTGCCCCGGGAGTGAACCGAAGCTTTGCATTCTCTGAATGGGAATGGTATGACGGCGCGCTATATGAGCGGGCGCTCGAAGAAGCAGAAGATTTGGCTGACTACGACGCGAAATTTGAGATTATCGGTTCTGATATCGATCATAAAATGGTCGAACTGGCTCGATACAATGCGACAGAAGCCGGCTTCTTTGACCAAATTTATATCAAACAGATGAGCTTCCGCGACTTTTCACCGAAGAGTGAGAAAGGTGTGCTGATTGGCAACCCTCCGTACGGCGAACGAATGCAGGATCTGCCATACGTTGAGAACCTGTACCGTGAATTGGGTGCTATTATGAGCAAATACCCTCACTGGAGTGCGTATATTCTCGCAACACATGAAAAATTTGAAGAGCTTTATGGAAAAAAAGCGACGAAACGCCGCAAGCTTTACAACGGCAGCTTGAAAACACAATATTACCAATATTGGGGAGAGAGACTGCCTAAATAAGGAGGAATCCGTTTACAACCTTACGGGCTGCCCTTTATAATTGGCGCAGAAGGAGGCTGAGGCCGATGCTGACAGATAAGCGGAACAGACCACTCCGGGATTTGAGAATTTCTGTTACCGATCAATGCAATCTCAGGTGCCGGTATTGTATGCCTAAAGAAATATTTGATGATCATTTTCCATTTCTCGGCCAAGACCAACTCCTGACGTTCGATGAAATTGTGAAAATTGTACATGCATGCCGGACGACTGCTGATTTAAAAAAACTTCGCATCACTGGCGGGGAGCCGCTTTTACGAAAAAATTTGACTCAATTAATTGAGCGGCTGCGGACGGAAACATCAATAGATGATATCGCGATGACGACGAACGGTATTTTGCTCCCCAAAAAAGCACATGCATTAAAAGAGGCCGGTCTATCCCGGGTGTCTGTCAGCCTGGACTCGCTTGATGACAGTCGTTTTCAGGCGATTACAGGCCGTACCCTTAAAGTTGCACACGTGCTTAATGGAATCAATGCCGCCCGGGAAGCGGGTCTGCCAGTTAAACTAAACATGGTAGTAAAAAAAGGAATGAACGAAGAAGACATTCTTCCAATGGTTGAACGATTTAAAGGCACTGGAATAATTGTCCGCTTTATCGAATATATGGACGTTGGAAATGCAAACGGCTGGAAGCTGGATCACGTGCTGTCGAAAGCAGAAATCGTGGATAAAATTCACAATGTTTATCCGCTTGAAGAGGCACCGGCTAACAGCACAGGCGAAACAGCCTCCCGCTTCCGATTTAGAGACGGAAGCGGTGAGATAGGTGTTATTTCGTCGGTATCAGATGCCTTTTGTGCCTCCTGCAACAGAGCAAGACTTACCGCTGATGGACAGTTCATTACCTGTCTATTTGCCTCAAAAGGGCATGATTTGAAAGAACTTCTGAGAAACGGAAGCGAATCAATAGAAGATGCTGTTGCGAAAATTTGGACCGGAAGGCAAGACCAGTATTCTGAAGACCGGCTGGAGCACACAGCATCTCGTAAAAAAGTAGAAATGCACCGAGTCGGCGGATAAGCTGCCTGGAGCGACGAAAAAAACCTTCCAAGAGGAAGGTTTTTTTGTTAGGTTGCTTCATGCCCAGGATAATCCATGCCGCCGCGTCCACTGCGGCGAAAAACTATCTCTCCTATATCGTGATCAAACGATACGTCAACGCCTCTGAAATACCACATATCCTCATCGGTCACAAAAAAATGAATGCCACTCTGGTCGACTTGGATGCCGGGAAGGCTTGGTCTGCCTTTTTCAACTCCCGCAGAGAAACCTCCTGAACCAACGCCGCCGACTCTTGCAAACAGTCTGACGGTTTCACCATCTGCAAGCTGCATCTCTTTTTTGTAGAATTGGGCTGCTTCTTTAGAAACTGTAAAAGTACTCATAGCTTATCACCTGCCTGTATTGTCTCACCCGTTCAGCCAGGAATCAAGCTGTAAGCTGTTTAGTTCAGGTCAAAAAAAGGAATAGAATGACATCCTGTGCCAGTTATACATAGCCGCAGGACCTCCAGGCACAAATAAAGCAGAACAGGGGCTGAACGAATGATCGAATTTAATCAAGTTTCAAAGTCGTTTCCGGATGGGACACAAGCAGTTTCCGGGAGCAGCTTTACTGTGGAAAAAGGGGAATTTTTCGTTTTAATCGGTCCAAGCGGATGCGGAAAAACAACCACGATGAAAATGATCAACCGGCTGATTGATGCCACAGACGGAACGATATCCATTAACGGCAGTGATATTCGCTCAAAAAATATTCATAAGCTTCGCTGGGAAATCGGATACGTGCTTCAGCAGATTGCACTTTTTCCCCATATGACAATTGCCGAAAACATTGCGATCGTCCCTGAGCTGAAAAGCTGGTCAAAAGACACGATATCCAGCCGGATCGATGACCTGCTGCATATGGTTGGACTTGATCCTGAGACGTATCGTGACCGAATGCCTGCTGAGCTGTCAGGCGGTCAACAGCAGCGGATCGGAGTCGTACGCGCACTGGCTGGCGATCCGGATATTCTCCTCATGGACGAACCGTTCAGTGCGCTTGATCCTATCTCGCGCAGCCAGCTTCAGCAGGATATTGCCAAGCTTCAGCAGGAAATTCAAAAAACGATTGTGTTTGTTACTCATGATATGGAGGAAGCCCTGCAGCTCGGTGACCGGATTGCGGTGATGAGAGAAGGTAAAATCGTTCAGATTGCTTCGCCCGGGGAACTGATCGCCAATCCCGCTGATGAGTTTGTCTCATCCTTCATCGGCAAAAAGACGTCTCCTTGGGATATGGCGCTTGAAGCGATCACCGCTAAACCAGGGGGAGCAGGTCCATCCATCTCAAACCAGAAAACAGTTCGGGAAGCATTTCAGCTGATGCGTTCGAAGCAGGCATCTTCTCTAACGCTCGATCAATTGGATCAGCATGTGACCCTGGAACAGCTGACAAGCTTTGTGCAGCAGTTTACAGACCACGGGAGAGGGGATGACGGAATATGACAGCTATCGAAGCGTTTTTTCAGCTGCTTCAAGACCGCTCCGACCTGCTGACTACCGCCCTATGGCAGCACATTGAAATGTCACTTATCTCTTTGCTTATTGCCGTCTTTATCGCGGTACCGCTCGGGATTTTTCTCGCCATGTACAAAAAAGGGGCAGAGCCTGTTATTGGCACGACGGCGGTTATTCAGACCATACCCAGTCTTGCACTGCTCGGGTTTCTTATTCCGTTTGTCGGAATTGGGACAACGCCGGCGATTATTGCTCTTTCTGCTTATGCCCTGATGCCGATTTTGCGGAACACGTATACGGGCGTAAAAGGGGTAGACCCGGCGCTTGCGGAAGCTGCGAGGGGAATGGGAATGACCTATCAGCAGCAATTGATGAAGGTGCAGCTGCCACTTGCCATGCCTACCATTATGGCAGGGATCCGTACGGGCATGGTGTTGATCGTCGGAACGGCAACACTCGCAGCATTAGTCGGGGCCGGCGGGCTCGGGGATTTAATTATGACAGGGTTGAACAGAAGCAATAATTATTATATTTTGATGGGCGCCATTCCTGCTGCTCTGCTTGCTCTTTTATTTGATGCCGTACTAAGAGTAACGGAGAAGCGTGCAAGCGGGTCATCCATCCGCCCGATATTCGCTGTGGTAGCAGCAGCTATTCTCGTCGTAGCCGTTCCAAACGTCTATCAGGCATTTGATGGGCGCGGAACGCAAGCAGAGCAAATCACGCTAGCTGGAAAATTAGGAGCAGAACCGGAAATCATTATAAACATGTACAAGCTGCTAATCGAGGAAGAAACCGACTATGAAGTGGTGCTTGAAGAAGGATTAGGACAGACGGACATCGTGTTTCAGGCACTTTTAAATGAGGATATTGATGGATACTTTGAATTTACAGGTACTGCCATTACAAATCTGCTGAACGAAGAACCGGTTTCCAACGATGAGGAGGAAGCTTTTGTTCAAGCGAGAGACGGCATGTTCAATGAATACGGGCTCGTCTTCCTGGAGCCAATGGCCTATCAGAACACGTATGCGTTAGCTGTAACAGAGGAACTTCAGGCGGAAACGGGAGTCGAAACGATTTCGGATCTGACCGAATTTGAGGATGAGCTGACAGCAGCATTTACGTTTGAATTTTTTGATCGGGCAACAGACGGCTATCCCGGTATCCAGGAGGCTTATGGTCTGGATATAGCCGACGTTCAGACGATGGATCCAGGTCTTCGATCTGAGGCTCTTGTAGCCGGAGATGTCGATGTTATTGATGCGTATTCAACTGACAGCTACATGATTCGGTACAATCTAGTAGCTTTAGAAGACGATGAGAATGTTTTCCCTCCTTTTAACGGAGCGCCGCTGTTACGAGAGGATGTGCTTCTCGACTACCCGGAGCTGGAACCGATATTAAACCAGCTTGGAGGAATGATTACGGAAGAAGAAATGATGGAGATGAATTACGAGGTTGACGAAAACGATGCGGATGCTCGCGTAGTCGCAGAAAATTATTTGATCGAGGCAGGGTTACTGCCGGCTGATGGTGAATAAGTATTAAAGAGAGTAACGAATTTGCCGGTGTCCGGCATATGAAGGGGGAACTCAATATGTTTAAGCACATTCTGCTTGCAGGAGACGGTTCCAAACACGCAATGAGAGCCTGTGAAAAGGCAGCCTACATTGCCTCGCGTATAGAGGGAGCTCATATTACACTCATTCACGTCGTAGACGATCTCCCGACTCGAACAGATGTGATGGATGAAGAAATGCGTCCCAGAGATATACCTTCACACCGAAAAAAAAGAATCGAATCAATGGAACATTACTTGCAGGGCAAAGAAGTGCCTTACGATGTCAAGCACATCTTTGGTGAGCCGGGTCCCGCGATCGTTCGAGAAGCGAACGAACATAAAGCGGATCTTGTTATTATTGGAAGCAGAGGCTTAAATCAGTTTCAGCAGATGGTGCTCGGAAGCGTTTCGCATAAGGTGGCAAAACGGGCAGAATGCCCTGTTATGATTGTTAAATAGGAGGATTATACATGCTGAATCAGGAACAAAAGCGGGAGCTGTTAGAAAAGGCAAAGGTTATTGCCGTAGTTGGACTTTCAGATAAACCGCACAGAACATCTTATCAAGTATCTGAAGCGATGCAAAAAGCAGGCTATAAAATCATTCCTGTTAATCCGACGATAGAGAATGCGCTGGGAGAACGTGCATTGACCTCGATCAAAGAGCTCCCTGCGGATGTCGATTTAGTAAACGTCTTTCGCCGCAGTGAATATTTACCGGAGCTGGCAGACGAATTTTTGCAGACATCTATCCCTGTATTCTGGGCCCAGTTGGGTGTTTTTGATCGTAAAACAGCTGAAAAGCTTGAAGAAAACGGAAAACAAGTTGTCATGGATTCCTGTATAAAAGTTGACCATGCTCTATTGGTCAAAAAGTAATATTGAGAATGTGTGTTCGCAATACCGTTTAACCGTCATATCTGCACCTCTTAATCGATAGATAGACAATCCCAATAATAAGCCTGGAGCGGGTAAAATGTCCTGTTTCAGGTTTTTTCCCGTTTCAGCCACGTAAAAGTGGCTGATAGATCCGCAGAATTTTTCTTGAAAATGCGTACATACGTTTGACAAGTGTTATGCCTTTGCGCTAATAATAGATACAGAGAAAGCCGTGATACGGAATGGAAAGTGTGGTAAAGTAAGACAGGCACAAGGACCTGCAGGAAAGGGGTTACGATCAGTGGCTAAACAGACGTTTGATTATAATGATGAAGCAATACAGGTGTTGGAGGGGCTTGAGGCCGTCAGAAAAAGACCAGGTATGTATATCGGCAGCACCGATCACCGCGGACTTCACCATTTAATATTTGAAATAGTAGATAACTCCGTTGACGAGATATTAGCGGGATATGGAGATAAAATCGAAGTGACGCTTCATAAAGATGATTCTGTGACGATTCAGGATAATGGACGAGGGTATCCAACCGGTATGCATGCCATGGGTAAACCGACTCCGGAAGTGATTTTAACGGTGCTTCATGCCGGCGGGAAATTCGGTCAAGGAGGCTACAAAACGAGCGGAGGTCTCCATGGTGTCGGAGCCTCGGTAGTAAATGCGCTTTCTTCAAAGCTCAAAGTTGTCATTCATCGGGACGGAGCTGTTTACGAACAGACCTTCCATAACGGAGGTAAGCCGGCAGAGACTCTGAGAAAAACAGGAGCGTCTAAAAAAACCGGCACAATCTTAACATTTAAACCGGATGAGGCAATCTTTCAACAGCGCAGTTTTCATTATGATACGGTCGCAGAGCGTCTTCGTGAAGCAGCTTTTCTTTTGAAAGGGATCGAATTGACGCTTCACGATGAGCGAAGCGGTGAAAAAGAGTCGTTTTTATACGAGACCGGTCTTGAAGCATTCGTTGACTATTTAAACGAAGGGAAGGAGACCCTTCACCACGTCGTGTCGATGGAAGGCACGCAGGATGAAATTGAGGTTGACTTTGCTTTTCAGTATAATGACGCTTACACCGAAAACATTCTTTCATTCGTCAACAATGTGAGAACGAAAGACGGCGGTACACACGAACTCGGTGTTAAGACGGCAGTCACGAGAACGGTTAATGAACATGCGAGAAAACTTGCTCTGTTAAAAGAGAAAGACAAAAACTTGGACGGAAGTGACATTCGCGAAGGATTTACGGGAGTTCTATCGGTCCGCGTGCCGGAGCACCTGCTTCAATTTGAAGGACAGACGAAGAGCAAGCTCGGCACTTCACAGGCACGTACAGCAGTTGATCAGGTAATCACGTCGCGGCTGATGTACTACTTGGAAGAAAATCCGGAATTCAGTAACGCTCTAATACGTAAAGCTGTACGAGCGTCCCAGGCCAGAGAAGCTGCACGAAAAGCACGTGAAGAAGCAAGAAGCGGGAAAAAGAACAAGCGGAAAGATGCTATGCTTTCAGGGAAACTGACTCCGGCACAGAGTAAAAATGCGGCTAAAAATGAACTGTATCTGGTAGAGGGTGATTCTGCCGGAGGCTCGGCCAAGCAGGGACGAGACCGCAAATTTCAAGCCGTCCTGCCTTTACGGGGAAAAGTAATCAACACTGAAAAAGCGAAGCTTGCGGACATCATGAAAAATGAAGAGATCCGCACTATTATTTATGCGGTTGGCGGAGACGTGGGCGCTGATTTTGATGTTACCAGCATTAATTATGACAAAATTGTGATCATGACCGATGCTGATACAGACGGTGCTCATATTCAGGTGCTTCTGCTTACGTTCTTTTACCGGTACATGCGGCCGCTGATCGAACAGGGCAAAGTATATATTGCACTGCCTCCTCTTTATAAGGTTAGCCGAGGTTCCGGCAAAAAAGAGAAAGTTGAATATGCATGGAATGAAGAAGGCCTTCAGGAGGCAATGAAGCTTGTCGGTAAGGGCTATACGGTTCAACGATACAAGGGGCTCGGTGAAATGGATGCGACTCAGCTGTGGGAAACGACGATGGATCCGGATACACGCACGCTCGTGCGTGTGACGCTGGATGACATTGCGCGCGCTGAGAAGCATGTATCGACCTTAATGGGAGATAAAGTCGAACCGCGAAGAAACTGGATTGAAAAACATGTTGCTTTCGGACTCGACGAAGAAAGCAACATTTTGGAAAATGATAGTCTGCATGTAACTGAGGAGGATTAGTTTTGGCTGAGAAAGAGCGATACCTCGACCTTCCGCTTGAGGAAGTACTCGGAGACAGATTTGGTAGATACAGCAAATATATCATTCAGGACAGGGCGCTTCCAGACGCTAGAGACGGACTTAAGCCCGTACAGCGTAGAATTCTTTACGCTATGTATGCAGATCGGAATACGTCAGACAAACCTTTTAGAAAGTCTGCAAAGACAGTAGGAAATGTGATTGGTAATTATCATCCACACGGAGATTCTTCTGTGTATGAAGCGATGATCCGTCAGAGCCAGCATTGGAAAATGCGAATGCCACTCGTGGAAATGCACGGAAATAACGGTTCTGTAGACGGCGATCCTCCTGCTGCTATGCGTTATACAGAAGCCAGAATGGCGAAACTTTCGGAGACGATGTTACACGATATTCACAAACAAACAGTTGATTTCATGCCGAACTTCGATGATTCGCAGGAAGAACCTGTTGTGTTACCGGCTCCGTTTCCAAATTTAATTGTAAATGGATCTACAGGTATTTCAAGCGGCTATGCAACCGATATTCCGCCGCATAATCTTGGTGAAGTTGTGGATGCTGCAATTATGCTGATTGACCGGCCGGATGCATCGATCGATAAGTTGATGGAGGCGATAAAAGGCCCTGATTTCCCTACAGGGGGGATCATTCAAGGCGTAGAAGGTATTAAACAGGCCTATGAAACAGGTCGCGGGAAAGTAGTTGTGCGAGGCCGGGCTGAGATTGAATCACTTCGAGGCTCCAGAGAACAAATTGTTATAACAGAAATTCCGTTTGAGATTAATAAAGCATCGCTCGTTAAGAAGATGGATGAGCTTCGCATTGACAAAAAGGTTGAAGGCATTGCGGAAGTGCGGGATGAAACAGACCGTACTGGCATGCGCATCGTCGTTGAATTGAAAAAGGATGCCGATGCAAAAGGTGTACTGCATTATTTGTATAAAGCGACAGATCTGCAGACGCAGTTCAACTTTAATATGGTGGCGATTGCAGATAAAACGCCAAGGCTTATGAGCTTAAAAACGCTCCTCGAAGCATACCTTGTCCACCAAAAACACGTTATTGTCCGGAGAACCAATCATGATCTGCAAAAGGCAAAGGAACGTGCACATGTGCTCGAGGGTCTTATCAAGGCAGTTTCTATTCTGGACGAAGTCATTGCAGTCATTCGGTCGGCCAACGACAAACAGGATGCCCGCCGCAAGCTTCAGGATGCCTTTAGCTTTTCGGAAGCGCAGTCTGAAGCCATTGTTATGCTCCAGCTTTACAGGTTGACGAATACGGACATCACAACGCTTGAAAAAGAAGCGCAGCAGCTTCGAAAAAATATCACTGCGTGGGAAGCGCTGCTCGATTCAGATAAAAAGCTGTCAGCAGAAATGAAAAAAGAACTGCGCAGCATAAAAAAAGAATTTGACGATGAGCGCCGAACAGACGTAGAGGCTCAAATCGAAGAAATTAAAATTGATATGGAAGTGCTTGTGCCTCCTGAAGATGTGCAAATCTCTGTATCGAAAGAGGGTTATTTAAAGCGGTCAAGCATACGCAGCTTTTCGGCCTCTAACGGAGAACCACCGTCAATGAAAGAATCAGACAGACTGCTTTTCAGCGGAGAAGTAAATACACAGGATACGTTGCTTCTGTTCACAAAAAGCGGCTCATATGCCTATCTTCCTGTTCACAAGCTTCCTGAAATGAAATGGAAAGACGCTGGCCAGCATTTGGCTAACGTTATTACTATCGACAGCCAGGACAGTATTGTAGCCGTGAGTGTGGTAAAGCAAATTAAAGAAGCAACAGGTTTTTATACGTTTGTTACGAAGAACGGTCTTATTAAGCGAACTCCAGTAAAAGAGTATGAAGCACAGCGTCATTCTAAGTCGCTGATGGCTGTTAAAGTAAAAAAAGACGATGAGCTTGTTCAGGTTTTAGAGACAGATGGGAGTACCGCTGTTACTATTGTGACACATCAGGGCTACAGCCTGTCCTTTCCTGAAAATGAAGTAAATCCAACTGGACAGCGTACAAGCGGAATGAAGGCGATCAATCTAAAAGAAGACGATACCGTTGCAGGGGTGAGCTCAAGTGACGGCAGCAGCTCATTGCTGATTGTGACAAGCCGCGGTGCTGTCAAACGAATGGCTTGGACAGTATTAGAAACCGGCTCGAGGGCGTCCCGAGGTGTGCGAGTCTTAAAGGAATTGAAAAAGAATCCACACAGGGTTGTGTATACTGCATCAGTCAACGGAACGGAAACGATAGTGATCCAGACAAAAGACGGAGCAGTCGTAGAGCACGACGTAGGCAAAATAAGAACGAGCGATCGCTATACCAATGGAAGTTTCATTGTAGATGTAGGCGCAAACAATGGCATTAACGACGTCTGGATATATCAAAAGTAGACCGGATAGGGGGAGGTAATAGAAGCTGCCTTCCCGTACTATCCATTGCTGATGAAATTTATTATCGTATAATAGTATACAGTAATATACCACTGTAAATATTTAATAAGCGATTAATCAAATTAATAAAAGGGAGGTTGAAATATGCCGTTTGGATACAGTGTTCATTTACAGAAAAAAGGGTACAAAACGATTACAATTGATGAGCATGTACGCTATTTAACTTATTTTTTCGCTTTCATCGATGCCAAATATAAGCGAAAAAAAGAGTTAGTAGAGATAACTCCGGCTGATATTAAAGACTTTTTACGCTCCAGAACTGACAGCAAGCCTCAGACGATTAATAAAATCATCAGTATAATGAAACGTTTCTTTGATTACGCATGGCATGAAGGAAAAGTAGCCGTTGATCCTGCACAAAAAATTGCTTATGTACCAATAGAAAAAAACTATCAAGACATTTTAACCTATGATCAGCTTTTAACAATGGAGGCTGCTTACTTAGCATCTGATGAACCGTTAAAGCGGAAATGCATATGTATTCTTACAGCAGCTGGATTAAGACCTGATGAATTTGCTATCAAGATGGATGAGATTATTACTGAAGCAGATAAAGTTAAGATATACGTCAGCAAGCCGTCACATGAACGAATTTTAACATTCGCAAATGAACGGGCTGACACATTGAACAAGTTTATAGAAACAAGACAAAGCTTTATATATTTATTGTCATCAACGGACCGCAGCGGCAAAGAGAAACCATTGCAGCGCATGACGCTTACAATAAACCTCCGAAAAATATCTGAGTACTTTCAAATGGAAACTCCGTTAACCACGAATGCTGTCCGAAAAGCGAAAGCACATTATTTACTTGAAATGATGACATATGAAGATGCGGCAGATGAACTTGGAATTGATAAGATCAGTTTAATGAAGCTGACAGCTGATTAAAATTTTATTCCGTCTCAATTTCTTAAGTATTCTTTAGTTTTGATACAAAATTTTAATTATTCCTTATTGGTTCGCATAATTTATATTATGTAAACTAGAATTAGATTTATAAGAGAGGGCAGTTTTGATCCCGCCCTCTCTGCTTTACTTTTCGTAAAATGCTTCGGGAATAGCTCCGAACGTGCGCTGATGATACAATAATGGCTTTTTGCCGGAATCTGCCGCTTCTTCTACTTTGCCGATTAATATCGTGTGATCACCAGCATCAATGGTTTGAAATACGCTGCATTCCAGCAGTCCGCTGTATCCAGCTATAACAGGCAGATCTCTGGATGATGTTTCCCAGTTTATCTGACTGAACCGGTCGGTACCTTTCGTTGCAAACAGCATACATACATCACCTTGATCAGCTGCTAAGGTGTGAACCGCGAAGCCTTTTTGATGAACAAACTCATCGTGTGTCGATACATTTTTATCAATCGCCCATGAAATAAGCATCGGATCCATTGACACAGATGTAAATGAATTAACCGTAAGTCCTATTGGTTCTTTTTCAGCAGTTGTTGCAGTGACGACCGTTACGCCGGTCGGATAATTTCCCATAATACTTCTAAATGTTGTCTGGTCTGCCATGATTGTCACTCCATTTCCGTCTCAATTTCTTTTTACCTACGTTTATACTTTATCATGATCCTTCATCGATTGCGAAGATCACGCAAGAGTGTTATACCATCTGGTGATCGTTCGCTGTTCAGCAGCAGGATCGTGTCTCGTCCGGGCTGTTTTTAAAGCGGCTGCTGAAAGTGCCTCATAAATATCTTTGTCCTGCAGGCTGATCAATGACCGTATGAATGACGGCTGATCCTGAAATACAAATCCATTATATCCGTGCCGAATGACGCCTTTATTGCCATCGATATCAGAAACTAAAGCAGGTCGCCCCGCTGCCATTGCCTCCAAAAGTGCAGAAGACTGCCCTTCACTTAGAGAGTAATTAATGACAGCATGATGAGAGTCGTACAATTCCTTCATATCCGACTGATCAACCGGCGGCATAACGGTCAGCCAGTCGAATTCGGCTTCCAGTTGATCAAGTTTGGTCTTTTCGTCTGTTTCCAATACTGGCCCTACTACTGTAAGAGTAAGCCCGTGTATCACCTCTCTTGCTTCTGCAACAGCTGTAACTGCTTCAGGGATTTGTTTGATACGTCTGATTCCCGCCGGGATCAATAAGTTAAACGGCGGAGGTGCTGACGCTGAGGATACGTCCACATAAGGGACCGATTGAGGCAGCACTTCTGTCTTGGCTTGAAACTCTTTAGGGATTTTCTGTTTCATATACTCGTCAAATACATGAATAAGCGATGCCCGCTGCAACACTTCTTTTACAATGAAGCGCCGGTCAGGATCGTTCAAATCGTTGTTAATATCCGTTCCCGTGATCGTAATAATGAAAGGGGTATCTATCGGAAGTGCTTGCAGGACCGGGTAAAATTTATATGCGTGAAATCCATGAACAAGCGCTGGCGCTTTGCTTTCTTTCTTGTCTATTTCCTCAGTGCTGTCCAGCTTCGTCACGCTGAAACCCGCTGATGCAGCAGCTTTTCCGATACGGTCTGCTGTTACTTTGTTCCCCCGCTGTACGTTGAGATGTGGAGCGGCGATCCATAACTGTCGTTTCAACTCGTCATTCCTCCATGCGAAAGACGCTGCAGTATATGCAGCGTCAGGCTAATTTACTATAAGGGACGTCTTCCCTCGTATCCATCCTTCGGATAATGATAAAAAGCAATACGGTCTTCGCCCTCTTTCCAGCAGAGCAAAATTTCTTTTTTCCCTTTAAACGACGGGAAATCTACGAGACCTGGTTCAATTCCCTTCAGCTGTGCCCCGCTGTTTTGAATATTTGATACGTGGAGCTGTGCCTGCATTTCAATAAACTCAAGCTGACATTCCAATTTAAACAAATAGCCGGTTTGAGTCGTGACGTGCTCCGTTTTATTATCTTTTATCGAATGATACACGTTCCATTTCTCATCAAACTCATCCTGAATCGATTTAAGCTGTTCGATTTCGCGCTTTATCATAGGAATTAGTCTGTTTGCCTGTTCGACGGTAAAATATTTTTTAGCCATTCCGGCACCTCCTGGTGTTTATATCCCGTCATACATCATACGTCCTGCATAGTGACCAGTCAGGAAAACGAGTACAGCGCCGACTACTGCCAGCAGGGCGAGCCCCCACCGAATATACGTGCTATCTTTGATAATATTGAATGCAATCCCGATATTAAGAATAATATAGGCAATCAGCGAGTACAGTGCGTACTGTTGATGAAGTCCTAAAAATTCTCCGACGGAATCACCGTAAATCTGGATAGCCGTTCCGACAGCAGCTTCACCGGACTGGTAGGAAATAATGCCACCAATTGTCCCGATCGTTACCACCCAGAGAGCTGCCCGGTCGTAAAACCACGGACGCCAGAGTGACAGCAGGACAAACAGGGTGCCTACGACCCATAACGCTACTGGAACATGTACAATAGCAGGATGTAATGGTTCAGGAATAATATACAAAACAACCACCTCTTAAACGTTGTGTTTAATCATTGTTCATGTTTTGTATATTCCCTATCTTGTGAGAAATAAAACATAATCAGGAAGCTTGTTTCCGCTGATGACGCCACATCATCCATTTAAAACGTATTTTGCATCCAATACAGTATCCACATAATGCAGCAGCTGATGCAGCTGTTACCATTAAAGCCGCGATCATCGCCCATACAGGGAGCCCCGCTGCGTACAAGATGGCAGACAAGCTAAGGAGGGTCAGCGCAATCGATTGATTGAACAGCATCTGAGCCTTTTCTTCCTCCGCCCATTTTTTTCTGGCACCGGCAATCTTCATAACTGGTTTAGCCAGCGGATTCCAGCGGAGCAGAACGATCGAGGCTGCCGGCAGTAATGCCGCAGCCAAATAGTAAGGATGGATAACGGCGCCTGCAAACGAACCAGCTGCAATGACTGCCTGCGTTGCTCGAACCACCGGCAGCGGGATGCCTTTCGACTGTTTCGTCATGAGATCACACCGTACTGTTTGAACGCCTGTACAATACCATCTTCATCATTAGTGCCGGTAATAAAGTCAGCATGCTCTTTCACTTCATCCTGGGCATTTCCCATTGCAATTCCTGCTCCGGCACGCTGAATCATTTTAATATCATTTAAACTGTCCCCGCACGCCATTACTTGAGCTATGTCCAAATTCTTGCGTTTTAAAACCTGTTCAATCGCATTTGCTTTATGAACACCTGCTGCATTTACTTCAATATTTAACGGATGAGAGTTGCTGATCTCCAATCCATCGTAGCGGTTTAACTCCTTTAAGATCGCTTCACGAACCTGAAAATCATCAAGATCATAGCCGAATTTAAGCCATTCTTCAGAGCCAATGTTTTCAGGCATTTCGCGCTTCCACACCTTTGACGTAGACGCCGCCCAATGCCTCGCATTATACGTTTGCTTCAACTCCCACATCACTTCAACAAGATCTGCTTTTAATGGTCTTCGGTCGACAAGCTCAGGTCCGGGAAACAGCCAGATCTCACTGCCGTTGCCTGTAATGATGTATTCATTCAGACCGAGTGATTTTGCATGATCCTCTGCTGCCGGCAGCGACCGGCCAGTGGCGATCATAACGTCAACGCCTTTTCGCGATGCCTCAACTATCGCAGACCTGGTTTTTTCTGATACGTGATCCTGACTGTTCAACAAGGTGCCATCCATATCGAGAACGGCAAGTTTAATCTCGGTCATATCCTCATCCATCTCCTTTTTTACCAATAAAAAAAGTACAGCACTACACCTGCGATAGCTGGTATAAAACCAAGGGCATAAAGCCCGATCAGCAAACCAAAATGCAGCTTTTGCTTCTTACGGTTATCATAGCCTTCATCTTCCGGATTTTTCGCGACTTGAATAGTCCAGACCAGCGCGATAATACAAATAATCAAAGCTGGAATAACATAGATCATCATATTTTCGGATGCACTCATATGAAGCTTCCTTTCTCTTCAGGAGCCGGCAGCTTCGCGAGCTTTCGTTCCAACACTATCAGCTGATTCGGATCGCTCAGCAGTTCCAGCCGTTCTTTCTCTTCATATAGCTGTTGCGCTACCGTATTACGGCACTGACTTGACAGCTCTTCCAGCCGTGAAGAAAGCTCCTTTTTTGCCTGCTGTTCCTGGCTGCTGAGAACGAGGGTTACGTTTTCTTCTGCTTCTTTCAGCAACGCCTCTTTCAGCTCTTTCGATTTATTTTGTTCGAAAAAATCGCGCTTTGATTTCACATATTTTTTATATGCTTCAGCATCGTCGACGAGCTGGATCGCAGGGAGTGCGGTATCAATCTGAACGGAAACCGGCGGCTGCTCGATTGAGATCCCTTCCAGTCGCGCCTTTAATTCCGCTTCATATTCCTCAAACCATCTTCTGACGATACGCTGAACCGCATAATCGAGCCTCACAGCAGCGGCCGTCCATTCCTGCCGCAGAAATTCTCTTCCGGAGGCTGCCCAGTGGCTGACAGCTTCTGTGAGTTCCTGTTGCAGCTCACGCTTGGATTCAGCCTGAAGTACAGAGACATTGACCGCTTCTCCGTAATAATCATTGAGCACGTACTGCATTCGTTTTCGCAAATAAAGAGCCAGCTGCTCCAGTTCTTTATTCGCATCACGGATCATGTACTGAAACGATTCGTGCTTTATCTCGTCAAGAGCAGCATTTACTTTTTCAGCGCGGCGGGAAGAGAGCAAAGTACGTTCCGGACTCTTCATAAGCCGGACGTATTCCGTCATTTCCTGTTCTGCTTCCCGAACTCGATCGTGCATCACGTCGACCGCAATCTGTCTGAGCTGTGCGATAATCTGATCATAGAAGTGAGCTTCAAACTGAGCAAACGAGTCATCTTCCAGCGAGCGGTCAAAAGCGCCGCGCGAGGAAACGCTGTATAGCACAGGGGCAGAAAAGCCTCCGCGTCTCAGCTGTGACACGACATGCTCTTCTACTTCACTGAGCTCGGCTTCGTCACGAGCCAGGTCGGACGCATTTAAAACAAAGTACATTTTATTGTCGGTAAACGATTGATTGATGCTGCTGAGCTGCTGTAAAAAGTACTCATCCGATTTAGAAAACGCATGGTTGTAATACGTAAGATAAAATATTGCGTCCGAGCGCTTTAATTGGTCATAAGCTACGTTCGTATGACGTCCATGTATCGAATTAACGCCCGGCGTATCCGTGAGAGTAATGCCCGCTTCTGTAAGTCTGCATGAATAGTATATCTGAATTTCTTTAATGAGGCATGCGGTCTGCTCAACCGCGGTATACGGCGCCAGGCTGTCTGTTTTTTCAACCTTTACAGTTCCTAGCAGATTCCCCTGTTCTCTTATTGCCGTCTGCAGAATTAATAAATAGTCTGCTGCTGTTTTTCTGCTCTTCGACAAATTCCCGAGAGAGCGGGCATTCCATTTAGGCAGTGAATCAATGTCCAGCTCCAGCTGCAGTGACTGAGCTACTGATTTTATTTCATCTGAAAGCTCCGTTCGATTTTTAAAAATAATCTCAGCAGCTCCATGCTGGTGATCGCCCTCCGGCTTCCGGACGGTATTTACTGTTGCTGTCGTTGGATGAGGGGAAACGGGCATGACAGCTTCCCCCAGCAGTGCATTTGCGAAGCTGGATTTGCCTGCGCTGAATGCTCCGAACAACGAAACGGTATACTCAGCTTTCGTCACCGCGTCTGCAGCCCTCAAAATCCGTTTTGCTGCGCGAGCCGTAATGACGGAATCAGTAAGCTCTTCTGCCCACTCCCGGGTGCGTTCTGCTTCTTGAACAGGCTGCTGCGTAAAGAGCCGTTCTTCGCTGAAGGAGACAGTCTGGCGCTTCGCACCCTCCGGCTTCACAGACAAATCAACGTCTTTCCAAATATCCTGATCATCTTTTGGTATCTCAGCTGAGGCTGTATCTGCAATCAAATCCCGCAACGGCTTTACAGCTCCAGAGCGCGGCTTATGAACTTTTGCCTGCTCAAGCAGCTCCATCTCCTTATCGTTGATAGATAAAATTTGCTGATGAAGCGACTCAATGGTTGAAAACTGATTCATCTTTTCAGCAAGGATGCGGCTTTCCTCTGCCATCTTTTCTTCCAATCCCTCAATGTAAAGCTGAAGCAGCTTGTCCGCCTGTCTTCTAACAGAAGAAACGATTTCGCTGTTCATTTGCTTGGAGAGGGTATACAAATATTCGCGGTTCACTGATTTAGACGTAACTTTATCTGCAATAAATGAAGGTTCAATCGTTATATCCAGCTTGTTCATTTCCTCAAGAAAGGTATCCTTATTTTGCAGGCTTCGCACTGGCACATTTCGGAAATAATCCTCGATGTAATAAAGCAGCTGGGACTTTAAATTGTCATTGATTTCAATGGTAAGCTGCCGCAGGCGGTTCTCTTGTTCTTCCTTCGTTTTTTTAGAACTGAACAGCAGTCCAACCTTAAAACCCGACTGTCTCGATTCTACGTAATTCTCTAATAGCTCCATTGTGTGATAAGGAAGCAGATGGACATTTTCATATAAACGTTTTAATGCATCTTCGTACTTTTCGGTTACATCGTCCGCAAAATGATCAAGCCTATCTTTTTCGAGCGCAAGGCTTTCTAATTCGAGTACATTTTCCTTCGTATAGCCTTTTTCCGCTGCCTGTTCATAAACTGCCTCACGCGCTTCCTCCATATCGTGGCGAATTCTCTCGGAAAGCGATTCGTAGAAGCCTTTTCGTAAAGCTGCCTCAGCGGAATCCGAAAACGAGCTGCTTTGTTGAAAAACGTTAAACAGCTTGGCACGCAGCTCGTCAAATTGGTTCAGCGGATGATCATGCACCTTCATTGACGTAAAATAAATAGCAGTCGGCTGAATATGCCAAAGCCGCAGCGTTTCTTCCACCTGTTCCAGAAATGCATTTGAGGACAGCTCCGCTTCATGATGTTTATCGACCTGATTGATCACCATAATCACCGGTTTAGCTGCCTGTGAGAGCTGCTTTAAAAAGTGCAAGTTCGTTTCTGATTGAACGTGGTTATAGTCCATGACGTAACAGACAGCGTCGGTTGAATAAAGCTGCTCCATCGTAACTGACGCATGAGTGGGGTCTGTGGAATCCACGCCCGGCGTATCCACGATTACCCCGTTCTCAGACAAAAAGGAAATGGGCGCTTTAATGCGGATATGCTCAATTCGTTTGCCGTCTCTGCCCCATTCTCCAATTTTATCCCACGGCAGCTCTTGGTTAAAACGCTTCAGTACGGCACCGTCAGGACCCGCAAGCTCAAGCGCAGTCTCGCCTTTCGCGATTTTGATAATATTTGCACTCGTTGGAATCGGACTCGTCGGCAGCACCTCGGCACCGAGCAGCCCATTAAGCAGCGTCGATTTACCTGCAGAAAAATGTCCACAGAACGCCAGCTCGAATATGCCGTTTTGCTGCTTGCTTTCTATTTTTTTCAGACGTTCCCGTTCCAGGTCCGTCAGTTCAAGCGTCATTTGTTCCAAAGCCTGTCACTCCCTCCATCGTGTTTCATCGGAACATCCGGGTCATCATCCGGGTGATATTGTCTTCGCCAAGCAGTTTGTTCAGCACAAAGAGAAAAATTGATTTGCGTCCGCATATGTACAGCGGCTTCGGATTCGTATGCCGGCCTATGTTCATTATACACGTCAAAAGCCCTGACTTCTCCGGACTTTTGCGAATTTCTGAGGCGTTAGCCGACAGTTTTTGTTCGAGTTTTCTGTAGGGACCTTTCAAGAGGGTCGCTTTGTCGACGCCTTTTTGCCATATACGTGAATGCATGCTGTCCAATTCAACGTAGACCGAGGCAATTTGCTGAGGCGATAATTCAATATGGAGGCTTCTGCTCATCCCGTAAAGAGCCGCTTTAGAGGCACCGTAAGCAGAGAGACCCGGGAATGCTGTCCTGCCGCTGATACTGCCGATATGAACGATCGCTGATGGGGAGGCTTCTCTGAGCAGCGGCAGCATTGTGCTCGACAACGCTGCCGCTGCCGTTACGTTCACGCGAAACTGATGCTCGAATCGATCCTCGCTGATTGACTCGAGGACACCTCCTTCACAGATGCCTGCATTGTGAATCAGCATATCCAATTTTCCTCTCTGCTCTTGAAGTGTATGAAACCAAGCTTGCCTGTCTGTTGAATGGGTCACATCTCCAATAAGTACCGTCACTCCGCAGGCTTTCAAGTCAGCTTGCTGGGCGGCGTTTCGAACGGTTGCATAGACGTCGTTTTCTTCAGCAAGCTTCATGGCCGCAAACCGCCCTAATCCGGACGAACAGCCGGTGATAAGGATCGTTCTGCCCTTCATAACGCATCTTCTCCTTTCACATGCTAAAATAGGTATCAGTCTATACGGAAAGGACTATCACTATGCCGGACATCGTACATAAATTAACAGGACCTGCTGCTTATTTGATGGTCCTGCTTTACTTAATCGACAGCGTGACTCCCCTCGAGATGTACGTCTTGTACGGGATTCTTGCGGCGCTGCTGCTTTTAATCAGCATGCTTTATATTTCGCTCCCTGCCCGCATCATCATCAGTCTGCTGCTGATAACCGGAGCGGTCCTTCACGTTCAGCTGTCTCTTCCATTCACTGTTTGGATCGAAAGCTTCTCGGCTAATGTTAACATTCTTGGACTCTTTTTGTTCGTACCTATCATAGGCTGGTACATGAGCTATACCGGATATTTGGAAGATTTAAAGCAAGTCATCGTCAAACGAGCACGGGAAAAAGGGTCAAAACCGTATCGGACCAGTTTTTTCCTGATGCTGACAACCGGCATGCTGCTTAACTTTGGAGCAATCTCTTTGATCAGGCAGATTGCTGATGAAAGCTTCCAGTCTTTTCATCCCAAAAAACTGACAGTTCACTTAATGAGAGGGTTCGCAGCGTGCATGCTTTGGTCACCCTATTTTGTCAATATCGGCCTTGTGCTGTCCATTTTTCACGTGTCATGGTTTTCTATTGGCTGGGCTGGATTGAGTCTCGCGGTGATTTACAGCATATCTGCTGGTCTCTTCTTAAAAACGTTGCGCTTTACCCATGATCCTCCTTCCGTAAATGATGCAGAATCAGGACGAAAAGCAAGCCTTCTGCCTTTGCTGCGCTTTGCGGCAATTTTTGTCACCTTATCGCTAACCTGGTATGGACTTGCGGAACAGTCAATGATTGCCATTGTCAGCTGGCTGGGACTGCTCGTTCCGATGATCTATGCAAGCCTGAAAGGAGAACTTTCTGGTTTTTTCCGCGAATCAGCCGGTTACATAAGCAGTGCCTTTTCCAGGTTGAAAAATGAAATCGCAGTGTTTATTGCAGCCGGCTTCTTTGGAACCGCGCTGTCGTTCACTGAGACAGGAGCAGTTGTCACAGAAGTTCTCCTCGATCTGACCGGAGGATCTGTTCTGCTGCTGAGCTTTATGATCATGGCAGCTACTGCGGTGCTCGCCATGATCGGAATCCATCCCGTCGTGATTATTATCGGCGTGGGCGGATCTCTCAACTATGAAGCAGCAGGGATGAGCGCTGAATATGCAGCGATGCTGCTCGTGCTGAGCTGGACATGCGCTACCCAAATTTCTCCGTTCTCAGGTCAAATGCTGATGACAGCGAGATTGATCGGTGTGCGCCCAATCGAGCTGTCAAGACAGAATGCTCTATTTGTCACAGCAAGCGCCATCGCCTCCGGATTTTTGCTCTACTCATTTCACGCATTCAATCTTCTGTAACCGAAAAAGGCTGTCTCATCGATTGATGTGAGACAGCCTTTTTACCGTTTACGCTTTTTCCACGAGCTCATACTCTGAATGACGCAGGACGGTTCTTGGCTTCGTTCCGTCTGCACCTCGCTTTTCCAGCTCAATCGAAATTGAATTGGTATAGGGAGAGATCACTTTTGCAAGTTCTCCTTTATATTCACCTGCAGTAACAAGCACCTGGTCGCCTGACTGCACTAATACTTCCTGCTGTTCTTCCGACATTCCGCTTTCCCCTTTCCTTTTTGACAGTAATCATTGCAAATAATACCTTCTATCCAGGCATAAATCAACCGTTTACGTTCTGGAGCTCGAAATCGTCATCGCATCAAAATTCAGCTTCGCACCGGTCTTTGAAAGAAAATCCAATCCGATGATTCCGTCTGCTTCCATCGGCTGCAGTTCAGCCCTGTAGCCGCTGACTTTCAACGGGCCGATGCTGAAAGCTTCCAGCACAGGATTATCAGTAAGGGACTCATTGAGAACGGTTTTTGCGGAACCGGTATCGATCATGACATGAATAGTGCGATACTCGCCTTCTATTTTCAGACGGGCTTCGGTGTAAATTCTTCCGCCTTCCAATGTCAGATGTTTCATGGTGTCATCCTTTCTATCAAAACGTAATAAACCTTTTCCAGTTTCTATTAAATCAGAAACGAGCTTCTATTTCACCTATTAATGTGCCGGAAATGCAAATCCGTTTATTTTTGAGTATCCGGCACTGTATCAAACTGGATTTTCTGCTGTTTGTTGTTCCACGTCAAACGGGCCTGAAAGGTCGTTTCTCCTCGCTTAAATCCTTTGATCAAGTCCGTGCTCCCGGAACTGAGCAGCTTTTTAATCTGTGCTCTAGGGATAGATTTCTGAAGAATGGTTTTGGAGATCGTAAACGTACAGTTGCTTTTTTTAAAGTTTGAACAGCCGACAAATGCGCCGTAATCAAGGGCGGCTCCGCCGCAGAGCGGGCATGCACCAGCTCCGGCCGGTTTTTTAGCTGTTTTTTTAGCAGTCCGCTTTGAGCCTGCTTTTGGAAAGGGATGACGTTCCGCCTGTTTCGGCACCGTCTCAACAAGGTGGCGTACAAAAGCAGTCACCTGCTCAATGAAATAGGCAGACCCTTTTTCAGCTGCGCCAATTTCTTTTAATCGTTTTTCCCACTTTGCTGTCATTTCGGGTGAGGCAAGAAGCGTTCCAGCTACCGCAGCGGCCAGCGCCCGCCCCTTATCGTCGACATACACATTATTTTGACTGACGTGAATATAGCCCCGCTGCTTCAACGTCTGAATGATCCCTGCTCTCGTGGCCTCTGTGCCGATTCCCTCAGTCTCCTTTAAAACAGACGCGTCTTCTGCGCTCAGCAGTTTCCCGCATGTTTTCATTAACGTGATCAAATCACCTTCTGTGTAGCGTTTAGGGGGCTGCGTCTGTTTTTCAACTGTTTCTACGCTCTCAACCTGTACCTCTTCGTTTTTCTGGAGCGGCGGGCCGCTGCGATCCTGCGATTTCACAGGCAGCACCTTGCGCCAGCCTTCATCGATAATCGTTTCAAAGCTGGAAGCATATACAGCTTGACTGGAAACGGTCGTCTCCACTTTCTTGGTGTCAGAAAGCCGTGGCGGATAGTGCGCAGCCAGCACCCGCTTCACGATCATATCGTAGAGCTTGCGTTCATCAGGAGAAAGCTTATCGGGCCCTGGCACTTCTTCTGTCGGGATAATGGCGTAGTGATCCGTAACCTTTTCCGGTTTAACACAGCGCTTGTTCGACCGCAGGCTTTTTAACGGAAGCGGGAAATAAGCTGCATAGTTTGATTGTTGTTCCAGCTGAACGGCAGCTTTTTTAACGGTTTCCGCTTCTTCTGCAGGCAAATAGGGAGAATCCGTCCGCGGATAAGAAATATGACCTTTCGTATACAGCCGCTGAGCTGTATCCAGCGTCTTTTTAGGTGCAAATTTAAATGCCTTATTTGCCTCAGCCTGCAGTGAGGAAAGCGTATAAAGGAGAGGATGGGGGATACGCTTCTGTTTTTCTTCAAGCTTGGTTACTCTGCCAGTTGCTCCACGATCTGCAGAAGCTTCTGTCTCAGCTTGCTGTTGGTTTGAAAATGCATAGCTTCCATCCTTCGTTTTCAAGCGGCCCCGGTACGAACCTGCGGCTGCCTGAAAACACGCTTCCACTTCCCAGTACGTTTCCTGCTGAAACGATTCCATTTCTTTCTCACGCTCGTCTATCATACAAAGGACAGGCGTCTGCACCCTTCCAAGTGAGAATACGTCCGTCGAACCGGACTGTTGGAACAGCAGCGTATACAGCCTCGAGGCGTTCATTCCGACAAGCCAGTCCGCATAGGCTCTGCTGACAGCTTCTTCATACAGCGGATAGGTTTCCTGGTCATCCGTCAGCTGCTTAAACGCCTGACGGACAGCTCCTGGAGTGAGTGACTGCACCCAAAGCCGTTTCAACGGTTTTTTTACACTAATTTGATCAAGAATGAGACGGATGATCGCTTCCCCCTCCCGTTCTGCATCTCCTGCATGAATAATCAGCGAGATATCAGACCGGCGCACAAATCGTTCAATTACTCGAAATTCTTTAAAGCGTTTCACTTTGTATTCGAATCTCTCCGGAATCATAGGAAGCGTCTGAAGCGACCACCGCTTCCAGTCGCTTCGGTATCCGTCCGGCGGAATCGGTTCGACCAAATGACCCAGAGCCCATACGACAGCTGCCCCCTCCGGAAATTCCGGAGAGGGTGGCAAGAGCAGATGGTCCTTCTGACGAACCGGCTTAAATGGTGCAGCGAGTTTGGAAGCCTGATCCGGCTTCTCTGCAATAATTAAATACATAGGCGCCTCCCGAACGTACGTTTGACATTAGTATACCGATGAACGGGGGCATGCGCAAGGTTACGAATCCGATCGTTTTTCAGTAAGTCCGGGAGTCTGAGTAATCCGCTCTTCTTTCATCAGTTTACCAAGACCGCGTTTAAATGCCGCTTTACTCATCCCAAAAGCAGCTTCAATTTCTGCCGGAGTCGATTTATCGGTGAACGGCATTTGACCGCCCCGCTGTTCCAGGATCTCCATTATTTTTTCAGCATCCTTTGCCTGAGCAGCGGTGCGTTCATCACGAAGCGTTACATTAATTGTGCCATCTTCTTTAACGTCGATGACGCGAGCTTCTAAAAGCTGGCCTAAACGAGGGGCAAACACAAGCTGGCTGTCATGAATAAATGCCCGCACACCTTCCTCTGTCACCATTGCACAGCCTGCTTCTTTGATGGAATACACGTGCCCCTTTACCGTTGTACCGTACCATTTACGGTCTGCTTTATCACGCTCAGCATCGATCACTGCTTCATAGACAGGCAGCGCTTTTAAGCGTCCTTTACGGTCGTGTCCGAGACAGACAAACAGCTTATCCCCTTTTGCCGGCCAGCGCGTTTTATCTTCCGGGAGATCATCCTTTGATACGAGAATGTCTTTTTCAAGCCCGATGTGCACAAATACGCCGGCATCGATCGCTGATACGACGTAAGCCCAGTCATAGGCTTCTGTCGTAATCGTTGGGATATTCATCGTGGCCTGCAGTTTGCCCGCCTTCGTTTCGTAAACAAAAATGCGTACTTCTTTACCTACCGGTCCTGTAATTTCTGCTTCAGGAAGCAAAAATTCCTGACCCCCCGCTGACACGAATACCCCTTGTTTCGTATGCCGGACAAATTCCGCGTTATGGACGGATCCGGATATCGGTTGCTGATTCATAATTGGCCTCCTGTAAAGTCTGATTGCTGCGTGAACGCAAAAAGAAAAGAGCCAAATTTCGCGAACTAGCGTCGCAGAAGCACCGGCTCTTTCCTGACGTTCCAATTAAATAAGCAGATTAAACAGATCTTCATCTTTATTGATTTCTATATAAGCAAACCCTTTTTTGTCCATTCTGTCAATAAGTGAACTGTAATCTTCCCGATATTTTAATTCAATTCCACACAATACCGGTCCTTTATCACGATTATTCTTCTTCGTGTATTCAAACCGGGTGATATCATCAGTCGGCCCGAGCACATCAATAAGAAATTCGCGAAGAGCACCGGCTCGCTGCGGGAAGTTGACGATAAAATAATGCTTGAGCCCCTGATGGATCATCGAACGCTCTTTCACTTCCTGCATACGGTCAATGTCGTTGTTACCGCCGCTGACGACACATACAACGGCCTTGCCCCGGATTTCATCACGATACTCGTCCAGTGCCGCGATAGAAAGGGCGCCGGCAGGCTCTGCTACGATCGCATTCTCGTTGTATAGATTGAGCATGGTAGAACAAACATGACCTTCCTCTACCAGCGAAATACGGTCTACAATCCGCTTCGAGATATCGTACGTAATCGAACCGACTGTTTTGACAGCTGCACCGTCCACAAATTTGTTGATTTTAGCGAGCGACGTAACCGCTCCTCGTTCCAGCGACGTCTTCATACCGGGAGCACCGGCAGGCTCTACGCCAATAATTTTAGTAGAAGGGGAAATCTCTTTAAAGTAGGTGCCGACACCTGAAACGAGACCTCCTCCGCCGATTCCCATAAATACGTGGGAAACTGGAACGTCAATGTCTTCTAAAATTTCCATTCCTACCGTGCCTTGGCCTGCGATGGTCCGGACGTCGTCGAATGGATGGATAAATGTCATATCCTCTTCCTGTCTGAGCTGATCTGCGGCGGCATATGCATCGTCGAACGTATCACCTGTGAGCACAACATCCACAAACGGCTCGCCGAAAAACTCGACTCTCGACACTTTTTGACGTGGCGTTGTAGACGGCATAAAAATTTTCCCACGCACGCCGAGTGCTTTACAGGAGTATGCGACACCCTGCGCGTGGTTACCCGCACTTGCACAAACGACTCCCCGCTGCAGCTCCTGCTCGGATAGTCCCTGCATTAAATTGTAGGCACCGCGCAGTTTAAACGACCGGACGACTTGGAGATCTTCCCGTTTCAGATAAACATCTGCTTCATATTTATCAGAAAGAATAGCATCCCGCTGAAGAGGCGTTTTCACCACTACATCCTTCAACGCTTGATGCGCCACCAAAATATCTTTCACCTGCACGCTCTGTTCGGTCTTTTCCATGGCAGAAGCTCCTCTTCGTTCAAAATATTATGACTAATCTTATCACAGGAAGCCGCTGGAGAAAACAGCGTTGCTGTAACTATTTCAATCAATCGCATATGTAAGCGCTCTCTGCTTGAATACTCTCCTTTACCTTTGCAAAATATGAAGAAAACGGAAGACGTCCGACCCGTTTTTCGATTAATATTGCGGGAAGCTGCTATGAAAGCAGCCGGTGTCCGAAATAATCGGAACACCGGCTGCCAAGTGAGCTGCTGGATACGTAATTAAGTTTTAGCTGCAGCTTCCTTATACATATCAGCTAATGTATAGATGCCGTTCTGCATACAGGATGAGCACGCCTCAGTCCAGATATCGGCCGCTGCTTTTGCATCTAGTAAAGCGTGATGCCGACCTTCAGGCACTACATCAAAGTAGCGGCAAAACTCCTCAAGTGTTACTGCGTGTTCAAGTTCATGGATATGCAGTACTGCGAATCTCGTATCGACGATACGCCTTGAAAGCTTCATTCGGTAAAGCTTCCATAGCGTATGATTTAAAAAGGCTTTCTCATGCGCTGAATGGTGCGCTACTAGCGTACTTTCCGCTGAAAACGACAGGAAATCCTTTACCACTTCCGCAGCTGGCGGTGCGTCTATCAGCTCCTGCTTGGTCAATCCAGTCAGTTTTAACACAGGCTCAGGCGGGTTTTCAGTAAAAATTGGTGAATAAAAGGAGGTTCGCTGCCCCTTTTCCACTCTGACCGCTCCAATAGACAGAATCTTGTCTCCTTTAGCTGGTGAAAAACCGGTCGTTTCCAGGTCTACTACAGTTACTGGCAGCTCCTGAAGCGGGATCGTCAGCTCTTTATGATCACGGCGGTCCCGCTCAAGCTGTCTCGCATAAGCCGCAGCTCCGGCGCTGCTTCCTCCCTTGTGATCATAGACAGCTCCACCAGCAAGTGCGCCGAGCGAACGTCTCCATCTGTCCAGCATGTTCATCCGTTATCACGCTTTCTGTAATACGCCGTTACGTTCCGATAGAGCCGCTTTCCTTCTTTCATAAACTGCTTTACTTTCTCTTTTTCTTCATTCTTTAAGCTTTTCATGTTAAGCAAATGAATCGTTTCGTACGAGTCTTCTTGCGCTACGTGCTGCTGGCGAAATGAAAGTGCCTCTTCAAAAACCCGCGCTGCGGCTTCACCGTTTAATGCTGGCGGCAGCGCACGCAGCCTGGCGGGCGTATGCTGCTCGTTTACTTTTTCAAACACCGCGCCTATACGGGCAGCGTGTACAAAAGGAAATAGAATCGATTCCTTATAATTGATATTCCCTTTGGAATCCGTTATAACTTGACCGAACATATTTCGACGCTTTTGCCGAAAGCTTGTGTTATCAATAATTCGATCCATCAGCTCAGGCCTGAAGCGAACAGAATCGGTAATGATCTGCTTCATTTTTTCAGCATGAGCCGATCCCGATAACGTCCTCGCGTCCATGAAAATCATTAAATACCGGACAGCCTCCCAATCGGGCTGATCCAGCCATGTCGACAGCTGCGCTTCCATAGAGGGCAGATTTTTGCACCAGAGCGGATTGCTGCTCATCACCTTGCCTTCGCAGTACGGATACCCCGCGTGATAGAGCGCTTCTGCTACGCGTTCACCAAGCTTCAAAAAAGCATCGCTATCGTTCTTTCCTTCATACAATATCCCGTGATCCTGATCGCTGAAGGCTGCCTGTTCGCCTCTCCCTGCACTGCCCATCACATAAAATGAGCACGGGGAAGGAAGCGGGCCATGATCGTCTTCGAATAGGCAAAGTTGTTCCTTAAACAGCTGCTCTATCCGTCGGTCGTGCCATACGTTTACTTCCTCCCAGGAAACGGAAGGATCCTGCAGGGAAATTCCCTGCAGGAACGGATTATTTGAAGCGGTTATTTGCTCCATCAGGCACCGTGCTTCTTCACGGTTTCTGATGCCTTCTCCATGTTCTCCGGATAACCGTAGCTGCCGTGCTCACTCATATCAAGACCCACAAGCTCTTCCTCTTCAGATACGCGCAGGCCGCCAAGCACCTTGTCCAGCACCTTCAAAATAATGAAAGCAACTGCAAATGCGTACAGTCCTGAAACAGCTACCCCTGTGAATTGAACACCAAGCTGAGTCAGACCACCACCGTAAAACAATCCCGGAAGGCCGCCGTTCATCGCCGCGAGATCAGGAGTGGCGAAAAATCCGGTTGAAAGAGTTCCCCAAATACCTGCAACACCGTGAACAGAAAGAGCAAAGATCGGATCATCAATTTTTGCTTTGTCAAAAAACACCATACTGAAATGTACAATCAAGCCGGCGATTACACCGATAATAACGGCGGCCCAAGGGGCGACAAATGCCGTTGAAGCAGTGATAGCCACGAGTCCGGCGAGCGCACCATTTAACATCGTCGGAATATCATTTCTTCCAGTCATCGCAGAAACGATAAACATTGCTGCAATCGCACCCGCTGCTGCTGCAAGCTGAGTTGTAAGCGCGACGTATCCGAAAAATGCACCATCCACGCCAAGCGTAGATCCGCCGTTAAATCCAAACCAGCCTACCCAGAGAATCAGCACACCAAGAGCTGTATACACCTGGTTGTGACCAGCAAGATTGTTGGATGTGCCGTCGCTGTTGAATTTCCCGATACGCGGCTTTAAGATAATCGTTGCTGCAAGTGCCGCCATAGCACCAGTTAAGTGCACGACTGTAGATCCAGCGAAGTCCTGTTTGCCAAGTCCCGCAAGCCACCCGTCTCCCCAGATCCAGTGCGCGACGACCGGGTAAATGAATGCGGAAAATGCGATAGCAAATAGAATATAAACAGATAATTTCGCACGTTCTGCAAATCCGCCAAATGCGATCGTCAGCGCGATGGCTGCAAATGCCAGCTGAAAGATAAAGTCAACAGATCCGGCAAGGCCATCTACGGTAGATTCAAAATCACCATAGAAGAAATCAGACATTCCGATAAACAAGTTGCCTTCCCCGTAAATAAAACCGTACCCGACTGCCCAGAAAACAAGTGATGCAATCCCCACTGTAAAAATCGTTTTACCGGCAATATGCCCGGCGTTTTTCATTCTCGTCGATCCGGCCTCGAGAAGTATGAATCCCCCCTGCATCAGCAGGACTAGAGCAAAGCATACGATAATCCATACATTATTCATGAGAAACAATTCGTCCATCCCATTCACACTCCCTGAGTTTATTTCTGTCAGCTAATGTGCCAACAGCTATGTACCTCAGTATAGCGCCGGAATTTTCTGACACAACGAAAATGTCAGATAATATAACATGGTATTTCACGGACATTTATAAGTGACAGACAAGGAAATGTACGGCCTCCAGTCGTGTAAGCGCTCTCTGTCTGCGATCACCTCAATTCGCATATTTATACTTTTTATACTGGTATTCTGCATACTCTGTTCCGAGTAATACTCCTATAACGATGAGCAAAAAGCTGGCACCCTGATAGACCGTAATCGTTTCTCCTAAAAAAAGCCAAGAGCCGCCCAACGCGAAAAATGGAACGAAATTGTTAAACACCGCCGTCTGGGAAGGGCCTATTTTTTGAATAGCCCGGTTAAATAAGATGTGACCGGCACCTGTAGCCAGCAGAGCAGAACTGAAAAACACGGTCCAGACAGCTGCAGTATGAGGTTGAAAAACTGTTTCTCCCCCTCCTGTTATAAAGCTGAGCCCGATCAGAACAATCGAACCTGCCAAGAGCATATACGCAGTCATCGCACCAGCCGGAAGAGATATCGATGCTTGTCGAATTAAAATGAAAGAGAATGCCTGGGAGATCATAGAAAGAAAGATCAGCAGGTCGCCGCCGGCTGCAGCACTCAATGCTTCGTTAGACGGAATAATGATCAGCATCACGCCTGAAAACCCTATAAGAATACCCACTATACGGAGAAGGTTCAGCCGCTCACGCAGCAGAACTGCTGCAAAAACAGCGGTAGTAACCGGGATGAGTCCGAGTATTAAGGAGGCATTGCCAGCAGTTGTATTTAGCAATCCCCACGCCAATAGAGAATGGTGCAGCACTTGACCAAATAAAGCCGCTGCTCCAATCAGAAGGATTTCTTTTCGATTCGGCTTCTTCAACTCTTTTAATACGTATAGAATAGCGAGCGCAGCAATTCCGGCCGCTCCAATTCTAACTCCTTGCATTTGAACAGGGTGCATGACGTCTACCAGGTATTTCACTGCTACGACATTCAACCCCCACACGATCATGACGAACATGAGTGTTGCGTAAACGGAAAAATGCTTCAATCTTCTTCCCTCCAGTTACGACCGGCAGAGACGGATGACGCTGCCGGAATAAATATGATATGTTATAAGCTGACACATGACGTTCGCAGGAAAGGGGCCCGCAGACATGATTAAGGAAATCTTCGTACTGCGGAGCATCGGTTGTTTAAGTATCGTTCTTCTTCACAGTATTTTCATAGGCATCGATTCCATGACAATCCGTGAAATGGGAGAACTTTCTGCCATTTTTTTTGATTCCATTCAAATGATTTTGTACTATGGTACGCCGATGTTCATTTTTATATCCGAGTTTTTAATTGCATATTCGTACCGGAACCGGGAGCTTCCGGATTATTTCCTGAAGAAACGGCTACGCTTCATCTTAATTCCATTCGTAGTGATGGGCATTTTTTATGCACTGCCTTTTTTCGCCCAAGGGATTCAGACAGGCTTTACAAAAGTCGCCTTGAATATCGTTGTCGGTGATTACCACGGCTACTTCATCCTAATTATTTTTCAATTTTATTTGGTCCATTATTTGCTTCACTCCAGACTGAAGCGATGGAAACCATCTATCGTGCTTCCAGTCGCCTTCGGTATTAACGCCGCTTATTTACTTTTTTTTAATTACTCTTCTCCGCCTGAAGGTCTTCTGTACGGCGAGTACATTTGGGAGCGATTTTACTGGGTGCCAATGTTTGGATGGGTGTTTTATTTTGCGGTAGGTTACTATGCCGGGATGCACTTTGAACGCTTTTCCGCTTTTATCCGCTCATGGCGGGTGCTGTTCATCATTGGACCTGTGTTAACGAGTGCGATGCTTTTATTTTTCTATCATTCGGGGATTCTCACCGTGCACAGCTCAAAAAGGACCGATATCTTGATTCATACGCTGATGTGCAGCTTCTTTCTGTTTTATATTACATCTACATTGAAAGCACTGCCGCCGTTCCTTGAATTTATCAGCCGCTATTCATTTGGCATTTATCTGCTTCACTATTTTTATATTTTTCTGCTTGATTTTCTATTTCAGCTGTACCCGCTGCCAATCGGCTTCTTTTACATTATCATTTTATTTATTTTCAGCCTGACAGCTTCCATCGCAACCATTATAATGATGAACAAATGGAAATACGGATACATGATCATTGGTCAAATCGGTGCTCCATATAAATCACCTCAATAAAAATCCCCTTCAGGCTGCACGTGCAGCCTGAAGGGATTTTTTCTTGCGCGTTCGTGCGTTTAAGACCGCCTGGCATCAAGCACGAGCTGAAGCAGCTGCAAACGCTGCAAGTCGTTGACCGTACTTCGTGTCAGCTGAAACGCCAATCTGTTGCTGTCGACCCTGTGCACAAAAACGAGATCCAGCTCTGGAATAATATCAATCGATTGGCCGTAGCGCCCCACTGCAGAGTACATGTTGTAATCGCTGTAAGGAGGAACAGAAGCCGTCCACCATAAATAGCCGTAGTCAAACACCGTATTGGAAGGTACTTCTTTTTGAACAGACGTGCTTTCCTCGATCCACCATTGCGGAACAATCTGCTCTCCATTCCACTCCCCCTTCTGCAAGTAAAGCTGACCGAATCGTGCCATATCTCTTGCTGAGAGCTGAAATAAGTATGAGGGATGACGTGACCGGCGGTTCTCATATTTATAATTAGTATTGGCCAGATCAAAATCTTCCATTCCGAGCGGTTCCGCAATGCGGTCATTGAAATCTGCAAACACATCACGTTCGGGAATAGCGTTGTAAATCGTCCCAAGAACATTAAAATCCCAATTATTGTAATAATAAAACTCTCCAGGAAGATGACTCCCCCGGGATGGCCTTGCAAAGCGCATTCCCCAGGATTCTTCTCCTGCAGGCAGGTATACTCCAGAGCTCGAAGACATCAAATGCGACAGCTGCGCCTGTCTTTCAATTGTCGTAAGCGGAGGCTGATCATCGATTTCCAGCTGCTCGAGCGTATCAGTCAGAGCAGCATTTCCTCGATCAATTTCAATTCCGAACAAAGCTGATAGAAAGCTTTTACGGACAGAGTGCGCATTCGTATTCTTCGTTACATCTCCCCAGCTTAACAGCACTTTCCCCTCAGAAATCACCATTAGCGAGGTGCTGTTAATCGAATCGTAATAAATTCTTGCCTGATCGAGCGCCTCTCTGCTGAAACCTGCTTCCTCAACAGAATCGTGATACTCCCAGGTTGACTCTGCTCCTTCTTCGATTGAATAATATACGTACATAAATAATCCCACCAATACAGCGATGATGATCGTGAGAGCGGCAATTATCTGATTGAACAACCCTATCATTCCTCTGCCTGACATCGTGTTTCTTAAATATACCAGAATACGCAGTCCTTGACGAATAAGCGGGGGCCTGATAGGTTTATTATCATCTGTTAATACGTTGCAACGAAGGCTGTGGGGTTACTACAGCTGGAGCAGCTTCTGGAGAGACTGCCGGCTGGCAGCGCCGAAGGGTTCACAATCTCAGGCACCCGGACAGAAGATACAGCTGCCAGGAGGCGGTTTGTATGTTAATGCCGGCATTTTGCCGGCTTTTTTGATGCAGTTAGACTGAAAAGCAGAAAGGATGTTTATCATGGAATCAACCCGCGCCGTCATTAGTGTCGTAGGTAAAGATCAAGTTGGCATTATTGCTGATGTCACCGCTGTGCTGAAGGAGCATAAAATTAACGTACTCGATATTTCCCAAACGATCCTGCAGGATTTTTTCACGATGATGATGCTCGTAGACTTGTCGAAGACAGCATCAATGCAAGAAATTGAAGCAGCTTTGGAACAGACAGCTAAAAAACTCGGTCTGACTATTCATATTCAGCGTGAAGATCTGTTTAAGCATATGCACAGAATTTAAGGAGGACCCTGTCATGAATATCGGCTTCAATGAAATTCAGGAAACAATCAGAATGGTGCGAATGGAAGAGCTTGATATCCGCACTATTACGCTAGGCATAAACTTGATGGACTGTGCAGGAGATTCACAGGAAGCTATGCGTGCCAATGTCTATAACAAAATAACAACGTCAGCTGCCACCCTCACCCAAACGGCGGACAATATTTCACAGGAATACGGCATTCCTATTGCGAATAAACGAATTTCTGTGACGCCCTGCTCGCTGCTTCTTGGCGGAGCCTCAAAAGAAGACGCGATCAAACTGGCAGAAACGCTGGATGCAGCAGCACGCGATACAGGTGTAGACTTCATCGGCGGATTTTCCGCAATGGTCCATAAGGGCATTTCCAAAGGCGATGCGGTGCTGCTTGAAGCCCTCCCGGAAGCACTTAGCACGACGGAACGCGTTTGCGCCTCTGTGTCTGCCGCTACAACGAAAGCGGGCATTAATATGGATGCTGTATCAAGGTTAGGACACATCATTAAGCGGGCTGCTGATCTTTCCGCCGACAACAGTGGCCTCGCCAATGCCAAATTTGTCGTATTCTGCAACCCCGTGGAAGACAATCCATTTATGGCCGGTGCTTTTCACGGTACTGGCGAAGCAGATAAAGTGCTGAATGTTGGTGTAAGCGGTCCTGGAGTCGTGCTTCACGCGTTAAAGCGGCACCCGGATGCCGACCTCGGCGAGGTATCTGACATTATTAAACGAACAGCATTTAAAATTACGAGAGCCGGTGAACTGATGGCAAGAGAAGCCGCTGACCGGCTTGGGGTCCCTTTTGGGATCATGGATCTTTCACTCGCTCCGACAAATGCTGCCAATGATTCCGTAGCTGAAATTTTGGAGGAAATTGGACTGGAGCGCGTCGGCACCCATGGAACGATTGCAGCACTTGCCATGATGAATGACGCTGTAAAAAAGGGCGGTGCGATGGCAAGCTCTTATGTAGGCGGTCTTTCCGGCGCCTTTATACCGGTTTCAGAAGATAACGGAATGATCAAGGGTGTTCAGGATGGAGCGCTCTCTCTAGACAAATTAGAAGGCATGACGAGCGTATGTTCTGTCGGTCTCGATATGATTGCTGTTCCCGGTAACGTAGAAGCCGCTTCTCTTTCCGGATTAATCGCGGATGAAATGGCAATCGGGATGATCAACAAGAAAACGACTGCTGTTCGGGTCATTCCTGTACCGGGGGCGAAAGAAGGAGATATGATCGAGTTTGGCGGTCTCTTAGGACGTGCTCCGGTGATGGGCCTGAATCCATTTAAGTCAGATAAAATGATGCAGCGCGGAGGCCGAATCCCTGCCCCTCTTCAATCTCTTATCAATTAACGGCACCTTTTCTGCAAAGGTTATTGACAGATATCCAATTTTTCTGAATAATATATCTTAATCATTCCCGTTTGAGATAAGTATGCCTCCTCTCCCCCTTAGCAGAGAGCACTTTCACGGCTGAAAGAAGTGCAGGGTGCGATGAGTCTGAACCTGCTCGGAACGGACAACCTCATAAGAAACTGGAAAGCAGGGTCTGTAAAGACCAATAAAGGTGGTACCGCGGGAGGCCCCCGTCCTTTTTCAGGACGGGGGTCTCTGCTGTTTGTACCGGAAAGGATGTCAGCTAAGATGCAACGAAAACGTATTGTACTTAAAATAGGCTCCAGCTCATTAACAGAAGGAGATGGCACGCTCTCCCCTGTCAAAATGGCTGCTTTCTGTCACGCAATCGCTGGACTTCGGCATGCAGGACATGAGCTGCTCATCGTTTCATCCGGAGCAGTAGCGGCCGGTTTCCGGGATATAGGCTATGCCTCCAGACCTGCAACCGTCCGGGCACGACAAGCTGCTGCTGCAGCTGGCCAGGCACTTTTAATGCAGCATTACCGGTTCCAGCTCCAGCATTACAATATCATCCCTGCCCAGCTATTAGTGACACGCTCGGATTTTACAGAGGAAAAGCACTTTCAGAATCTTCATGCAGCAATCGAAGAGCTCTTGAGCAGAAAAATCCTTCCTATTCTGAACGAAAATGATTCCACGGCTGTTGATGAACTGACCTTCGGAGACAACGACATGCTTAGCGCCCTGGTAAGTGGTGCGATGCACGCTGATCTGCTCATGCTGCTTACCGATGCAGACGGTGTATATTCAGCAGATCCCAAGGAAGATCCTGAAGCATTCAAATACGACGAACTCCAAACCATTCCAGAACAGCTTTTACGTGCACCGTCCCGATCTGCGCTTGGAACCGGCGGCATCGGTACAAAGCTGTCGGCATGCCGCGCCGCTGCTGATACAGGAGTGGAGGCGTATGTCGGCACATTGAGCAGTACAGAAGAATTGATTCAGGCAAGCGAAGGAAATGGAACCGGTACCTACATCCGCCGCAAGTCCAGCCGCGTTATGCGGACCCGCCGACAGTGGATCGCTTATCACGCTTCAGCGTCGGGCTCTCTTTTTGTCGACGAAGGAGCTGCTGATGCTGTTCTAAACCGCGGTGCCAGCCTGCTGACTGTCGGCATCAGCAGAATCGAAGGTGACTTTTTCAGAGGGGACATCGTCGATGTATATGCCGGATCGCGAAAAATAGGCAGAGGCCGTGTGCTCATTGATCATATGCAATTGGCTGATACGAACAGCGAAGCAGCAATTGCTGTGCACCGGGACGAATGGGTTTCTTTCAGCTGATACATTATTTTAATTCCTTATAAAGGAGAGACGTATTATGACAGAAGTAGAACGTAAAGCTCCTGCAGCTCGCCAGGCATCGATAAAGCTGAGCACCACTTCCGATCAGCAGCGTCAAAACTTGCTGCATGCCATTGCTGCTGTCCTTTTGGAGCAGCAGGAACATATATTACATGCGAACAAACTGGATCTCGCTGAAGCAGAAAAAGCCGGGCGTGATGCTGCTTACCTGGACAGACTCGAAATAAACGATACGAGGCTTGCAGATCTTGCGGACGCCGTGACTTCTGTTGCTGAATTAGAAGATCCGCTTGGCACCACGCTTCGCAGCTGGACGCGGCCTAACGGTTTGTCGATCCGGGAAGTATCTGTACCGCTCGGTGTGATTGCGGCTGTATTTGAAGCACGCCCAAATGTTACCGCAGATATCAGTGCTCTTGCACTTCGTACGGGAAATGCTGTCCTGCTGAGAGGCAGCAGATCAGCCATCAACACGAATAAAGCTCTTACCGCGGCCATACAACGAGGTTTGCAGAATTCCTCCCTTCCACAAGAAGCCGTGCAGCTGATTGAATCACCAGAGCGCTCTGCCACGACAGAATTAATGGAGGCCTCTGAATGGATAGATGTTCTCATTCCAAGAGGCGGTAAAGAGCTCATTAATAAAGTCGTCCGTGAATCACACGTTCCGGTTATTGAAACTGGTGCAGGCAACTGTCATGTCTACATTGATAAGGATGCGGATGCGGAGCTTGCACGAAAAATAGCGGTAGATGCAAAGGTGCAGCGACCATCTGTTTGCAACGCTGCTGAAACACTTCTGGTCGAGGCTTCCTGGGCTGAACAGCACTTAGCTGAGCTCATTGATTCATTAAGCAGCCACGGCGTAACACTCAGAGGCTGTGAAACAACAACCTCACTGGACCAACGAGTGTATGCTGCTCAAGAAGAAGATTGGGAGACGGAATATTTAAACCTGACAGCGGCCATTAAAATTGTTCAGGACGTGCATGAAGCATGCGCACATATCAGTAAATGGGGCACGAAGCACTCTGAAGCGATCATTACTGAGAATCCGGAAGCAAAAGACCTTTTTTTCCAAACTGTTGATGCCAGCACGCTCTACCATAATGCTTCTACGAGATTCACCGACGGCTTCGAGTTTGGCCTGGGGGCGGAAGTAGGCATCAGCACTCAAAAGCTCCATGCACGCGGTCCTATGGGACTTCAGGCGCTGACTACCGTAAAATATCTCGTTGAAGGAAATGGACAGTGTAAAGGTAGTCTTTCTTATTAACTATGCTTGCCCTCCTACTTCTGAAAAAGTACGACGTGTTATTTCGCATTCTTTATGCTATACTTGTACGGATGTAAACTTATCGAAGACAGGAGCGTATGCGAAGCATGAAAGTACGAAACGATTTACGGAACATCGCCATTATTGCACACGTTGACCACGGGAAAACAACGCTGGTAGACGAACTGCTAAAACAGTCAGGCACTTTCGGCGATCATGAACAGGTATCTGAACGGGCAATGGACAACAATGACATTGAGAAAGAACGAGGAATCACCATTCTCGCTAAAAACACAGCGGTGAAATTTGAAGATAAGCGTATTAATATTCTTGATACGCCCGGACACGCTGATTTTGGCGGCGAAGTTGAACGGATTTTAAAAATGGTGGACGGCGTTCTTCTAGTCGTAGATGCATTTGAAGGCTGTATGCCCCAGACACGTTTCGTGCTGAAAAAGGCACTGGAACAGAAGCTTACCCCTGTCGTAGTGGTAAATAAAATCGACCGGCCTATGGCCCGTCCGGATGAAGTCGTTGACGAAGTCCTTGATCTGTTTATCGAGCTTGATGCAGACGAAGATCAGCTTGAATTCCCGGTCGTTTATACGTCTGCTGTCAACGGTACTTCCAGTATGACTCCCGAGGACCAGCAGCCAAGCATGGACGCTGTGTTCCATGCAATCACGGAACACGTGCCGGCTCCGGTTGATAACACAACGGAACCTTTCCAATTTCAAGTAACTATGCTTGATTATAATGACTATCTTGGCCGGATCGGTGTCGGACGCGTCTTTCGAGGTACAATGAAAGTCGGCGACCAAGCTAAACTCCTGAAACAAGACGGCTCGGAAAAATCATTCCGCATTACGAAAATGTTCGGCTTTTTCGGATTGAAGAAAGAGGAAATCCAATCTGCAGAAGCTGGTGATCTCGTTGCACTAGCCGGTATTGAAGATATTATGGTCGGTGATACGATCTGCCCTCCTGAAAATCCGGAGCGCTTGGAAGTCGTGCGAATTGATGAGCCTACGCTGCAAATGACGTTTCTCGTAAACAATAGCCCGTTTGCCGGCCGTGAGGGTGATTATGTCACATCTCGTAAAATCGAGGCACGTTTGCTTACGCAGGTGGAAACCGACGTCAGCCTTCGCGTTGATCCTACCTCCTCCCCTGACGCCTGGACTGTATCAGGCCGTGGTGAGCTTCATCTTTCCATCCTCATTGAAAACATGAGACGGGAAGGATACGAACTGCAGGTATCCAAGCCTGAAGTTATTATTAAAGAGGTTGACGGTGTTGACTGCGAGCCGTTTGAGAGCGTTCAAGTTGACGTGCCGGAAGACTATACCGGTTCTGTCATGGAATCTCTTGGTGAGCGAAAAGGCGAAATGCTCAACATGATCAATAAAGGAGACGGTCAGGTCCGCCTCGAATTCCTCGTACCTTCGAGAGGGCTTATCGGTTATTCTACTGAGTTTATGTCTCAGACAAAAGGCTACGGTATTATCAACCATTCGTTTGACAGCTACCGCCCTGTTGCTAAAGGGTATGTCGGCGGGCGACGTCAAGGCGTTCTCGTTTCGATGGAAACCGGTAAATCAACCGGCTATGGCATGCTGCAGGTTGAAGACCGCGGTATCCTGTTCCTTGAGCCTGGAACAGATATATACGAAGGCATGATTGTCGGAGAGCATAACCGCGACAACGACCTGACTGTTAACATCACGAAGATGAAGGCGCAAACGAACATCCGCTCCGCTACCAAGGAGCAGACTGTAACGATGAAGCGTCCTCGAGTTCTCACTCTTGAAGAAGCGCTTGAATTTCTAAATGAAGATGAGTACTGCGAAATTACACCGGAATCAATTCGGCTAAGAAAGAAAGTGCTCGATAAGAGCATGCGCGAACGTGAAGAAAAACGTAAAAAGCTGGCAGCGAAAAACTAGTCACTTAAAAACAGGAACCCAGCTGAGTCATCAGCTGGGTTCTTTTTTGCGCCTTCCCTCCTGCATATTGAGGCTTAGTTTCACTTAATAAAGGGAATCTATCTTTGTCGAATCTTTTTATTGAAAAGGGGGCTTCATATGGACGATTCCTCGACTGCTCTTCCCCTTCGCTGTGTCAAACCGGACCGGTCGCACGGCAGCGGGATGTGGGAGCTGGCGAAAAAAACATCGCTGGACCTTAATTCCGCGTATAAGTACATCATGATGGCAGAGTATTTTGCCGATACTTGTGTAGCAGCCATTGAGAATGAAGAAGTCGTCGGATTCATAACAGGATTCATTAAGCCTGATGAAACGGACGTGCTGTTTATTTGGCAGGTCGGCGTTGACCCTGGTCAACGCGGAAAGGGTCTGGCATTTACCATGCTGCGAAAACTTCTGCAGCGCAGCCAATGTAAAGATGTCCGCTACGTCGAGGCGACTATTACCGCAGACAATAAGGCTTCACAAGCTCTGTTCAAAAAATTGGCAGCTTCTTTTTCAACATCTTATGCGATACGGGAAACGTTCCCGGAGGAGATCTTACCGGGGGATGCAGCAACAGAATATACCTATCGAATCGGTCCCCTGCCCTTGTCTGTCCAATTGAAAGGAGACGAGTAGTATGAATGAAAAGCTGAAGCTGGTTGAGGATGTAGAATCCAGTGTACGGAGTTATGTCAGAAGCTTTCCTGCAGTTTTTACTAAGGCAAAAGGCCACGAAATCTGGGATGAAGAAGGCAACCGTTACCTAGACTTTTTTTCCGGGGCTGGAGCATTGAATTATGGACATAATGACGAAAACATGAAGCAGAAACTGCTTGATTACATTACAAACGACGGGATCACCCACTCCCTTGATATGGCAACAGATGCTAAAGTAAATTTCATGGAAAAATTTCGAGACGTTATTTTAAAACCGCGCGGAATGACATACCGGATGATGTTCCCAGGTCCGACAGGAGCAAACACGGTAGAGAGCGCATTAAAAATCGCCCGCAAAATGACCGGCCGCACTGACATCATCAGTTTTACGAACGGCTTTCACGGGATGACTATCGGTGCTTTATCTGTAACCGGGAATTCGATGAAACGTCAAGGCGCAGGCATTCCACTTAACCATACGGTTACAATGCCTTATGATCAGTTTACCGGAAACGAACAGGACAGCCTGAAATATTTTGAACGGTTCTTAGAAGACAATGGCAGCGGCGTTGCGATCCCTGCTGCGGTCATTCTTGAAACTGTACAAGGGGAAGGCGGCATTAACGCCGCCAGGATGGGCTGGATCCGTAAGCTGCAGGAGATTTGCCGTGAATGGGGGATCTTATTCATTATCGATGATGTCCAGGCTGGTGTCGGCAGAACTGGGACATTCTTTTCGTTTGAGCCGGCAGGAATCGAACCGGATGTCATTTGTTTATCGAAGTCGATCGGCGGATACGGACTCCCGTTAGCCGTTACCTTGATTAAACCGGAGCTTGATAAATGGAAGCCGGGTGAGCATAACGGGACGTTTCGAGGAAATAACATGGCGTTTGTTACAGCCTCGGAGGCATTGGAATATTGGCGTGACCCTGCTTTTGAAGAAGGCATACAGGAACGCGGAAGACGAATGACCGCTTTCCTGGAAAAAATGGTCGAAACTTATCCTGACATGACAGGCCGGCGCAAAGGACGCGGCCTTATGCAGGGAATTGCATCAGATGTCGACGGATTTGCTGAGTTAGTAGCAGAACACGCCTTCAAGCATCGGATGATACTGGAGACAGCAGGCGGAAATGATGAAGTTTTTAAGCTGTTCCCTCCACTTAACATTCCGCTTGATGCACTCGATGAAGGATTTGCTATTATTGAAACGTGTATAAAAGAGGCGCTGCAGGTACAGGACCAGTCAACTACGTCCTCCTGAGCCATTCAAAACTCCCGCCTGAAGCGGGAGTTTTTTCTTATCGAATCCGCACTCACAGCCTGCCGGTTATCCACACTTTTCTGACAACTGTGAAGAATCAGCCGATCCCATACGCTGTTTTATCCACATACAAAATAAACTACAAATTAACTACAAAGTAAAATGCACGAAAATGATAAGCACCGGCCGCGATAACACGACTGCTTCTATGTTGTATTGTCTTCGGATGGATAAGGAAGCTGAATATAGACTACAGACTAAACGTATCGTCGAGCGAATCCGCCCCTTCCCCGATCACACCTATGTATGACAACGTAACACTTTGAGAGGATTGCCTGAATAACTTTCGCAGAAATTCAACGTCACCTGAGGCCTGATAGTAATGATACCCAAACGTTTTACGTAACGAGTGAACACCAAAAGAAGGAATACCCGCCCTCTGCGCGCACCCTTTCAACAGTTTTGATGCCTGATCCCGCTGAAGAGGCCCTCCCCCTTTCCTGGACGAAAACAACCAATCATCCTGATCCATATTTGAGGTGTACGCAGCAAGCAGTTTTCGGACGGCGACATGGAGAGGGTACACGAATTCCTGGTCCGCTTTTATGCGGACCTTCTCCCTTCCCCGCACATCCCTAACCCGAAGCTGAAGCGCTTCAGACAGTCTCATACCAGTGTTTAATAGCAGTAGCCCAAGCATGTAATCTCGATCGCTCTGCTTCGCAAGTTCCCGTTTCCACCTTTCCAGATCTGCTTTATTCTTAATCGGCTCCATTTCTCGAGGCTTCGACCTGTGATTCCCTCCCATAAAGGACTCTCCTTTCAATCATTCTTTTAATCTCATATTGAATGATAATTTAAAAAGAGTCAACTCACCTATATATCATACAAAACGAGACTTAAGGTATGATTACATATAATTGTTAAGGGGAATAGAATGGCGAGGTGATGGGCATGAGACATTTACTGCTGTATGACGGAGAATGCAGCTTGTGCGATGGGGCTGTTACCGTTATATTAAATCACAATGCGAAAGAAACGATCTATTTCGTTTCACTGCAAAGTGATAAGGCGAAGCAGCTTCATAAAGAATTTGAAATTGACTCTGAAGTCGACTCTATCGTCTTTATTCGTTCGGACGGACGCGTATTTTATAAAGCTTCAGCTGCAGCTGAAGTCTGCCGTCAGTTGCACGGAATTTATACGTTTGGCAGAATTCTCCCCTTCCTGCCTTTTTCGGATCGTCTATACGACTGGATCGCTCGGAACCGGTACAGGATTTTTGGCAAAAAAGAATCGTGCCCGCTTCCATCAGCGGAAGTCAAAGCACGATTTATCAATTATTAAATTTCCTGCAGCAGCTTTTCATCCTCGCGCCCGGTAGGCTCCGGATAAACGTCTGGATGCAGCAGGTATGCAAGCTTTGCCAGTCCGATCATAAGTCTTGGTGACGGCCGGCAGAAAAACGGCTCTTCCATCACATGAAGCTGGTTCGTTTTCAAAGCCTGCATATCTGTCCAGCCCGGCCGTTTCTTAATTACGGAAGGATTCACTTTAGCTGGTTCCACCCCCACCCAGGCTGCGAGAATTACATCTGGATCGTGCTCGCGAATGTCCTCCCAGTCTGTTTTGACACTTGCACGCTCATCATGGTGAAACATATTAATGCCTCCTGCGAGCGCAGACATCTCAGTCAGCCAATTGCGCCCGCCTGGAGAAAAGACGGGCTTTGGCCACCATTCCCAATACAAGGAGGGTTTTCTTGAAGTGATCGTATCCGCTAATGACTGATAATGGTTTAAAAAGGATTCATATTGATGTTTCAAATCAGCTCCCCGTTGATGAAGACCTGCTGCTTCACAAATTTCAAGCAGAACCTCCCCTACCTGGCTCATTGATTCCGGGTTCGTTACCGTCATATACGGTATTCCGCGGTCTTTCAAGCCTTCTATGTTTTTCTCCATCCCCGGAACAGACAGCGATGCATAAACAAGATCCGGGTTAAGTGCCTCGACTTTATCTAGGTCGATTGATAAATCCGGGCCAAGCCGCTCAAGTCCAGTAATGCTTGACGGCCAGTCCGAGTAATCATCTACTCCGCACAGATAAGTCGAGAGACCGCAGTAGTGCAGCAGTTCCGTATTGCTTGGACATATCGAAACGATTCGCATGAATGAACTGCCTCCTTCCTTAAGAGAGTGTAAACGGGTCCTTTAGAATTTGGTAGTGCTCAAGTACATTTCTAAATTGAGCTTGAGACGGGGATTGCAGCGTATCCAAATCCACGGCATGTACATCTTGGAGGTCGCAGTGAATTTCAACAAGCTCACGGCTGATCATGACAGATTCACGGCCATTCTCTAGCTTTTTTCTGTAGCGGTTGAAGGCCGGATCCAACTCCTCTAAGTGATGGTAAACGCCCTCGACGCTCCCATACATTTGAATCAACGGAAGGGCCGCCTTGGCTCCGACCCCGGGGCAGCCCGGAATATTGTCACTAGGATCCCCAAGCAGAGCTTTTACATCGATCCACTGTGCCGGCTGAATTCCGTAGTCTTCCTGGAAGTGATGGAGCTGATAGTGAATCTCTTTGCGTTTTTGCACGAAAAGCTGATCCGTTTCTTCAGTTAGCAGCTGAAACAAGTCTTTGTCATTGCTGTAAATGACTTTCTTAACGGGCAGAGATGTTCTTGTGAAACTTCCGATAATATCGTCTGCTTCATACCCTGCTACCTGCATCTGATGCAATTCCATATCAGCGCAAATTTCAGTAGCGGTATGATATTGCTCAATAAGCGGCGCTGGAAGGTCTTTGCGCTGGGCCTTATAAAACTGGTGATCCTGGTTACGAATCGTGTCCTCCCGTTTCCCATCCCAGGCGATGACGATCCCCCCGGGAAACCGTTCCTGCAGATTACTGATTCTAGAGAAGAATACTTTCAGGGCATGTATATACCGGCCCCCGCTGTTTTTTTCCAGTTGATGGTCATCGCGCCCGTATGAAGTCGCGAAGTAGGCTCTGCTGAGTAAATTAAAACCGTCAATTAAAACAAGGTGTTCATTCAATGATAGCAGCCTCCTTAAATAACTGTTCCCAAGCATCCCGTTTTTGCTCAAATGTCTTTACGTTCCGACCTGGCACCGGACTAGTTGACGGTAAATAACTTATGTAAACTTCATTATGAGTGGGCAGGTGTCGAACTAAGGACTCATATGCTTTTCTGCCATTGCAGCCTATCGTCCGTATGTGCGGATGTTCTCGAAGAAACGATTGTACATCATTGGGAACCTCATCGCGTATAGCTTGATCCAGGCTTCCTTCTCTTTCGCAGTGTTTAAGCACATCCCACACTGCAATGTGATGATCCATCATAATTTTCTGCTTCGTCTGATAGGAAGCATCATATAACGAACACCCTAGCAGATCACCGATAATCTTCCAAAAATGATTACGAGGATGTGCGTAGTATTGTTGCTCGGCAAGCGACCTCACTCCTGGCATTGATCCAACAAGTAAAAGCTTAGGTTCAGGACCAACGATCGGCTTCATCGACTCAACCTGCATCAGTTTCCCACCTTTCTCTGTGCAGCGGTATACGTGCATCGACCGCCTCCTGAAGCAGATGCAGAATATCACCAATGCCCCGTGCACCACTTAATGGACGGAGAACCGTTTCGCGCTGCAAAAGCGGTTTTAGCTTCTCTTCGTACTTTTTACCGGTAAGCAAAATGATGCGCTTTTCGGGAAGCAGCTGCGAAAATTGATGGGAAAGACTCTCACTTGCTACGCTCATTGAGCGACTTCCAAATGTCTCATCATAATTGGTAAACAAGAGATCATCCGGGTGAAGAAAACCGTGTCGTGCAGATAAAATCCGGTAGCTGTCTGTGAAGAGATCTGCATATGCTTGACATTTCCGGTGAAGCGTACCAATATATGCCTCTGATGCTTTAACGGCCCCAGTCTGAGGCTCCACATCCCAAATTTTCTTTTTTCCACATGGGATAATACATATATCCATCGAACATCTCTCCTCTGCCCCTCCATACTAGCACAAAACGGTGATTTCTTACATTGCGTTTCTTTACGAAAGAAGGGCTTACCCGATGAACAGGTAAGCCCTTCTTCCAGCAGTGCTAAGAAATCGTTCTCGTCCACCCAAACGGATCTTTTACCTGACCAGTCTGAATGCCTGTCAGCGTTTGATAAAGCGATTTTGTGATTTCACCGGTTTTTCGGCCGTTGATAATCATCGGTGTTCCTTTCCAAGTGAGCTCACCGATCGGGGAGATCACCGCAGCAGTACCAGAACCAAACGCTTCCTCTAACTCACCATTTTCGTAGGCTGCGAGCACTTCTTCCATTGATATTCGCCGCTCAGACACTGGAACGTTCCAGTACTCCAGCAGCTCAATCACAGATTTTCTCGTGACACCCTGAAGGATGCTGTCATTGAGCTCGGGCGTCACGATCTCCCCATTTATTTTGAAGAACACGTTCATGCTGCCGACTTCCTCGACGTATTTCTTCTCAACACCGTCAAGCCACAGCACTTGTGCGTGCCCCTCTCCAGAAGCTTTCGCCTGGGCGTTGTAGCCGGCTGAATAGTTGCCTCCTGTTTTTGCAGTTCCAGTACCTCCCCGGGCTGCACGGGTAAAGTGGTCTTCAACCATAATGCTGACCGGATGAATCCCTTCCGGATAATAAGACCCTACAGGAGATAAAATGATAAACAGCTTATAGGCCTTCGCAGGAGCTACTTGAAGACTTGGTTCGGTTGCGATAATAAACGGCCTTATATACAGCGATGTTCCTTCAGTATCTGGAATCCACTCTTTTTCAAGTTCAAGCAGCTGGAGCAGGTACTCCATCAGCAGTTCTTCATTCACCGGCGGTATGCTGAGCCGTCTGTTTGAGCGGTTTAATCGTTTGAAATTTTCGTCCGGGCGGAAAAGCACAGCTTCCCCTTCAGGACTGCGGTAAGCTTTCAACCCTTCAAATACGCTCTGACTGTAGTGCAGAACCATTGCAGCCGGATCGATTTCAACCGGTGCATATGGAATAATTTCAGGTTTAATCCAGCCTTTTCCTTCTTCATACTCCATCGTAAACATGTGATCAGTAAATGTTTTGCCGAATTGAAGTGTTTCCGGATCCGGCTTTCCCTTCTTGTGCTTCGCTTCTGTAATTGCCACTGTCGCTTCCATCGTCAGCATGCCTCTCTTTCCTTCTTTAAAAAATCGGATAATGTGATATATTGTATCACGAAAAGAGATAGAAGAACATGAAATAGTTTGAAAATTCCATGATTAATCACTTGAACTAAACATGATATCTTTTCAGTGCTTACTGTTGCTGATGTAGCACTTTTTCGGCCTGTTCAAGCTGAATCAGCACCTGATTCTGACCAGTGCCTCCGTAGCTGCTTCTGGCTGCCACGACGTTTTGCGGTTTAAGCACGTCATAGATGTCTTCTGCAAATTTATCCGAAAACGACTGATATTCCTCCAGGTCTAAGTCCAACAGAAATTTGTTTTTCTGAATCGCTGTAAGTACGATCCGGCCGATGATCTCATGCGCCTCCCGAAAAGTCGTCCCTTTGTTGACAAGATAGTCCGCGATATCGGTAGCGTTTGAGAAGTCTTCTGAAACCGCCTGTTTCATATTCTCCGTGCGTACCTGCATCGTTCCGATCATCGGAGCGAGCATCTGCAAGGAAGCTGTAAGTGTTTCTACCGTATCGAACATCCCCTCTTTGTCCTCCTGCATGTCTTTATTATAGGCAAGAGGCAGCCCCTTTAACACGGTCAACAGTGCCAGGAGATTGCCATAAACGCGTCCTGTTTTTGCTCGTAACAGTTCAGGTACGTCCGGATTTTTCTTTTGAGGCATAATGGAAGATCCGGTGCAGAACGAGTCGTCAAGCTCGATGAACTGAAATTCCTGACTGCTCCATATCACCAGCTCCTCCGACAATCTGGAAATGTGCATCATCAGCGTTGAGGCTGCTCCCATAAATTCCAGAATAAAATCCCGATCACTTACTGCATCCATGCTGTTTTCGTAAATGGCATCAAAGCCAAGCTGTTCGGCTGTATAATGCCGATCGATCGGAAATGTGGTTCCTGCAAGTGCTCCAGCTCCGAGCGGCATGAGATCGGTTCGCTTTAAGCTGTCGAGAAATCGTCCTTTATCCCGCTCAAGCATCCAAAAATAAGCGAGGAGATGGTGGGCAAACGAAACTGGCTGTGCCCGCTGTAAATGGGTGTAACCAGGAATGATCGTATCGACGTGCTGCTTTGCCTGCGCGACTAACGCCTGCTGCACATCTTCAATCATCGCAGCCGCTGCTTTCGTATGGTCTTTTAAATATAAATGCATATCGGTCGCCACTTGATCATTTCTGCTTCTTCCTGTATGAAGCTTTCCACCGACAGGACCGATTTCATCAATCAGGAATTTTTCGATATTCATGTGAATGTCTTCATTTTCATCACTGTATTCCAGTTCCTGATTGTTAATCTTGCTCTTAACAGCTTGAAGGCCTTCTATGATGAGGGTTTTATCTTCCTCTGAAACGATCCCTTGTTTGGCAAGCATGGTAACATGTGCAATACTTCCTTGAATGTCGTATTCCATCAGCTTTTGATCAAACTGAATCGATGCTGTCTCTTTTTCTACAAGCTTATTTGTATCTTTAGTGAATCTTCCGCCCCAGAGCTTAGACATAATCAATCCCTCATTTCGTTTTGATGTCATTTACTTTACCAGCTCTTTCATCGAAACGCCAATAGAGCTTCTGGCAGGAAAATACCGCCGCTCCGGTATGAAGCGGCGGTACATCCTTACGTTTCGGAAGTGAGTACCGGCTTTTTCTGATTAACCTGGGAATACGTTTTCGTCGAAAGCCCCCAAAGTTTAATAAAGCCAAGTGCAGCGTGATGATCGAACGCGTCCCCTTTGGAATACGTCGCGAGCCCTTCGTTATAAAGACTGTTTTCAGAGTGTCTCGCTACAACTGTATGCGTTCCTTTCCAAAGCTTCAGCTTTACCTTACCGTTAACCTGCGCCTGTGTTTCGGAAATAAATCCGTAAAGCGCATCCTTTAATGGAGAATACCACAGACCATCGTAAATCAGCTGCGTGAATTTTTGTTCGATTGTTGTTTTAAACTGTGTCACTTCTTTTGTAAGCGTCAGAAACTCTAATTCTTTGTGTGCATTGATAAGCGCAAGAGCGCCAGGGTTTTCGTACACTTCTCTTGCTTTAATGCCCACGAGTCTGTTCTCGATATGGTCAATTCTGCCGACACCATGCTTGCCGCAGATCACATTCAGTTCTTGAATAATGGAAACGAACGATTTTTTCTCGCCGTTTATAGAGACCGGCTTACCACCTTCAAATGCGAGCTCGACGTACTCAGGCTCATCCGGTGCGTCTGCAATAGAAGCTGTCCAGTCGAAAGCTTCCTCCGGTGCCTCTGCCCACGTATCTTCCAGCACCCCTGCTTCGCAGGCTCTTCCCCAAATGTTCGCGTCAATCGAGTACGGCTTTTCAACATTTACCGGTACATCGATGCCTTTTTTCTTCGCGTACTCGATTTCTTCTTCACGGTTCATGCCCCATTCTCTAACTGGCGCAATCACTTCCAAATCGGGATTAAGCGCCTGAATGGATACTTCGAATCGAACCTGGTCGTTTCCTTTTCCTGTGCAGCCGTGTGCTACTGCGACGGCACCTTCCTCTTCAGCTACTTCTACGAGCAGCTTGGAAATAAGCGGTCGGGATAAAGCAGATGAAAGCGGATATTTGCCTTCATAAAGCGTATTGGACTGGAGAGCGGGCAGCAGGTATTCCTCTGCCAGCAGTTCCTTGGCATCAATGATTACTGCTTTTTCCGCGCCTACTTTCAGTGCCTTCTCTTTTAATGCTTCGAGATCTTTCCCTTCTCCAATTTCCAGCCCCAGCGCGATTACTTCATATCCATATTCCTCTTGCAAATATTTGATGCAGACTGACGTATCCAGTCCGCCTGAATATGCGAGTACTACTTTTCCTTTGCTCATGTGTAAAACCTCTCCTCAATTAGTATTTATATAGATACTAACGTATCTTTATGCATAATGCAACAAAAAAAGAAATTAAATCATTAATTTTTTGAGGAGTGCTTTTTGTGCGTGCAGTCTGTTCTCTGCCTCATCAAATACAACGGAGTGTGCGCCATCGATCACAGCGGCTGTCACTTCTTCTCCTCGATGAGCAGGCAGGCAGTGCATGAATATATAATCATCCGCGGCTAGTGAAGCCAGCTCTGTGTTGATTTGATACGGCATGAATGTCTTTTTACGAGTTTCAGCCTCTGCTTCCATGCCCATGCTGGCCCATACATCTGTAATCAACACATCTGCACCTGTGACTGCTTCTTCTGTGTCTTTCGTTATCATCAGTGATCCGCCATGAGCTGCGGCTAATGCAGAAGCCTTTTCTGAAATCGTCTGATCCGGCTCATAGCCTGCCGGGCACGCCACACGAAAGTCGATTCCTGCCAGTGCCATTCCCTGCATAAGTGAATGTGTCATGTTGTTGTAGCCGTCCCCGGTAAATGCTGCAGTCAATCCTTGCAAGGTTCCTTTCTGCTCTTTGATCGTAAGCAGATCCGCAAGCACTTGAGTAGGATGATGGGTATCGGTCAGCCCGTTTATGACAGGAACGCTGCTGTAGGCTGCAAACTCCTCTACCATTTCATGAGAAAACGTACGGATCATGACGGCGTCTACGTACCCTGACAGAACCCGGGCGGTGTCTGCTGCAGATTCGCCGCGTCCGATTTGTGTATCCTCCGGGGAGAGAAAAATAGCGTGCCCCCCCATCTGTGTCATTCCGGCTTCAAACGAAACCCTGGTCCTCGTAGAAGATTTATCAAAAATCATTGCCAAGGTTTGCCCTTCCAACTCTTTGTTAATTAGCTTCTCATGATGCTGTTTTTTTAATACAGCTGCCTCATCCAGCAGCTGATGCAGTTCGTCAGCGGTTAAATCTGTTACTTCTAAATGATGCTGTACCTTTGTTTTAATCATTGTATTTCCTCCTTTATAAACAGGTCCTGCACGGCGAGCGGCTCATGAGCGGTCCCGGCGTAAGTACGGTAAAACCGAAACGTGTCAGGGTGAGTAAACAGCATCGTTCCATGAGCGATACATGTCTGCCTTAAGCGGAATCCGGCTGACTCCGCCATGCGTCCTGCGGTGGGGACGTTAAGAACAGCATCCAGCTTTCCTTCTGCTGCTGCCTGCTCTGCTTCATCCAGCGACATGTCTGTTACATGCCAGTTATTGGCACGAAGACTTTCTGCTGTAGATTTAGAAGCAAACAGTTCAAGATGTTCAAGCGGCAGATCCGCCGTTTCCATTTTCCACGCGTCAGCTGCGCTGATATAGCACGTTTGAAGGCTGTTTGCATCCAATACTTTAGCAGCTGCTTCTGCGAGCGTACTTGCAATGCCTATTTTTTCCCCGGTTGATTTCATTTCAGGCGAGAGCATCGGATCAACCTGCTTGAGCTTTGCCGACGAAAACACGGGTGCTTTCACCGTGATATGCGGTAGATCATCAATAAGTCCGGTTTTACTCAGCTTGAAATGCAGCTGAGCAGCCACTGCTTCACGGACCAGGTTTGTGCCGCTCACTTTACTGATAACAGGGACCGTTCTGGAGGCCCGCGGATTTACTTCCAGGACATACAATACTTCATTGTCATATACGAACTGGATATTCATCATTCCTGAAACGCCAGCTTTTCTGCAAATTAACTCGCATATGTGTGCTGCTTCAGCTTTCACATGCTCAGGAATCGTTGTTGAAGGGTAAATCGTAAAGCTGTCACCTGAATGGACGCCTGCCCGCTCCACGTGCTCCATAAATCCAGGAATAAACAAATTTGTCCCGTCGCTGATTACATCAGCTTCAAACTCTTTACCCGCGATAAAAGCATCCATCATCAGCGGCCAGCATCGCGCATCTGTTGTCCATTCCAGCCGGTCGAGGTATGCTTGAAGGTCATGCTCGTTATGACAGATATACATGGCCTGACCACCGATCACGTAGGATGGTCGCACTAGAACGGGATAGCCCGTTTTTTCAGCTTTTAATAGCACGTCTTCCTTTGAATCCGCTGTAGTCCCCTTAATATGTGCAACATTCAGTTGATCAAGCATGTGATAGAAGGATTCCCGGTTCTCCAGCAGTTCTATTGCGTCAGCTGATGTGCCGGCTACCGGAAGTCCGTGCTCCTCCAGCGCCTGAGCCAGATTAACCGCTGTCTGACCGCCGAACTGCAGCAGGACAGCTTCAACCTGTTCCTTCTCAGCAACGTGAATGACATCTTCCGCTGTAAGCGGCTCAAAGTAAAGCCTGTCAGCAGTATTAAAATCCGTGCTGACTGTTTCCGGGTTATTATTAATCACGACAGCTTCATAACCGAGTGCTTTCACTGCTTCAGCAGCATGAACAGAGCAGTAATCGAATTCAACGCCTTGTCCGATCCGGATCGGGCCGGATCCGACGACAAGGACTTTTCGAGCAGGAGTTGGCGTCACTTCGTCTTCTCCATGCCAGGTGGAATAATAATACGGGGTGACCGCTTCAAACTCTCCTGCACACGTATCCACCAGCTTATACCCGGGCTTCAGATTATCGTCCTTTCGCAGTTGACGCACTTTTGATTCTGATACGCCCTGCAGATCACCGATCAGTTTATCTGAAAAACCTGCCTGCTTTAGTTCTGTTAAAAGGCTTGTCGAAAGCTGTTGCGAAGCTGCTTTTTTCTCCAGCTTGCAAAGCTTTTCGAGACGAGTTAAAAACCAGGGGTGAATACCTGACAAATCCGTTATTTGCTGGGGACGCCAGCCGCGGATGAGCAGTTCATAAACAGCGTAAACCCGCAGGTCTTCAGGATGCATTACCATCTCTTTCAGTTTTTCCTCCCTGTAGCTCGCGAGCAGGTGATGCCTCGGGCTGTGACTTCCGGTTTCCATTGATCTCATTGCTTTTAAAAATGCACTTTCAAACGTTCTTTCCAAAGCCATGACTTCGCCCGTTGCTTTCATTTGTGTGCCAAGGGAACGGTCTGCCTCGGAAAACTTATCGAATGGGAACCTTGGCAGCTTTACAACAATATAATCGAGCGCCGGCTCAAAGGAAGCAAACGTGTTTCCGGTAATCGGATTGGGAATTCGGTCAAGCGTCTGTCCGCAAGCTGTAAGAGCGGCAATTCTTGCGATAGGATATCCGGTCGCTTTCGAAGCAAGCGCTGATGAACGGCTGACACGCGGATTAACTTCAATAATCGCATATTCATCCGTCTCTGGGTGCAGCGCAAACTGAATATTGCAGCCGCCTACCACATCAAGCGCACGGATTACCTTCAACGATGATTCTCTCAGCATCTGATACTGTGAGTCTGTCAGCGTCTGAGAAGGTGCTACGACGATCGAATCGCCGGTGTGGACCCCGACCGGATCCATGTTCTCCATATTACAAACGATGATACAGGTGTCATTTGCATCCCGCATGACTTCATATTCCACCTCTTTCCATCCTTTGATACTCTTTTCCACGAGTACTTGATGGATCGGGCTTTCTTTAAGTGCATACGCAAGCATCGACTTCATTTCCTCTTCACTGTGTGCGAATCCTCCGCCTGCTCCGCCTAGCGTATAAGCCGGACGAAGAATAACTGGATAGCCGATAGACGCTGCGAAATGAAGTCCTGCTTCCACTGACTCAACGATTTCAGATTCGATGACAGGCTCTTCAATCTCGATCATGAGCGATCGAAACAACTCCCGGTCTTCCCCTTTCTCAATCGACTCCACTGACGTGCCCATCACCTTTACTCCATATGCATCCAGAATACCTGAACGGTAGAGCTTGGCTGTCAGGTTAAGGCCTGTCTGGCCGCCGAGCGTCCCGATCAGTCCGTCCGGGCGCTCCTTTTTAATAATCGATTCCAACGTGGAAACCGTCAGCGGCTCCAGATACGTTTTATCTGCAAATGCAGTATCCGTCATTATAGTAGCCGGATTGTTATTCACGAGTATGACCCGTTTGCCGGCTTCTTTTAATGCAAGACAAGCCTGCGTGCCTGCATAATCAAATTCTGCTGCCTGTCCGATAATAATCGGGCCTGACCCGATCACTAAAACGGTGTTTATGTTGCTGCACATACTTTGCTACCTCCAGAAACCAGACTGTTAATAAATTGCTTAAAAATAAAATGCGTGTCGCTTGGACCAGGGTGAGCCTCAGGATGAAACTGGACAGACTGCACCGGAAGACTCTTGTGCCTGAACCCTTCACATGTGCCGTCATTCACATTTTCAAAAAGCCGTTCAAAAGGAAATGCTTCGTCTGACGGCTCGCTGACAACATACCCGTGATTTTGCGAAGACATGTATACTTTCCCGTCCGGAATATGCCTGACCGGATGGTTGCTGCCTCTGTGGCCGAACGGCAGCTTTATCGACTCTGCTCCATAGGCTAAAGCAATAAGCTGATGCCCGAGACAGATGCCGAGAACCGGATAGGATTCCGTCAGTTCTTTAATGTGAGGCAGCTCCTTTTGAAGCTTAAGCGGATCGCCAGGACCATTGCTTAGCAATACACCGTCAGGCTTTAATGCATGTATGTCAGCTGCTGAACTCGAATGCGGCATCATCGTCACAGCACACCCTTCCTCCAGAAGTGAATGAACGATAGATGATTTACAGCCGTAATCCAATACAGCAACATGAGGGCCTTCACCAGGAAATGCGACCGGTTCCTGAACAGACACTTCCGGGACAGGATTCTCATTAAAATGAAAAACGGGAGCAGCGGGCTGATTGACGGAGATGAAGCCTTTCACCGTTTTCTTCGTACGAATAATCTTCACGAGCTTGCGTGTATCAACATTAGTCATGCCAGGGATACCGTGGTGCTGCAAATAGGCGTCAAACTCTTCTGCACGCTCATCGCACCCGGTAGAACCTGTCACGACCGCTTCCACAGCTGGAGCGCCGCCTTCATTAAATTTGTCCTGAAAACCATAGTTGCCGATCAGTGGATACGTAAACGTCAGCAGCTGCCCTTTATAGGATGGGTCCGTCATCATTTCCTGATAGCCGGTCATTGCGGTATTGAAGACGAGTTCACCGGAGCTTTCCGTATCAGCGCCAATTTTTTTTCCTGCCAGCACATCCCCTGTATCCAATATTAGATAAGCGTTAGTCATGACTAATTTCTCCTTCTTGTAAAATCTCCTCAAATAGTTGAACAAACGTCGATAATGCTTCATCAGAAGCTGTCAGCGGCGGCAAAATGCGTATCACCTGCGGACCTGCCGGAAGCGCCAGAATCTGCCGGTTTCGAAGCTTCTGCAAATATGGGGCGGCCTCTTCTACGACGATGCCGATCATTGCGCCGCTTCCGCGTACTTGCTTCACTTGACTGTACGAAGATGCCAGCAGTTCCAGCTGCTTGCGAAATATGGCAAATCGATATTGGACTTCCTTAAGAAATCCCTCTTCCTGAATGACACCCATTGTCGCCTCTATTGCTGCACAAGCTGCAGGATGTCCGCCGAAGGTTGTCCCATGCGTTCCTGGAGAAAAGGAAGCAGCAACCTCTGCTGAGGCGAGACAGGCACCTGCCGGAAAACCGGATCCAATGCCTTTCGCAGCTGTAACAATCTCTGGCTTTACGTTGAACTGTTCAAACGCATATAGTGAGCCGGTTCGTCCAGCGCCGGTCTGAATCTCATCTGCAATGATCAATATGCCGTGTGTTCTGCAGTAATGGACGAGTTCATTAACCCATTCCTGGTCAGCAGGTACGACTCCGCCTTCACCTTGAATCAATTCAAGCATGACAGCAGCTGTTACTTGCGGATTTATGTTCGTGATGGCCTGCGTATCATTAAACGGTAAGTGCGTGAATCCGGGCATCAGTGGTGCAAATCCATGTTTAATTTTATTCTGGCCTGTTGCTGCCATAGCACCGCCCGTACGGCCGTGAAACGACTGTTCAAAGGTTATAATTTCCGATTTTTGAAGCGCCCCCTTGTCGAACCAGTATTTTCTGGCAAGCTTAATCGCAGCTTCATTGGCTTCTGCTCCGCTTCCACAGAAAAAGACTTGATCCAAATGAGTGCCTTTTATGAGGGAAGTCGCTGCACGCTCCTGAATGTCCTGCTGAAATAAATTAGATACGTGCCAATATTCCTGGAGCTGATTCTCGACTGCTTTCTGCACCACCTTGGGACGATGACCGAGATTGCATACCGCAATTCCTGATGTAAAGTCTAAGTAGTCGGTCCCGTCATAATCCGTCAAATAACTCCCGTCAGCTTTCGCTACAGAGATTGGGAAACGGGCGTAGGTGTTCATGAGCGGAGACTTTTGCTTAATATTCTGCATAGATATTCTCCTTTCGGAAAATAGTACCGGCCTCACCTTTGTGAAAGTAATTTAACAGCGCATTACCGTTCGAACCATTTACCATGACTGCTTCTGAAACCCCTTCGTTAAGAGCCCGAAGGACAGCCTTTGTTTTCGGAATCATCCCACCATAAATAATGCCGTCATGAATCAGTGTTTCTACCATTTCTGGATCAAGGTGCCGGCAAAGATCACCGGATCGGCCGTCTATCACGCCTTCAACATCTGTAATAAACAACAGCGGAGCAGCCAGGGCACATGCGCAGGCTCCGGCAGCTTCGTCCGCGTTAATGTTATACGTTACCGTGCCTGATGCTGCAATTGGTGAAATAACCGGGGTTATTCCTGCCGCTGTCAACAACTTGATCAAATGTGGATCCACTTGTTCAACAGAGGCTACCTGTCCGTATCGGACTTCATTCACTGGTACAGGCTGGAACAGCCCGGCATCGACGCCGCTGATTCCTGCCGCCTTTACCCCTGCGTTTTCCAGGAGCTTGACGATGTGTTTATTGGCAGATCCGCTCAGTACCATTTCAGCAGATTCAACGACTTCCGGAGTGGAAACACGCAGCCCATCCGTAAAAGAAGCGCTGATGCCGCGATCCTGCAGCAACCGGTTGATGGCGGGTCCTCCACCATGAACGATCACCGGGAAGCAGCCTGCCTGCTTCAATGCGTTTATTTCATTAAAAAAGCTGCCGGGAAGTTCCTCGATCGTGCTGCCTCCAAGCTTGATTACGAGATAAGCCATTTGTTAACCTCCTTTACATCACGTTCGGTACGAGGCATTGATTCGGACGTATTCATACGACAGATCGCATCCCCACGCCTGAGCAGCGCCTGTTCCATCCTCAAGCTTTACTTTTATATGAATATCGCTCTGCGTTAAATAAGCAGACGCTTCCGGCTCATCAAAGTCGAGCGGCAGCCCTTCGGAAACAACCTGGATTGGACCTAAGTACACGTCCACTGCTTCAGATTTCATTGACGCTCCGCTGTATCCAGCCGCACATACAATCCGTCCCCAGTTTGGATCAGCACCGTGAATGGCCGTTTTCACCAGATTTGAAGAAATAATCGATTTAGCAATTTTTCCAGCATCTGCCGGAGTCGCTGCCCCTTCGATCTGAACCTCAATCAGCTTTGTAGCCCCTTCACCGTCTCTGGCAATTTTTTTAGCCAGCTCCTGTGACAGCTTTGTAAACGCCTCTTCGAAGGCACCCCATTCAGGATGAGACTCATCGAGTTCAGTTGTCCCGGCAGCTCCATTTGCTAAAACGACAACCGTATCATTCGTGGATGAATCACCGTCCACCGTGATTTGATTGTAGGTTTTATCCGTGGTTTTTTTTAGCAGACTTTTCAGTGCATCTTGTGACACATCCGCATCTGTCGTAATATAAGCGAGCATTGTGGCCATGTTTGGATCGATCATGCCCGAGCCTTTTGCGGCTCCGCCGATGGTAACCTGCTTCCCTTCAATTTCGCATTCGACAGAAGCATGCTTCGTACATGTATCTGTCGTTAAAATCGCTCGTTCAAATGAAGCTGCATCCTGTGATGCAAGGTTTATCGAGCGAATTCCTGTTTCGACTTTATCCATTGGAAGCTGCACGCCGATCAATCCAGTTGATTGAACAGCAACCAGATGTTCAGGCAGACCAGCTTCTTCAGCGGCATATTTCCGGGTTAAACGGGCGTTTTCGAGCCCCTGCTTACCGGTACAGGCATTTGCATTGGCCGAGTTAACGACGATCAGCTGCAGCTTTTGCTCCTCAGCAATCGATTCCTGCGTCACTTTAAGCGGCGCTGCCTGAAACGCATTTTGCGTATATACGGCAGCTGCCTTTGCAGGAACGCTGGAATAAAGCCAGCCGAAATCGAGTTTCTTGCGCCTTAGGCCGCAATGAGTGCCTCCTGAAAAAAAACCTTTTGGACTCGTCACCCCGCCTTTTATATTGATAGATGAAACGATATTGACCAGCGTCATGCTAATCTCCTGCCTTTCCTTACGGATATTGGGGTACCATTTGTAGACCGGAATATTCAGCCCATCCATTCATAATGTTGCAGTTTTGAACGGCTTGACCTGCCGCCCCTTTCATTAAATTATCAATAACGGCGACCGTCATCAGCGTACCGCTGCGTTCATCAGCGAATACACCAATATCACAGTAGCTGCTTCCATATACATCTTTTGTCTGCGGCATTAGACCGCTTTTTCGAAAGCGGGTAAACGGTTCATGCTCATAAGCTGTTTCATAAGCCTGCTGCAGTTCGGTAGCCGAGCCTGCGAGTCGACCGTATGAAGTGACCATAATCCCTCTCGTCATCGGCATCAAATGCGTCTGCAGGTAGACAGGTGTTTGGATGCCAGCAGCTTTTCCAAGATGCTCTTCGATTTCTGGCACATGCTGGTGTGCTCCGGTACGATACGCTTTTATGTTTTCATTCGTCTCGGAAAAGTGGGTCATCATAGACATTTTACGTCCGGCACCCGAAACGCCTGTCTTGCCATCCATCATGATCGTGCCCGGCTCAATCAGCTGCTGTTTTACCGCTGGATACATCCCGAGAATAGCAGCAGTTGCAAAACATCCTGGATTAGAGATGAGCCGTGCCTCCCGTATAGTCTCCCTGTTTACTTCAGGAAGCCCGTAAACGGCATGTTGCTGCATCGCTTTATCCGGCGGCTCCAGACCGTACCACGCTTCATATACGTCACTGTCTTCAAGCCTCAAGTCGCCAGATAGATCGATAATCTGGCTTTTACTTGCTGAAAGCGTTGGAATCAGTTTGCTTGCTACTCCAGCAGGAGCTGCAATAAAAATAACGTCGCACGCCGCAGCAGCTTCCATATTTTTGAATGAATCGGTACGAATTGTTTGGAGATGCGGATAGCGCTCCCCTATATCGTTTCCTTCTTCTGACTGAGATATGACCGTAGTGAGCTCCAGAAAAGGATGATTTTCTAAAATTCGGATCAGCTCAAGGGCTCCGTATCCAGTTCCACCAACAACCGCTGCTTGTTTCAATCCTGTCACGTCCTTTATGAATGATGAATTAATTCATTATTATACTTATAGATTTATTAATATGCAATAATAATTATAAGTTATTATGATTTTTTATACATTACGGCTTTTGTTCTGTACTTCAGGCAAACAAAAAGCGTTCTCCTGGAGAACGCTTAATCGACAAAACTGTGCTGCTCACTAGTTATTCGCTTATTCCGTTTGTTATTTTAACCATCAACGTCGTAAGATCTCCTTTTCAGAGAAAGCCCTGCAAGATGCTGCAGCACCAGTAGGCATATAGTGAACGAACTACAAAACAGGTGAAAGCAGCCGTGAAATAGACTCTTTAAAGCGGACGACCTTAGACCGTGCATCATACTTCTCTTTAGTCAGTTTATCAGCATGCATCATGTCCTGTTCGAACTCAGCTGCCAGCTTTTCAGCGGTAAGCTGATCATATATAAAGGCATTTACTTCAAAGTTCAGCCGAAAGCTCCGCATATCAATGTTAGCGGTGCCGACAGAAGCAGCTGCCCGATCCACTACTACAACTTTAGAATGTATAAAGCCGCGCTGATAAATGTACACACTGACACCGCTTTTCATCAGCTGTCCGATATGTGAAAGTGTCGCCCAGTATATAAATGGGTGATCCGGCATGCTCGGAATCATGATTCGAATATCTTTCCCTGATAATGATGCAATCCGGATTGAATCCAGCAGACTTTGGTCAGGGATGAAATATGGTGTTTGAATATAGACGGACTCTTTTGCATTGTTAATCAATTTAATATACCCGTTTTTAATCTGCTCCCACTCAGAGTCAGGGCCGCTGGAAACGATCTGTACTGCAGCATTGCCTTCACTCTGCTTCATTGGAAAATACCTCGCCTCATAGGCAATCGCGTGAGATTTTGCCGCCTGGTTCCAATCCAGGATAAACCGTGTCTGCATCGGATCAACTGCATTTCCAGTGATTCTAAGGTGGGTATCCCTCCAATAACCGAAACGCTTGCTTTTCCCCAGATACTCATCCCCAACATTAAAACCGCCTACGTATCCGACTGCTCCATCTATAATCGTCAGCTTACGGTGATTCCGGTAGTTCAGTCGGATATTAATCAGCGCAATTTTAGACGGGAAAAAGACGCCGACCTCTCCTCCTGCTTTTGTCAGCTGATCAAAATGACGTCTGCGAAGTTTTCTGGACCCAAGCTCATCGTAGAGAATGCGTACCTTAACTCCTTGAGCAGCTTTCTCTGCAAGCAGCTGAATCAGCTCTTTGCCTAATTCATCATGGCGAAATATGTAGTACTGCATATGAATATGATCCTGCGCCTCCCGAATATCCTGCTTCAATTGTTCAAACTTATCTTGACCATCAGAGAAAACATCTATGTCGTTATTCTTTGTCAAAATAGCGTCGTTATTAATCAAATGCATATATATCATATCCCTGTAAGGATCGATATTGTCATTATGATACGAAAAAGACGGGTTGCGAATCTGCTCGATCTGATGCTTCAGCACATCGGTAATTCCAATTCTGCTAATACCCTCCCAATCAAATAAACGCCTTCGAGTCAAATTTTGGCCTAAAAATATATAGATGATGAAGCCAAGAAACGGAATGAAGAAGAGGATGAGCACCCAGGCCCAAGTAGCCGTCGCATCTTTTCGTTCAATAAAAATAATAATGCCAGCGAACAATATATTAGCAAAAAACAATAGCACAAGCAGGACGGACATTATATCCATGAATGGCTGCCTCCTTTCTGATAACCAGTAAAACCGTCGTGATCTGTCACACATTGATAACGTAAGTTTACCGTACATTTCCAAAAGTTGTACAGTCCAGATAGACTCTGATGAAATGGATCTGCCAATAGAAATGCCGCAGAACCAGTCTGCGGCATCATTATCACTCAGCCTTAATCGGCTTCAGCTTCTGTTCAATTTCATCGCGCCTCTGTTCGAGGAAAGGCGGCAGGGCAAGCTTTTCACCGAGCTGCTCTATCGGCTCATCCATATGGAATCCGGGTCCATCCGTTGCGAGTTCAAACAATATTCCATTGCCATCACGGAAATACAGCGAGGTAAAATAATAGCGTTCCACAATGCCTGAATTTGCATAACCTGCTTCATCCACCGTATGTTTCCACGTGCGAAGCTCTTCTTCATCTTTTACCCTTAGAGCAACATGATGTACGCTTCCTCTTCCCGGACGTTCCTTCGCTTCAGACGATTGGATCACGTGCACTTCGGCGCCATTGCCTCCAGATGCAGTTGAATAAATGATGAGTGTCCCTTCTTTTACTTCTTCCTCAGATATTTTCGTAAAGGACAAAACGTTCAGCAGCACATTTTCTGTTTTAGATAGTGAACGGACCGTAAGCTCGGAAGGCCCAAGACCGATAATTGCCATTTCTTCAGGAATATCGGGATGCTCCCACGGTGTTCCAGCAGGCGTTTCGGCACCGTTCCGATCAGAAAAAAGGCGGATCCGCTGTCCCTCATGGTCTTCAAACGCGAGGGTGAGCCTGCCAGCCCTCTTTTCGGGGTCGCCAACTGTAATTTGAAGCGCATCCAGTCTTTTTTTCCAGAAGGATATTGCTTCATCTGACTGGACGCGTAATCCGGTGCTGCTGATGCTTTGAGAGCCGCGGTGTGTTCTCCCGGCCATCGGTATTTCAAAAAATGTGAAATCTGTTCCGGGAGAGCCGTAGCGGTCTGCGTAAAATAAATGATACATGCTCGGATCATCCTGGTTGACGGTTTTTTTAACTAAGCGCATGCCTAAGACGTTTGTATAAAATGCATAATTGTCGGCTGCATTTGCAGTGAGCGAAGAAACGTGGTGAATTCCTTTAATCAGCTTCATGCTATCTTCCTTCCTTCCACTTACTTTTTTATAGTATATCGCTCTTTTTGTTCTTATGCAACGATGAACGCTTACGACTTTATTGGGCGGGCATACTCGTTGAACGGAGTTGAACTACAGCCTGCCGAATAAACCATCTACATAATCGTTCGTCATCATCAATTTGAGAATAAAGTCTATCATAGGCAGGGTTCCATCACTTCCTAAGAAGCTCGAACCTAACATAATCAGGCTTTTGAAATGTCCTGCCAGCTGCTGACATCGGTGGGCCTCTACTCCGGTGGATCAAGATCGAGGTGAAGATCCGGAGCTTCCGACAGCAGGAGGGAAAGCTGAGCCCGTCCATCCGGAAAGCGGGTGTCCGCAGATAAAGAAAGATGCAACGTTATTCATTTAAATTGACTTTATTCACGCGAAAGCACAGGCAGAAGCCTGTGCTTTCATTTGGGTACCTATGTTATTTGTTCCAGGTTTCCTGAATAAAACGTTCACGTCCAGAGTCGATCCGTTCTTGCTGGTACGCTTCCGGATTTTTTTTGTAAAACTTCTGATGCTCTTCTTCAGCAGGATAAAATGCTTGAGCAGGCAGAATTTCCGTTACAATAGGTTTTTGAAATGGTCCATGCTTCTCAAGCTGCTCCCGCGATGCTTCAGCTTCGGCCTTTTGATCATCCGAATGATAGAAAATCGCCGTACGATATTGAGAGCCGCGGTCAAAAAACTGGCCGCCGTCATCTGTAGGATCCACCTGCTGCCAGTAAATGGTCAACAGCTTCTCATAGGAAAAAACTGCCGGTTCAAATTCAATTTGAACTGCTTCTCTGTGTCCGCTCGTACCTTGCTTGACCTCTTCATAAGACGGATCTGCTGTATCTCCTCCTGTATAGCCAGATACAACACTTACAATACCAGGCTCTTCATCAAACGGCCGTACCATACACCAGAAACAGCCTCCTGCAAAAGTAGCAAATTCGTTTTTAGACATCCAACCCCACCTTTAGTTATTGCTCCACAATGTCAATATAGTCTCCATACCCTTCAGCTTCCATCTCTTCAACCGGAATAAATTTCATAGCCGCTGAGTTCATACAGTAACGAAGTCCATCCGGCTCTGGACCATCTTCAAAAACATGCCCTAAATGAGAGTCAGCATAGGCACTCCGTACCTCCGTCCGTTTGATCAGCATGGACCAGTCTGCCTTCGTTTCAATAAACTCCTCTGCAATCGGCTTTGTAAAGCTCGGCCAGCCAGTGCCGGAATCGAATTGATCTTTTGAACGAAAAAGCGGTTCTCCGGAAACGATGTCAACATAAATCCCTGTTTCCGTGTTGTCCCAGTATGGATTGTGATAGGCTGGCTCTGTAGCATCCTCCTGAGTTACTTCGAATTGAAGGTTTGTCAGCCTTCCGCGCAGCTCTTCCTCTGTTTCAGGCTCATATTGCCGCCAAAACGGAAGGTTCGATGATCCGGCTGTTTCATACTCTGCTTCTTCACCCCAGTGATCGTCAATGAACTCATCCCGTCCTGAATTCGACCTGTAAAATTCATAGCGGACAGGATTTTCTTTATAAAAGTCCTGGTGGTAATCCTCTGCCACATAAAATGTATCCAGCTCCCGAATATCCACGACGATCGGATCACTAAATCTGCCGCTTGCTTCCAGGTCTTCTTTTGAAGCTTCAGCCGCTTCCCGTTCTTCATCATTCTGATAAAAAATGTGCGGCGAATACTGGTAGCCCCGGTCTACAAATTGCCCTTCATCATATGTCGGATCAATCTGTCTCCAGTAAATCTCCAGTAACTCCTCATAGCTGACAAGCTCAGGATCATACGTTACCTGGACTGCTTCCACATGTCCAGTTTCTCCTGAAGCGACGTCCTCATACGAAGGGTTTTCTTCCGGACCGCCCGTATACCCTGATACAGCTTTGTCTACGCCCTCTACCTTTTCAAAGGGCGGCTCCATACACCAGAAACACCCTCCCGCAAACACCGCTGTCTCCCATGGTCCTTCCACATCTGCTTCCACTGCTTCGCTTCCGTAAGACCGATTCATGAAATAATCATACATAATAGGAATAAAAATAAAGCCAAGTACAGCAACCAGAAGTAAAAATCCGCCTGTAAGCCATTTTTTCATGATGTCACCTCTTTTCCCGTAACTTGATTATATAGCATTCATCGCTGTAAGGCATGAATAAGCTTTTACATTACCTGCTTCTTTTTGTTTTCGGCTTTCAGAAAAACAAAAGGAATGAAGCAGAAAAAGCCGCCCAATGTAATGGACGGCTGCAGCTACTGCTTATAAAAAAGGTTTCAAGCTTCTGCTAGCGGGAAGTAACTTGTAACTCGACTTCAATATTGCCTCTGGTAGCTTTGGAGTAAGGACAGAAATCATGAGCTCGGTGTGCCAGTTCTTCTGCCTCTTCCTGAGACACTCCGCTCACATGAACATGAAGTGTTACGCCGAGCTTAAATCCGTTATCCTCCGGGTCTTTCAGCAGGCTTACTTCGGCAGTCGTCTCAGACGTAATGTCCTTCTGCGCTTTTGAAGCCATTAAATTGAGGGCGCCATCATAGCAGGCGCTGTAGCCGGCTGCAAAAAGCTGCTCCGGATTGGATGCATCTTCTGGAATGCCGTTGTTATCCGGCATTTTTAAATCAACGTCTACTACTTTGTTGTCAGAGGTTACATGTCCTTCTCTTCCTCCCTGAGCGGTTGCTTTTGTGGAAAACATTTTATCTGCCATAATCGTAAATCCCTCCTGAGGTATAGTAGAAACACTTCTTTATATTCACGTTTCCATCGAAATGTAAACATCTATTTCAGTACGAGGAGCGAAAACAGTGAACAGGTATATTATTAAAACTACTGACAAAAACGATTTGACACTTTATACAATCGAACGTAATCCTGACATACAAGTGATTTGGGTCCACGGCATCACGTCAGATTTAGATACGATGCAGGCCGGAGCGCTCGAACTTGGAAGAGCAGGTTGGAATGCCGCTCATTTTTTTCCTGTGTTGAGGGGATATGAAGGCAAAGACAGCCTCATCCACACTCCAAACCGCAACCGGCTGATTGAAGATTTAGCTGAGGTAATGCGTTATACAAAAGGAAAACGACTGATACTTGCCGGGCATAGCATGGGATGCGGAACCATTTTACGATTAATCGAACAGCACGGCTGGCCCGCCTCTGTGATTCACCTTGTGCTGTTGGCTCCTTTCCTTCATCCTACGCTTCCCGTTTATCAAAATGGAAATGATGAATCAGATGACGGAATGTACCGCTTATATATGAAGCGTGCGGCTGCCGCAGGTATCTTAGATCGAACGGGGCTAAACCTGCTGCGGCGTATGCCTGTTATTGATATTCCCTCCAGACTGGAGCCGTTTAACCCTTATTCTGAAGTCATCAAAAAATCCATCACGTATGAATACATGATGGGGCGCTTCATTGAGAAACCTGCCGCTTTAAAGCAGCTGCCATGGGAGAAAATTAGCGTGCTGATCGGAAGTGACGATGAGATTATCGCAGCTAAGGAGTTAAAGCTGTATTTACAAAAAGAAGCCGGAGTCCTGATCAGGACGGCTCCGGCTGAAAATCATAACTCATTGTTGACAAGCTCATATGTGACTGAGGTCTTTCAGCACGCTGGCTCATTTAAGCTGTAGAGAAAGCCTTTTTAAAATCTGCCATCACTTTTCGCTGTCTCTCAATATAACGCCATACCCAGAAAACAAATCCGGCTGCAGCTGCGAAAAGTGCCAGGGATATCAGTGTTCCAATGTTCGGCATAATCAGCGTAATTGCAGCCAAAAGTCCTGTCATTAAGTGAAATATAGCTGTATGAGCGTTGCCCGGCACCAAATCAGTCGCACTGCTGTCATAATGTGCACGAATATACCTGACAGCCTGAAATAAAAACGGCACAGCCAGCAGAACGAGATAAAAGCTAAACGGAACAGCTGTCACAAGTGGAAGTAAAAGAACGGATACGACAGCTAAGCCGAATAATCCAAAGACTACGTTTTTTGCCTGACGGCGTCCAATCCGAACGACAAGTGTGCGCTTATCGGTACGGCTGTCACTCTCAGCATCAGGGAACTGGTTAATGAGGAGCACATTAGTAACAAGTGCCGCGATCGGAATCGATAACAACCATATTTCCGCCGAGAAATACCCGGTTTGAATATAAAAGGTACCGGCCGTCATAGCCGCACCGTACGTTGTCGCAATAAAGAACTCGGCCAGGCCGGGAGAGGCGTTAATGAAGGAAAATCGTCCCTCCCTGCCAGTATAGAAAAAGCCGGCTGTCAGCCCGTAAGCGATCAGCAGAAGCAGAAGCGGTCCAGAAACAGCAGCCAAACCAATTCCTACGACTGCAGCTGCCGCAGTAAGTAAAACCCCGAAAAAGCCCATGTCCTGTTTTTGAATAAGGCCTAGTTGAATCATTCGGGATCCGCCTGTAAATGGACGAAGGGAGCCGGTGTTTTCAGCGTCTCTTTCTGCATCCAAATAGTCATTGATCATGTTCGTTCCAGCCTGTACCGCGAGTGCTGCAAATAACGTTAACAAGAATAAAGTCCAGCTGAATAGCCCGGCAAGACCGAAGGCCGCAGCAGCACCTACTAAGACCGGCACCAGCGAGGCTGTCAGTGATAGAGGTCGGAGCGCCTCCTTCCAAACTGAGGCTCTGGATATTAAATCCTGCATGTCACTGCCTGCTTCTGACGCTTGTCCAACATCCAGCACGGTCGGTTTTTCTCCCTGCAAAATTTCAGGAACAAATCGGTATTTCACTACAGAAGGGACAATTTTAATAAATTCAAGCCTGTCAACAGCATCCTGCTCGACAAAGCTTCCTACAATCGGAGAACGATGCTGGAGCAGGTGAACCGCTCGTTCGCGTTCCTCATTTGAGCGGACGATCTCTGCGCGACCGATTATTTCACATTCTTCCATTTCCATAAAGGTGCTGCCCTGATGAATCAGCATCGCCGTTTCCGAAATGTTACTCCACTGGATAACCTTGGGATCACCTTTCATACTCGACAGGTAAATATGAAATCGCTCGTCTGAAGCAAAGTGCATCATTCGCTGCCGAGGTTTGCCCATATTGGAGGTGCCGACAGAGGCGACTTCAGCTTTATCAAGATAGTTCAATATATCTTCAGCGCTGCGCTGTGCCATGAGATTAACTCCTTTCGGGGACTTGTATCCCCAGATGCTCCATGCCATCCTCAAATTCTATTTGTCCTCTAAGCTTTTTTACAATAAAACGGCTGCCTTTCAGCCAGTCGGAAAATGAGATTACAACGGGAACAGCGTCTGTGCCAATGCCTATTGTTACTTGAAGATTAGTCGTATCATAGACCGCCGTATGAATCGTACCGGACCAGTTTCCGTATTCTTTCTTTGCTATTTTATGCTTCGTGCTGTTCAACAGCTCAAACGTGCCGGCTTGCGCAGCTGCTGTTTTTTTTAATTCGAACAGTCTTCTCAGCCTCTGCTCCGATTCCATTGTCATATGACGATTTTCGCGCTGCTTTTCCTCTGCCCGGAAATGATTGGTGCAGGCACCGCCATTGTGATTTAGTTCAACAGCACCCTTCGCAGATGCCTCTACAACAGCCGTACGACCATCCGAATCGGCCAGCGAATAATTAAATGAATGCCTGTGCGGAATTTCCTGAAGCAGCTTGACTGCTTCAGGAACAGAGGAGCAGGAGTCTAAAACCAGCCTTGCAATAGAACAGCAAATAAATCCGTCTTCAGGAGAGATTCTATTTACAAAATGATAACCGATCGCGAGACCTTTTTCGTTCATACCATCCATTCTGCCAATGATACGCTGGGCAAACCCGACGGATGCATATCCGGACAGCGGCTGATACATGACGAAGCGTCCATCATACGTTTTCGGATGGTAGTCATAATTACGCCCATAAATCCCCTCTCCCATTAAAGCACTGCAGCCGCTTTTGATCCACGACTGCTGGTAGCCGGCGTATTCGTGAACAATATCCTCGAACCTCCATCCAAGTCCTTCCGACAAGCCTTCAAGCTCAGCCCAAAGGTCTGGCGAGATTTCCTGTATCCAAGCTTTCGTCGCAAGAAAATCCGTTGTATACCGTCGAATTGATTTTTTTCGTCTGCGCACGTGCTTATGATAAAGAACGGTTTGTTTTAACCGCTCTGCCTGTTTTAATCCAAACTGGTAGGCATCGCCCCTGCCTTCAAGTGCTTCTATGCTGATTTTCATCACGTCACCTGCTTTCTTCACCGTTCATTATAAAATCAACGTGTGAAAAAGAAAAAGATTTTGACTTGAAAACTCTGCGCACCTTTAGTAGAATGCAATATTTGAGTGTGAGGCTGAACACGTACTATTTTTACGCAGGAGGTGCCGCATATGCAATCTGCATTTGAGCAGCAGCCAACTACCGAATTGCCCGAATTGGAATTGGCGCACGCGTATGATGAACTTCAAACGCAGTTTTTACGCCTGCAGCAAAACCTTGAAACAATCGCAAAACGGTTCGATATCCGCGGTGTCGAACAGACGAAGCACAGTGTGATGACAATCGTTTATGAATACGACGACGGGAAAACGTTTCGAATCATGGCTGACGACTGCCGGTTTCCGCACCGGGGCCATTGGGATTTTTCCCTGCATGGAACTTATGAGCAGGACGCTCTTTATATTGACGACATACGTGGAGAGGCTGATTCCGGATTTGGATCCATCATCATGAAACACTTAAAGAAAAAAGCCGAAGAAAAAAACATTCCTGAGATCCGGGGACAGTTGAAAGAGCGGGATTATGACCATCAAGATCGCTTAGTTCATTTTTATACGAAGCATTCTTTTTCTGTTATGCTCGATTCCTCGGGACGGGAAGGACAAATCAAATGGCCCGCGGCCAATAATTTCAATAACTCCGTATAATCAAGTTCCAAAAAATCTCTTCAGTATCGCTCATGACAATTAATCGGTAACCAACTGATGCAGGCTCCCTGTTCATAAACGAGAAAAGCTTCCAGCGACTGCCGGAAGCTTTTCGGTATTGATGGTGCTCTGAGCAGGATATTTTGGATCATCTTGCTTCAGAAGGCGTTCACTTTCGCCCAGATGATGTTTATTCAACAGGAATACAGCGGCACTTCCAGCATACTAAAGCTTTGTCAGCTGCCGGATATACGGTGGGTTTTCCAGCTCCCGGACGCAATCCTTTTTTCTGCCTTTACCGGTTTATTGTAATAGTAAACAAGCGCTCTCTCCGTTCCGTTTTCAGTAAAAGCGTCAACTGTCTCCCGGGAGTACAGATTCCATGTGCGGCCATCCTGATAGCCTTCCAGCTCATCGATAGCGGGAAGCTGTGATGAGGTAATCGCATACAGCTCGCCCCATACTTCTCCCGCTCCTCTAACAAGCGCTGGATAGCCTAGTCCAGTATCGTACAGGCTTCCATTTACTCTTGCTTGACGATTAAGCAGCTTGGCACGTCGTAAAAAGAAATGGTTTCCTTCTCCGGTCATCAGCGTTCCATACACAAACAATTTCATGACTCAAGCTTCCTTTAAGAGCTGGATACGTTTTTCAGAGAGAGTCTGCTTCTCCTGTTCTTTTTGCCGCAGATCTGTTTTCAGACGATTGACGGAGGTTGAGACGAGATCCTGCAGTTCAGCTGGAAGCAGCGATGCGTTCGATGGATCCTTTTCCAACAGCCACATACGGAGAACTATTTCAAAAACATCTTCATTTTGATCATGAAAGACACTCGGATCTACATCTGAACCGTAATCCGGCAAACTCTCGATCTCATCCCGGAACTGTCTCAAATGCCGGTCTGCCCTGTGAAGGGCTCTCAGTACATTTCCTACATGAATACCTTTTAAAAAGATAGGAACGGCTCCTTCCAGATAATCCGCCGCAGGGGTCCAATCCGCCTGTTTGTCAAATGCTTTCATCACTTCTTCAAGGGAATAATAAGCCTGCTCCCCTGCATCAACCGCTTCACGTAAATTTTGTATGGCACCCATCGTTCTTACCTCTGATGCAGCAGCTTCATAGAGCTTGTCAGACCAGAATGACTCCTTGTCTTCAATCAGCGATTCCTTCATGACAGCAAGCTGTTCTTCCTCTGCTTCAACGGTTTCCACCTGCTTTAGATGCTCCTTGTACATCGTATATTCAGCCATTAGCTCTTTTTGGAGTTCTTTTATATGAGCATCCGTGTACCGGCTGTATAATTGCTCCCCTTCAGCGTGCTCATCTGCTGTTGATCCAGCTTCATATAGACTAAATGACGTTTCTTGCCGCGGCTCAACTGCCTGCTGACGCAGCTGTACGTAATGATTTTTCTCATAAAGGAGCAGCGTATGTTTCAGCCACTTATCATACACCCTTCTTTTTTCAAGCACGTCCATTATTTTCTCATTTAAGCTTTGCATGTTCTTCACCTGCCTTCTCTATTAGTTTACCTGTTTATTAGAACATCGGGCAACTGCGGATCAACGTTGAAAACAGCCTGCAACAGGCTTTTAACCTGACGCAGGCTGTTCATGATACGATTCGGACGCTTGATTGGTTACCCGGTTACAGAGACATTAGCAGAGGCTTGTTTTCGGCAAGCTTCTACGAGGATAGAGGTTGAAATAACTCGTTGGATCAGCTGTTCAATTAGTCCTGCATCTGGAGCTTCAAAGGGAATAACAAGTTCTTTTGAAAATCCCCATTTTTGCAGAATAACATCAATGCGCTTTTTATTGTAATCGTTCAGTTCGTCAGGATCGTATAGGCTTCCGAACGAAAGCGATGTTCCCCGTTCTGACAGCCAATCTGCCAGACGAATGCTGAACACATAATCATTTACAAGTGAATTTTCTGTGCTGCCTCGGCGAATTTTATTGTAACGAACCTGCAAATACGTATCTTCAGGCTTCTCAAGGCTTTCAGAAGCCTTCCATATTAAGCTTCCTTCGTATGTCAATTTATGACGGTAATAAATTTGAAAGCTTCGCTCTTTTTGAAGCAGATCACCGTATGCTGAGGCAGTTGTTCCAGGATCACACAGCATAGCAAATTCGTGCCACGAACTGTTTAAATCTGCATGGACCATTTGTTCAGTTAAAAAGAGCAGCTGATCTCTCTGTATATAACTCATGCTCTTCATCTTGTTCACTCATTTCTCCTTAGAATACCCACTTTAAAACTATAGCCGAAAAATGTCATTTTAAAACCATGTATAAATCACTGTCGTAATTTACTCTCGTAAATGGTATAATCCTCATCAGTATGTCTAAGGAAAGAGGATGAAACTAATATGCTTCAAGCTCAAGATATCAGTCTCCGATTTGGAGATAAAAAATTGTTCGAAGATGTAAACATCAAATTTACTGCAGGAAACTGCTACGGCCTGATCGGTGCTAACGGTGCAGGTAAATCAACGTTTTTGAAGGTGCTGTCCGGTGAAATAGACTCACAGTCCGGTCACGTTTCCATGGCAAAAGATGCCCGGCTTGCTGTGTTAAAGCAGGATCACTATGCTTATGAAGAGGAACAGGTTCTCGAAGTCGTTATGATGGGCTATGAACAGCTTTATAACGTTCGTAAAGAGAAAGATGAAATTTACATGAAGCCCGACTTCTCCGATGAAGACGGCATGCGCGCAGCTGAACTAGAAGGTGAATTCGCAGAAATGAACGGCTATGAGGCTGAGTCTGATGCAGCCGTTTTGCTTCAAGGATTAGGCATTTCAGAAGATAAGCACTATGTAACAATGAATGCTTTAAGTGAAGGCGATAAAGTAAAGGTCCTTCTTGCTCAGGCTCTCTTCGGCAGCCCGGAAGTTCTTCTACTTGATGAGCCGACGAACGGCCTCGATGTGGAGGCTGTCCAGTGGCTTGAAGAATTTTTGATTAACTTCGAGAACACAGTCATTGTCGTTTCCCACGACCGCTATTTCCTGAACAATGTCTGCACGCATATTGCAGACCTTGATTTTGGTAAGATACAAATTTACGTCGGAAACTATGATTTCTGGTATGAATCCAGTCAGCTCGCTCTTAAAATGGCTCAGGAGCGGAATAAAAAGAAAGAAGAAAAAATTAATGATCTGAAAAATTTTGTTGCCCGATTCAGCGCAAATGCCTCTAAATCGAAGCAGGCCACTTCCCGGAAGAAACTTTTGGATAAAATTGAATTGGAAGACATCCGCCCGTCCTCCCGCAAATATCCCTATATTGCCTTTAAACCGGAGCGTGAAATCGGCAATGATCTTCTTACGGTGGAGAACCTTTCTAAAACGATTGATGGTGTGACGTATTTCAAAAACGTATCGTTCACGCTGAATCCTGGTGATAAGGTAGCTCTGGCAGGGCCGAATGAACAAGCTAAAACGGTATTAATGCAAATTTTAACTGGTGAAATCGAGCCTGATGAAGGCACGTACAAATGGGGGATTACAACCAGTCAGTCTTATTTCCCAAAAGACAATACCAGCTATTTTACCGGTAAGGAATCTGATTTAATCGACTGGCTCCGCCAGTATTCCCCAGATGATCAGTCCGAGCAGTTTGTACGTGGTTTTCTGGGACGCATGCTTTTTTCCGGTGAAGAAGCGAAGAAAAGTCCGGCTGTCCTTTCTGGTGGCGAGAAAGTTCGCTGCATGCTCTCAAAAATGATGCTTTCCGGAGCAAACGTGCTAGTGCTTGACGAGCCGACAAACCATTTGGATTTAGAATCCATTACAGCGTTAAACAACGGTCTTGTCGACTTCAAAGGGTCTATGATATTTGCAAGCCACGACTTTCAGTTTAACCAATCCCTTGCTAACCGCATCATTGAATTAAAAGATGACGGCGTTTACGACAAAGAAATCACCTATGAAGAGTACGTGGAAGAACGACTGAAAGCAAAAACCGTCTAACAAGTTTAGCCGGCTCCCATTCGGGAGCCGGCTTCAGAGTGTTGATAAAGTCATTTCAGGTGAATGACTTTGCATTTGCCTGCATCTGCGGACACTCGCTTTCCGGAGGGAACGGCCTCAGCTAACCGCTTCTTCCTTTCGTCAGAAGCGCTGGATCTTCGCCTCGTTCTGATCCTCTCGGAGTCGAGTTTCCTCCGATTTAGCAGCTGGCTGTCCGGTTAAAACCCTGGTGATGATTCACACGAGCTTGTTCCATCTAGAGGGAACCTTTCGTTAGGCAGCGCTTCGATGTCGAATCGGGATGAAACGTTTTTCTCCATCAAACAAATTCATTTTCCCTTTGTGTCCGGCGGGGACGCCTGTGGAATTAGCGCAGCCTGAAGATCCTTTCTCAGAGGTTTATCCTGAGAAATAGCTGAAGGCAAGCCCACGGCAAACTTCCGCCGGTAAACAGAGGGGAAAGTCAATCAATCGAATAAACATGTAAATAAATTGACTTTATCAACAGCCTGTAGCCGGCTCCCATTCGGGAGCCGGCATTTTTGTTTTCTGCTAAATCGTTTGTCTTTTTCTCTATGGAGATATCGCTGCCGTCAGTTGCTTTTCATCCTTCACAGTCAGCCAGTCTGCCGTTAATTGTCTATTACAAGGCGCGTTCCGGTTTCGCCAGGTACAGCCGGGATTACACGCAGCCTTTTTTGAAGGCGTTCCTGCAGCTCCGGTACGTGTGAGATAACACCTACCGACCCCGCTTCAAGCTCCAGTTTTTCCAAAGCTTCCATAACAGTCTCTAAAAGGCCGCTGTCCAGTGTGCCAAATCCTTCATCAAGGAAAAAGAATTCCAGCGGGTAGCGCCCTCTCAGCTGAATGGATTTTGAGAGCGCAAGCGCAAGCGCTAAGGACGTCAAAAACGTTTCTCCTCCTGATAAACTGGATACCGGGCGTCGAATACCACCGCTGCTGTCATCTCTGATCAAAAAGCCGCCGCTTTGATCCACTTCAATTGCGTACCTGCTCCTCGTCAGCTTTTTCAGAACATCCGTGGCTTCACGGCAGACGTGATAAAGATGTTCTTCCGCCAGGAATTCAACAAATTGCTTGCCCCTGAGCACCTGCTCCAGCTGCTGATGGAGCTCTGCCTCATGCCGAAGGCGCTTTTCTTCCTTTACAACTTCTGCAAACCGCTCAAACCGCTTTGCTCTGTCTTCATAAAGCTGATGCGCTCTTCCTTCAGCATGTTCTGCATCACGCAGATCCGATCTTAGCGCTGTTTTTCTGTCCTCAGCAAGCATCCAGGCATCTTTTGTAACCGGGCTGCCAATTTCACGTTTCAGGCTATTGACCCGGTCTCCCATCAACTTCATCTTTTCTTCATACTGCTGCACAGCCTCGAACTGATGTTCTACTGCTGACGGCTCTGCATAAGCAGACAATACATCATCAGGCAGCCTCTCTCCTGCGTGGCTGTGCCACGCTTGTTCAGCTCTGCTGATTCTTGCATCAGCCGCTGTTTTACGCTCTGATACGCTGTGGAACGCCAGTTTTTTTTCATCCAATTCTTCAGCAGCTGCAGTGATTTTTTCTTCCAGGTCTGACAGGCTTTTGCAGCATGTCGACAACGCTTGTTTCTCCTTCAGCAATTTAGTTTGAAGTAGTTCATTGCCGGCCACAGACTTTATCCGTGCTTCACAGACAGCTACGCGCTCATGAATATCTTTTTCTTTATCCCGCAGCTGATGGATCTTGGTCGATGATGCAGTTTTCTTTTCAGAAGCCTGCCATTTCTTAGTTTGCAGAGCGGAAATAATATCGTAGCTCTTCCGTATCCGTTCTGCCGTATTGTCCCGCTTCTCTTTTAATTCCGCAAGCGTCTGATACGCCTGAGCGATAGTATCCAAGCTGTGTGCATGATAGGTCTGCTGCCATTTCTCCCGCTTCATTTGCATTTCATTGCGAGCTGACAAATGTGCTGCTTGAGCTTCTTTCAAGGATTGGTCTTCAGTCTGAAGACGCTGGCTCAAATCGCGATATGCTTGGGACGCGTTTTGCTGATCCTTTACCTTCTGCTGCCAGATGGAAATTAATCGATGCCAGGCCTGTACTTTTTCTTCTATGTGATCAAGAACGGGTTCTTCCTCTTGCTGCACTACCTCAGGCAGTAAAACGGGGGAATTTTCGATTCTTACTTCCATATCCGATCGGATTTTTAACAGCTTTTGCATAGGGAAATCTTCTTTTTCTCGTGAAGACACGTTGTTTGAGGATGCAAGAGACGAGTGCCCGCAAATGGGACACGGGCTTCCTCGTTCCACGCGCTCTCGATGTGTTTCAATCCATTGGCTCTCCTGACTGCTCACAAAATGTGTATGAATGTGATGAACGATTTCAGAAACTTGATTGTAAGCGGCGATCAGCTGTCTGCCGGTTGTTTTTAGCTGGTTTTCCACTTCAAGCTGTCTTGATTCCTGATCCGTTGCAGCTTTTGATGCCATAAAGCGCCTCTTTTCGGATTCTTCCAGCGCTTGCGCTTTTTCTTTAGCCTTGCTCTCCGCCTGTCTCACCGACTCTGCCTCTTCAAAGGCAGTCCTCACGTCACCTAATGGCTTGAGCTGTTCATCGTACGCACGTACATCTCGTTCCAACTGGTTCTGCAGCTCTTCAGCCTGTTGAAATTTTGTATCCGCAGCTTGAAGCTCGTTCCCCTCTTCCTGCTCGCGTTTAAGACTGATGTCGAGCTCATCGTGTATCTTTCGAAGCTGGTTTTCCAATTCTGATTTTTCACGGTCCGTTTCCTGAAGAGCTTCAAGCTTTAAAATAGCTGCCTCTTTTTCGCTTTTTTGCTGCTCAAGCTCTTTTTTCGTATACGTAGCGTGCGCAAGCAGCTCCGTTCGTTTTCTTTCCGCTGCTTGTAAACCGGCCTCAGCTTGTTTGAATAATTTTACAATATTTTGTTGGGCATGATTGGCTTCTGTCCATTCATCAGCGAAGGGCTTTAAATGCGCTGCAAGCCGGGCCCGCTCAATCCAGGCTTTCATCTCCTGCATCTCATTTTCTTTTAGCTGAAGCTGATGAAGCTCTTGTTTTGCTTTATCCAGCTTATGCTGTTTGTTCCATTGGTCAGCCAGTTTACCAGCGAGCTCCTCTGCACGCTGATGCAGGCTCGTAAGCAGATTTTTCTCACCTTCGGCTTCATGAAGAGCGCTTGCAGCTTCTTCAACTGCACGTTCATCGGCGGCACCAAGTCCGTCCCTCTCACTTTCCAGCTGATTTAATGATGCATCAATTTGTTTTCTGGAAGCAGATACTTTTCTATTTAATTCGTCCCCATATTTTTCAAGCTGAAACAACCGCTGCAGCATTTTTCTGCGGTCTTGCCCTTTTAAGGATAAAAACTCTGCGAATTTTCCCTGTGGAAGAACGACTGCTCTTGTGAAATCTTCCGAGGAGAGCCCAAGAAGTTTTCCAACCGCCTCGTTCACGTCTTTCGCTTTTTCTGCTTCTACAAGAGAGTTGCACATAAAACGGGCGGATGTCTGTCTAACAGCGCCTTCCTTATCTTTTTTAAAATTTCGTTCAACTGCGTACGTATCGCTTCCAAGCATGAAATCCAATCGGACATAAATCTCTTTTTCATGCTGATTCATGATGCCATCAAACTTCTGCGCGCGCTCTACCTTTGCATATAAAGCAAGAGTTAAAGCATCGAGAATACTGGATTTCCCGCTGCCGGTCGGGCCAAATATTCCAAATACTCCGCTGCCTGCGAGTGCTTCAAAATCAACGTGTTGTTCGGAACGAAAGCTGTGTAACCCTTTAATCGTCAGTTTGAGCGGCCTCATGGTCCTCCACCTCCACCATTCGCAAAAACAACTCTTTAAGTTCAGCAGACGGTTCCGCACCATCCAGCTGTTTCTTATAAAATTCTGTAAATAGATCCTCTATTGGACGCTCCCGACGCCTGATTTCCACGTCCCGGTCTCTATCCGGAAAAATAGGAATGATAGATAGGAGGCCATTATACGCTTTTTTCATGTGATGAACGGTTTCAGCTGACAGCGGCTGATCTGTATGCACTTCAATTTCCAGCCAGGAACCAGCATCTCGCTTTTCATCCATCCATTGCAGCACCTGCTGCGCGCCAGCTTCCGCCTTCCATCTCACGAGTGGTTTCCCGCAGGAAAGCGGGACGGTTTTGACTTTGGGAGAATCCTCTTCTCCAAGCGTCACGATAGACACGGATTTAATATCCGCACGTTCTGAGAAACTAAATCCCATCGGAGATCCGGAATAACACGAAGGAGCAGGAGCTGTTTTGACAGCTTGACTGCGGTGCAAATGTCCTAATGCGTGATAATCAACGGCAGGCAGGCTCGCGCCTCTAACCGTATAAGCTCCGCCGAGCTGAATCGGACGCTCGGAATCCGTTTCCGCTCCTCCCGCTGCGAATAAATGGGAAACTCCGATAATTGGAGCGCGGGGGTCAAGCTGCCGGAGCTGAGTTTGATAAAGTCCGCTGACAGCCTGGTCGTATTGCTCCCGCAAATCAAATTCGTTAAGTTCGTCTGAAAGTCTGCGCTTTAATCTCGCTTCCGACGGATACGGCATTACCACTGCCTGCAGTAGTCCGCGCTCTGTCTGAACACTCACAGGTTCGATACCCGGAAATGCACGTGTGTGCACATTCAGCCTTTTCATGATAGAACTTGTTGCCTCCAGCCGTTCCGGGCTGTCGTGATTTCCTGCTGCGACGATGACCGGTCTGCGGCCTCCATCACTTAGTGCTTCCATGCCATCGTAATAAAGCATTTCACCTCTTGCAGGCGGGTTAACGGAATCGAATACATCTCCTGCCATAACGACCGCATCGATCGTCTCATCTCTGCAAATCCGCTGCAATTCCTCCATCATCGCTTCGTGTTCGTTTATTCGATCCCGCCCCTCAATGGTACGGCCGATATGCCAATCTGCTGTATGCAGGATACGCATTTATTTTTCCTCCAAACGTATACGTTCTCCAGTACGCATGGCGATAATCACGGCTTCCGTGTTCTTTTGTCCCCACGCTTCTTCCAGTGCCTGTTGGTACATCTTTAATTGAAAATGATACCGAGCCCTTAAGCTTTCTGCATCCTGAGCGCGGTCGGTCTTATAGTCCAGAATAACCCAATCCCCATTTTCGTTTTGGTAAACGCAGTCTATAATCCCCTGGATAAACAAATTCTCATCCGGTCCCGTCCAATTAGGGTAAAAGCCGGATGCCGGAATACGAATATTAAACGGGAGCTCCCGATAGACGTAGCGGGCTTTTCTAAGCGCCAGACCAGTGTCACTTTTGAAAAAACGTTCAATCCACTCGGGCGGTACTGCATCAGCTTCTGCTTTAGTCAGCTTCTCCTCCTGTACGAGCCTTTCCAACTCCTGCAGGATACCATCCCTGTCGAAATCAGCATAGTGAATAAACTGCATGACGGTGTGCACAGCCGTACCGATATCCGCACCGGATTGTTGTTCAGCTGAAGCAAATGAAGGTTTCTCCGCAAGTTCCTGTTTGTTTGTCGTAATGAGTTTCGCATATGGATCCGGCTCCTGCATCCGCTTCAACTCCGTAACGGAATGCTTCACCGGTGTGCGAACTGCTGCAGCATGCTCATACCGCCATTCCAATGAATGCTGAATTTCTTTTTCGGGTGCTGCAAACGGTTCCAGCTTCTGAACGTGTTGAAGAAGCTTTTTTCGTTCCTCGTCTCCATTCTCTGTCTCAGGCGCAGGCAGGGTCTGAACGCTCTCTGAAGAAATAATCCAGCGAGTACCGGACTCTGCTTCATGGAGCGGCGCTTCCGGAGCGAACTGCGTTAAATTAGCGCGGTACGTCATTAAAACAGGGACGAGCCAGTCAGCTGGTGAGCCGCTTTTAAGCAAGGAAGCCTCCGCTACCCTGCTGCCTTCCACACTCATCTTCCAAGCTTCTACTGCTTTTGCTGTATCTTTCACACTTAATGTGCAAATAAGCTTTTGCTCTGCTCTGGTCATGGCGACGTAGAGAACACGCATTTCTTCTGCCAGCTGCTCCCGTCTGAGTTTTTCACGCATAACGTAATAAAAAAGAGTTGGATACGATGTCCTCTTGTCCGGGTCAACAAGTCTGACAGCCAGTCCCATTTCTTTATGTTTTAGATACGATTGATTTAAATCCTGGAAATTAAATCCTTTATTTAATCCGGCCAGCATAACGACTGGAAATTCAAGTCCTTTGCTTTTATGCACCGTCATCAAACGAACAACATCCTCTGATTCACCTGCTGCTCCCGCCTTGCCTAAATCTTCTCCTCTTTCTTTCATGCGTTCGATAAAGCGCAAAAAGCGGAACAATCCCCGAAAGGAGGTCGTTTCATACTGAACGGCTCTGTCATAAAGAGCTGTGAGATTAGCCCGGCGCTGCCTTCCACCGGGCAGACCTCCGCAATATTCTAAGTAGCCGGTGTCACTGTACAGCTGCCAAATAAACGAGGCAAGGCTTTTTTCTACCGCATCGCTGCGCCAGATCTCCAGTTCAGATAAAAAGCTGGCTGCCCGGCTATCCGGATTGTTTCCTGCGTACATTCTTAAAGCAGTAAAGAACGACCCCTCCGGATGACAGGCCCGGATATGAGCCAGCGCCTCTTCATCCAATCCGCCTATTGGAGAACGTAAAACCGACGCCAGCGGTATATCCTGGTAGGGATTGTCAATAATTTGCAGCAAGCTCAGCATCACGCGAATTTCCACCGCATCAAAATAGCCGGTAGACAGATCTGCATAGAGCGGAACGTTATAAAGACTGAATTCTTCAACGTAGGTTTCGGCCCAGGGCATCGATCGCATCAGCACAGCTATATCGCTGTATCGTACCGGGCGCTGAACACCTAATTCTTTATCAATAACCATAAAGCCGCTGTCGATCATACGGCGTATTCTCACCGCTGCAGCTCTTGCTTCTAATCGTGCAGCTTCTGCGTCCTCTTCATCCCCATCGCCTTCACGGCTGCATATGACGAGCTCAGGCTCCATCCTCTCCAGACTCGGCTCATTCTCTGCCCCCTGCCTTAAAAAAGAGCGTTCGTCATAATCAAGTTCTCCGAGACGCTCACTCATTAATTTTCGAAACAGATCATTAACCGCACCCAGAATTTCATGCCTGCTTCGGAAATTGGCGGCAAGGTCAATACGGGTCCCCGCGCCATCTTTTTCGTAACGGTGAAACTTACTTAAAAACAAGCCGGGTTCCGCAAGTCGAAAGCGATAGATGGACTGCTTGACGTCACCGACCATAAACATCGAGTCTGCGCTGGTAATTCGCAGCAGCAATTCTTCCTGAACGAAATTTGTATCCTGATACTCATCAACGAGGACTTCCTTGAATCGTCTTTGGTAAGACCGCACAGCATCTGTTTCTTCTCCGAACAGTTTCAGACAGTAGTGCTCCAAATCATGAAAATCCAGCACATTAACCGATCGCTTCCTCGCTTCGTAGCGCTCCGCAAAGCTGGTTGTATACTCAGCCAGCAGCTCAAGAAGTGGTGCTGCAGCGGCCATGTCATCAAGTACGAATTCTGTTTCCTCTTTCAAAAACTGTTCATAAAGCTTCTTCCATTCGTCCTTAACTGTATCGCGGCCGGATTTTACAACATGTTGTTTGTCAGCATCAAGAAGCTCTTTATCCGCTTTTTTCACCGCAGGCAGCCGCTTAAATGATGGACTTGCAAGAAGCCTCATACTTTCTCTGTCTGTTGCTGCAAGGATCCGGTCTATGGTCCCGGCCTCTTCTTCCAATACTGGCAGATAAGCCTGCGGGCCGTCTTCCTCCCGGCAAAGAACAAGCATCCGCTCATATAATGCGCTGAGCGACTGAAACCGGTCTTTTACAAATTGCTGAGCGTCATGAAGCCACTCCGGCTCGTCTGAGGCAGACCGATAGACGTCAACCATATTCGCGAGCCACTTCTCTGGATACGGATTAGCACGAGAGAAATGATATAAATCCAAGATCAGCCGTTTTAACGCATCATCATCTTTGTCACCGGTGAAATAGTCAACGAGGCTGTAAAATCGGTCATCGTCCCGGTATGCATCTTCAAACAATTCTTCTATTACCTCATCTTCCGTCAGCTGGGCTTCTGTTTGATCTAAAAGCCGGAACCTCGGATCGACTCCAGCTTCATAGTAGTAGGTTTGCAGTACGCTTTTACAAAAGGCATGAAGTGTAGAAATACTTGCCCTGGAGAGCAGGCTCAGCTGTCTTCGTAAAAGAGGTGAATTCGGCCGCTTCTTTAACTCATGTTCCAGTCCTTTGCTGATCCGTTGGCGCATTTCAGCAGCTGCTGCATTCGTAAAGGTCACAACGAGAATTTCACTGATTTCAAGCTCTCCGCTTACAAGCCGCTGAATAATACGTTCGACGAGAACGGCTGTCTTCCCACTGCCGGCCGCGGCGGCTACAAGAATCGGGCCTTCCCGCTGCTCAATTGCCTGCTGCTGGGAAACAGTCCATTTTTTAGCTGTCATGGCTGTTGTCTCCTTCCTGCTTCATCAGCTCGATAATATCGTCCTGCTTTTTTTCTGGAAGGACTCTGTAGCTGTTACCGGGAAGCGATTGATCAAATTGGCAGAAGGAACGGTAGGCACAATACGTACACGGTACCTCCTGCTTTTTTCGGTAAGGCTTCAGTGATGTATCGCCACCCATAATCTTTTCAGCATAGCGCTTCATGCTTCCCCTGATATAGTCGCGAAGCAGATTGAAATGCTCAGCGGCAATCGTTTTTGACCTTGCCCCTTGAGAGCCGTCTTTTTTAACATACAAAGGTGCTATATCAGATGCCCCTTCTTTCAAGGTGTGATCATGAGCATCCACCGCTCCTTCTTCAGCAGACAGAAGCCCTTTCATTTTGAACGCCTTTAACAGTTCTTTTTCGATCTGCTCAAGCGTCATTTTCTGATCGCTTCTCAGCATCGGATTGTGAACGTGGAAGTACAGAACTCCTGCCGGATCCGCTTCCACGTGCAGCCAGTTGACTGCAAAGCTCGTCACCACGTCAAGATAGACGAGCATTTGCAGGGCCAGCCCGTAATAGACATCCTCCAGCTTAATATCTTTATCACTGGATTTATAATCAATGACACGCAGATAAGTGCCCGTATCCATATCCGCTCGATCAACGCGGTCAATTCTTCCGGATATTTCCACAAGCGCTCCGGAATCGAGTGTAATCATCAACGGCGGCAGTTCTTTGCCTGAACCGAAGCCGACTTCCCAGCCTGCCGGAATAAAATGAGATCGTTTCGACTGTTCGTTCAGCATGACCGCTGCTCGTGCCACAACTGCTTTTAACTTATGAAGAATGTAGGCATATCTGTCCGAACTGCGTAATATGTCTCTCTGAATGGCCGGTGCCAGCTTTTCTACTGTCTGCTCTGCCTGATGGATAATTTCTTCTTGACGGAGGCTTTCGGGATCTGTGGAGCGCTGTTGGAGCTGTTCGGATACTTCTTTCAGTGCATCATGAAACAGCATCCCGATATCCGGTGCCTCAAGTTTATAGCGCGCACGTTCACGCAGCTTTAACCCGTACCGTGCATACTGTGAAAATGGACAAGCATTAAACTGTTCAAACCTGGAAACGCTCGCCTTTAGTTTCTTTCCGTAAAGAGCGGCAGCTGCTCCTTGAGAGAGGCTGACAGGTTTATTTTCATGGTGCAGACTCCCGAGAAGCATCGCAAAGCGTGTATCATTCTGATTCCGAGCGAGCCAGTTATAGGCTGACCACCAGACCGGATCAAGTGAGTATCCCTCTTTATAACGCTGCAGCTGAAGCGCAAGCAATCCCGCGGTTCGTTCCGGTGTCGTAATGAAAGTTGCTGCCGGTCCGCTCTCATCCTCAGGGACTGTGCCCTTTACATAGCGAGGAGCAGCTGGGAGTCTTTCTTTCAGCTGTTCGATGAACAACGACGGCTGAAGCTTTTTACCGGCATCGTCTGCAATCGCATATGCACAGTATAATTTCTCAGCCGGCTGGGAAATAGCACGGTAAAACAGAAAATTCTCATGCAGAAGCTGTGCATTAACGCCTGGAGCCAGCTCTACTCCAGATTGTTCCAGCAGTTCACGCTCTTCTTCCTGAAAAAAGGAATGCTCTTCAAGCTTTTTCGGGAAAACATTCTCATTTATGCCAATCAAAAATAACGCATCGACTTGCTGAACTCTGGATATCTCTGCATCTCCGATCAGCACCTGATCAAACGCTGGAGGAATGATCGAATAGGTTAATGCATCAAGAGCGGTTTCCATCGTTTCTCTAAAGACGTGCAGCTCTGTTTTCCGTCCATCGCCGACAGCGTGTAAATCGTCCAGCAGCCTGACAATTTCACGCCAAATCTGTTGATGTTCCTCTGCCTGCTCCGGCTTGCCTTCATCTGTTCGTAACCGATGCCATGAAGCGAGTCTGTCCGGCACACCCAATGCAGTGAGCAACTGATAGACTGCTTCCACATAATCCGAAAGATACACAGCTTGCTTCATACTTTTTTCAAAAGCGGTCATCTGATGCAAGGCTATCTGCCGGATATCTTCCATCGTACGCTCAGAACCTTCCCCAGCCGATTCAACAGCGTCATCCCAGCTAACAGCTTCTCGCCAACGCCAGCTCTTGATGCCTCTTGCCAGAAGGTAGTTCTCAAACTGATCGATTTCTGAACGTGTCACGTCCTTTTGGAAAAACAATTCGGTTTTAACCATTCGAAAAAAACTTTCATAAGGCCAGTTAAATTCAATTGTTTCCAACGCAGATTTGATCAGCTCGGAAAGCGGGTGTTCCTTAGCAGGCCGCTTTCGATCAAGAAAGTAAGGAATACGCTCCTGCTGAAAAGCTGTTTCTAAAACGGGACCATACAGCTCAAGATCTCTCGTGATCAGCGCAATATCCCTGTACCGTTTTCCCTCTTTGACAAGCCGTGCTATTTCACGCGCGGTTGCTTCACATTCTGCTCGGCGGCTGACCGCTTCCCAGATTTCTACTCCTTCGCCTTCTTCCGCTGTTTGCGGAGGGTAGCGAAAGACAGATGTTTCAAGATGCTGAAGTGCCGGCTTTTCTGAACGTCTCCCCCCGGAAGCAAATTCGATTGAAAACGGAACCCCTTCCTCTTCAGCAGCTGCTTTTAATTTATGTACGAGCTGATGTGATCTGAAAAACAAATGAAGTGGATCCGGTTCTTCCCAGCTATTTTCATCAGCAACGACAGCGCTCCAAACGTCTGTCTGAGCGATGATTGGTACGAGCAGCTCTAATTCGATTGGCGTCAGTTCATGAAAGCCGTCAGCAAAAACAAGCCAATTTTCTGCTGTTCGCCCTGACTGAAGTTTTTCAGCTGCCAGCCTCAGCAAATCTTCTGACTCAATAAATCGGCCTTCCAGCTGTTCTTCTGTTTTACGCTGAATCAATGTAAAATCATGCAGCTTAGCCACGAGTTTTTCTTCCAGTGCTGATCTATTTGTCTTTTGTTGAAGCTCGTGAAATAAGCTTTCAAGACTGGAGCACGTTACCGAATAGCGTCTGCACTCCGTCATCATCTCTTCTACCTGATCAATAAATCCGGAAGCCTCATAGGAGGTCCGGAACAGCTTCAGTTGATCTCCTGATTCAGCTGCATTTGATTTGAGCAATCCGTGAATTCCTGCTTTACTCAGCTGAGGATGGATCATGCCGCCTTCGAGCTCCAAAATGTGATAGGCAAGCCTTGTGAAACTGAATACACGGACTCGCGTCAAGGCCCCTCCTGCACGCTGAAGCAATTCACGCTCCATTTGAAACGTCATCTGTTCAGGAACAAGCAGTATAATCGGCGGGCCTGCAGGATCCTGCTTCACGTGACTGATCAATCGCTGCAGCATATTTTCTGTCTTGCCGGTACCTGCTCTTCCGCCTATAACTGTAAGTGCCATTTGGCGACCTCCCTCTGCCTTATACAAGCATACGTTCGTACTTCCAGTTTAGCATATTCCGTTTGCCCGTGCGACTTGAGATGACAGTTCAGCTCATCCATACATTCACGTCAAAAGCCTGAGCGAGAAGTCTTCCAGACTGTTATTAACCTCAGCATGCTTAACCGCTATTCGCACTCCTGCCGATCTTTTTAGCTTATATATTCTGCCTTAGACGTATTTTAAGTTACTTCATAAGGGGGTCTCAACGTCTATTAAATCAACTAACATTTAGGAGGGCACGCCTTCATTCAGATACAGGCTTCCCCTAAAAAGCATTCGACACCCCGTCCAGCTTATTTCACACGATCTGCGTCCGTCATGCGCGCGGCGAAGGATTCTTGGGCTGCTCGTAACACACTAGCGAATGCTGCGAAACACTGGCGCACCCTTTCGTAAGTATTGCGTCGCATAAAAAGCGGCAATTCTATCGATGCAAGCTCGTCCCAGCACTTTATCAAGTGTTTCAATAATCGTCTCAGCTGCTGAAATCGGCTGACTCAAATCTAAAAGAATCAGCGTTAGGGAAAGATTTGGTTGTCATCAGACGGAAAGTGAATGTTTCCAAATAAAGATTAATGAAGGGTGCTTTACTTGCAACTATGTGATCGATACGCTAAAAAACCGGTACAGGTCGGAAGCTGTACCGGTTTTTTAGTCATCATTCAAATACCCTTTTCACTCAGAAAGGTTTCAGTCCTCTTCAGAGCTTTGTCTTTTTTTACGCCATGGATAATCATCCTGATCAGTGAAAACTGCTTTTTGACTGCGCTTTTTAAACCGAGATCGCATGTACATAGAAGAAGGGCCTAAAAACCGGGCAGCGTCCATTGGCGTATACATCCACCAGCCTACCCCGGAGATATTCAGCATATGCTTGTAGTGGAGAATCGGATGTCGTTCAAAACGCTTCAGCGCAAACATCCGGCCCCACTGATACCACTTAAATGACCAAGCATACCCGAGCGCAGAAAAATGACTGAGCAGCGACAGCCGGTCTGCTCTCTTTTTTCTTACTTTCTCAAACATCCGCAGATGCTTAGGCTCAAGATTATTCGTTTCAAACATCCAGTTCAGCAAATCTCCAAGAATCGCCCCATCCTGAATAGCCAGGTTCATTCCCTCTCCAGCCATCGGATGAACGGCGTGAGCGGCATCTCCAATAATCGCTGCATTCCCTTGAACATATTCGTGAATGTTATGACGGATTGGAATCATGAGCTGTATTTTCTTCCATGATTCGATCTGCGTGACGCAGTCTTTCAACTCCGGTTCAAACTGAATAATTGGATCGTAAAACGTATGCAGGCCTTCCTTTTTCATCCTGTTATAATCACCTGGTTTGATCAGCAGGACACACCGTACTTCATTGTCAGGAAGCGGAAACAACCCAATAAATGATTTATGTGAAGCGTACATTCTAGCTTCTGTGTAGTTTTCCGGTCTCGGGAATGTTACTGTAAGAAAGTGATGGTTGTACTGTGTAGTGACAAGCTGCTGCTCCATTGCCTTGCGCATCAGCGACGACCTGCCTTCAGCTCCTACAAAGAAATCAGCCTGTATCTCAATTTCCTCACCTTCTTTCTTCACCATGGCCCGATTGAATTGTTTCACTTTACTGTCCATCGATGTAAACTTTTGAAAAGCTGCTGGATTCCAGTAATGAAACGAATCATGCTTAACTGCTTCCTCTAAAATGATGTTTTTCAGCTTTTCGTGAGGTATCATGCGTGCTTCCGGAAAGGTTACAGGCAGGCGGTCATAATGAAGCGGAATGTACATGCTTTCCTCTACCGTGCCGTCCGCTGCTTCTTTCATTTCATAGGTATGAATAGTCGGGAGCGGGTGACTCGTCTTTACAATACGATGGTCGATCCCCATTTCTCTGAAATGAAGCAGCGACTTTGGTTGAAGCAGCTCGCCTTTATAGATTTTGCCAGGGTTTTTATCTTTTTCGATGACGAGCACCTTTGTATTTTGCTGCGCAAGCCGGAGAGCAAGCGTCAGCCCTCCAACGCCTCCGCCAATCACTACTACCTGGAATTGTTCCACAGAACCACCTTCTTCATAAGCTGTCATGTTAGTTCTTCTAGGTCAACGTTTTTCTTTTTCAGCATTCGTTTTACGATATAAGGAATAATAAGCGCGACAGCGAATACTCCGGCTGTTGCAGCAATCATGCCTGCACTTAAATCCGCAAGCGATGCTCCAAGGAGATTGAATGCCAGCGTGCCCGGAATAATACCGATCATTGTAGCGCCGAGAAACGTTTTCAGTTTAATAGAGGATGCTGCAGCCAGGTACGTTACCAAGTCAAAATTAATTACTGGAAGAATTCGCAAAGAAATGATGTAAAACATGCCGTTCTCTTCAATTCGTTTTTTTATAACCTCTCGTTTAGCTCCGGAAAGTTTTTGCTTTTTTCTGCCCCCTAATTTACGAATAAATAGAAAAGACAGCAGCGCTCCAGCTAGGGACCCTGCGTATGTGGCAGCCGGACCGATGATTGGTCCAAAGGCCAGTCCCCCGGCTACTGCCATGACAGAGGCGGGAAAGAGAAGAAACGGCCTCATTGCGAACATCAACACGAATACGGCCGGACCAAGAAGTCCGAATGACAGAAAAAAGTCCTGCAGCTGTTCCGCTTCAAAATTCAAATAAGTAGCATTTATATAAATCAGAAGAGCAGCCGCCGCAATAACTGCAGCGGCTTTAATTAGCGTTTGAACATTCATAAAGTGGCTCCTTTTCCTCCTATATCCGTTTTCGATGCTCTCTAATCTAAAATCGTATCAGCTGCTGCTTTTTCAAGCGGATAATCAGCCGGATCAAGCTCCATCGGTTGTCCAGTCGCCAGATTTGCAAGCTCTCTACCGAGGTATGGGCCGGAAGTCAAGCCGGAAGCTCCCAGTCCATCCGCTACGATAATATCCGATCCGCCCTTCAACGGTCCAAAGACAGGTAAAAATCCGGGTGTGAACGGCCTGAGGCCTGTACGGACACCGGTTATTTCTGCATTCTCAAGACTTGGCGCTACATGAAGGAGCGCTTGAAGCAATTCTGCCTGACTGCCTGCAGAGACCTCTGTATTATAATCGGTAATTTCTTCTTTCGATGCACCAAAAGCCATGTTTCCTCCTCCGAAGTGTATCAGATAGTATTCTCCGTGCGGTATGACAACTGGGTAGTGCTTATTTTCGTCCCGTTTCTTGAGATGAATAATCTGTCCTTTTTGTACAGAACTTCTGCTCTCAAAGCCTGCTTGCTCGAGGAGAGGACGAGTCCAGGCACCTGCAGTAATGATCAGCTTATCTGGATAAAATGTTTCAGGACCGACAGTTACTGCAGGTCTGCCGTTCTGCAGGTGGAGAGCTGCATGATCATGAACGAGATGTAAGCCTTCATTGACCGCTGCTTGCAGCAGGGCCTCTCTCAGTTCTGCTCCGTTCACACGGGCAGATCCTTCCACATGAACGGATTGAAAACGCTCGTGCGCTTCTGGGAAATAAGCTCTTGTTTCTGCGTGGTTAAGCAGCGTTATCTTCCCCATTTCATGAGCTGTTTCTTGACGCTTCAGCAGATGGCGGTGCTTATGATCCAGCCTCTCATCTATATCATGCAGATGGAGAGAGCCAACTTTTTGGTATCCTGCGCCTTCCTGCCCGCTGTCGCGCAGCATGTCGATCAGCTCCGGATAATAGATAGCTCCTCCACGTGCAATTGCATACCATTTTTTATTGCGGCGCTGGGATACCCATGGTGCGATGATACCTGCTGCTGCATCAGCTGCACGTCCTTTATGACCTGCATCGAACAGCGTTACCTTGCAGCCGCTGCGCGTCAGATGATAAGCGGTAGAAGCACCCAGGATGCCTCCGCCGATAATAAAATAGTTTTCCATAAGAAACTCCTTTCGTGCCGACAGGCTATCGCTATTTTAAAACAGCAGAGTAGACGTGACAAATTTATTTACCTGCTTGCAACTTCAGCCACAGTCTGATACGCTGTCAACAGTTACACATTACTTCAACACTTGAAGTGAGTTTAGAGGTGCGCCTTTTATGAGTAAGCTGCCGGAGAATCAGGGGATTCTTTGAAAGCAGCTGAAAGGAAGCGGCGCCGAAGCCTGATCCTCTCCCGGAGGCTGAGGCTGGGGCTGACACCGAACAGGTGCAGCACTGTCATACAGCTAATGCTGTGTGAAGGGCTATCTCACGCTGGAAGGATTATTTTCAGCAGCAGGCCCTCCGCCTGCTGCTTTTTTAACTTTTCGGCCAATGATTTAGCTCTATTCAACTATCTTATTGAATAGAGGGATACAATGAATTTTGGCAGAATTATCACCGCAATGGTTACACCTTTTGATGAGAATGGTCACATCGATCTTCAAAAGCTTCGGGAGCTCGTTCAGCACTTAATTGACACTGGTTCAAACGCGATCGTTGCCGGCGGAACGACTGGGGAAGCCCCTACCCTTAGCCACGAAGAAAAAGCAGCTCTTTTCAAGAATACGGTAGATGCCGCAGCAGGCCGAGTTCCGGTTATTGCAGGCACCGGTACGAACAGCACGTACGCTGCCTGCCAGCTGACACAGCTTGCAGAACAGGCTGGCGCGGATGCTGTTATGCTGACTGCTCCATATTATAACAAACCAAATCAGGAAGGGATGTATCAGCACTTTATGGCAGTCGCGGAAGCGACGTCGCTTCCGGTTATGCTGTATAATGTCCCGGGCAGAACGGGCGTACACCTGACGGCGGAAACAACGATCCGCTTGGCTCAGGATGCGGACAATATCGTGTCGATAAAAGATGCAAGCGGAGACCTGGACCATATGAACGCTGTCATGTCAGATGCTCCTGAAGGATTCACTCTCTACAGCGGCGATGACAGTTTGACGCTTCCTGCCTACGCAATAGGCGCATCCGGTATTGTTTCAGTTGCTTCGCACATAGCTGGTTCCGCTATGAAAGAGATGCTAGATTTATTCGATGAGGGACGTCATCAGGAAGCCCGAAGTCTCCACAGACAACTCGTACCGCTTATGGATGCAATGTTCTGTGCACCGAGCCCTGCTCCGGTTAAAGCTGCCCTCAGCATGATCGGCGTTTCTGCAGGCCCGGTCAGACTGCCGATTACAAAGCTCACACCACTTGAAGAGCAAGTAGTTGCAGGAGTACTAGCAAATCGCATTCTGCACTCTGCTGTATAATCAACAAAACCACCGCCGAATCGGCGGTGGTTTTGTATGTTCCTATCTTCCTTGCTGTCGTCTGAAATGAATAGCATTTATTTCTGCCCCAATCAGCAAAATGATTCCGGTTAAAAACATCCACAGCATTAGAATAATCATGCCGCCCAAACTGCCGTAAGTAGCAGAAAAGTTACCGAAGTTGCTAATATAGATCGAAAAACCATATGATGCAGCCATCCACCCGATTGTCGCAGCGACTGCACCGGGGATAACGCTTTTAAACGGTATTTTCATATTAGGAGCCACCGTATACAGCGCCGTTAAAATGGTGATAACAACGAGAAGGGCTATAATCCATCTGCCTGCCTGAATAAGCAGCTCCGTTTGAGCAGGCAGCTCTGCCATTTGCTGAACGGCTCCAAGAATGGCTTCACCAAATATCGGCAAAAACAGCGTAGTGATAAGACTTAAAAGCAAAAGCAGCGTAAGCAAAATAGAAAGGCCGCGGTGCTTTAAAAAAGAACGCTTTTTTGTCACATTGAAAGCTGTATTTATCGCTTGAATAAACGCATTCATGCCATTGGATGCTGACCAGATCGTTCCTAATATTCCTACAGTAAGAAGTCCTCCATTCGGTTCAGAGACAGCATCGACTATTGTGTCTTCAAATACATCGACTGCCGCACCAGGTAAAAATTCTTCTGCATATGATAATACTTGGTCCGGATCCAGCTGAAAATACGGCAAAATAGCTAAAAGAAGGATCATTAATGGGATGACAGATAACACGTAATAATAGGCTTGTGCCGCAGCCAGCAGCGGCACGTCATCCCGTGACCACTCCTCCTTGATTTCGAGAGCATACTCTTTCCAGACTGCCCACATAGCTTCGCCTCCTGTACGGATCAATCGAACCGGTTAGTTAAGTCCTGGATATTTAAGTTTGAGAAGACGATAAACGTTTTGAACGATAACTTTAGAAATAGCATACGTTGGTATAGCAAGGATTAATCCAATCAATCCAGCCAGATTGCCCGCTATCAAAAGCAGGAGAATAATCGTTAGCGGATGCACCTTCAGCTTATGCCCCATGACGTTGGGCGAAATGAGGTTGCTCTCAATCTGCTGGATAATGATAATACCTAGAACGACCCACAGTGCTGTTATTGGCGAATCAAACAACGCTACAATGACGGCGGGGATCGTGCCGATAAACGGCCCTACAAATGGAATCAGGTTCGTAAACATTGCGATGAGCGCCAGAACAACCGCATAATCCAGTCCTATGATCAAATATACGATATAAGACAGAATACCGACACACACACTGACAATTGCCTGTCCCTGAATATAAGCACTGAGCGTGCTATCCATATCGCTCATAATTTTCTGCCCTTCATCCTGTGAATCTGAAGGAAGCTTGCTGAGAACGCTCTCCGGAAATTTCCCGCCGTCCTTTAGCAGGAAAAAGAGGACAAACGGTAAAAGAACGAGCACTGTCACCACGCTGAATGCCATTCCGAGTGCACTGAGCAGGTTGCCTCCAAACTGGCTCGCGAAATCCGTTAGGTTGTCTGTAATAACAGAGGGATCGAAGTCCTCCAGAATCGGTTCATTTTGAAGCATCGTGACCCATTCATGCGTCAACAGATCATTGATCCAGTTCTCGACACCGGTAGCGATGTTCGGGAAGTTATCAATCAGGTTTTCTGTCTGCTGAACCAGAATAGGACCAACCAATGCAGCGACACCTGCTCCCGCTCCTAAAAAAGCAAGGAATATAAGTAAGATGGACACGACCGTGGGCATCCACTTTTCAAGCAGTCTGACGAGAGGACGCAGGATGTAGTATAGAACTCCTCCGACAATAATGACGGGGGCAAGCGATGAAAAGGCAATTGCAAAAGGCCGGAAAACAAACGGCACTTCTACTGCCAAATTTATTGCTAAAAGAATTAACACGACACTGTATAAAAATAAGAACCACTTTGACTTCGGCATCAAACGCCTCCTGACTGTCAGTCAAACAGCGTGCTGACAGATTCGTTTTCCTGTACCCTTCTGATTCCTTCTGCTACAAGCGGACCAACGGTAAGTACCGTTATTTTTTCGTCCCGCTTTTGCTTAGGGATCCGGACAGTGTTCGTTAGGACAACTTCTTTCAGAGCAGATTCCCGAATACGGGTAACTGCCGGTTCTGAAAGCACACCATGGGTGGCGCATGCATAAACATCGGCGGCTCCCAGTTCGATCAGTGCCTGTGCGCCTGAAGTTACGGTGCGAGCGGTGTCAATCATGTCATCGATGATAATAGCTGATTTATTTTGAATATCCCCAATAATATTAATGCCGTGAACAGAGTCCGGCGCGTTCTTACGCTGTTTGTCGATAAATGCTATCGGCGCATCCAGTTGTTCAGCTAAGCGGCGCGCTCTTGCTGTTCCAGCATTTTCCGGCGCTACAACGACAATATCATTCAATTTTTTCTCTGCGAAATAATCAGAGAGGAGATTGTTTGCGCGCAGCTCGTCCACAGGAATATTAAAAAAGCCCTGTACCTGAGCAGCATGCAGATCTACTGTTAATATCCGCGTCGTGCCCGCTGCCTCCAGCAAATTTGCTATTAATTTGGCCGTAATCGGCTCTCTCGATCGTGCTTTCCTGTCCTGACGCGAGTAGCCATAATAAGGGATCACTACGTTTATCGACTGAGCTGATGCACGCTTTAAAGCATCGATCATAATCAGCAGCTCCATGATGTATTCGCTTCCGGGCTCAGAGGTAGACTGAATTAAATATGTATCATAGCCTCTGACCGTTTCTTCGATATTAATTTGTACCTCGCCATCGCTGAACCTTGTTATTGAAGAATTACCGAGCGTCATGCCAAGCTCGCGGGCAATCTCTTCTGAAAGTTCCCGATTAGAATTTAATGTAAATAACTTCATTGTCTCCTTCATCGTATCCCTCCAACATGCTGTTTATTCTATCCTATCACAGCATTATCCATTTGCCGACTAAACTTCTGTACCGTCCAGTCTGTAGATCGTGTATAATGACTACTACCGGCCTTAATGAAGTTTAAATACCTTCCAGTTAAACGGTTGAAAGGAGGCAGACAGGTTGATTCGTCATCTGCCGAACGGCATTACGCTTGCAAATTTATTTTTCGGATTTTTATCAATTGGAGCTGCAGCAAAAGGTGATTATCAAAATGCAGCTGTATTTATTATTATCGGCATGATGTTAGACAGTATGGACGGATGGACAGCTCGGAAGCTGGGGGTGGAATCATCCTTTGGCAAAGAACTGGACTCCCTCGCGGATATCGTCACATTTGGGGTTGCACCTGCTATGCTTGTTTATGGGACTACCTTCAGCGACCTCGGCTGGACAGGGCTGATTCTCACCGGTATTTTCCCTATCTTTGGAGCGATTAGGCTTGCCAGATTCAATATTGATACCGACAGCACTCAAAAAAACTATTTTACCGGCGTGCCGATCACAGCAGCAGGCGGCGTTATTGCGCTGCTGACATTTTTTAATTTCGCCATTCCACAGGCAGCTATTTCCGCTCTGTATATGCTGCTTTGCATTTTGATGGTAAGCCGGATCCCGGTTCCTAGCCTTAAGAACGTTCCAGTTCCCAAGTATGCTATTTTGATCACTGTCATGCTCGTATCATTGATAGCCGTAACCCGCTACAATGCTATGATTGAATATTCCAATTTAATCATTGCCGCAATTATTTTATACATTTTGTTTTTGATTATTTTTTCCGTTTGGAAAAAAAAGCGGGTGCAAAAAACGGAAGACTATGGCTGATGCTGCCATAGTCTTTTTTTATTCAGCGGCTGCAGCTTAAACAAAATGATGTTAAATAAGGGGATTATTTGTCCTGATCTGAATCTGAGCTTCCGTGTCCATAGGCTTCCTCAGCAAAATCAGAACGCAGCGATCCTCTTGCCGTTGTTTCATGCAGCGGGTCTGTTACTTCTTCTTCTACCGGCCGTTGACGTTTGTCCCGCTTTTCGGCATGCTCTACCGTCGTTTTAGCGTGCGGCATAATTTCCAGCCGTTCTTCAGGAATTGGCTCTCCGCTGACAACGCAGGTTCCGTACGTCCCGTTCTCGATCATGTTGAGAGATTCGTCAATTTCAGCCAGCTCATCCTGCTGCTGCTGCTCCAAGGCGGCCTCAGTATGACGCTCAGCTAATTCGGTTCCTTGATCTGCCGGATGATTGTCATAGTTGGAAAGCTCTTCACTCTCTTCTGTTTCTGAAGAGTCAGCCAAAATCTCTCTTCGCCTTTTTTCTAATTTGTCTTTAAAATAAGCCTGTTTTTTTTCATTCATGATTGATAGCTCCCTCCAATAGGTGAATACATACAGTATTCACGCTTGAGGATAATCATAAACATTTCGCAAAAATGCTCTTGCCGGTAGCTGCCGGGCACAGAGCTGCTCCATGTTGTATTCATCACGTTGAAAGGATTGTGGTCAATCTTGTCAATTCTCCGTCATCTTTTTTACCGCGCTTCAGTGCTTCATCTATGTTGGTAACCGTCAAATCATTTTTGTCGATGCCAATCACAGCACTGTCTGCACCGTCCCTGCATGCCTCGACTGCTTTTAATCCCATTCTGCTTGCGAGCAGACGATCCGCTGCAGTTGGATCACCACCGCGTTGTATGAAGCCAAGCACTGTTATTCTTGATTTTTCCCCAGTTTCCGCTTCCAGCTTCTGTTGAATTTCTGTAGCGCTTCCAGCACCTTCAGCAAGCATCAAAATATGGTGCAGTTTGCCTCTTGTACGCCCTTTTCGAATTTTGTCTGCAATCTCCTGTACCGTAAATGGCTTTTCAGGAACGATAATGCTCTCTGCACCGCCAGCTGCTCCTGCATAAAGGGCAAGATCTCCGCAGTTTCTTCCCATCACTTCAATAATCGTCGTCTTCTCGTGACTGCTCGACGTATCGCGGATATTTGTCACTGCACGCAGGACCGTATTGACTGCCGTATCAAATCCGATCGTAAAATCTGTATAACCCAGGTCATTGTCAATCGTAGCAGGAATACCAATTGTTTGAATTCCTTCTCGGCTTAATGCTTCTGCGCCACGAAACGACCCGTCCCCTCCTATTACGATGACCGCACTTATATTTAAGGCATGAAGCTGATCGATCGCTTGTTTTCGCCCTTCAGGCGTCATAAATGTTTTAGAACGAGCCGTCTTTAAAAATGTTCCACCTTTATGTATAATGTCTCCCACTGAAGAAGCATTGAGCTGCTCCAAATCTCCTTTTATCAGTCCCTCAAATCCGCGTTTCACCCCATAAATTTCATAATTATAATACAGTGCAGCGCGGACCACAGCACGGACTGCAGCATTCATACCCGGAGCATCTCCTCCGCTAGTCAATACAGCAATTTTTTTCATGTTATCCAGCTCCTTTCAGATGTCAGACTTCTAAAGCTAGTTTACCACGTCTCTTGATTAAATGATGAAAAAACAGCAGGAAATCCTGCTGCATAAAGAGTCTATTATTTAAACAATCCCGTGCCTGACTGAATGTCTTGAAACAGATCGTCAAGCGTACCAGTATCGTCAGGCTTGTATGCAGGGCTTCCCCGGTCAATCACAAACCCCGTAACAAGGTACGTTTTCATGCCGATGCTCCCAGCAACAATATCCTCCTGAACGTCATTTCCCACCATTATGCACTCTTCCGGAGCTACTTCCATTCGATCGCAAAGCTCTTCATAGTATTGTGTATGCGGTTTTGTAAACGAGCTGTTCTCATAAGACGTGATGAAATCGAGAGAGCTGCGGTCAATCCCTGCCCAATTCAATCGATGGCGTACGGCTGCTTCCGGAAAAACAGGATTTGTAGCAGCAGCTGTTATCAATCCCTGTCGGGACGCAGCATCGATAATGTCTGCTGCTTTTGTGGAAGGAAGCCCCTCTGGCCGTAATGAAGCAAACTCTTCTTCATAAAATGTATGCAGCACGGGTGCAATCTCACGCTGCGAAACCCCTGCTTCCGGAATAAATGTTTCCATAAATACTTGTTCATTCGTTTTGGCAGGATCCAGATTTTGCTGCATCGCTGCTGTGCCTCTCCATAGAGCCTGAACAAACTGATCCGGATGAACCAGGTGCTGGACAGCTGGAGCAAGCTTTTTCATGTAAGCTTTTACAAACGCTTCTGTATCAATTGGAAGCATTGTGCCATCAAGATCAAATAACACTGCTTTCATTTTATCCACTCCTGACATACTGCTGTGTATTTTATATTCTTCATCAGTTTAGCAGATATTCTTGGTAGCGTCGTTGAAAAGCCAGTTTCTTTTTCCTGGATACATAGGCCAGCTTGTTCTATTTTCCCTTTAGAAATACAGACTTGTTCCCCCTCTTTTGCTGATATCATATAGATTGTCCACTAAGTACGGCATAATCAAAAAAACAGACCGCTCGGGGCGGCCTGTTCATAGAAGTTTATTGCATTTGTTTTTTCTTCTCACGGTCCTTTTTCATCTGTTTGCTTCGCAGCTGTCCGCAGGCAGCATCGATATCAGAACCCTGCTCATGGCGGACTCCGCATTGAATACCCGCTTTCATCAGCGTATCGAAAAAGGTGAGGATATTACTCTTGCGGCTTTGCTCATACTGAATATGCTCATCTACCGGATTGTATGGGATCAGATTGACATAGGAGAGCTTCTTTTTATCTTTAATAAGCTCAGCCAGTTCCAGTGCTTCATCTTTTCCATCATTCACACCATCGAGCAGAATATATTCAAATGTGATACGGCGGTTTGTTTTCTCTAAATAATAATCAACAGCCTCCATAAGCTTCTCGATCGGCTGCGCTTTGTTGATTTTCATAATTTTTGTACGCAGATCATTGTTCGGCGCGTGCAGAGAAACAGCAAGATTCACCTGCAGATTTTCATTTGCAAAGTCATAGATCCGTTTAATAATGCCGCTCGTCGATACGGTAATATGCCGGGCGCCGATAGCAAGACCGCTGTCGTTATTCACAACGCGTAAGAAAGCCATCAGATTATCGTAGTTATCAAATGGTTCTCCGATGCCCATGACGACGATATGACTGACACGTTCTTCTTTTTGCTCTTCATCCATTGCTTTTTGCACATGCATGATCTGCTCGACAATTTCGCCTGCACTCAAATCGCGGCTTTTTGTCAGAAGACCGCTTGCACAAAAGCTGCAGCCAATGTTACAGCCGATTTGAGTTGTGACACACACAGAGGAACCGTAATCAAACCGCATTAATACCGTTTCAATCAGATTACCATCCTTTAAACGGAATAAAAATTTCATTGTTCCATCTTTGGAGACTTGCTTGGAATGGACTTCAAGTGTTTGGAGCGTAAAGGTTTCTTTTAATTCCTCCAACACATCTTTTTTCATATTAGTGATTTCATTAAAATCGTCAATTCGTTTGCGGTAAAGCCAGTCCCACAGCTGTTTTGCCCGGAAAGGTTTATGCCCGCGCCCGGTAAACCAGTCTTCAAGAGCCGGAAGCGTATAGCTGTAAATAGACTCTTTATTCATGTTAACCCTCTTTTCTTTACTAATCTACCGTAATCAGTAGTTCCAATCTTTTTTGACCATCTGCCATTATCTCAGCTTCACAGAGAAAATGCAAGTCACCTGAGGATCTCCTGATTAATAATTTCCATATCGACAGCCAGCCCAAACCGTTCTCCGTCTCTATTAGTCGTTGCATATACAACCCCAATTACTTCTCCAGAGGCATTGATAACCGGACTTCCGCTGCTTCCTCTGTAAACTGGTGCGTCGAGTGCGATCACCGGCTCAGGTTGTGCAGATTCCAGGTAACCAGCTATAATGCCCGAGTTCGGTACAAAATTGAAAAAGCGGGGATTTCCAATTATCGTAACCTCTTCCCCCTGACGAAAACCGCTCCCAATCTCCAGCGAGGGATGCTCCTCCGTCGAAAAGTCTGCTTCCAGCACAGCCGTATCAATCTCCTCATTCTCAAGCTCAATGTCAGCTTGATAGGACGTGCCATCTTCAAAATGAATCGATATCGGAGCATCATGATCAACTACGTGCTGATTTGTCATGACTCTGCCATCATCGAATACAAAACCGGTTCCTTTGGCATCACCTGAACGAATGACGACAATTGACTGTTGAAAATCCTGCACGTCTTCGTCGCCTCTCAGTTCATAGGCATTGCTTAAAAAATGAAAAGCTGGAATGTTTATCAGCTGCGGCCATACCGCCATTACATTCGCCAGTAAAGCGATTGCTGCAATGGACGCAATAGTAATCTTTAAACCACGTTTCATTTTCTTTTTTGGCTCCGGTTCAACCGGATCAGGGGGATTAAAAAATTCTTCTCTTGTTAAATACTTCTCCCCATCGTAAAACAGCTCTTCCCTTTTTTCTTCCTGTTCCTCTCGGTTCTTATCAGTCTGATTGTGGTCATCTGTCAATAATAGTCACTCCCGCTTCGACTTGTCATTAGACGGGCTGGCGGCCGGTTATCGATCTTGCGCAATGAACTCCTGAGCTCGAGGCGCCGATCGAACCAGCTCCCGGAAAAATGTTGTCTCCGCATAACCAGAGCCCTGTAATGCCGCTTCTGTGAGAAATGGCCCGATAAAGTGCATTGTCAGGGGTTTGCGGAAACCCGCCTACTTTACCGCCGGTTCTGCGTGTATAATGCTGCCATGCCAATGGTCCAGCAGTGAACATGTGTACTGCTTCGTCCGTAAAACCGGGGAATACTGTTTCAAGCTTTGCCAGTACCGCTTTCTTTATCGCAGCGGCATACTGGTCATAAGCGGTTTTGTCTTTCCAGTCGTCCGGATTAATATGTGTAGAAACCGTTACCGTTCTATACCCTGCCGGAGCCCGATGCGAATCAGCGGCAGCAGAAATCGATACAAAAAAATGATTCCCGGCTTCTGCCTGTTTGTCAGGATTCACTAAAAACTGGTGAAACAGCGGTGTCTTTTCAGTCAGCGTATCTTTTAACGCAAGGTACATTGTAAATGCGCCCCATTGAAACTGGGCTACCGCTTTACGCCGCAATCGACCGCTCAGCTTAGCCCGGTCCTCTGCCGGCAGCAGCGACGCAGCATCTTCAGCAGTGGTATTCAAGACCACATTTGCCGCCTGCCAGCGTCCTCCCTTGTGATCTTCCGCTTCCCAAAGTCCGGATTCAGATCGGGCTATGCCGACGATCCGTCTTCCTTTTTTTACAGTCCCGCCATTTGATTTACAGGATTGTACCAGAGCTTCGATCTGTCGGTAAAGTCCTCCTTCAATGTACCAGGCCCCTCTGTGATAAATGTCCAGTGCCGTGCAGCCAAGCAGCGCAGAACATGCGTCCGCCTCTGTTTGCATACTGTCCAGCAGCACTCCATTTAAAAAGTGCATAAAATCTTCTTCATGCTGAAGACCATGCTTTTGAATGACGTATCCAAGAGGCTTTTGCAGCAACGGGATGCAGCGGAGCACTGCCGGGTGGAAACCTTTCAGGAGGGCTTCTGCTTCCTGAAAAGTAGCAGGCGGAACAACAGGAAAATGAACCATATGACGGCGCAGCAACCCTGCTATATGCCACACTTCTCTATAAAAGGAGCGAATCGCTGGTGCGGCGTGCGGCAGTTTTGCATCCCACATTCGCAGAAACTGCTCCCGGTTTTGATAATAAGGGTAGACTCTGTCTGCTATCGCTACATTCATAACGGTGTGGAGCGGACGTTTTTCAATCTCTATTCCCAGCCGCCGGTTAATTTTGTCGTGGATGCCGTCCCGTTCATATCCCATACCAAGAGTGGCGCCTACCGGAAAACGAAAGTCCTTTCGTTGAAACTTCCCTGCGCTTCCACCCCACTCAGCTGCAGCTTCTACTAATGCCACGCTGCTCCCTTCAGCCGCGAGCAGCGCAGCTGCAGTAGACCCGCCAAACCCTGAACCGATTACGAGTACGTCCACCTGTTCCATTCGGTCATCACCTCTGCTTCTTATTATGGCCGGCTGTACACCTGTTTGCAACGAATACAGCAGCTTGACCGAGACCCTGTTGAAAGCTTTGGACAATTAGTATTTGGCTCCACTACAAAAAAACGCCTATTATCGACCATCGATAATAGGCGTTTCTCATTGGTCTAATCAGCCCTCCAGGAGAAGCTGTTCTGGATCTTCAATTAATTCTTTTACTTTTACAAGGAAGCCTACAGCATCTTTACCGTCAATAATTCGATGATCGTAAGATAGAGCAATATACATCATCGGACGGTTTTCGAACCGCTCATTGTCGATTGCTACCGGACGCATTTGTGTTTTATGCATGCCCAATATACCAACCTGAGGTGAATTCAGGATTGGAGTTGACCAGAGGGACCCAAACACACCGCCATTGGTAATGGTGAATGTTCCGCCCTGGAGGTCATCCAGCTTCAGCTTTTTGTTTTGTGCCTTTGTAGCTAAAGAGCCAATTTCCTTTTCAATGCCCGCAAATCCAAGGCGATCTGCATCGCGTACAACTGGAACTACGAGACCGTCGTCAGTCGACACCGCCACTCCAATATCATAGAAGTCTTTCAGTACGACCTCATCGCCGTCAATCTCTGCGTTCACATAAGGATACTGCTTTAGAGCACCGATAACCGCTTTTGTGAAAAATGACATGAATCCTAGTTTTACATCATTGTTTTCCTGGAAGCGATCCTTCCAGCGCTTGCGGAGAGCAAGCAGGTTCGTCATATCCACTTCGTTAAACGTTGTCAGCATAGCAGCCGTCTGCTGTGCTTCCACCAGTCGTTTTGCGATTGTCTGACGGCGGCGGGACATTTTTTCACGCTTAACCGGCTTCAGTGGATTTTCATCTGATTCTTTGGAGCTGCTTTCTTTCTTTTCAGCTGACCCTTTGCCTCCTCCAGCCTGATGCGCGTCGATATCTTCTTTACGTACACGTCCAAGCGGATCACGGGAGCTGACCGCGTGCAGATCAATTCCTTTTTCACGAGCGTACTTTCGAGCTGCTGGAGAAGCAATCACGCGCTCATCGGACTCTGACTCATCAGAGGATCCGGACGCTTCTTTTGGCGCGTCTTTCTGTTCTGCTTCTTTTTTCTCTTCTTTTGGTTCCGGCTTTTCCTCTGTCGTTTCAGAAGGAGCTTCGGAGCCGCTGCCTTCTGAAGCATCGGTATCGATCACCGCAATAGTGTCGCCTACTTTTACTGTATCTCCTTCTTCTGCTTTTGTCTCCTTCAGCACTCCGGATTCTTCTGCAGAAATTTCCACGTTTACTTTATCTGTTTCAAGCTCGACGATGTCGTCACCTTTTTCAACGTAATCGCCCGGCTGCTTCAACCATTCGGCAACCGTTCCTTCCGTGACTGACTCAGCTAATTCCGGTACCTTTACTTCCAGCATCAATCATTACTCCCTTCGGATTCTCGGCTTGTTGCTTCTTCAATAATGCGATTTTGTTCAAGTTTGTGTACTTTAGGGTCACCCTCAGCCGTACTGGAACGGCGGCGGCGGCCGACGAATTCTACAGGAATTTCATTGTTCGTCAAGCTTTGCAGGTGCGGTGCGATGTAGTGCCACGCTCCCATATTTTGAGGTTCTTCCTGAACCCACATAATTTCATCAAGATTCTCATAGGCATCCATTATTTCTTTAATCTGTCTGCGAGGAAACGGATACAGCTCCTCGACTTTAATAATTTGCAGCCAGTCCGGTTTAGAGTCAAGCTCTGCCAGGTGCTCTTCCATATCGACAGCTACTTTACCAGAAGCAAATACGACCCGCTTTACTTTTTTCGCTTTTTCAGCCAATCCATCGACTGTGAGAACCGGCTGGAAACTTCCCTCTGTGAACGTATCGAGAGAAGAGGCAACATTTTCGTTTCGCAGAAGACTTTTCGGAGCCATTAAAACGAGTGGTCTGATCACTTCTTCTTTCAGCATTTTAGCCTGTCTGCGCAGGAGATGGAAATACTGGCTGGCTCTCGTCAAATTCGTTACGTGCCAGTTATTCTCTGCTGCGAGCGTAAGGAATCGCTCCATTCGACCACTTGAATGCTCTGGCCCCTGTCCCTCATAGCCGTGAGGCAGCAGGAGAACAAGCCCTGATTTCTGGCCCCACTTTGCTCTTCCGCTCGAAATGAACTGATCGAATAGAACCTGGGCGCCGTTGGAGAAATCCCCGTACTGTGCTTCCCAAATTGTGAGTGTTTCAGGAGACTGTACGTTATAGCCGTATTCGAACCCGACGCATGCAGCTTCTGACAGCGGGCTGTTGTGTACTGTGAAGGAGGCTTTCGCATCTGACAAAGCGTGAAGCGGATAGTGGACGCCTTCCTGTTCATAATCATGCAGAACGAGATGACGCTGAGAGAACGTACCCCGCTCAGAATCCTGACCAGTCAGACGGATCGGTGTGCCATCTGTAATAATCGATGCAAATGCAAGTGTTTCCGCATGGCCCCAGTCAATTTTCCCATCAGACTCCATCGACTCTGTGCGCCGGCTCAGAATTTTTTCGAGCTTTGGGAAGATATTAAAATCTTCCGGATATTCAAGCAGCTCCTCGTTGATCTTGCGCAGTTCTTCCTCCGGCACCGCTGTTTCGATGCCTTCCAGTCTGTCCTCCACATATTCAGGCGGATTCATGTCTCCGTCAATGTGTTCACGCTTATTGCCTTTAATATTTTCAAAGTGCTCCGTCAGCTCAGCAAGGAACTCATCCCGCATACTGTCGAAATCCTCTTTCGACATGACGCCTTGATCGACGAGCCGCTCTCCGTATATGTGATAAACAGTAGGATGCTGCTTTACCTTTTTGTAAAGCTGAGGCTGTGTTGCCAGCGGTTCATCCATTTCGTTATGTCCGTAGCGACGATAGCCGATCAGGTCAATCACGATATCTTTATGGAACTCTTTGCGGTACAGATACGCAAGGTGCATTGCAGCCACACACGCTTCAATATCATCCGCATTTACGTGAATAACGGGGATTTCATACCCTTTTGCCGGATCACTCGCATACGTAGTTGATCTGGAATCATCGCTGACTGTCGTAAAACCGATTAAGTTATTCGCTATAATGTGAATCGTTCCACCTGTCGCGTAGCCGTTCAGTCTGCTTAGATTCAGCGTTTCCGCCACAATTCCCTGACCAGGAAATGCTGCATCACCGTGAATTAAGATCGGCATCGCTTTATCCATATCCTGCACCGGCTTGCCAGGCTTCGAGCGGTCGTCCTGAGCCGCTCTGGTCAGTCCTTCCACAACTGGATCAACGAATTCGAGGTGGCTCGGGTTGTTTGCGAGTGTTATCGTCGCATCTGCCTTTTCCTCATGAATCTCTCGATCTGCACCGAGGTGATACTTTACATCACCTGTCCAGCCGTAGTTAATTCCTACCGATCCTTCTGAAGGCACTAGATCCTTGTTCGGTGCATCATGAAATTCACTGAAGATGAGCTCATACGGCTTCCCGAGAACGTGTGCCAGTACATTGAGTCTGCCCCGGTGAGCCATTCCAATCATCATTTTTTCTGCACCGTCTGCGACCGCTTCGCTGACAGCTTCATCAAGCATCGGTACCATCGTGTCCAGACCCTCGATCGAAAAGCGCTTCTGACCCTTAAATGTTTTATGAATAAAGTGTTCAAAGCCTTCTACTTGATTCAGCCTCTGCAGCAGCTGCTTTCGAACATCATTCGTGAGGTCCGGTATATAGTCACCCGACTCCACTTTTTGAAACAGCCAGCGGCGTTCATCAATATCATGTACCTGCTTAAATTCGAAAGCAAGCCTTTGTGTATACGTCTTTTTCAGATGCTCCACTGCTTCCAGTCCGTCGGAAAGCTGTTCATGGTAGTGTGGAGAGAGCAGCTCCGGCGGTACTGAACGCAGATCCTCCTCTGTCAGGTCGAATTCATCATAGCTGAATATCTCTTTCTGCTCGTCCAGTCTTACCGGCACGATATCCGCCATTAAGTGTCCGTTTCTGCGGATTGATTCGGCAAGTTTCATCGCGTTTACAGCTTTGTAGTAAGTTTCAGGTCCAGCCTCTGCCGGCTGAACAGCTGACTGACCGTTAACAGGCGTTTCCCGATAAGCCCCCCACTTTCTAAAAAACTGCCGCAGCTCCTCCTCTACCTCATCCGGGTCCTGCTGATACTGTTCAAACTGCTCCAGCATATACCCGAGGTTCGGACCATAAAACTGCGTCCATCCACGACTGTGGTTGATTGAATCACTTCCCATGTCTGCTACCTCCAGTGAAAATAAATATGTATTCCTGACGCTGTAAAGTTGTGAAGCGTTTACAAGCTTATTTTACCATTATTCATGGTCATCCTCAAAGGTTAGTTTCCTAAATTGTGTATTTATATCCCCTTTATGCACAAGGGTTTCAGTTCTTTCCTATATTAATAAATAGATGAAAAACCTGCAGCCTCTCATTCTTTGTCTTCATATATTCGGATAAGACAATCAGCGAGCATCATTTCCGAGCTGTAATAATGCTGACTGTTTCGATCATACGCTTGCTTCATATTTGCGCTAAAAGCCCCCGAACGACGAAAGTATTGCATACTTACGTCACCTTATTCCAAAATTGCTCCAGCCTGTCGGCTGCTTCCCTCAGCTCGGGCATTGCATAAGCACTGGACAACCGAATAAATGTATCACCGCATGCAGAAAAAGCAGTTCCCGGCACTACTGCCGCTTTTTCTTCAAATAAAAGCCGCTCTGCAAAATCATCTGCGTCCAATCCTGAGCCTGTAATCGAAGGAAACAAATAAAAAGCTCCACCAGGCTTTTGTACTTCCATTCCCATTGCCTGAAGTCGGTTAAACAAGTAATCGCGCCGCTCCTGATATACTTCCCTCATCGCTTCAGGATCTCGGAGTCCTTTTGTTAAAGCCTGCTCCGCGGCAGCCTGAGATACAGAGCTTGCACAGCTGATTGTATACTGGTGGACTTTCAGCAGATGCTTCGCTATCTCAGAAGGAGCAAATATAAAACCAATACGCCAGCCCGTCATGGAATGTGACTTGCTCAACCCGTTAATCACGATTGTTTTTCCTTTCATTCCGGGATACGCTCCCATTGAAATATGCGGTCCGTCAAACGTGAGTTCACTGTAAATTTCATCGGTAACGACGAAGCAATCTTTCTCACGAAGCACATCATATAAACGATCCATTTCGCTTCTTGTGAGTACCGCTCCAGTCGGATTTGAAGGGTAAGGCAACATAACCGCTTTCGTATTAGCAGTATACAGCTGCTTAATATGATCCGGTGTCAGTTTAAAAGCCGTTTCGCGCGTGTCAGCGTAAACGGGTACAGCTCCGCATTGCCGAATAATCGGCTCGTAGGCCGGATAAACCGGAGCTGGCAGAATCACTTCATCCCCAGGCTGTAAAATAGTTCTCATAGTCGTATCGATTGCCTGAGAAGCACCTGCTGTGACGATCACTTCAGACTCAGGTTCATATGTAAGCGAGTAGTGGGAATGGACCCAGCTGCTGGCTGCCTTCCGAAGCGCCATAGTCCCTGCGTTCGCAGTATAGCTCGTTTTATTTTCGCCGATCGCCCTCACTGCAGCTTGTTTAATATGCTCTGGAGTTGGAAAATCCGGCTGGCCGATCGTAAGCTGAACAGCATCCGGAACCTGTTGAACTTTGTTAAAAAATTGACGGATTCCGGAAATTTGAATCGCTTCTACGTTCCTGTTAATTTGCAGATTCATCACTACCTATCACCTTTCTAATTCATCAATTGAAACGCCGCATAAAACTGCAGAGCATACAAAAGCACTGCTGGAGGGAAAATTTTCCAAAAAGAAGGAATTTTCATTTTTCCTGTGTGTACGCCTAACTCTGATTTAATTGGTCTCAATGCTAAAAAAATTAAAATTCCAGCATATAAAAACAGATAAAATAATTCGATGCCCCATCGCAGTCCGCCATCCTGATCTATAATAAAGCCGGCTTGGAGCAAAAAGAAGTTAGCAGCGATCCCAACTACTTTTGCTGTTAAAAAATATGTAAAGACAATCATCGCCAGCCACCATCCCGCCCAGTGCAAAAAGAAAAGCAGCACTGCGACTGGCAGGAGCAGCAGAAAAATGCCGTCTGAAAGCAATAAATAGCCGACTCCTTCACGGAGTCCCCAGTTCATATAGACATATAAATAATAGGCGCTGTAAATAAGAACAAATATGAGGAGGGAAACCGCAAAAATGCGGATTCCCATTCGAAAATAACGACTGTCTATTCGATCCATGTTCGCCCCCTGATATGTTGTGTAGTAAGCAGATCCGCCCCTGTTCTTCCGAGCAGGTAAGCAGCAATAGCAAAAGCTTCGGTCTGCTCCCTGACTCTGTCTATCCCTTGTGGCGGTTGTTTGACCTGCAGTTCATACTGGTCTCTGAATACGAGTGCTCCGTGATGCGCCTGATTTAAAAAAGCCGACGCCTCCTGCAGTCCGTTTCTGCCAGTCTGCATCACTTCATAAAACGATACGAACCCGTGCATAACGCCTCTGTATCTCGATGCTTTTACTGGTACTCCAGCTTCACTCAGCCTGCGGGCGTATTGTTCCCCTTCATCCCGCAGCGGATCAAACTCAGCAGTAAGTACCAAAGCAGGAGGCAGAGCGCTTAAATCATCGGCTTGAAGCGGAGACGTATATGGATGGTTCCACATCCATTCTTCCGGCGTGTACGTATCGCGTGCTTTATACATGACAGATCGGGACAGCAGGTAATAGCCGCTGTCATACACATCCCTCGAAGCAAGCGGAATATCCTGAAACGTTGTCAATGGATAGAGCAGTACTTGAGAAGCGATATCAGGCCCGTCACGGTCTCTCGCCATTTGCGAGACAACCGTTGCAATGTTCCCTCCGGCGCTGTCCCCCATAACTGAAATCGTGCTGTTGTCCCCCCGGAACGACTCTGCATTTGCAAAAGCCCACTGGAGAGCGGTGTAGCTGTCCTCTATAGCAGCGGGAAAAATATGGTCCGGCGCGAGCCGGTATGCCGGGGCGATTACGACGCTGTCGGTTCTAGAAGCAAGGGAGCGAAGAATATTATCGTGTGTATCCAATCCACCGTACCCTTCCATAAATGCACCACCATGATAATACATGATGACAGGAAACGGTCCCTCGCCCTGAGGACGATACATGCGGACAGGAATCTGTGCTTCCCCCTGTACCGGGATATAAAAATCCTCTCTTAATAAACTTGTACCGCCGGGGCTGTCGCCGGTGACAATCCTTGGCGGCTTAATATTAATATCCAAATCCACCAGATTATGATTAATCGCGTGGAGAACGACTGCTGTTTTTGCCGGCAGTCTTCCTTCTTCTGTTGACTGCCATAAAAAAACGGCAGCTGCTGTCAAAACTAAAAACAATGCCAGGACTGCAGAAACGAGGACAAAAAGGTTTTGCCAGATGATCCGAAGTTTCTTCATGCTGTTCCTCCGCGTTTATGGTGAAGTTCATTAGGGTATTCCAGTGGATGCTCAGGCTCGTTCATGACTAGCCCGCCTGTCTCTATTATACATGATCGAAAATAAGAAAACACAGGGGATGACAGAAACGTATTGGTTCTATTTCCCTCATTTTCAAAGGAGGTCCTTGTATGAAACACATGAACGAACTTAAGAAAAAACTGGAGCATTTGGATCGCCAGTCTTATGCGAAGCTTAAGCAGATTGCAGGTTCGTACGAAACAGCTGATGGAATCGAACTTGCCGTTGATTATGTGCAGGGAGACCCATTTGCTGCACCTTCACGAGTACGGATAAAGGTTCCGTTGAAAATGACAGCACTGCAGGAAGAGGATTTTTCCACCCTTTCGAGGACGATCAGCCTCAAGCATCTGTTCTCAAAGGCTTGCAGTGATGCAGCCAAAAATCAAAAGTCCGTATCCGGAACCGGTAAAAGCGGCATGATCATGATTGATGCACCTGGTCCGGAAGTAATTGATCGAACTTCTGTTTCGTTTCAACCGGACGCTGTAGAATTTCGACTGTCGACAGGCCTTCCCGCTTCAGGCCGGAAAATTCTTGGGATAAAAGCTGCAGAGCTACTCACTGAGCAGCTCCCGGAAACCGCACGCAACGCTATTTCGTCTGTTACGCGAGAAAAGATTCAGGATGCGATTCATCTGCAGGATGATCAGGATGAGGGGCGCAGACATCTAGCGGCGCTTGGAGGGTGTGCGTTCATTGCGGATGACTCGATCCTTCCCCGCGCCTCCGGCATCTCTGCCAAGCCCATGAAACATGCTGTGCCATTTATCAGCCCCGCTTCTCAAGCGATAGAGCTTGATCTTCCACACCGCGGAAAAGTCAGAGGGATGCTTATAAAAAAAGGAGTAACGCTGATAGCCGGTGGCGGCTATCATGGAAAAAGTACGCTGCTGCAGGCATTGGAACGAGGAGTTTATAATCATGAAGCAGAAGATGGCCGAGAACTCGTCTGGACAGACGAAACCGCCGTAAAAATAAGGGCTGAAGACAGACGGAGCGTTTGGAATGTCGATATATCAGCCTTCATCAACACACTTCCAGGCAATAAAGAAACTACTAATTTCTCAACGGAGGATGCAAGCGGCAGTACGTCTCAGGCAGCTAATATAGCAGAAGCAATGCAGGCCTCCTCCCGGCTGTTTCTGATTGACGAAGATACAAGCGCAACAAATTTTATGATCCGTGATTCCCGAATGCAGCAGCTCGTCAGTCCGGATAAAGAGCCGATCACTCCGTTCGTAGACCGAATAAGACCGCTTTATGAAGAGAATGGCATTTCATCCATTCTGGTGCTGGGGGGCTCTGGAGATTATTTTGAACCTGCAGATCATGTAATTGTAATGGATGAATATGTTCCTTTCGACCGGACGAACGAAGCGAAAGCAATTGCCGCGTCTTTTCCAGCAGACCGCTTCCACCCGGAAGGACGTGGTTTCCCGGTAAATACGTCCAGACCTTTTCCCGCGAATGCCATGAAAAAGCGGTGGCACCCAAAAAAGAAAATTCAGGCTAAAGGAAAAAATACGCTGTTGTTTGGAAAGGGGACGGTGGATTTACACAACGTTGAACAGCTCGTTTCCCCTTCCCAAACAGAAGCCCTCGCCCAAATGATGATTTGGTGTGTCCAGAATTGTCGCAGTGGCGAGTCCCTCTCCGCTGTCATTGACCGCCTGTACAAAACGATGGAGCAGGAAGGGTTAGAATCAATTTCCCCTTTTTATCCAAAGCACCCTGGCAATACCGCCTTGCCGAGAAAACATGAGCTTTACGCCGCATTTAATCGTATTCCACTTTATGGATAACTTATAAACGCCTGTGCCGGTAATGGCACAGGCGTTTATTTACATTTGCATCACTGCCACGGACTCTGCATGCTGCCACATCCAGAAAGCACCGTGTTTGTTATTCTGAACGTCCTGCTGCAATAGCTGACCTATAATCTCCAAATCCCTCGTCATCCAGTTGATCAAGCGGAATAAAACGGAGTGAGGCCGAATTGATGCAATAACGCAGTCCCCCGGGCGGAGGGCCGTCCGGAAACACGTGGCCTAAATGTGAGTCCGCACCGGCGCTCCGTACTTCCGTTCTCACCATGAAATGCGTCGTATCCGTCTTTTCAACCACCGCTTCTTCGCTCACCGGCTTTGTAAAGCTCGGCCAGCCGCAAGTAGAATGAAACTTATCTGTTGATAAAAACAGTGGTTCCCCTGATACGATATCAACATACAACCCCTCTTCAAAGAAGTCCCAGAGCTTATTTTGAAACGGCGGTTCTGTACCATCCTGCTGGGTTACTTTGTACTGCATATCCGTGAGCTCTTGTTTCAAATCGCGCTTCATGCCTGATCCCTCCAGTGTTTCAGTTGAAAATCCTGCCTTCCGCTTCCTTTTTTATACATTTTATAATGAAGCGGATGTTTCCGGTAATACTGCTGATGATAGGTTTCAGCTTCATAAAACGTTTCTGCAGGCCGGATAGACGTGACGACCGGTTTAGAAAACAGTTTGCTTTCGTTCAAACGCTGCTTTGATTTTTCGGCAAGCTGTTTCTGCTCCTCGTCATGATAAAAAATAGCGGTTGTGTACGATTCACCGCGGTCGTGAAACTGACCTCCCGGATCGGTAGGATCAATCTGCTGCCAGAACAGCTCCAGCAGCCGCTCATAGGAAAATTGTTCAGGGTCATACGTAATCTCCACTGCTTCCAAGTGGCCAGTTGTTTCTGAACATACTTCTTCATACGTTGGATTTTCTGTTCTGCCTCCGGTATAGCCGGAGACCACTTTTTCGATTCCCGGCTGCGTCTCAAATGGTTCTACCATACACCAAAAACAGCCCCCGGCAAATATAGCTTTCTTTTCCATGTGCGCCCCCTCCTTTGCTCCATCCTATCATGGTCAGAGCTGCAAGGCATGCAATCTGCGTTGAGCTTCCGTCTTCTTAGAGTCGAGCCTGATACACATCCTTAAAAGGCTCTTTAAGCTAATAAAAACGGCTGCCCAGAATAGGCAGCCGCAGCTTTTATACAGATCGAAGCATATAAGCTTCAGCATTTCTCCAGCAAATATTTTCTGCTGTTTCTTTACCAAACTCACGCTCCAGCAGCTTCGCCATCAGCTGTTGACACGAGGCATTCTCCAAACCGACGGGATATTCTGTTAAACCATCAAAATCAGAGCCAAGCGCTAAGCATTCCGCTCCGCCTATTTCGAGCATATGATCGACATGCTTTAACAGCTTTTCTTTGCCGCCTCCGATAAATTCGGGACTGTAGACAACTCCGCACAAACCTTTTCGCTCAAACAACGCCTTCAACTGCTCGTCATCCAGATTTCTGGGATGAGCATGAACAGCATCTGCATTAGAATGCGTAGCGACTGGAAGCTCGGCGTCCCTCATCACATCGAAGAATCCTCGCTTGGATAAATGAGAGACGTCGGTCCAGAGCTTATGTTCATTCAGCAGACTGACGATCTCCTGTCCAAACAGCGTTAATCCGCCTCCGCGCGGTTCTCCTACACCATCGGCAGCTAAGTTGGCATCATTCCAAGTCAGTCCGCACGAACGCAGGCCGAGCTGAATCAGCGTTCTCAATTTGCCTATGTCTCCTCCGATTGCATCCACGCCTTCAAGCGTCAATAGCGCGCCAGTCTCGCCCTTCTGCAGCTTGTGAACGTCTTCCCAGCGCTGAACAGCTCTCATGCCCGGATACTGGCTGACACAGCTGTGAAACAGCTCTGCCTGCTCCAACGCATGGATAAACTTCGTTTCGCTATGTGTTTCAGGTTCAATAAAAATAGCGAACAGCTGCATTTTCGTGCCGCCGCTTATTAATGACGGTCCTGACGCAGCCAATTGACTACTCTCGAATGAAGGCGGCTGCATCGTATGAAGCTGCAGCAGTGCGTCACAATGTAGATCGATCACTGGAATCATTATGCTTTTGGCCTTACCATTTTTTCCAGATCAATATATTCATCAAATTGTTCTTCAGTTAAGTAGCCGAGCTTGACTGCTGTTTCTTTCAGTGTACTATTATCTGCAAATGCCGTTTTCGCAATTTCTGCCGCTTTCTCATATCCGATATGAGGGTTCAGTGCTGTAACGAGCATAAGAGAATTGCGTACATGCTTTTCGATAATTTCCTCATTCACTTCAATTCCTGCTGCACATTTTTCATCAAAGGAAAGAACAGCGTCTGAGAGGAGGCGGACAGACTGCAGGAAATTGTAAATGATGACTGGTTTAAAGACGTTCAGCTCAAAATTTCCCTGGCTGGCAGCAAATCCAATCGCTGCATCGTTCCCCATCACCTGTACGGCAACCATCGTAAGTGCTTCAGACTGTGTTGGATTTACTTTGCCCGGCATAATGGAACTGCCTGGTTCATTAGCAGGGATCGTAATCTCCCCAATGCCTGAACGGGGGCCGCTTGCCAGCCAGCGTACATCGTTTGCAATTTTCATCAGGTCTGCAGCCAGAGCTTTTACCGCCCCATGTGCGTACACGATCTCATCGTGACTGGTTAATGCATGAAATTTGTTCTCAGACGAATGGAAGGTCACACCTGTAATTCTGGAAATATGGTCGGCCGTCCGTTTTCCGAACTCCGGATGGGCATTAATTCCTGTACCGACGGCTGTTCCGCCAATAGCAAGGTGGCGAAGCTGCTCTGCAGACTGTTGAATCATTTCCTCTGATTTGTCCAGCATATGCACCCATCCGCTCATTTCTTGCCCAAGCGTCAATGGTGTCGCATCCTGAAGATGCGTGCGCCCAATTTTAATCACATCGTCAAACTGCTCTGCTTTCTTTTGAAGGGTGGTTCTGAGCTGCTTAACAGCTGGGAGCAGTCTGGCATGCACTTCCTGTAAAGCTGCGATATGCATGGCAGTCGGAAATGTATCGTTGGAACTTTGTGACTTGTTTACATCATCGTTAGGGTGGATGGATAACTCAGAACCGCCCTCGCGGAATTTTTCGTTGCTGCGGAAAGCAACTACTTCATTCATATTCATGTTGGACTGCGTTCCGCTTCCCGTCTGCCACACAACGAGTGGAAAATGGTCATAGTTTTTAGCTTCGCGCAGTTCCTGGCAGACGGTCTGAATCATGTCTGCTTTTTCAGCCTCCATGTTGCCCAGATCTGCGTTGGCCGCAGCGCAAGCTTCTTTCAATACGGAAAATGCATCTGTAATTTCACGCGGCATTGTTTCTGCACCGATTTTAAAGTTTTCTGTACTTCGCTGCGTCTGGGCACCCCACCACTTGTCAGCTGGCACCTGGATTTCGCCTAATGTATCCTTCTCTGTCCTGAATTCCACGTTCTAACGCCTCCCGAGACATAATATGTAAACACTTACAATGGATAAAATCCATCTTTAACGTTACCTATTTTTGCTTGTAAAATCAAGACAGCACCGTCTTTTGGAAAGAAAAAACAATGGTAACGATTGAATTTTCTGAATGATATCGTTATGATGGCTATGTAAGTATTAACATTTACTGGAGGTGTCCGCATGGAAGTTCTAGAAGCGCAACAAGGTACATACCAGCTTGAAGACTACGAGAAAATGCGAGAATCCTTTGACTGGGAGCAAACGAAAGAAGCATTCTCCTGGCACAGGACAGGTAAGGTTAATATTGCTTATGAAACCATTGACCGGCACGTAGACGAAGGGCGAGGCAACAAGACGGCTCTTCTTTATTCAGATGCGAACCGGGACGAACGCTACACGTTTCAGGATATGAAGGAGAAAACGAACCAGGCTGCGCATATGTTTAAAGAAATGGGTGTCGAAAAAGGCGAACGGGTATTTATTTTTATGCCCCGCTCACCAGAGCTGTATTTTGTTCTTCTGGGTGCAATCAAAGTCGGTGCAGTGGTTGGTCCTCTATTTGAGGCATTTATGCAGGACGCTGTTCGCGCCCGTCTTGAGGACAGCGAAGCGACGACGATTGTGACGACTCCGGATTTGGTCTCCCGCATTCCGCACGAGGACTTGCCCGCATTAAAACATATCCTCGTAGCCGGCGATCAGGACCTGCCTGCTGGAGATAAATTTGTTTCACTCGACGAAAAAATGAAAGCGGCTTCAACGGATGACAGCGCGTTGGAATGGGTCGACCTTGAAGATGGATTTATTCTGCACTATACGTCAGGCTCAACTGGCAAACCAAAAGGCGTTTATCACGTACACCACGCGATGCTGCAGCATTATCAAACAGCGAAGTGGGTACTAGACCTTCGGGAGGACGATGTTTACTGGTGTACTGCCGACCCTGGCTGGGTGACAGGCACCTCCTACGGGATATTCGGCCCATGGCTTAACGGAGCGACTAACGTTGTCCGTGGCGGCCGTTTTTCTCCAGATGACTGGTACGGTACGATCGATAAATATAAAGTAACGGTCTGGTACAGCGCTCCTACTGCCTTCCGGATGCTGATGGCAGCTCCTAAAGAAACGCTCGAAAAACATGATCTCAGCTCGCTGAGGCACATTTTAAGCGTCGGTGAGCCGCTAAACCCTGAAGTTGTCCGCTGGGGATGGGATGTGTTCCAGCACCGCATTCACGACACATGGTGGATGACAGAAACAGGAGCGATGCTGATTTGCAACTACCCATCCGAACCAATCAAACCTGGTTCAATGGGCCGGCCGATTCCTGGTGTAGATGCTGCGATCATCGATGACCACGGCAATGAACTGCCGCCAAATGAAATGGGCAACCTCGCGATTAAAGCCGGATGGCCTTCTCAAATGCGAAAAATTTGGAACAATGAACCGAAATTTAATGAATATTTTGCTATTGAGGGCTGGTACGTATCCGGTGATACAGCTTACCGCGATGAAGACGGTTACTTCTGGTTTCAGGGCCGTAACGATGATGTCATAATGACAGCGGGTGAGCGAGTAGGACCATTTGAAATCGAAAGTAAACTTGTAGAGCACCCTGCTGTTGCGGAGGCCGGCGTAATCGGAAAGCCCGATGAAATTCGCGGACATATCATTAAAGCGTTTATAGCGCTGCGATCCGGTGAAGAAGAATCAGATGAACTAAAGGAAGAAATCCGAAAATTTATTAAAACGGAACTTGCTGCTCATGCAGTCCCACGTGAGATCGAGTTTAAGGATAAGCTTCCAAAAACGCGCAGCGGTAAAATCATGCGACGGGTCTTAAAGGCCTGGGAGCTTGACGAACCGACAGGCGACCTCTCTACAATGGATGACAATTAAGGAAACGCATAAGCTGAAACCCGCCTCAATTGGCGGGTTTCAGCTGATTTTAAACGTTAAACTCCTACATAATCCTGAAAGCAGAAATGAGCCGGCAGCTGTTCTTCAGCTGCCGGCTTTGCGTACGTAACTAGCATCACTTAGAGGGCACTCCCAGCTCCCGTTTTAGTCCTGCAAACGTGATGTCTTTCAGATTAGATGTGTAAAAATCCGCTCCTGACAGCAATTCGGGTGACCCTACTGCCACCACTCTCATGCCAGCTGCACGGGCGGCATCAATTCCAGCTTGTGCATCCTCAAATACGACACACGATTCTGGTGCAACGCCCATTTTTTCAGCACCCTTCAAAAACACTTCCGGGTCCGGCTTCGCTTTTTGCAGATCATTCCCGTCGACAACTGCTGTAAACATAGAACCAATTCCGGTTCCGTCAAGAATAACAGATGCGTTCCGGCTAGCGGAACCTAAAGCAAAAGGGACCTTAAAGGTTTGCAGCTCTCTCAAAAACCCGCGGACGCCGGGAAGCAAATCTTCTTCCGTCAATCCTTGAATCGACTTTAAATAGGCTTCGTTCTTTTTCGCAGCAAGTTCCTGCTTTTCTGCCTCAGACTTCTCTACTCCACCGGTTTCCAATAGAATTCGCAGAGATTCCTCCCGGCTGACCCCTTTCAACCGTTCATTATCTTCGCGTTTAAACTCGAACCCCATGTCCGTTGCAAGGTTTCTCCAAGCTTCGTAATGATGCTCGGCAGTGTCAATCAGTACACCATCAAGATCAAAAATAACTGCTTCAATCTGCTTCATAAATAGCCTCCTAGAATGAGTAGTATGGGGAAATCATGACGTAGACAACGACTCCCGTGAAGCTTACGTAAAGCCAGAGCGGCATTGTCCAGCGGACCCATTTGCGATGGACCGCCCTCATGTCCTTTATACCCGTAAAAAAGCTCATTAAAGCAAGAGGTACAATAACGGCTGCCAAAATAATGTGTGTAATTAAAATAAAATAATAAATTCCTGCAAGCAGTCCATCGCCTCCATAAGGCGTGGACTCCGCCATAAAATGGAAAATAACGTAGGAAACGAGAAAGACGGATGTTGTAGAAAATGCAGCGTAAATAAATCGCTGATGAAGCGTTATTTTCCGTTTAAGTATGGCGAGCAGGGCACTAAGTAAAAATACAAATGTAAACGAATTTAACACAGCATTCAGAAGCGGAAGCCCCTGGACCCATACCGGCAGTGTTCCTGCATAGCCAGGCATGGCGGATAGTGCAACAATCAGTACGTTGACAATGATCGTAATAATGATCACGGTGCGGATATGATGTTTTTTTAATGTTTCCCATAGCTTTTTCACTGTATGTGTCCTCCATTGTACTCGCCGCTGGGCCTGCGGCATACTCCTTCATCAGTATACCGCAGGCCCAGCCGTAGGAACAATTAAAGTTTTTCAGGTTTTGTTTCGTTCATTTTCTCATTTCGCATACTTTGCCGGATTTTTTCTTCCAGCGATTTTAACTCTTCTTTATTCGCTTCCTTACCAAACACTTTTCGCTGCTCTTTTGCGATCAGTTTAAGCAGAAGCTTTTTTTCTTTTAAGCTAAGAAGCACGACGACGCCTCCTTTTTGATTGATCCACTATATACATAACATAGAATAAAACGGCCATGCCCCCCATAAGCCCTGAGGAAAGATAAAAAACAGATGTAATACCAAATGTACCCGCTGCCAGGCCGCCGATAACAGGTCCAGCTACATTTCCGAGAAAACGAAAACTTTGATTGTATCCAAGCACTTCTCCCTGCAGCTCAAGCGGCGCAGCCTGCCGAATGTAGGCAGTCACACATGGGATAATGCCACCTATTGCAATCCCAAATAAAAACCTTAAGACAATCAGCTGCCACAGGTCTGTGATAAATGCCTGAGGGAGAAACGTTACGGCGGCCGCGATAAGACAAATCAGCAGAATTTTATCGTGACCAAATCGATCCCCTTGTATACCCCATACTCGTGAAGCGATCAGGTTCCCAAGACCTGTTACAGAGAAAGCCAGCCCACCGAGAAGAGCGGCGTTTTCAGGCTCGGTAAACATGCTTACATAAAGTGCAAGCTGAGGCTGAATGCTGAAATTAGCCGTTTGAACCGCGAACGACAGCACCATGACCATAACGAGCATTCGGCTTCTTAAGATCATTTTAATCACATCAAGCATACTCATGGACTGGTATTTCGCACTTTTTTCGGGTGCTTTTTGTTCGTGTACACCGCCCAATACGAGCAGCGTCGCACAGGCAATGACGATGGAGGTAATGATGAATGTATACGAAAAACCGACCGAGTCCGCAAGCAGTCCCCCTATTACAGGCCCAAATAGACTGCCTGATACTGTTCCCATCTGAAGCGTCCCCAGCACCTTTCCGGCTTCCTCGCGATTTGTCTGAGCTGAAATCAGCGCCATCGAAGTAGGGATAAAGCCGGTCACCAATCCCATAAACGCCCTCAGCAAAAATAGTTCCCAAACACTGGAAACATAGCCCATTAAAAACAGCGATCCGGCGACTCCTAAGCCGGTCATGACCAGAATTGGCTTCCTGCCAAATCGATCACCAAAGCGTCCCCATAGAGGAGAAACAAAAAATGCAATGAGAAATGTAATGCCGAAGATAAATCCGGCCCAGCGCTGAACAAATGCATCGGAATAGGTTCCGAATGTCTCTAAATAGAGTGCCAGAAACGGAAGAACCATCGTTGCACTGGCAGCAATGAAAAAGTTAGCTGTCCACATAACTACTAGATTTTTATTCAACTGGTTCATTTGGAACCTTCCTTCATGAAGCAATACGAATAGTAGGACGTCTGTAAACAGAAGCCCGTAACGCTAGTATACACATTATTTCGTGTCACGTAATATATAACGAAAAAAAACGGCCTCCGCCGTTAATTTTCCAAGAACTGCTTCAGTTCCGTCTCCCGTTGGTGCATTAAGTCATATCCATGGCGATACAGCTTTTCCAGCCGCTTTTTATTTCGGTCCGTTCTCGTCACGCTGCTGAGATTTTCCGGTCTTATAACAAAGGCTGTACCGTCCTGCTCCATTTGCTGCACTTGGTCAAGCTGATCATTATAGCAGCGATACCTGTTTTCGACAATTTGGATCAGTCCGGGAAACTCTCTGTATTTTCGTCTGAAGTACCACATTCCCCGCTTAGCAGGCTGTTTGCGATAGCCTGCTGACTGCGTCAGCACAACAATATGCTTTTTGTTTCCTGCCTCAAGCGATTTTTGCAGCGGAATTGGATCACTGATTCCGCCGTCCATCAGCATGCGCCCTTCAAACGGCACCGGTTTTGCCACGAGCGGCAGGGATGAGGAAGCACGCAGCAGCAAATTAAAATTACGCCCTGCCTCCGACTTCTCATAGTAAATGGTTTCACCAGTTATACAGTCCGTGACGCCAACATAAAACCGCTGGGGCGATGAAAAAAACTGCTGATAGTGAAACGGTTGTTCGATATTTGGAATCGTATCGAAGATTAAATCCATATTGAACAATTCGCCCTGGCGCAGAAGCCGCTTAAAGGAAATGTATTCCGGATGGTCCGCGTAGCCAATCGTGACTTCTCTGTTCCTGCCGGGCTGGCCCGATATGTAAGAAGCCGCATTGCAAGCACCAGCAGAAACACCTACGATAAAAGGCAGCTGAATATTTGATTCAAGCAGGTATTCAAGTACTCCGCTCGTAAAGACGCCTCGCATCCCGCCGCCTTCGAGCACTAATCCCGTCTGATTCACGTTTTCATCTCCCTTCTGCTGGCATTTTATAGTATTGTATCGAAGTTCATGGAAACCTGCAACTAGCGGCTGTCCTCTTCATGACCAGACCGTTCTTCCGTGTAATACATTAACGCCAGCGCTCCAGGTCCAGTATGCGTACTGATGATCGGTGTCGTATCGACAATCGGAAACGACTCCGGCACATCCAGTCCGGATAACGACTGCTTCAGGTCCCCTGCAAGCTTCTCCGCTCCTGCCTGAGCAATGCCAATTCCTTTAATCGACGCATGTTGACAGTCTTGTTCCAGCTGCTGTTTCATCTGTTTAATCATTTGACTGTAGGTTCTCACTTTTGATACTGGCGTGTAAACACCGTCCTGCAGGGAAGCAATCGGCTTAATTTTTAGAAGAGATCCTACCAGCGCTCTTCCCCTGCCGATTCGTCCGCCTTTAACTAAATATTCAAGTGTATCTACCATAATGTAAAGGGAAGTCCGTTTGCGGACCTGTTCCAGCCGGTCCAGAATTTCCTCTACCCCATTCTCTTTTTCAGCCAGTTCTGCCGCTTCTTTCACCTGAAAGCTTAAGGCGATCGAAATAAATGCAGAGTCAACTGTATGAACGGTTGTATTTGTCATTTCAGCTGCTTGAACCGCGCTCTGATAAGTACCTGACATACCTGAGGACATATGTATTGAAATAACTTCGCTGCCGTCTGCCCCAAGTTCATCATATATACGCTTAAATTCTCCAGCTGCAGGTTGAGAGCTTTTAGGTATGTCATCGGACTGCTTCAGCTTTTGCAGAAACTCTTTAGCCGTGATATCAACCCCGTCCTGATACGATTTACCATCAATCGTTACTGTAAGCGGGACAACTGTCACCGAGAGCGTTTTCATTTCATCAGCAGGCAAATCAACTGTCGAGTCTGTCACAATCTTTACTTTAGTCATATCTATTCCCCTTTCTCCCTTTCTCTGTCTCGTTAAAGGATACTATATATTCTTGTTGCTGTTAAGTAATGACATATCTCATATGCTTACAGAGAAACTCCATATAGAATGTACGCCTCAGACGTCTGATATGATAAAATGAAATCTGCCGTAAAAGGAGGATGGTTATGACCAAACAATACAACGCTCCCTTCATTTCTGTTGAGGGACCTATCGGCGCCGGAAAAACATCACTCGCGACGATGCTCAGCCGCCATTATGACTATCATCTTCTACAGGAGATTGTAGACGAAAATCCATTTCTGTCGAAGTTTTATGATGATATTGAAGAATGGAGCTTCCAGACAGAAATGTTTTTTCTTTGCAACCGGTTCAAGCAGTTAGAAGAGCTGTATTCAGAAAAGCTTGTTCGAGGCTATCCCGTTGTCAGCGACTATCACATTTTCAAAAATCACTTGTTTGCCAGACAGACGCTTCGTGATGATCACTTGGAAAAATACGAACGTATCTTTCACATTTTAACAGATGACCTTCCGAGACCTAACGTCATTGTGTATATTCGGGCCAGTCTGGATACGCTGCTTGCGCGCATCGAAAAACGCGGCAGAGCAATGGAACAGGCGATGGATCCTTCCTACCTCGAACAGCTTTCAGCAGATTATGATCAGTTTATGCGCGACCATCAGCGCGTTTATCCGGAAATACCAGTGATCACATTGGAAGGAGACACGCTTGATTTCGTTTCAAGACCTCATGACTTTAAACGAATTCTCGGCTTGGTTGATGAAGCGGTGCAAAAAAAGCAGGCATTATTTTAAATACTGAATGTAAAGGATGTTACATAATGAACCCTATCCCTCACCAGCTCAGCAGCCGTTCCCTAATCACGCTCGCCGGAACAGTCGGTGCCGGTAAATCCACGTTAACCAGAACGCTTGCTGAAGCGCTGCAGTTTACCCCTGCATTTGAAAAAGTAGACGGGAATCCGTATTTGGAAGATTACTATGCTGACTTCAAGAAATGGTCATTTCATCTGCAAATGTATTTTCTTGCAGAACGATTCAAGCAGCAAAAGGCGATGCATGAAGAAGGTCTCGGGTATGTTCAAGATCGAAGCATTTATGAGGACGTTGGGATTTTCGCAAAGCTTCAATATGATCAAGGCAATATGTCAGATCGTGATTTTAATACGTACCAGTCACTTTTTGAAGCAATGGTGATGAACCCTTATTTTCCCAAGCCGGACGTACTCATCTACATCAACGGCTCTTTCGAAAGCATCATGCGCCGGATTGAAAGCAGAGGCCGGCAGATGGAAATTGATACACCGGTAACCTTTTGGGAGGATCTTTATACAAGGTATGAAACGTGGATCGAATCCTTTACAGAATGCCCGGTTCTTCATTTGGACATTGATTCCTATGACTGCAGCGATCCTGCCTCCGTTAAAGAGATTATAACGGCACTTGAAGAGCTCCAATCTGCTCCAGCCGGAAAACACCTGCTGCTGAAAGGATCCTAATCTCTTTTTAGTGCTTCACCGCCCCTTGTTCATTGACGTGAAAATCAATGGTCTGGCACTGGATCACACCAAGTTTCCATCATTCCAAAGACTTATGCCCAATTGATTCACTCGAATACTAAATCCGTTCACAGACGAAAGTACCGCATCGCTTAATTGCGAGCGGTACTTTTCATTGTATTAATGAGATAATTTTTAGATAAGTAACCTTGCATCTGCCTGTATCTGCGACACTAGCTTTTCGGAAGAGCCGGGCACAGGTCTCCCTCCTGCTGTCCGCCGGATCTTCGCTTCGTTTTGAAACGAGGTCTTCCGAATTCGGAACCTGGCAGTGCGATTCAAGTGCCTGATGATACGAGTCAAGATCTGGTTAAAGACGGATGAAACCTGCCTTATCCGACATTTCGATGACAAAAAAGGAGGCCACTTCGATGCATTGCCCTTGCAAGCAGAAGCGCACTCCTCTCTGCTTGTCGTGATGTTTTACTCCAAAGTGCGGAGCCGGACCGGCGCTTGAAGGCTTCTTTTGAGAAGCCTGTGTCCAAGTAAAGCCGCGCCATTCTAACGTGCCTTTTTTTATTCATACAGGAGTCACCCTGAGAATCAGCTGAAGGCAAGCGAAGCCCAGCAGGGGGGCGCATGTCATTCGTCAGCCAGCTTCCTCTTCCATGCTCAGCCGCTTGAGGCGTTTCTTATAAACAAACTTTGACAAACTGATGCTTACTTCATATAAAAAGATGAGCGGAATGATGACAAGCACATCAGACAAGAAGTCCGGCGGCGATACAAGAACGCTCACAATCACGATGACAAAATAGGCGTACTTCCGATTGCGATGCATTCCCGCCGGCGTTATTGCGCCTATCGACGTTAAAAACATGACAACGAGAGGCATTTCAAACAGGACACTAAAGGGCACCGTCATTCGCAGCACAAACTGGAAATACCGGTCTGCTGTAAACATTGTTTCAAACGTACCCGCTCCAAGTGTCAACAAGAAGTTGAGTACAATCGGCAGGACAACAAAATAGCCAAACGCTAATCCTCCTGCAAACAGGAAAAGAGAGGCTGGAATATATGTGATGGAAGCCTTTTGCTCTTCCGGCGTCAATCCCGGCTTTACAAAAAGCCAAATTTGAAAAATAATATATGGTACGGTAACCGTTAATGCCGCAACAGCAGCAATGCTGAAATAAATTAAAATAATGTCAAGTGGACCGAGTACGGCAAGCGCCATATCCAAATCCTGCGTGAGCCAATTGTAAATATCCTGTACGAATACAAAGGCGGTCACAAAGCTGATGAAAAAAACGGCAATGATCATAATTAGCCGTTTACGCAGCTCATCCAGATGGCCGACAATGTCCATTTCTTGTTGAGGCATGACAATCTTTCCTTCCGGTCGCTTTAAAAATTAGGTTCAGCGTAAATGCCGTTGCAAAAGAAAGCCTGCTCGAGCACTGGACTCAAGCAGGCATCCATTTTATAATCCTTACTGCTTCTTCCGCTCTGCCTCATCATCATCCTGCGTCAGATCTTTTGTGGAATTGCGGAATTCTTTCAACGTCTGCCCCATCGCTTTGCCGATCTCAGGCAGTTTCTTTGGTCCAAAAATAACCAAGGCTATCACTAAAATCAAAATCAAGCCTGGAATTCCAATACCGCTCAGCATTATTACCCCTCCTCAATCCTGAAGGACATCATAAATGTAACTGGGCATATCATAACACATCCCGGTATGTTCTGCCAGCTCCCGAAGCTATGGTTTTATGACAAACTCGTGGCGGATTTCCGGCTCTCCTGAAGTGCTTCGCTCAACAAACTGGCAGCTGCCTTCACGGTCTATGAGTACGACGGTTGAACAGCGTGTACCGTATTCCGGCATGTCGATAAATGCAGACGATAATTGACGCTCCAGTTCCACTCCAACGCCCGTATCCGGCAGAAGCTCGTCCGGAAAGGGGTCCCTTCTCGCGAGTACGCTGAATAAATAGTTGATTAGCGATTCTTCTCGTTGTGTTTTCGCTTCGATAAGATCATGCCGAAGCTGCTCCGTTTTCGGCCAGCTTGTATATAAATCTGCATTTGAAAGACTGTATATCCCCGGCTCAAGCAGACGCGGGAAATGCTCTTTATTGTTAACATAATGGAGTGTGTCGGTTGTACCGTAAAGAAGATTAAATCCATCCGCCTCATATCGTTTGGCCAGGTAGTCATTAAAATTCTCGTTATTTACCCAGGCCGGAACCAGTTTTCCTCTGGAAAATGCAGGCTTCGGGACGGGGTCGCCTCGCCTTATATTTGTCACCGCCGCAAAACGTCCCTCCCGATTAATACCGAGCCACGTTCCACCTTGCAGTTTATCTTTACCGGCAAGCATGCCGCTTTCACGAAAGAATGGTCTCGCAGTTGGCCTGCTCTTGAATTCATCCCGGTTTGCAGCTAGCACCAGCCGGTAATCCGGGTGCGCTTCATACATAACTCCGATGATACACAATGCTCTCACCCTCCGTTCATACATTATACTCCCCTGCCAGAGGCTGAGACATACTAAGACTGCAGACCAGTGCCGCTGTTTCATTGTCTCTGTATAATGGGAAGAGTATAATAGTAACTGAAACCAATTATCAGCTTATCCGTATGAAATAGCAAGAATACCCACTTTATGAGCGGAGGGATCGCATGGCAGAACAAGAGCAGAACCAAACGAACGGGAATGACAGCCTTCAGCCGGAGACAGAGGGCTATGCAGATAAACTGCGTAATAAGAAAGACATTGATGAAATTTTGAATTCTATTGGATCACTTGGTGTGAAGGAGCAGGAAAAAGCAGGGGAATCTCTGGAGGCTTTAAAGCGTCCCGTAAGCGATATGATGAACGATCCAAACCATAATCTTCCAGGGCAACTTTCAAAGCTGAAAGAAGTCGTTGCGGAATTAGAGCCTGATTATTTGCAGCAGGGAAAGCTGAAGCAGTTTCTAGCAAAAATGGTACGGCGAAGTCCCCTGGAGCGCTATGCTCAAAAATATCAGTCGATTGAGTCAGAGGTTAATACCATTATCGAAGCGCTGCTGCACGGTAAAGACAAGCTTCAGGAAGATACCGTTATGCTTCATCAGTTAAAGGATGTTGCCAGGGAACGGATTATAGGGCTGAATGAGCAAATTGAGGTTGGTAAGCAGTTAAATGGAATGCTCGATGAAGAACTGCAGAAACCGGAATGGCAGGACGACCCGACCCCGGTGCAAAAAGGACAGCAGAAAGTGCTGTCACGTGTTAAAAACATGCAGCAAGCCGTACTCGTTCTGCAGCAGTCACTTGCTTCTGTCGATATTATAGTCGAAAACAACGACAAGCTGGAAGAAGCGATTTTTAATTCCATTACAATGACGAAAAACATCATTACGGTTACCGCATCAATTCAGCTCGCACTAAGCAATCAGCGTCAGGTGATCGATGCTGTACAGAATGTGAACCGGTCAACAGAACAAATGCTGCTATCAAATGCTGAGCTTCTAAAATCCAATACAGAGCAGACGCTCAAGACGCTGGAAGAGCCGGCGATCGCTTTGGAGACGTTCAAGAAAGCATATGAAGACGTATATGCCGCCATCGAAATGACTGAACAGTCCAACACAAGAATCATTGAATCCAGCAGAAAGTTCATCTCTGAAATGGATGATTTAAATCAGCAGATGGAACGTAAACTGCTCGAATAGGAGGGATCTCAATTGGCAGCGCTGAACTGGAAAGACAAACTGCTCGAGCAGAACTGGCTTCTTCCGTTTCTGCCTAACTATATGAAGCCGCTGCAGGAGCCTGCTCTGGAGAACGTGCAGACGAAGGAATTTGTCTATGAAGCAGAAGAATTTATTTCAGATCTCGCTGCCCTTTCTGAGCTTCCGAGACTGAACAAAACGTTTAAGCGGAGTATTCAGGGCTTTACGTACAAGATAAAAATAAAGCCTAAAAAGATACATGTAGAGATGCTGGATACGCATAAGTCTGCGTCCACGATCAAAAAACGAGTATTTATTACTATTCATCGTGCTCATGTTCGTCAAGAGCATGGTATGGGAAAAGTGCTGGACTCCACCATCTACTATCAAAAAAACGGACGTACCATAGTGAGAAGCGTCAGACGGCATTCGACGTTTCAATCTGTTTTTTATCACCTGCATCGTCTGGACACCTCGGTAAGCGGGCATCAGCTGGATGCACTGCCTGCTTCAGCCAGCGCATCACTGGAGGCGTCTTCGCCTGTTCCAGCTCCAGATCAGGAAGCAAAGCTGCTTACTGCAGCGCTGAATGATCTTCATAATTTGTCCAAATCCATGCCGTTCGCTGGACAAGTGACGGCTGTTTATGAAGCCATGTCACGTGCAGAAGAAGAATATCAGCTTCTAAATATTGAAGAAAAGCATCAAATAAAACGGATGATTCATCACGATATGCCTAATCTCGTGCATACGTATGAATCTTTAACTGCAGAACAGCGGCAGGAGCTGCTTCCACGCGTAGAACAATCTTTATCAAATATGCACGCGTTTATTTCTGGTATAGCCGACGATTTACAACGGACCCGGGTGGACAGAATGAACCACCTGCTGCAGCTTAACGATCTGCGCTACAGTAAAGATCAGCTGCCTGACGAAGGAACGTCGTCTCTAATGAAAAAACACCAGCGCCAGTTGAAAGATTAACAATGCCGCCGCCGCAAGCTTCCATCATTCCTGCGGCGGTTTTCATATGCAACAATTATAAATGAAAGCAACGTTACTTGACGTATTCATACAGGTGCTGATACCCCTCTGTCATAACGATAACCAGCGCCAAAATGTATTTTCGGTTTCGTTCAATTGTTTTTCGGCTCATATCGACAATTTCCATGAGTTGATTCATTGGCAGCCGCTTTTTTGTATAAATTTTGTTTAAAACTGCTTTATGCTCATAAATCCGTTTTGCCACTCGCACCATATTTTGACGGGCGTCGCAGTGAAGCGGACGCTGTTCCGCTACCTCGCTTAGAGAAACATGAAACAGTGCCAGCTTTTCTTCAAGCATAAGCAGCTCTTCCTTCCGTGCCTCATTTTCAATCTTTTGACGATAGCGGTTAAGTGAAACAATTACTTCAGCCGCATTCTCAAGCGACTCTTTCTGTTCATCACGGTAGTCCAGTGACACAGCTTGAACGCGTCTTTGCTCTCTTCTGATATAATCAATAATGCGTCGTTTAATGACGAGCCTCGCAAATGCAAGGAACGAGGTCCCCTTATTAGGTTCAAACTGATGCAGCGCTTCTCTGAAAGCAAGCAGTCCTATACTGAATTCCTCATCGGTTCCGGGGTGAATAAATCGTTTACAAACACCTGAAACAGTTTTACGGATAAACGGATAATAATTCGTAATACATTCATTTTCTTCCTCTATGTTGCCCGCCTGTACGCTGATGATCGATTGATGCAGCGAGGTCGGACTTGCTTCGGTAAGGCTCTTTAGCATGATGACACCTCATTATCAAATAGAATAACTTCCCCCGCCTTTTCATCTGGGGCATCTTTCATGTTACAGGCTCCTGCGCGATGGTACAGGTGACATTTAACCTATATATGATTTACATTTCGATGATAGGAATTTACACGAATGTGACACAGCAGTTCCAGATTCGTAAATAAGAGCCTGAGCACGTTTGTTTTGTAACAAAACATCCATTTAGTTACATTTTATGCACGAATGTGCCTGGTCTATATGATTCAATCACTCTGTTTGTCGCAGGTGCTGCGGCGTGATACACTAGTTTTGCAAACGTATTTTTTCGGATAATCAGATACTAACTTGAACGTATTTTATTTTGAATGAGGGATTATCATGAACCGGATGGAAGCAACACGACACATTGGTAAAATTGTAAGCGTCGATCACGGTCCCGGCGGTAAATACGCAGCTCGTCTTCATGACGTTGCTGCACTGCCTAAAAAGCCGTGGACTGGTCACATTGAAGTGCTAGGTGTTTTGGAAGCGCCTGTACTGGATGAACAGGGAGCGTCCCTGCGCCCTCTTGTATACGAGAAGAATGAGAAAGCAGAAGTCCCGGGCCGTATGATCGCACCTGTTGGAGAAACCTTTGACCAATCATACAGCGATTCATACAGCAGTGCTCTAAAAAAAATGTGGGATGAAGCAAGAGAACAGTCTATGGAAGCTGAACAGTGGATGAACAGCGTTCAACGGGAATTAAAGCAGTGGCGTCGAGAGGACGTGCTTGAGGAACAAGAGTACATTTATTATGTTCTTCGGTATAAGGCAAAGAAAATGTACCTTGTGGATCAGCGGAGAGGGGAAGAAATGCTGCTCGAAGGCTGTCCCTTCGAATTTGAAGTAAAAAAAGGTCAGGAGTGGGTACGGGCGGTTTATGCTGGCAGAAGGTCATTTCGAACGCATGACGAAGACATCCTTCAAGCTTCGGAAGGGACTGAGCTCCGTCTCGCCAAAGATCAGTTCGATCCTTATCAAATGCTGCTTCGCGAATTGGATGAAGCCTCAGAGAAAACGCTCGTTCATATGTTAAAACAGGCAGGTTTATCGCATGATGATTGTATTTACTGTCACAATTCACTGCTCGTACAAATGCTGGAGAATCCCGGCGAAAGCGATTTGAACGGGGTTAATTTTATAAGTTTTCAAGAACATACGACGCAGTTTATGGTCCAGCATCATTATCGCAGAAAGCTTCACGATGACCGTGCTGATGAGGTATTCGATCGATTTGAAATTACGTCTGATGACGGCAGACGCTCGATCTCTGTATATTCATCGCATGCACCGGCGTAGAAATCTCATTTTTAGACGCTTCCACTGTTTTCTATATGCACGGTCTAAAAAAAGGCTGGGACAAAACCAGCATCAACAGAAGCCCTTACCATTTTTGGTGGGGGCTTTCTGTATGAGAGGGTTGATCCTTCCAATGCCAATCGCTTACCGCGGGCAAGGCTTCAGCTAACCGCCGCAAAAACAGCGGCGGTGGACCTTCAGTCCTTGCTTTTCCCGCAGGCGTCTCTTGTCTTTTCACGATCAACCCATGATCAAGATCGTACGGTCTTGATTTCCCGAAAAAAAAAGGATACCTTCAGGTTAAGTTAGAACGACCAAGTCATAACAAAACCGGAGGTATCCTTATGTTTAAAGAGTTTAACATGGATCAGCTCGTTCTGCCGATGGATTTATCCTCTCCATTACCAAAACATGATGTGGCCTTTGCGGTAAATGAGCTCATTGAACCTATACCGGAAAAAGCCTTTGATGCATGTTATACACGCAATGGACGCCCTTCGTATCACCCGAAAATGATGATGAAAGTCATTCTTTGTGCGTATACGCAGTCCGTTTTCCGGACAGAAAATAGAGGTCATGCTGCATGATAGCATTCGTATAATGTGGCTCGCCCAAGGATATACGCCGACTTATCGAAGCCTGAATCGATTCCGTGTTCACCCGGATATTAACGAAGCGATTTTCATCGACGGGACGAAGATCGAAGCGAACGCAACGAAAATCAGGATTATGTGAAAAAATCTGTTCAAAACTATTACCAGGACGTGATTACCAAGTCGACGTGAAGATTGTACAAGTTGTCTTTTCCTCGTCGATTGCTCCAGAGCGAAGGAAGGGACGAATCAAAAAGATTTATTACAATGAAAGATGGGAAACGCAACAAGCACATATCCGCCAACTGCTTTCGGAAAAGAAAACTGGAGCTATCTATGGTCGGCGCAAAACCGACATGGAAGCCGTTTTTGGATTTCTGAAGGCGAATTTGCGTTTCACCAGGATGTCGGTGAGTGGCAAAGCCAAGGGAAAACAAGAACTAAAATTCGCGCTCATGGCCGTGAACATGAGAAAGTTCACGGCCATGAGACAGATTCGTTATTGCTTCTCCCAAATAAAACGCTTTCGACGACCCGCCTGGGTCATCGAAAGCGTTTTTTACGTGCTGGAGAAGTATTTTGTCCCAGCCCCCTTACATAAATCTGTCTGGCTTCGTATGATTACGGCGAAATGCCCTGGTGCTGGTCAGAGGCTTCATGCTCGATCTCGAATCCGCCTCCTTTTTCTCTCTCCTCATACGAAAACCATCTCATATATATTTCCCGCTGAGTATCAGAAACGTGCTTTAGCGAAAATGTTTTTCCGACTATAGTCGTAAGCACAGATACGTGAACGGTATGAAGATTATCGAGTCGCTGCAGCGGATTTTGGCTGTACTCCAAATCCTGAATTCGTCGTCTCGGTAAAAACACTTCCATAAGGGAAATGCTTCTGGAGCGGATAAATAAATAGTCTTTTTCGGAAGAGATTCCAGCGGCTTTGTACTGCAAATAGCCAATAAGTCCCGCTGCTACCGGGAGCAGAAAGGCAATATAGCCATAAGGGATCAGGTAAGTCGCCGCCCCGGCTGCCAGCATAGCCGGCACTGCCAGTCTTATCATATATCTGCGCATGCTTTCTTTAGGAAGACCTTCATATTCCGGCACAAACGCATACTCCGGTACTATTTCCTGAAGCAGCTTAACAGCTTCTTTTCTCCGGCAAAGCGGGAGCAAAATAGTCGATAAATCCTCATCCTTTGTCCCGCCGCCTGCGCTCTCCACATAAACTGCACAAAATCCCAACGGCTGCCGAAGAAGATTCGTTACAATACGCACGGCATGCACACGATCGGCATGAATCGTAAGCTGCCTGGTCTCAATGACCCCACGAGATATATAGATATCTTTCCCCTGCTTGGAAACGGTGAAAAAACCGTATTTCAGCACGGTAGAAATGATGGTAAACACCCAAGCTACCAGCAGCACGGTTACAATAAATCCACCGATGTAAACGATACTCGACTGAATAATCCAGCCAACTGCAATATTAATAATCCAGTCCGGTAAAAACTGGGGAACCTGTGAAATGACCGCTGCAGCAAAAGTCGCCGCTATTCCGACACCGCTCGATGTAATCGCTGCAATAAGCAGCATGCCTGGCGACAGCTTCCAGTTAAAGTCCGGAGCAGTCTTCGTGTCGCTCCACCCCTCCGATAACGCTTCATCCATCCCTGCACTGATTTCGCCGGCAAAGCTCCGGCTCTGCTTCTTCTTTAACAATTCACCGCGAATTTCTTCAGCTTCGGAGCGTCTCAGCGCAATGAGTCGGAATTCGGGCTCGCTGCCGCCTCCCGCCGTCTCTATTTTCACTTCCACCAGCCCGAAAATCCGTTGAATCGGACCTGCGTTAATATCAATACTTTGCACTCGCTCCCGGCGAATAAACCGGTTTCGTTTAACGATCAGTCCTTGCTTTACCTGAAGCTCATCAGGAAGCAGCATGTATTCAAATTTCCACCATGACACGAAACCCCCGGCTAATGCAAAAAGCAATATGACACCAAATATCCCTGCCAGCACAGGCGCGGGAAGTCCCTGGGCGGACTGACCGAAAACAAATAGAATGATGAGCGTGATCACCAGTTGTTTTAAACTGCCTAAAAAAGAAACGAAAATAGCTGCAGGGTGCTGACGCTTCCAGCTACTCATCCGGGTCAGCCTCCCTGGCCAGTCTGGCAATCCGGTCTCTCAGCTCATCTGCTTTTTCCATTTCCAAGCCTGGTATTTCGTGAATAGTCGCTGCTGTTGAAACGGTGACGCTCGCCAATTTATAGTGGCGCAAAATAGGCCCTTGCCGGGTATCAACGTGCTGGACACGAATCATTGGAATAATAACCCGCTCTACGATAAAGACCCCTCTCATCAGTTCAACCTCATTCTCATAAACCTTATAGCGCCAGCGCCTCCATTTTAACGTCTGGATAACGAATATATTTAACACGGCAAGCAGCACGAAAAAACTTGCGATCACATACAGCGGCCACATTGGCAGCTCCCAAATGAAGGTAGCTCCCCAGTACCCGGCAGGGAGTAAAAACAAGAACAGAGATTCTGCTGCAGCACCTATCTTCCAGACACGAAGCGTCTTTCCAGCGAGAGGCTGATCCGGAAGCGGCCTCAACTCGCTGGATGCTGCCGTACTCAATTTTCTTCATCCACGTATATAATTTCGACTCCTTCGCTTTGGAGCACGTTTAACAGCGCCTCGTTCCATTCATCGTTTCGCAGCAACCCTAAAGAAGGCGCTAACTCCAATGCTGTCAATCTTCCTTTTTCAGCATCCTCAATCAGCTCGAGTGCCTCCGTCATGCCTTCCCGTTCCAATGTTTGAACTAGTTCGTCTTTTGTCATCGGTTCCCCTCCTCAGCTCCATTATCAAACGCGTCAGCCATCTGCTTCCATACAGATCCTTTCGCTTCTTCACCTTTTTCAATCCGTGCGAGCGCTATTTTAGCTTGAAGCGCTACTTCAAATTCCGGATCTTCCGTCGCACGTTTCAACGGTTCGGCTGCGCTGTCGTCGCCAAGTTCGTAAAGAAACATAGCGGCTCGCCAGCGCACTAGTCTGCTTTTATCTTCCAGTGCCCTAATCATAGCAGGAATACCTGCCTGACTGCCGATATCCGAAAACCCGTCCGCTGCAGTTCGTCTCACAGTAACAGATTTGTCTTCCATTGCTCTCTCAAGCACAGGAATCACCGATTCATCTTCCAGCATACTGATATAAACAGCTGCAAGTCTACGGATTGACGACTTTTCATCCTGGAGTGCTTTTTCGAGTACGTCTAAATCTTTCATCTGCGGATCCATCTGTTCAAGCCATGCAAAACGCTGTCTCCAATCTTCATGGTCCAGCATTTCTGCCGTGACTGTAACCCATTCCCGGTCAGCCTTGAACGATTCCGGGTTCAGCGCTTTTTGGACAAGGCGGTCCAGTCGTTCCTGTGAATAAGCGGCTTCCAGCTCCTCCGCTACTGCTTTAGCAGCTTCTTCCCGGTCACCGTACCGGGGCTTTTGCTGCTCCCATGAACGCATCATGACAATGTTATCCTCGGGCAGTGCAGCTTTGCCAGCAGCTTCAGCAAAACGGGCTGGCAGCGCTTCCCGGGCCTCGCCCTCCCCGTCTGCTGCTTTAACCTGCATTGGAATTTCTTTAAAAACTTGTACTTCTATCGTCACTTCCCCGAAATGGTCATCACCTGCAGCTACTGCTTCTTCTTCTGATTCCTGACCAAATACTTCCCGGACTTGTGGAAGTATTTCCTTCCAGTCTGCTTTTGGATGACGATCAACAGCGATAAAGTCGGAAACATGGTAGACGCTTTTAATGCCATCAATTGCGAGCAGAGAGGTGACAAACTCAGGTGCCTCTTTCGTATCACCCTGTTTATAGTTATTCGCACTTCCTTGAGGAAGCGATTCACTCAATGTAAATTTCATTGTATTCGGACTTGGTGTTGGTTCTACAGATCGAATTTTCATTGACTATCAAACTCCTTCATCTATTTTCGTCAACATTCCGACATAGATCCGCTCCATAGCAGAGGAACGTTGTCTCATTATACGCAGCCTGGATACTCACAAAGATAGCGGCGTGCGTTCCGGCCTTGCCACTGCCTAAACTGGTCGTTCTTCTTTATCCTATCATACCGCAGTCGAACAGCTCAAAAGACTCCCCTCTTATCTGTTTTCATGCGCATGATCTGTTAAAATAGGAAAAAGCGGCATTCCCGTTAAATTCCATTTTAAAGGAAGTGACAGAATGAGAACAGCATTACTTTCAGACGTACATGGTAATGAAGCAGCCCTGGATGCTGTGCTGGAAGATATTCAGTCAAATCGAGTATCTGCTATTGTTATGCTTGGGGATATTTCCTACCGCGGTCCGAAGCCTTCTGAATGCCTCGAAAAAGTACGTACTCACTGTGATTACGTCATTAAAGGAAATGCGGACGAATGGGCAGTCCGCGGCATTCACGCTGGTGAAGTACCGGCAGAAGCGATAGAGTTAATGCGTGCAGAACAAACTTTCACTGCAGGACACCTGTCAGAGGATCAGCGGGCCTACCTGCACCATCTGCCTTCATCGCTTGAGCTGCCCTTGAGCAATAAACGACAGCTTTATGCGGTACATGCAACTCCTGAAAGCTTATTTACCGTCATTCCAAAACATGCTGAAGACGAAGCGTTTCAGGCATTCGGTTCCGCAAATCCTCGTGCTGATTATTATGCATACGGGCATATTCACGATCCTCACTACCGAAGAATAAACGGAAAATCTATTATTAATACGGGCAGTGTTGGATTACCGTTTGACGGGTCGCCGGAAGCGTCCTATGTGCTTTTAGACCGTGATGACGATGTCCACGTACAATTTCGCCGCGTTCCGTATGACATAGATCGCGCCGTTCAGGACTTGTCTGACACCGGATACCCGGCTGAGGCGGTTCCGCTGCTGCGCTATATTTATGAGAACGGTTCCCGTCCTGTATAATTTTCTGTTTAGGCAGCGGACTCGCCGGTGGTTAACCGGCGGTCTCCGCTAACGCTCTCCAGATCTCCTCCGGCGATGCCTGATCTCCCAGAACATGCGTTACCTCTCCCTGCCTGCTAATAAATACTGTAGAAGGTACCCCGTTTAAATTCAAGCGGTCATATAACGCTCTTCCATCATCCTGCAAAGCAGGGATGGATAGACCTGCTTTCTCATAAAAAGCAGCCGGGTCCGCACCAGCTGCTTCTCTGCCAGGTACGTGAACGGTATACATATCAAGCTTATTTGGATCGGCTGATCGGTAAAGTGCCTGCTTCAGCTGCAAATCAGTCTGACTCTCAGGACACCAGGTCGTCCAGAAGGTCAGAATAACTGGTTGATCGAAGTTTGAAAGCACTACCGTTTCTTCACTAACCAGCCTGCGGATAGAGATTGTTTCCATCAAGAGTGCTCCCCCTTTGACTTTTGTATAAATTGAACAACACGAGGGACGTCGCGAAACGCATACATACGATCCTCCGGTTGTCCATCGATTACTTTCATTAAACAAGGGACACTTGTGATTTGCCATTTCTGGGCCAGATCTGGATGTTCGTTAATGTCCAACCGGCTTACTTTTTCGGTTCCGGGAAGCTGTTCTGCAATGTCAACAAACCTCTCCGCAAGTTTACATGTTCCGCAGACTGGCGTATAAAAGTAGGTAAACTCAGTCATACCGACTGCTTCCCTCCCGTTTCCGAAGTGCCGCTCTGACAGGGGAACCGTCTGCTCCGTGTAATTTTAAAGGGAAAGCGACAAGCTCATATAAGCCTGGCTCGATGTGCAGATTCAACCCTTCAAGAATGAGGATATCCTCTTCCAGACAGGCATGATGAGCCGGAAGATCTTTGCTTTCCAACGGATCTACCGACGGGGCATTCGTTCCGATCAGTTGAACTCCCTGCTCACCCAATGCGTGAATTAAAGCAGGATCCATCGCTGGAAAGGATTCATAGCTTCCCGGCTTTGCAGCAGTTTTAAATAACACATGCCGAACACCTGCAGGAAGCTGCTTCTGAAAAGCATTTATCGTCAGAACAGGCCATTCGTCTGTGCCAACGACAAGTGCCGGACCAGAGAATCGATTGATATCGATTTCGCTGATCCCGCTGCCTTCCCGACTGTAATGATAGGGAGCATCGGCGTGCGTTCCAGTATGGACGCTCATGCTTATCTTTGAGACGTTTACGCTGTCTCCTTTTTCCATAGACATTGTACCGCTTTTATGAAAAGGCGCATCTCCAGGCCAGACGTTCATGCCCTCGTGCAGCTCTCTTGATATATCCATCCATTTATTCATATGTATCTCCTTTCGACAAACACACAGGCTGCGCTCCCTCAGGGAAGTCAGCAGCCTGTGTTTGCAGCTCTATTGATTTTTCCCGTGATGCCTGTCATGCTGAATTTCTGACCAGTCAAATAAGACGCGTGCAAGCTCATCGACATCAAGGTCAAGCCCGTACCCGATCTTAAATTCCTGTTTGAGATTGTCATCAAGCCGCATGTACGAGTTTTTAAGCTCCTGGCAGAGATGTGCTACTTCTTCAAGCTGTTTTCTTGCAGATTGTAATTCCATTTTTATCCCTCCTCATAGCCGGTTTACCCGTTATCCGGAGGATGCAATCACGAAGATTCCCCTCTTACTTCCGCACCGAGCGTTTGCTTAAAATGTTCGAGCGCCCACTGATGCCCAGTCGGATTAAAGCTCTCCACAGCATTTGCATGCACGACAATATGAAAGCCTTTATTAAATGCATCTACCGCAGTGTGGAGAATACAAATGTCGGTACACACTCCGGCAAGGTGCAGCGTCGTGATCCCGCGCTCGCGGAGCTTCAATTCTAAGTCTGTTCCCGCGAATGCACTGTAACGAGTTTTATTCATCCAGTAATAACCCCCGTCGAGATTCTCCACATAGTCTCCAAGTATTCCGTACAAATTACGGCCTTTCGTACCTAAAATATTATGAGGCGGAAAGAGATTTGCCTCCGGGTGAAACGGATCGCCTTCTTCATGAGCGTCTACTGCAAAAACGGTATAAGTTCCGGAGTCAATAAACGATCTTGCCAGATTGGTAATGGCCTCCTCAATGCTGCGACCTCGTTCTCCACATGTTAAACGGCCATCCTCTGCAACAAAATCATTTGTATAGTCAACAAGTATCAATGCTTCTTTCATTGTAAAACCGCCTCCCTAGATACCGGCTTTCCTCATTAAGAAATCGGGTTTATCTTCAATGATGCTCGCCAACAGCTGTAAAGACTTGTGCAGACAGCTCATGTACTCTGGTATAATAGAACCAGCTGGCATACCCTGCCATCATTTCATGAAACACCCATAGTCTTTATTCTATTATACCAGAAAGGGTGAATGAGCATTGAAAATCAAATATAACATTATACCTAAGGACGACGTGATCACCTGTAAAGAGTCTTATTCTGTCGGTCAGGCGCTGGATGTGCTGGAGAAAAGCGGATTTCGTTGTGTACCCGTTCTCTCGGATGACGACAAACATTTTAAAGGCAATGTGTACGCCCAGGATGTTTATAAAGCTTTGCTGTACGGTGAAATCGACAAGCAGGCACCGCTGGAAACACTTTTGGCAGATCGGGATGTTCACCTGCAGGAATCTGCTTCTTTTTTCAGGATCTTTAAAAATATTAGAAGATACCCTTATATTGCCGTGACAGATCAGGAGAACGTGTTTACCGGTATTTTGACGCACGGCAACGTGATGTCGATTTTGGAAGACTCATGGGGCATCGAGTCCGGTAATTTAACATTTACGGTCTCCACGCATGAATATCAGGGTGCCCTGAGCGGAATTATGACAACTGTTAAAAAATACAGTTCTATTCACAGTCTGATGACACTGGATACTGACAGTACCTTCTTCAGACGTGTCATTGTCACACTTCCGGCAAGCACCGGCCGGGAAAAGCTGGACAGCCTCCTGCAGGATCTCGAAAGCAATGGATACCGCGTATTTGACGTAGAAGAAATGTAGCAGCAGCTTCCACTTTTCTTTCCAAGCGGAAGCTGCCTGCAACCTTATGATCAGAATGAAGGAGCTTACATGCTGCTATGTTATTGAGTCTGATCTCCCTTTTTAAGACTGCTAAAAAAGGAGTCGATCAGATGATAGATAAAACATCGCCAGACGACATTACTGCTGACATGCTTCACGGCTTCTTTGCCGGTTGGCCTGAGGCGCCTGATACAAAAACGCATTGGCGGATTTTGCAGGACAGCTGGAAGGCTTTCATAGCGTATGATGAGACTTAGCAACAGGCTGCAGGCTTTATTACGGCAGTCAGTGACGGCGTTCTCACTGCTTATATTCCACTGGTTGAAGTTCTTCCGCAATATTAAGGTCAAGGAATTGGAAAAAAGCTCGTTTCGAGAATGTTGAAAGAATGCAGTCAACTGTATCTGATCGATTTATGCTGTGATGATGATCTGACCGGATTTTATGAAAGATTAGGCATGACGAAGACAAATGGAATGATTGTGCGCAACTACGGCGCTCAATCGGGAACATGTTCAGTCGCTCGGAAACATGCCTAGTGCTTAATCCGCACCTTTTCACGCGTACACTTAACAAGCTGAATAAACAGCATGGAACATAAACGAACAACCGTATGTCTTTGTATCCTTTAGTGATCAACCCGAAAAACCGTGTATTCTTTAAATAGAATACACGGTTTTCAGGCTGTTGATAAAGTCAATTTGTTTACATGGTTATTCGATTGATTGACTTTCCCCTCTGTTTACCGAGCCTGCCGTGGGCTTGCCTTCAGCTATTTCTCAGGATAAACCTCTGAGAAAGGATCTTCAGGCTGCGCTAATTCCACGGGCACGCCGGACACAAAGGAGAAATGGATTTGTTTGATGGCGAAAAACGTTCCAATCGCTGGACGCTGCAGCTTTTTTTGGTGGGTACGTTGACGTTCATCCCGATTCGACATCGAAGCGCTGCCTAACGAAAGGTTCCCTCTAGATGGAACAAGCTCGTGTGAATCTTCACCAGGGTTTTAACCGGACAGCCAGCTGCTAAATCGGAGGAAACCCGACTCCGAGAGGATCAGAACGAGGCGAAGATCCGGCGGACGAAAGGAAGAAGCGGTTAGCTGAGGCCGTTCCCTCCGGAAAGCGAGGGTCCGCAGATGCAGGCAGATGCAAAGTCATTCACCTGAAATGACTTTATCAACACTCTGAAAACCGTGTATTCTTCAAAAAGAATACACGGTTTTTCATCATCTGTTTCACGGCGCGACAGCTGCTATTGTTCCCGCCCTATTGCATCAATTTTAAATTCATCATTTTGCAATTGAAGGTAATAATAGCGTGTTCCTTCACGGCGTTCTTCTTCGCCGCCTCTGTCTGAAACAAACACTCCGGTCACCGCAATCCGCTCTTCTCCAAATTCATTCTCTTCCGCCTGAATCTCACGGATTTCATCGACTCGTTCAATCGTTCGAGATGCTGACAGCTGCTGATGCTGCCGTCTTTCTGTATGATAACCGTGCGTGTTTAAGATAAAGTACGGCTCCATATAAGAAAAACTTTGGCGTTCCAAGCTTTCTTCCCAAGCTTCCATATATTCTATGACGAACTCGGTTTCTTGATCTTCCGTGTCGCGGTCGGCCGCTTCCCACGTTCCCTCTTCTCCGCATCCCGATAAGAGGATCAGCAGTAAACTGGTAAACAGCGCCATCACCCAGCTTTTCACGTTTGCTCCCCTTCTTTCTTCTGTTGATATTCCACTACGGCCTGTTTCACCATTTCCAGCGTATAATCGATTGATTTAACCTGCTCTCTGAACCGCTTCTTTTTGGTATCCTGCTGAAAGCACGTAACAGCTACCATCTCTACATTTTCAGCAAGCTGGTCAATTTGCTGGGCGTGCACATATGCCGGCTTCGCCATCTCCAAAAATTTCAATGCATCTGGCATCCAGTTCTCTAAATCCTGCATTACTTGCTCAACGAACGGCTTCACGTCATCATAAAAATCTGCAGTTGCTCCGCCTATCCGGTACGTTTGAAAGTGTTCTTCTGCCTGACGATTCCAGTCCTTCACTATATCTGTTCTCTTAAGTAACAATTCGAATTCATTCATGCTGCTCACCCCGGTATGATTGTAACAGAAGAAGCTGGTCACCCGCCACAGGCACGTAGCGCGTGCGTCTAAAATCTGATATCATATATCGATGCCTGTTTTAGCAGGCTCATGAGTTTCGTATGACGATAAGCCATTCAGGAGGCGTCTATTTATGGCCATCCGATATCCAAACGGTAAAAAATTTCAGCCGAAGCGTATCCCGACCGCTAAAAAAAGCGACTATAAGAAGGACAGCAGTTTCAGCAACCGAGGGATGCGGTTTGAAGAGCGCATTGAAGAATCTAATGAGTTTTATCTGTCCAGGGGACTTGCAGTGATTCATAAAAAGCCTACCCCGCTTCAAATTGTGAACGTGCATTATCCAAAGCGGAGTGCTGCAGTTGTGACAGAAGCTTATTTCCAAAAACCTTCAACCACCGATTTTAACGGCGTTTATAAAGGGTTTCATCTCGATTTTGAAGCGAAGGAAACCCGTAATAAGCAGAGCTTTCCGTTGAAAAACTTTCACGAGCACCAGCTCCATCATATGAAAGCCGTGGTAGATCATGGCGGGAAAGCATTTGTGCTTGTACATTTCACTGTTCATGAAGAAATTTATCTCATTCCAGCCGCTGTCTTTATCGCATGGACAAACAATGAAGAAAAACGAAAATCCATTCCGAAATCCTGGATTGAAGAATCAGGATTTCGTGTCAGCCAAGGATTCATGCCGAGCGTGGATTACTTGTCGGCCGTTGATGAATGGCTCAGCCTTTAGAGCTGATAGAAGAAAGGAAGATGCAATATGGCAGAAAATCTGTCACGAAGTCAGCGTAAAAAATCCCGCGGTCCAGAGAAACCTAAAAAGAAAACTTCCGGCCGCGGTTTTTTCAAAAAAGTGTTTATGGTGTTTCTCATTCTGATTATGGTTGGGATAATCGCAGGCGGGATCACCGCATTCGCGATAATCCGCGATGCACCGGAACTGGACCACGAGCAGTTAACGCTGTCACAGAATCCGGAAATTCTCGACATGAATGATGAAATTATTACGACGTTGGAAACCGGTGAAAACCGGCGCTCCGCGGACATCGAAGAAGTTCCTCCTGTAATGATTGATGCTGTGCTCGCTATAGAAGACGCTCGCTTTTACGATCACTTCGGTATCGATGTAAGGCGGCTTGGCGGTGCAGTTGTCGCAAACGTCCGCAGCGGTTTTGGCAGCGAGGGTGCAAGTACCATCACTCAGCAGGTTGTGAAGAACCTTTTCTTTGACTTTGATAAGACAATTACAAGAAAACTGCAGGAACAATACCTTGCCCTTCAGCTCGAACAAAGCTATACGAAGGATCAAATACTGGAGATGTATTTGAACGCGATTTACTTTTCAGACGGGCGCTACGGCATTGTAGAAGCTTCCAGCTATTACTTCAACAAAGAGCTTGATGAGCTGGAGCTTGAAGATGCTGCCCTTTTGGCTGGTATTCCGCAGCGACCGAACGCACATAATCCTTATAACAATCCAGACTTAGCAGAAAATCGCCGTAATATCGTGCTCGACCGCATGGCACATTACGGCAAAATTACTGAAGAAGAAGCTGCAGAAGCAAAAAGCATTCCAGTTGAAGAACAACTTGAGCGCACCGAACGGGAGCCAAATCAATTCCAGTCCTATATCGATCAGGTTTTAGATGAGGTCGAGGAAATTGAAGGTATCGAAGCGAGTGACATTTATACCGGCGGCTTGAAAATTTACACGAACCTGGATCGTGATCTGCAGGAACACGTGGAGCGCGTCATGCAGACTGACGAGTTCGTTCAATTCCCGGATGAACTCATGCAGGCTGGTGTCACGCTGATGGATACTGACACCGGTCAGGTGCATGCAATTGGCGGTATGCGCGAGCAGGCAGAAGGTGTGCGGATGTGGAACTGGGCAACGAGTCCTTCCAGACAAGCCGGTTCTACAAGTAAACCGATCTTCGCCTATGGACCTGTCATTGAACATGAGCAGTGGTCGACCGGCCAGATTATTGAGGATGAAGAATACGAATACACTACCGGCGATCCGGTTCGAAACTTCACCCGGACATTCCGGGGTGATGTTACGATGCGGGAAGCACTCCGCGACTCCTTAAACGTACCTGCGGTAAAAGCCCTGCATGAAGTTGGACTTGATTCTTCCGAGGCATTTGCCGAAGGACTGGGAATTCCGGTAGAAACGATGGTAGAATCAAATGCCCTCGGTGCTAATGAAGTTTCTTCCTTTGAAATGGCCGGCGCGTATGGCGCATTCGGCAACGGCGGCACGTATAATGATCCTCATACAGTGCGTGCAGTTGAATTTCCTGACGGCCAGGTCATCGATCTTGCTCCTGAAGGCACTCAAGCAATGGAAGATTACACTGCATTCATGGTATCTGACATGCTGAAAGATGTGATGACGGACGGCACTGCCGCCCGCCTGCAGATGAACGGTTTTGAAGCAGCCGGAAAAACGGGATCCAGTAACTTTGATGAAGGAGACAGAGAACGCTACGGTATTCCTGAAGGTGCCAATGCGATACCGGATGCGTGGTTTGTCGGTTATTCAACAGAGCTGACCGCATCTGTCTGGACTGGATACCCATCCTCCAACGACGGTTATATAGACCGGAATAACAATGAGCATCACATTTCTCAGGATATATTTCAGGAAGTGATGAACTATGCCCATGAAGGCAGAGAAACTGCCGGTTTCCGCCAGCCTGATTCTGTCGTAGAGGTGGATATTGAGCGCGCAACCGGTCTTCTGCCGAGCAGCTTTACCCCTGACAGTGAAATCATCAGCGAATATTTCGTCAGAGGCACAGAGCCTGGCAGTGTTTCTGAAGAATTTGAAATGGAAGAAGCTTCAGGAATCAGCGGCCTTTCCGCCTCCTATAATGAATCCAGCAATACGATTGAAGCGAGCTGGAGCTTCCCGGAAGACGAACTTGAGTTTTTCAGTTTCCGTATTGAGGTATCCGACTCAGAATCCGATTTCAGCACCGTTGATACGACGAAGAATACGTCCTTCTCCTTCTCTAATCCGGCACCAGGTGAGACCTACACCATCCGCATCACGCCGGTTGACGATGAGGATGACTCTGAGGCTGGAGATGCTGCCACCGCAGAAGTAACTGTACCGGAAGAGGAGGACGAGGAAGAGGAAGAAAATAATGAAGCAAACAACGACGAAAATAACAACGAAAACAACATGAATGAGAACAATGAAACAAACGAAGAAAACGACAGCAATGAAAATAATGAAACGAATGAGAATAACGAAGCTCCAGATGAGAGCGTAGAAGAAAATAACAGCGCAGGAAACGATAATAACGCAGCTCCCGAAAATAACACTACAGAAAATGAACCAGAAACGAATAATGGAAACGAAGAGCCTCAATCGAATGAAGAGACTCCTGCTGAGAACAGTAACAGCGATAACGGTCCTCCTGAAGATACGCCAGGTGAAGGAGACCCTGGCGACGGTAATGAAGAAGAGGTTTCCAGTCAGGAAGCGAACGAACCAGATAGTACCGAGTCTGAAGACGAATAATCATTTGCGGCCGGGAATATGGTGTCTCAACCCAGGGACCCTCTGCCAGTCGGAGAGATCTGCCCCGCATATTCGGACCGTTTTCCAGCAGCAAATAAGAGTGCCCGCAGAGATCGAGTCTCTGCGGGCACTCTTACTACCTTTATACATATTTTCGTCTAGTGAAGTCGTCCTTCGGCCTATCGCTTCATTCGATGCTTCATTTCCTGAGCCAGCTTGCACACTTCCAGTCTCCCCGTGAAATGTCCGGCTTTTTCCTGTACAAACTGGAAACGCTCAGCAGCATTTACAGGAGCGGCATGCTGATCAAAAACGGAAGCCGCTGCTTTTTCTTCAGCTGCGGTTTCGAGCATTTGCAGCAAGGCAGCTGCAGCTTGATTGACTTCGTCAACATCTGCTGATTGGCGCATGTAGGGCTCATCCCAGTTTTCATAAAAGGCCTTGTGCATCTGTATCAGCTTGTCGTTCATCCTGCCGCGGTTTTTTTCTCCCGCTTTTTGCCTTCCCTGCATAAATAGAGAAGCGGGCATTCCGGACAAGCAGGCTTCTGCGCTTTGCAATGATATCTCCCGAAGAAAATCATACGGTGGTGCGTATCTGACCATTCTGCTTCAGGTATTTTTTTCATAAGTGCCTTTTCCACTTCCAAAACGGAATCTTTCCAACGGCATAAACCGAGTCGTTTGCTGACGCGCTCTACGTGTGTATCAACAGCAATTGCAGGTCTTCCGAATGCCACAGACGTGACCACATTTGCCGTTTTTCGTCCCACTCCGGCCAGCTTAACCAACTCATCCCGTTCCTTGGGAATGTCCCCGTCAAAATCATCAATCAAGCTTCGGCAAAGCTTTTGAATGTTTTTCGCTTTGCTTCGAAAAAGACCGATCCGCCGAATATCCTGTTCAAGTTCTTCAAGCGGGACCGCCAGATAATCCTCAGGCGATTTATACTTATCAAAAAGCGCCGGTGTTACTTTATTGACGAGCGCATCCGTTGCCTGTGCAGACAGTAAAACAGCGATCGTCAATTCGAATGAATTAGAGTGCGTCAGTTCACATTCCGCATCCGGATACATCGCTTCCATCGTATCCAATACTTCTCTGATTTGAGTCCGATTCAGCATCAGCTGTTCCCCCCTTCCAGCCAGTTATAGCCGGGATGAGGTCTGGCTGCTTTAACCGGCGGTGCCTGTATTCCTTTTCGCTGATGCCGGACTTCTTCCGACATCCTTCTGACCTGGTCTGGCGTTTTTACGCCTTTACGCTTCCACTCAAACAAAATACGATCAATGTACCGAAAATTAAGCTTTGAAGAAATCACCGCTTCTTTGAGAGCAGATTGAATTAACTCGCAAGAATGCTTATCCTCATCAAGCCACATCGAAATCATTTCCATCTCAATAGAAGAAAGCGGCCGTCCAAATTCTTCTTCAAATCGTTGAAATAAGCGGCCCTCTTCCATTTCCGACTGCTTCCGGCTTTCTGATTCCGCTGGCTGCCCTGCTTGCTCGGCCATCTTTCGATACAGAGGCTGCAGCGTCATCTCCTCCTGGATCATCGATGCACTGCTGCCAGGCTGTTCCTTGATTTCGAGAAGGCCCTTTCGCAAAAGCTGTCGCAAAATGGCGGATATGTCATGTTCATCAGTACTCATTCTGTCAGAGAGCATTTCTGGTGAAGGCAGCTTGATACCTTCTTCTAAAAGCTGATGGATGTGAAGGGTCAGCAGAAATTCCTGATCCGTTAACCCGAGTTGTTTATAAGATTTAAAAAAAAGTGCAGGCAAAACAAATGGCTTTTCCTGAAGCAGATTCAGCAGCTTTTCATCCATGACGATCTTCCTTTCGTATTCTTGAAAATTCTCTTGTCACCTGAAAGTCGACGACTCGCTGAACCTGGCGATAAAAAGAAGCCGTCCACATGAATAAGGCGCTGGACGGCTCTTGGTATGAAATCGAACGGCACGGGTTCGTCGTTACGATAGCGCCGCTTTTCGCATCATTACGGGTAAAGCCTGTTTAGAAGTCTTGGGAATGGAATCGTTTCCCTGACATGTTCCGTGCCCGAAATCCAGGCTACCGTTCGTTCAAGACCTAAGCCAAAGCCGGAATGAGGAACGGATCCATACTTTCTCAAGTCCATGTACCACTGATAAGCATCTGCAGAAAGACTGTGTTCCTCATAACGCTGCTGCAGAAGTGCTTCATCGTCGATACGCTGGCTGCCGCCGATAATTTCTCCATACCCTTCTGGTGCGATAAGGTCTGCACATAAAACGACATCGTCGCGTTCAGGATGCGGCTTCATGTAAAATGCCTTAATGTCTTTTGGATAGTTTGTGATAAACACCGGTTTGTCGTAAGCTTCGGCGATAGCCGTTTCGTGAGGCGCTCCAAAATCTTCGCCCCATGAAATCTCGTAGCCCTCTTTTTGTAAAAATGCGATAGCATCATCGTAAGAAATTCGCGGGAAAGGAGCCTGAATTTTTTCCAGGACGGCCGTATCTCGCTCTAATACAGCAAGCTCTTCTTTGCAGTTTGCCAGAACCGCCTGAACAATTGCGGTTACATACGTTTCCTGCACCTGCAGACTTTCTTCATGATCCATAAATGCCATTTCAGGCTCGATCATCCAGAACTCAATTAAATGCCTTCTCGTTTTAGATTTCTCTGCCCGGAAAGTCGGGCCGAACGAGAACACTTTGCCAAGCGCCATCGCTGCTGCTTCCATGTACAGCTGGCCGCTCTGGGAAAGGTACGCATCTTCATCGAAGTATTTCGTATGAAACAGCTCCGTAGTCCCCTCTGCTGAGCTTGCTGTTAAAATAGGCGGATCTACCTTCACAAAACCTTCCTGGTTAAAATACTCGTAAGTGGCACGAATAATTTCGTTACGAATCCGCATGATCGCATGCTGTTTTTTTGAACGGAGCCACAGGTGCCTGTGATCCATTAAAAATTCAGTGCCGTGTTCTTTCGGTGTAATCGGATACTCAGACGCTTCATGAATGACCTCTATATCTGTAACTGCTAATTCGTAACCGGAAGGAGCGCGGTCATCTTTTTTTACCGTGCCTGTTACGTAGAGGGAAGATTCCTGAGAAAGCTCCTTCGCCACCTTAAATTTTTCTTCGCCAACCTCGGCTTTAACAAGCACACCCTGGATAAAGCCGGTGCCGTCACGCAGCTGAAGAAAAGCAATTTTACCGCTTGACCGCTTATTTGCAAGCCACGCTCCTAGCGTTACTGATTCATTTTCGTGCTGTCCAATTTGTTTAATAGTCGTTTTCAATACGATAACCTCCGTCAAAAATTACCTCTCGTCTGCTAGAGAACCTATTCAGGATCCGTGTGAAGCTGTAAATGCTTCGATTCTGTTCAGCGCCTCCTCAAACTGGTCCAGGCTTGTCGCATAGCTCAGTCTGATATTATCCGGCGCGCCAAACCCGCTGCCTGGTACAACGGCGACTTTTGCTTTTTCCAGTAGGGCCGTCACCCATTCATCCGTTGTTTTATAAGGACTGGCGTCCACCGCTTCTTTTACGTTTGGAAACAAATAAAAAGCGCCCTGCGGCTTTTGGCAGGAGAATCCGGAAATGCTGTTTAACCGGTCAAATACTTTATTGAGCCGCTCTTCAAATGCAGCGCGCATGTTCTCAACCGAACCATCGTCCTTCTCATAGGCTGCGATCGCACCATATTGTGCCATAACGGCCGGATTTGACGTAGTATGGCTGGCCAGATTCGACATCTTTTTGATAATTTCACTATTTCCGGCTGTGTAGCCGATACGCCATCCTGTCATAGAATGCGATTTAGAGACACCATTTACGAGCAGCGTCTGTTCTTTTAATTCCGGCGAAAGCTGGGCGATGGAAACATGCTCCGCTCCGTCATACAGAAGCTTCTCATATATTTCATCTGAAATAATCAGCATGTTGTATTTTAGGCACACATCCCCTATTTCACGCAGTTCGGCAGCACTATACGTCATTCCGGTCGGGTTGGACGGCGAGTTAATAATCACCGCCTTCGTCTTATCCGTTACTGCTTGCTCGATCTGAGAAGCTTCTGCTTTAAAGCCGTTTTCCTCGCGTCCTTCTACAAATACAGGCTTGCCTCCTGCAATTTTTACCTGTTCCGGGTAGCTTACCCAATAAGGTGTAATGATGATAACTTCATCTTCGTCCTGTAAAATCGTTTGAAAAATAGAAGATAACGCATGCTTGGCACCCGTTGACACGATAATTTCGTCTGGACGGTAAGAAAGCCCGTTGTCCTGCTTTAATTTTTCAGCTATGGCTTGCTTCAAAGCAGGAAGACCCGCTGCGGGAGTATATTTCGTATGTCCTTCCAGCATGGATTTATAGCTGGCTTCAATGATGTACTCCGGTGTATTAAAATCCGGTTCACCTGCCCCGAGTCCAATGACATCATGCCCCTGTTCCCGAAGTTCCTTAGCCTTAGCGGTAATCGCAAGCGTAGATGATGGTGTGATCGATTCTACCTTAGGGGAAAATTGCATTTGTAATACACTCCTCTATTTATAATGAAGTAAGGTTATCTGGAAATACGCGGCGACAGTTCATATCTGCGGAGATAGTCACCATCTTCAAATGAAACGTAATAGTAGCCGAAGCGCCCTTCCGAATCACGATAACGGACCTCGTAAACAGCCGTATCACTGATAAAGCCCGGTTTAACTGAGATAAATCGGCTGATATCCGCGTCAGAAGCAGCGATTGATACAGCCTCGTCCTGCGCAATCCCATCATTCTTATTCAACACGATGATGTCACGTTCTTCTCCCTCAGCCGGTTCTTCCTGTTCCCCAGCCTCGTTGTCAGCTTCATCCAGTTCTTCTGCCGCTTCCTCTTCTTCAGGAAGCGGGTCTTCTACAAACACATAGACATCTTCTCCTGAAGCGTCGACTGCATCAATCACCTGGTAGGAGACTGCTCCATGAAAATACTCGATCTCCCGGATTTCCTGCAGTTCATATTCCTCTTCAGCAGCTTCAGCCGCAAGAGCCTGCCGTTCTTCCAGCGGGTTTAATGCAGAGTTGAGAACAGCGTATACAGTGACGCCTACCGCTGCCGTTCCGGCCAGGCCTAATATCATCAGTAATTTTTTCATGCATTATTCACCCGCAGTATCATATATCGTAAATACCATTCGGCTGCTGTCTTTATCATCCAGCGCAATACCAAACATTAAATCTCTCTCTTTTAACGTGCGATTTAAGGAATCTACCATTTTATATGCGTCCGGACATTTTTCTATCGTGACGCTGTTAAGTAATTTCACCTGATTGCTGCTCACGTTCCGTCCTCCTTTAAAAGCGACGCAGAGTATAGCCGGGTTCTGCTTGCAACGATTTTATTTTATCATACCTGGTCCTGTCAGGACGTTGATTCCGCAATTTTTCTCCACTCTGATTCTGCTTCGGCACGTACCTTCTCTTCATCGATCGTAAGAAGCGTTCCTTCACGCATCAACGCTCGTCCATTACACCAGACGTCTGTCACATCAGAGGATTCAGCTGCATAGAGCAGATGATCCTCAGCACGCTGTTCCAAGTCTGGCGACATGTGCAGCCTGTCTGTCCTTAAGAGTACGATGTCTGCGGCCTTCCCCGTTTTTAGTTCGCCTGTATTGGAGAAACCGAGCATGGAAGCTCCCGTTCTCCACGCAGCTCTCAGCCAGTCCGCCGGCTGCACTGCCGTGCTGTTTTCTTCTGCACCAGTATGAAGGATTGCTGCAGTCTGCATATCTGATAATACGCTTAAACGATTGTTGCTTGCTGCTGAATCAGTGCCGATTCCGATCCGGATGTCTGCTTCCAGCATTCTGCTGATAGGAGCAATCCCCGACCCCAGCTTTAAATTGGAGCGTGGGTTATGTGATATGGAAGCTCCGCTTTCCTGCAACAGAATAGTATCTTCTTCCGTCACATGTACGGCATGAGCAAGCACTGTCTGAGGCGTTAGAAATCCAAGCTCATATAAATGCCGGCAAGGGGTGATACCATGCTTCGCGAGGTGATCGGAGACTTCCGATGCTGTTTCAGACATATGTGTATGCCGAACAACATCATATTGATCAGCCAGCTCAGCTGCCTTGTAAATAAAGTCAGGCGGACAAGTATAAAGGGCATGAGGCGATACCGCAGCCTGAACAAGACCGCTAGTATCAGCTTCAATGGCCTGTATAAGCGTTTCTGACTCCTTCAGCCTCTCTGTCCAGCGCCCATCAAGTGCGATCATTCCTCTTCCCAGTACAGCCTTCATTCCTACTTCTGTAACCCGTTCCGCAAGATGCAGCATATCCAGATGGTACATATCCATAAACATCGTTGTTCCACTGCGGATCATTTCAGCCATAGCAAGGTTGGAGGCCGCACGAACGGTATCACTAGTAAATTGACCTTCCGCCGGCCACATGACATTTTTAAGCCACTCTTGCAGAGGAAGACCTCCGCCTGCACCTCTTAATAACGTGCTGCCTGTATGAGTGTGTGTATTAACAAAACCCGGTGTCACAAGCCTGCCTGCAGCATCTACTACATGATCTTCATCTAACGGCTCTAAGTCCGGTTCAATCCGCGTAATGCTTGTTCCTTCTATCCGAATATCCTTTTTCTCAGCCGGTTGCCCAGGAGTCAGCAGAATACCGTTTTTTATGACTGTTGCCTTCATTCCTGCAGCTCCTTCCTGAACCAGGCCTCGGCCCGGTTTTCCAAATCGTATATTGACTCTTCATACACGGCAACGTCTTCCGGAAGCGATTTTAAGAACTTCCGTCCGTATCGCGCTGTGATAATCCTTCTGTCCATAACGACAATGAGGCCCGAATCCTTTTCATTCCGAATCAGTCTGCCAAAGCCTTGTTTGAATCGGAGAACCGCTTTTGGAAGCGACAGCTTCATAAATGGAGACCCACCGCTTTCTTTCAGTTTATCTGCTTTTGCCTGAAAAACTGGGTCTCCCGGAGGCGGAAAAGGTAGTCTTGCCATAACGAGAACCGAAAGATCATCGCCTGGTATATCGACTCCTTCCCAAAAACTGCTCGTGCCAAAGAGAATGCTCCGGTCAAATTGCTGAAACATTTTAACCAGTTTTGTTCTGCTTTTAGACTGGACGCCCTGCCCGATTAGAAGATAGCTTTCGTCGAGCATTGGCTGCAGCAGACGGTAGGCACGGCGGAGCATATCATAAGAGGTGAACAATACCATCATTTTACCTTTAGTGACACTCGAAAGCCTATACACTGTTTCAACAAGTGCTTCAATATACAGCTCTTCTCCATCGTCTTTGATATGAGGCATATCCTCTGGAATCAAAATAGCTGCTTGTTCCTTCCAGCGAAAAGGAGATGCAACTTGCAGAGTCCTGATTTCAAAATCTTCCAACCCCAGCTCATCGATCATGTAGGCGAAGCTTTTATCGACTGTCATGGTGGCGCTCGTCAGCAGCACACTTTTCTTTTTACGAAAGAATCGGTCGGCAAGCAGATGGTCGACTTCAGTCGGGCTTGAATAAACCGTAATGGACTGCTTCGGTCCTTTAGCGGACTTTTCCAGCCAATAAACATACCCGTCCTGCTGTTGGAGAATAAGCTTTTCCACGAGGTGGAGCTTATCCTCTAGCTCCTGAAAAAACGCTGTCAGTTTCGGCAGATCTTTCTCTGAAGCTTCCTGCTGCAAAAAAACCCATTCATCGAGAATATCCTGCATGACCGCACGAAACCTGGCTGCTGTATCCTGGACCTGCGCCCATCTGCGGTCCATGTGAACCGTTCGTGCTCTTCCGCCGCTTTCAGAGGTTCCTGCTCCATGCGACAAATACTGGTACATCATTAAAAATGTATCATGGTATTCCTGCTTTGCATCCTCAAAAGCAGTCGTTAATCTGCTTAGTTGTGCTGGAAGGTGCTCCAGCGCCCGCTCTAGCAAGCCTTTTTGATCCCTATCCCTGCCAGCGAATTCATTCAGAAGTCTTGCCATATCAGCATATTCAAGTGAAATCCCAAATTGTCTGGAAGCGGCCTCTGATAAATGATGAGCTTCATCAATCACGGCTTTTCGGTATGCCGGAATGACCTGTGTATCATGTGCGATATCTGTCAGAAGCAGCGCATGATTGGTGATAACAAGGTCCGCCTCGCGCGCCTGCTGCTTAGCGCGCTGGTAATAATCACGTGAGAACCAGGGGCAGTCAGGCGAAGAACACGACTCCGGGTCACTCGCAATTTCTTTCATAAAAAGCTGCGAAGCTGCAGCAAGGTTAAGCTCCTCAAGGTCACCTGTCGTCGTTTCCGTCAGCCAGATGAGGAGCTGGGAGCGAGCCAGCATCGTCTCATAGCTTTCATGCAGCTGGTTTTCCAACAGCCTTTCTACTTTCTGCAAGCACGCATAATGATGCCGCCCCTTTAAGAGTGCCGTTTTTGGTCTGAAAGGAAGCAGCTTCTCCAGCAGTGGTATTTCTTTTTTTAGAATCTGTTCCTGCAGCTGGATGGTTTCCGTGCTGATAACGATCCGCTCTTTATTATTCCAGGCATGAACGGCTGCGGGAATTAAATAGGCCAGCGTTTTTCCAGTCCCTGTGCCTGCCTCTGCTAATCCGGTCTCATTCTCAGAAAAAATAGTATCTGTAAATGTCATCATGTCCGCTTGGCCGGAACGGTAAATGTAGCCAGGAAAAATGGCCTCCATGGTTTCCTGCTGTTGAAAGGTAGCGAGTACTTCTTTAAGCTGAACAGGCTCTGTCCGATTTCTCCGCGGAGCTTTAGCTGGCTTTCTTACTGCTATGCCCCGATATGTTTCGGTTTCCGACTCGGCTTCATCTGCCCCGGATGCCGTTTCATAAGCTTCTGCTACGATCGGATACATGTCACTTTTCCAGCTGGTTGAAAGAGAAAGGAGATGCTTTAACGCTGCTGCGGGAAGCTGCTGTAATTTATTATGTATGCGGAGCCATAAATCGGCAGCCGCCTCCGCATCGCTGTCGGCCTGATGCGGATTATCATGAGAGATGCCCAGAGAAGCGGAGAGTTCACCCAGCCGGAAGCTGTCTTCTGAAGGGAAAAATATGCGGCTTAGTTCGACCGTGTCAGCGACCGGTCCTTCAAAAGAGGTGTATCCCGCTTCTTCCAGCGCTTCGTTCAAGAAGGGAAGATCAAAATCAGCATTATGGGCGACAAAACAGGCATTAGACAAGTCCGTAAGCACTTCAGGGACTACATCCTCAAAAGCAGGCGCTCCCTCCAGATCCTCAAGCGATATGCCAGTGAGCTGCTGAACAAATTCCGGAATGTATGCCGCTCCGCTGATAAAGCTTGAGAAGGACTTTATTTTTTCTCCATTGTCAATCACCACATAGGCAATCTGGATAATCTGATCACCCTCTGCGGGAGACACGCCTGTTGTTTCCAGATCCATAACTACAAATTTAGACAACATCATTCCCTACCTTCTCCATAGTACTGTCAGCCTTTAGCGTATCGTCCCGGCAGGCTCTGTTCCCATTTTTTCTACAATCCGGTTCTCTTCATCCAATATGGCGACATTCGGCATGTGTACAGACGCTTCTTCTTCAGTCATCCACTTATAGGAAATGATGATTACACGGTCTCCCGGCTGAACAAGCCTAGCTGCTGCCCCGTTTAAACAGACGGTTCGGCTGCCGCGTTTACCAGATATAATATACGTTTCCAGCCTCGCTCCATTGTTATTGTTCACAACCTGAACCTTTTCGTTCTCCAAAAGCCCTACTTCATCCAGCAGGTCCTGATCAATGGTAATACTGCCTACGTACTGCAAATTTGCTTCTGTTACGACAGCCTGGTGAAGCTTAGCCCCCATCATTTCACGAAACATGATCTTCTTCCTTTCTGGTCCACATAATATTATCAATCAGACGCGCCTGGTCATATTGAACTGCACAGGCAAGCAGCAGGGTTCCACGATAGTTCTCAGCTGGAAGCTCAAGCCCGGGATACGTTCTTACCTCCGCGTACTCTACCGTTCCCTTTACAAATTTCTGCAGCATCGTTCGACCCGACTCTGGAGAAAATGGTTCTTCTTCATAAACGTTTTTCATCGTTTGCAGAGCATAGTATATGTTAGGAGCATCCTTCCGCTCCTCGGGACGAAGCCGGACATTTCTTGAACTCATCGCAAGCCCATCCGTTTCGCGGACCGTTTGTACAGTGATGATCTTCACTGGCACATGATAATCAGACACCATATTTTCGATAACAGCTGCCTGCTGTGCGTCTTTACGTCCGAAGTAAGCCCAGTCAGGTGACACGATCTGCAGCAGCTTCATAACGACAGTCGCTACGCCATCAAAATGACCCGGACGATGGGCTCCGCAGAGCACTTCCACCCCTTTGGTAACATGGATAAAGGTCGACATGCCTTCCGGACCAGCAGGGTACAGTTCGTGCAGATCAGGCAGGAACAAATGGGTGACCCCTGCTGCTTCCGCTTGACGGATATCTTCATCAAGCGTGTCGGGATAGCCCTCATAATCCTGCTTATCATTAAACTGCAGCGGATTTACAAAAATGCTCATTACGACTGCCACATGCCCTGATGCCGCTTCTTTGACAAGGGCCAGGTGTCCGTCATGAAGGGCTCCCATCGTTGGCACAAATGCTGTCGGGGAGGCTTCTTGATCAAGCGCTGATCGAAGCTCTTGAATCGTTCTCAGCACCTTCATTTTGATCCACCGTAAAGACTTTCCGGATTTTCCATCGGTTCAAACGTATGCGACGTTTCAGGAAAGGCGCCGGACCTGACTTCTTTGGCATAGCTGCAAAGCGCTGTTTCAATCATTTGGCCTGCATCTGCATATTGTTTAACGAACTTCGCCTGTTTTCCATTAAATTGACCGATAATATCGTGATACACAAGCACCTGCCCATCTGTGCAACGGCCTGCACCGATTCCTATCACGGGAATGTCCAGCTGACGGGCAGCTTCTTCAGCTGTCTTCTCCGTGACACATTCAAGTACGAGCATGAATGCCCCTGCCTGTTCTGCTTCCAACGCTTCCTTCATCAGCTTGTCCTTTTCTGCCTGTGTTCGACCGCGTACGCGGTACCCGCCATCAACGCCTACTGTCTGCGGGGTTAAACCTAAGTGGGCACATACCGGAATGCCGCCTTCCGTCAGCATGCGAATCTTCGAAAAAACTGTCCCTGCCCCCTCGATTTTAACAGCGTCAGCCCCGCCTTCCTGCATAAGCCGAAGTGCTGCATCGAGCGTTCGATCATCGGAGCCTTGAGCAGTTAGAAAAGGCATATCCGTGACGATGAACGTATTGCCGGCCCCTCGTTTGACGGCCCGCGTGTGGTGAATCATATCACTCGTCGTCACATGCGTTGTTGTGTCGTAGCCGAGCACTGTCATGCCGAGTGAATCTCCTACTAAAATCAAGTCTACACCGGCTGCTTCGGCTGCCCGTGCACCTGGCGCATCGTAGGCAGTTACCATGACGCAGCGCTCGTTCTGCTGCTTCAGTTTTTTAAAGCCAAGTGTTGTTTTTTTCATATTTTCCCCTCCGCTCTTAAAAGAGAAGGGCTGCGCAGACTGCGCACCACCTTCTGTCCCCGTCCGCTGAATGGATCGAGGCAGACATGTAAAATTTGTCTGGTCTTCCTGGTACAGCTCCAATTTATCGGATGCTGTCCAATCGTCATTATAGCAGAATCCCCTCTCTGCGTCGAAGTCAGATGCCTTCAATATCTCCGGAAACAATGGAATGGACTGTTCCGTCTTCAGCTTCCAAAAGCAGCGTCCCGTCCGTTTCAATTCCTTTCATTATACCGGTAACCCGCTGCCTGTTTTGCACGACTGTCACTGGCTTTGTATAAGAGAGCGCATGTTTTTCCCATAGAGGCCGGACAGCTTGAAATCCGTCGAGCTGAAACTGAATCATTCTCTCGTACAGCTCCGCTAGTAAATGAAAAGCTGTTTCTTCCCGGCTTACAGGGGCACCGCGCACGATCGCGAGTGACGTAGCGATTTCCTGGAGCTGTTCAGGAAATTGTTCGGTGTTAACATTGATTCCAATCCCCATCACTAATGAAGATACTCGGCTCGCCTCGCCCTGCATTTCCGTTAAAATGCCGCAAACTTTTTTGCCATTCAGCAGAATATCATTCGGCCATTTAATTTGCGGTCTGAAGTTCATCTCTTCCAGTGCTTCTGCGACGGCGGCTGCAGCGGTTAGAGTGGCCGTTGGCGCCTCACGCATGTCCATTTCCGGACGGAAGATAATGCTGATAGCTAATGCTGTACCGAATGGGGTACTCCAGGGCCGGCCGAGCCGCCCTCTTCCGCCGGTCTGTTCATCAGCAGATACCACCGTGTACGCAGGCGCCCCCTCCGCAGCTAATCGCATCGCTTTAGTCTGCGTTGAAGGAAGGGAAGGCGTGTGGTCGATAGTAACAGGCACCCCGGCTTCATCAAGCCGTGCCTGCAGCTTATCCGGAGATAAAACTGCTGTTTCATCCACCAGCAGATAGCCCCGGTTCCGGACCGCTTTAATATCGTAGCCCATTGCTCGTAAGCTTTGAATATGTTTCCAGACCGCTGTGCGTGATAACTTCAGCGAGCTGCTTATCTTTTCTCCTGACACATATGTGGATGACTGCCTCAGCAGCTTTAATGTTTCCTCTGCTCCCATTCCATTTGTCTCTCCTTTGCATAGCGAAGCAAGCTTTCGCGTTCGTTCTTTCCGCCTTGGAGCACGTATCTTTCACAAGCCTCCAGTACTGCTTTACGATCTGATGCTGCGAAAAGGGAAATATCCTCTCCGTTAAGGGCAAGCTCTCTGCGGTGCTTAATTGGCAGAAGCTGATATCTCCTTTCGGTTAACGCTGCGCCGTTCTTTTCAGGAAGAAGTTCAGCTGCCGCAACTGCCGCTTCCTTTCCATAGTAATATAACGCTTCGTTTGACCAGGGATATGTATTTGCAGCATCGGCAGCTTTACCTGTCATTTTTCTTAAACGGCGCCCGAATCCTAACTCCCGCCCTTTTTTGTCATCCCCATCTGTGAGCATCAGGCTCCAGGCCAATGCGGAGAGTGGATAATCCACGAACTCCCTGTGTTGAGGATCGTAAGAGAAACGAAACGATTCAGGCAGGCAGGCTGCCCGCTGCTCATATGCTCCAAGCAACTTTGACGATGAGATGCATGCCCGAATTGTATCCAGTTCTTTTTGAATTCGCTCTGGTACAGCAAAAAATGAATGTGCATGTACCTGAAAAGCTCGTTCAAGCAGGTCATCCGCTTTAAATCCAAGACAAATCTCAAAACGGATCATTCGAAGCAACCTGAGTTTGTCCTGTTGAAACATAACGGAAGGATCACCCGGAGCCGCAAGCCGCTTTTCTGCCACCGCACGTTCTGCTCCGAATGGATCAATCAAAGCTCCTGTTGAATCAAATGCTGCCGCGTTGCAGGAGAAATCACGCCTTGAAAGATCCTCTTCAATGGTTGCGCCTTTTAAGGGAGTAACTTCAAACGGGATTCGGCCCGAAAAAACGAGAAAAGTGTTATGGCGACGGCCAACACGAACCGTTCGTCCAAACAGCTTCTGCCACACAGCCTCTCCGGCAGAAGAGACTATATCCACGTCAGCAGGTTCTTTCTTCATGAGCGTATCTCTGACTGCCCCGCCTACTATCCAGGACTCCCAGCCAGCTTCTCTTACAGCGTTTATCATATCAACGGCAGTTGAAACAACCCTGCTCATCGGCTGCACGCCTTTTGATAGACCCTCACATAGTCATCTACGATTGCCTGTTTGTTGAATGCTACCGCAGTCCGTTTTACTGCTTCTTCCCCCATCTTTTTACGAAGCTCCGGGTTGGCCAGCATGTGAAGCGCTCTGCTGGCAGCTGCTTCTGTATCGCCGACTGGTACAACGTATCCTGTTACGCCCTCCTCGATTACTTCCGGAATGCCACCAGCACTGCTTCCAATCACCGGCACGCCGCACGCCATTGCTTCCAGGAGAACCAGTCCGAAACTCTCTTTTGAAGATAACAACAGCTTCACATCACTGATCGAGAGCAGATCCGCTACACGTTTTTGTGTACCTGTAATATGCACCCAGGGTTCAAGGCCTTCCTGTTTAACCATCGCGCGGATGACAGGGAGTTCAGGTCCGTCTCCAATTAACAGAAGGCGCACATCCATTTCCTGGCGGACCCGCATAAACGTTTTAACGACATCTTCGACACGCTTTACTTTTCTGAAATTCGATACATGCGTCATAACCGGCACCTCATCCGGTATACTAAGCGACTTCTTCAAACCCGAATCCGGCCGCTTATAGTAAACACTGTCATCAACAAAGTTATATACAGGTGTAATTGGCTTGGTTATATCAAGCAATTCGTTCGTTTGACGGATTAAGTCGTTGGAAACCGCAGTAACTTCGTCGGATCGTTCAATTCCAAAACGGATGATGTCGCTTAGGGAAGGATCATACCCGAGCACTGTGATATCAGTACCGTGAAGTGTTGTTACGATCCGAACTGGGTGAGCGGTCATTTCGCTCGCAAGAAAGGCGCTTACAGCATGGGGCACAGCGTAATGTACATGCAGCACATCCAGCTTTTCCTGCTTAATGACATCCGCCATTTTGCTTGCCAGTGCGAGATCGTATGGCGGATATTGAAAAACGGCGTATGAATTCACCTGAACTTCATGAAAATAAATGCCATCCTGAGCTTCATCGAGCCGGTAAGGAATACTGGAAGCAATAAAATGAACCTCATGCCCGTTTCTTGCTAGTGCTTTTCCCAATTCCGTAGCAATCACACCCGACCCTCCAACGGTCGGGTAGCATGTAATACCAATTTTCATATAAAATCAACTCCCGTGCTCAGAAGCGGCAGTTTCTCTGACGTAAATCCTTCAGCAAACTGGACTCCTGCTTCTCTGCCTGTCAATCTGTCTCTCGCCTCTACATCTTCCAAATAGCCGTTCGTTAACGGGGTCTTCACGCCCCCCGCTTGTTCAAACTGGGAACGATAGCAGCGCAGCGCCTCGTATTTCCGGTCTGCCCAGTCCGAGATATCGACTGCAATTTGAGGAGAGCCAGGGCCGTTAATTTGATAATAAAATAAGTTATCCGGACGAAAAGCAGCCTCGTTACCATATCGGCGTATGCCGCTCGAAAAGAATGCTTCGCGCACAATGACCGAGCAGTCACGATGATCCGGATGCCTGTCGTGAACAGAAGGAGCAAAGAGCCAGCGCGGCCGCCATTCTCTGATCAACCTGACGATCTCATCATGGACATTTCGTTCCTGCAGTCGAAGTCCCCTGTCCGAAAAGGAAAGGCTGCTGGAGTTATGAACACCCAGAATATCAGCTGCAGCTGCAGCCTCTCTCTGACGAAGCTCCGGATTCCCGTTTGACGACATCTCTGCCTGGGTCAGATTAACAAAGATTACTTCTGCTCCAGATGCCGCCAGCCTGGCAGCCGTGCCGCCCATTCCAATTTCAATATCATCCGGATGGGCGCCGATACACAGATACGTATCAGTCATGCTGATCGCCTTTCGAACGCTCGGAAATAACGCGGCGCCACTCCAGCTCCCCGCGCTTCAGCGCATTTACGAGTATTTCAGCTGTCGCCATATTGGTAGCAAGCGGAATGCTGTATACATCCGACAGGCGGATCAAAGCGTTAATATCCGGCTCATGCGGCTGCGCGGTAAGCGGGTCCCGAAAAAACAGCACAGCATCCATGCTGTCTTCTGCGATCATCGCTCCGATTTGCTGATCGCCCCCTAGAGGCCCCGATTGGAAAGCATGAAGTTTCAAGCTCGTCGCTTCCATAATCCGTTTACCGGTCGTTCCCGTAGCATAGAGCGTATGCCCAGAAAAAATGTGCTCATATGCTGTCATGAACGCGACTAAATCATCCTTTTTCTTATCATGTGCGATACAGGCGATATTCATTTTTCGTTCCTCCTGTCTAATTTATCAGGCTCGTCAGCCCGTTAGTCAATCAGATTTTCAAGTCCATACACGAGCCCCGCAGCAGCGACCGCATGCTCTACAGCCATTTTTACTCCTGGCATGAACGAAGCTCTGTTCAATGAATCGTGACGAATCGTAAGCGTCTGCCCCTCTCCGCCAAAAATAACTTCCTGGTGTGCGACTCGTCCTGGAAGACGGACGCTGTGTATCTTCATTCCTTCATAGTCTGCGCCTCTTGCACCTTTCCACGCCTCTTCCTCTTCCGGATGTCCTTGAGAAGCTTCGGGCCGAACGTCTGAAATCATCTGTGCTGTCTTCATCGCCGTGCCTGAAGGTGCATCAAGTTTTCGATCATGGTGCTGCTCAATGATTTCCACCTCCGGCATGTATTTTGCAGCCATGACCGACAGCTTCATTAATAAAATTGCCCCTATTGCAAAATTAGGTGCAATCACAGCCCCGAGCTTTTTTTCCTGTGCAAGCACTGACAATGCCTCAATATCCTCATCTGTAAAGCCCGTCGTACCGACTACAGGCCTGATTCCGAGCTCCAGTGCTCTTCGTAAATGCTTTTTACCAGTTTCCGGATTCGTTAAATCGATGAGAACATCCGGCTTATTTTTCGCAGCGTCATCCAGCGTTTCGAAAACGGGAATGTCGAGAGACTCCATGTGACCAGTATCCTGCATGGTCTTCCCGCCAAATTTGTAATCGATCACGCCCGTGAGCTTCATACCCTCTTCCCGCTGCACGAGCTTTACAGCTTCTCTGCCCATATTCCCTCTCGGTCCTGCAATCATAACGGTAATCATGATTCATCCTCCACCTTTGTCCATCTGTCTTTGTCTCTCGTTTCAAACTTATGCATAACAAGGTTAAACGCTTCCTCTAAATCAATATCGAGCGAGTTTGCGAGACAAATCAGAACAAACAATATGTCTCCTGTTTCCTGAGTCAGGGTTTTCTCTTCTTCCGATTCTTTTTTAGGCTTTTCTCCGTAGTAGTGATTCACCTCTCGTGCAAGCTCCCCCATCTCCTCGGTGAGCCTTGCCATCATAGCCAGCGGGGAGAAATACCCTTCTTTAAATTGACCTATGTACGCGTCTACTTCCGACTGCATTTGCTCTAATGATTTTTTCTCCATTTTTAACACGCCTTTCATTAAACTCGAAATCAGATTGCCAGCCGTCCGCAACTGTCATATAATTAACGGCGGCGGAGGTGATTGTAAGTGATTGCCAGAGTGCATATCAAAAACATCTTTTTTATTTTACTTGGTACTGCTATTTTATCTTTCGGACTCGTCTATTTTAACATGGAAAACAATCTTGCTGATGGTGGTTTTACCGGTATTACGCTTATTTTGTTTTTCGTATTTGATTTCAACCCTGCATACTCCAACCTGCTTTTAAACATTCCGCTGTTTCTACTAGGGTGGAAAGTGCTTGGCCGGAATGCCTTCATGTATACGCTAATCGGCACCTTTGCCCTGTCACTGTTTTTATGGCTGTTTCAGGCATACCCGATGATGTCGATTCCGCTTCAGGATGATATGACACTTGCAGCGTTATTCGCAGGTGTATTTATTGGAGTCGGGTTGGGAATCGTCTTTCGATTCGGCGGAACCACTGGGGGGGTCGACATTATTGCCAAGCTCGGCTTCAAGTATTACGGCTGGAGCATGGGCCGGACGATGTTCGTCTTTGATGCTGCTGTGATCACCACATCGCTTGTTTATTTAAACTACCGCGAAGCGATGTATACGCTGGTAGCCGTTTTTGTTGCTGCTAAAGTGATCGACTTCATTCAGCAGGGTGCGTATTCAGGAAAAGCAGCTATGATCATCAGCAGCAAAGTACCGGAAATTGCCGCAGCCATTTCAAAGGAAATGGACCGCGGTGCAACGCTCCTGCAAGGAAAAGGCTCCTTTACTGGCGACGCTCGAGAAGTTCTTTACTGCGTCGTCGGCCGCAATGAGATGGTACGTCTCAAAAACTTAATTGCCCGCACCGACCCACACGCATTCGTCACGATGCAGGATGTTCAGGATGTAATGGGCGAAGGGTTTACGCTCGATGAGAAAAAGCGGCCGATAGACATCTCGTAGCAAAAAGAGCCGTTCACACTTAAGCTACAGCTCTTCTCCGGCTGGATGGAAAACCCAGCCAAAGTGAAAAAGCGATGATGAAATTTTTATAATTCGCGATGCTGACCAGCAGGGCTGGATTCTCTGTTGGATCAGCCCCTCCTGTTTGGCTGTCGACAAAGCCGTTCTGTTCAATCGACGTCGTTAGATCCGGCTCTGCTTGTGCGAACGCTTTTCAACAGCACCGCGGAAAAACACCTTTATACTGCTAGGCCTGTTCAAATAAGAACAGTCTACGATCCCGTAAGTCGCCATTATCGGAGGGCCACGCCTGCTGGAAGCTCAATACGAAGCGAAGATCCGGCGGCGAGTTCTTTTTCTCTAAAGTGATTGCCAGCAGATACGAAGGCATGCACGAATAAAGACTTTACCACTACGATGAAAGGAGGGACTCTTCCAGCGAAGAGTCCCTCCTTTGCTTACGTTTTTAACTGTGCTTCCGTGATAATCAGTTAATCATTGTTCATGAGTATATACATGTAAACAAAGCGGAGCAGCTCGAGAACGACAACGAGTGCACCAGCTACATAAGTGAGTGCAGCTGCGTTGAGCACTTTTTTCGTTTCGCGCTCTTCATCATTGCGGATAATTCCGCTTGAAACGATCTGATTCATTGCTCTTGAAGAAGCATTAAATTCAACTGGCAATGTGACAAGCTGAAATAAAACCGCAAATGACATTAAAACGATCCCGGCCAGCATCAGCTCGCTGAACTGGAGCAGCATGCCTCCAATGATGAAAAAGATCGCACTGTTTGAACCAAAGCTTGCTACCGGTACGAGGGCTGACCGGAATTTCAAAAACGAATAAGACTCCGCGTCCTGAATCGCATGGCCGACCTCGTGTGCTGCTACAGCCGCACCGGCTACGGAGTTTTTAAAATAATTTTGTTCTGACAGCCGGACTGTTTTTGTACGTGGATCGTAATGGTCGGTAAGCTTCCCTTTAACGGGTTCCACTGTTACATCAAACAAACCGTTGTCGTCAAGTATCTTTCTTGCCGTCTCAGCACCTGTCATGCCAGACGAAGCAGGTACTTGTGAATATTTTTTATAAGCACTCTTCACTCTGGAATTCGCCCAAAGCGGAATCGCAATCAATGCTGCAAAATATAGCAGGAACATCGTCATTGATCCGAACATGAATGAACCCCCTCCTCACATAATATCTAAGGTTAATTTTAGTCAGACTTCAGATGAAAGTCAAAACTTCTGCTCTGATTGGCCCCAAAAAATACAAGCACGATCGCTAGAAGCCCAAGCCAAAACGTGAAATATCCAATTTGAGCTGAATAAGGCTGCAGAGATGCAGAAATCCATGGATGCATGCCAAATACATAATCGATAATATCATTATGGACAGTCCACACACCGGTTAAAATAAGGTGAATCGGTTTAATCTTATAAAACGGTAAATATAAAATAGCCTGAAGCGCCATTCCGGCATGTGAGAATACAAGCATCCAGTGTAAAATGTTCAGTGAATCTCCAGCTGCTCCGGCAGCCAAATTCATGACAACCGCCCACACCCCGTACTTAATCAGAGTGACCGCCGCCAGTGCTTCCATCAACGGCCACTGTCTGCCAGCGAGATAACAACCAAGCACAATTGTGAAAAAGAGGCTTGCTGTAGGGCTGTCTGGAACGAACGGCAGAAAATACCACGGTGTCTGCATCAGCTGCGCCTCATACCAAATATAACCATAGATCGTTCCCAGAAGGTTCACGATAAACAGCGCCCATAGAAAGCGACGATCTTTCAATATGTAAAATAAGTATTCCTTCACCATAGATCAGCCTCCACGAACAAAAGCGCAAAGCGCCTTCTTGTCAGAACGCATGCCCGAGCCGCTGCAGGATGTATGTACTGCAAACACGATCACTAACCTTGCGAATCAGCTTAGAAACTTGACGTTCCTCTCATTTCAAGTAAAATCATTTTTTTGACTAACAGAAAAACATAGAAAAATGCCGGTGACACACACTATCACCGGCATTTTCTTACTTATTCTTCTTCATTATCTCCGGCATCTTCATTCTCTTCGCCGTCGCTATTTTCTTCATCTTCTTCATCGTCACCTTCATCATCGCCGCCGTCACCGTTATCCGGATCCTGGCCGTCATTTGCGATAAATGCAGCAAGTGTCTCAAGCTCTTCGTCAGAGCCTTCGAACTGATCGCCAGGCATTTCGCCAATACCATTTTGAATGATGTCGATTACTTCATCCGTATCATAGTCACTTTCGAAAATATTAGGTCCGGCAGCGCCGCCCATCATATCCCCGCCGTGACAGCCGATACAGGAGTCCTGAGTCTGATAAATCTCATAACCGGCAGCCGATTCGTCAATTTCCATGTCCTCCTGAATCTGCCCCTGCTGTTCTGCAGCTTCCCAGTCGTGCTGGTCAACAGACTCCCAAGTTAGGAAAATGATTGAAATAACACCTAAAATCATAAGTCCAGTACCAATTGGACGCTTATAGAAGCGGCGTTCTTTTCCGCCGTCCAACCATGGCGCGAGAAGCAGTGCCCCAAACGCGACGCCTGGAATAACAACTGCTCCCATTACCGTGTACGGTCCTGCAGCAAATTCATATTTCAGAAGCTGATACAGGAACAGGAAGTACCAGTCCGGCAGAGGAACATAGCCAGTTTCCGTCGGATCAGCAATCGCTTCAAGCGGAGCCGGATGGGCAACCGTCAGAACGAGAAAGCCAATCAGGAAAACGGCACCGACCATCCACTCACGCAGAAGGAAGTTCGGCCAAAAGGCTTCTGTTTTCCCCGGATATTCTGAGTAATCCTTCGGTATATTAGGTTTACGTTCTGCAGGCACTCGAGAGTCGCCTACAAACTTCATCCCTTTTCCGCGATGCATATTGTCCCCTCCTCATCTTTGTTTTTACAATGGTCCGGAAATACCCTGCTTACGGATCATAAAGAAGTGGGCCCCAAGCAGACCGAGCAGTGCTCCCGGAAGGAAGAAGACATGAATCGCAAAGAATCGAGCGAGAGTCTGCGCACCGATGATGTCACCGCCGGCAAGCAGTACCCTGGCAAATTCACCGACAAAAGGTGCTGCCTCCGCGATTTCGAGTCCAACTACTGTTGCAAAGTAAGCCTTCATATCCCATGGCAGCAGGTATCCTGTGAAACCTAGACCGAGAATGACGAAGAACAGAAGCACTCCGACAACCCAGTTCAATTCACGCGGCTTCTTATAAGAGCCGGTAAAGAATACCCGCAATGTATGCAGGAACATCATGACGATAACCAAACTGGCACCCCAGTGATGCATACCCCGGACGATCATACCGTGGGTAACTTCGTTTTGTAAGTAATAAACAGATTCATATGCATGAATAATATCAGGTACATAATACATCGTCAGGAACATTCCAGATAAGATCTGGATGACGACAACAAAAAACGTCAAACCGCCGAAGCAGTAGACAAAAGCTGAGAAATGATGGGCCGGATTAACGTGCTCAGGCACCTCGTGGTCCGCAATATCGCGCCATAGAGGGGTAATATCGAGCCGTTCATCCACCCAGTCGTACACTTTCTGTAACATAGCTGGCCCCCCTTATTTAACCACGCTGATTAATCTGACCTAAATAAATCATTCCGTCCCGAACTTCTACATCATACACGTCAAGCGGTCTTGTAGGAGGTGTCCCCGGAATGTTCGTACCATCCCGTTCAAACCGTCCAAAATGACATGGGCAGAAGAATTCTTCCGGATTGTCTTCGTTCGTGCCCCAGTTTACTGTACAACCTAAATGGGTACAGATTGGTGACAGCGCAAGAATCTCGTCTTCGTACCGGAGCACCCATGCCGATCGGCTTTGTTCCGACGTATACCAGCCGTCATCAAGCTCTACGTTAAAGTCAACACGCTGTGGCTCTTCGGTCACTTCATCTTCGCTGAGGCCGACAGAAACAAACTCTGAATCACCCGCTGCTTCGAGTGCTGGATCCAGGGCCATTCTCACCATGGGAGCGAGCATTCCTGCTGCCATGAAACCGCCTACACCTGTAAGCGTGTAGGTAAGGAACTGGCGTCTAGAGACTCTGTGGTTCTTCTCGCTCACAACCTTCCCTCCTCACTTCCGTTTCTACACACACTTTTATAAAAAATCATACTAAGACATACCAATCATAGCTTATTGGATTAAGCTGTGTCAATAAAATCAATGGATTCATTTTACAAGAATAATATTGTATGAAAGCGCTTTGGACTTCTTGAACTGTAAAGGCTTTTTCGAGCCTGTTGATCATGCGGTCATCAGCTAGCGTTAGCTGTTATTTCTTCCTGCTGACGCCCATTTATCTGTCATAATTGGGATGATCTGCTGGGCTTGCTGCTCAATAGACTTAAGCTTATCCCTGCCGTCCATTCCTTTAAGCGGAAAAGACGGCACCCACACCATTTCCCCTTTTCCCTGCGTATCAGCTGCCCGCCACTCCATATCTGCTGTCAAATACAGAAAATGAGCGAATCCTTCTTTACTGAATGCCTCCTGCCATCCTAGCAGCCGCTCTGTACGGTCTGCCACTGGCTCAGACATCAGGTACGTAAACGGCGGGAGCAAAAATACTCTGCCGGTGTACTGTTGTTCAACGTATTCGGCTAAATAGTCGGTGAACTCGGCCATGGTCACAGCATCTTTCATTTTTTTCCCCGGCGCTGCCGGAATCAATGGAATCACCGCCGTATCGATATATTCAGCAGCCTGCCTGTATGTATCCATGTCCTTTCCAATCCATTTCATGAGTGAACCCTTCCTTTCGCTTTGTTTAAGTTACTCCGAGTGTTCGTAACGTCTTTATGAATAACTATCTTGGTTTCCGCCTTGGTCTGCGGACACCCGCTTTCCAGAGGAGGCGAATTCGGCTGTCTCTTCCGCTGTATGCCAGACCTTCACCTCATCTTGATCTTCCAGGTCCCGAGGTCCTCGTTTTCGGCAGCTGTCAGCTCGGGTGAGACGGCTCACTGTCCCTAACTTATGTAACACCTCTTATATAAATAAGGATATGATTGCTTCGCCACGGACGCCAAATGCGTAACGCTCGTTTTGAGGATGGCTAGCTGTGCTTCGAAAAAAAACGTCGTGACGGTCCTTTCCGAGGGGTTACAGGCCTTTGTTTCTTCCCTCTTCTTAATTACATCATATGATTTATGCCCTGAATAAAGGCCCTTAGCTTTCAAGGGCCTTTAATTCAGCATATTTTTTTGACAATCGTTCAAACTGTTCACGGTCTCCTTCAGATAGAGCCCGGTCAATATCCATTTCTAAACGTCCAATCTCCTGCGTTCTGAGCGACTGGTCCAACACAATCTCCGCGAGAAGCGATGTGACAGCATCTTCTTCCTTATTATCCGGCAGGTACGGATTTTCTTCCAGTACGGCGGCATACTCAGGAACGAGCTGCTTCTCCTGAAAATTAAGCTGAATGAAAATCTCTTCGCTGCGGTTCAGCCGGATATCGTGAAATGACTTCTCAGCGTCCATCGTAACGTGCTGATTTTTATGGAAAGCAAAGGGCACCTGGTCTACGTCATTAGCAGAAATCATAAGCGCCTTCGGACAAAATTCGGCTTTCTCGACGAAGTGAACCCTTTCCATCAAAACGTCATCACTCATCAAAAAGTTCAGGAGCCAGGCACACTCTCTCCGCTTCAGCTGATACTTATCTAAAAACCACTTTAAAAAGTCCTTTTTTTCCAATACAGAAATTGAAGCCACTGCATCTCCCTCCTTCGGGCGTAAGCGCTGTCAGCTTATAGTACTTATTCTACAGCGGCATTGAAATTCCTGCAAAAATTTTTGACTGAGGTTCGTGAAAAGGTTCGTCATTCTCGTTCAAACCGCGATCCAGCATACACTACCTGTCAGATCGAAGACGTTCTTCCATGTCCTCTATTTTTGTTTCCAAATCGAGTCTGTCCGGATCAGCCTGAAGCGCCGCTTTAAGCGCAGCAACAGCTTTTTCTGCTCTTCCCGCTGCGAAATATATGTCTGCTGCTTCTTCAAGCATCAAGCTGTCGTCTTGACCCAAACCATCTGAGAAGGCCGCATCCACTGCCTGTGCAGCTCCGGATACATCATCTTCTTCAAACAGCGCCTTAGCCCGAAACCATTCATAAAGCGGATCGAATTCGTTGTATTCATCCAGAAACCGGATCAGATCGAGCACTTCCTCAAAATCTCCGCGCTCCTCATACAAATACAGGGCTTCTTTTACAGCCGAAACATTAGACGGATTCATGGCAATAACACGGGATAAAAAGCTTCGCCCTTCTGTTTCTTCCCCTCTGGACAACTGCAGTCTCGCCATTTGTAAATAAAGCTCCTCATTATATTCGTCACGGGCTATGCCCTGCTTTAAAATGTCAGCTGCCTCATCCCATTTCTTAACCGCTATATAGACTCTGCCGAGCACGCTGTAGGCCGTCGTATAATCGGGATCCTGTTCAATCAGCTTTTCCAGCGCATCTGCAGCTTCCGTATAGCGCTCAAGCTGAAGAGACGTGACGCCAAGCCCGAACAGGCCGTCGGGGGTCTCGTCCCTTTCCATCCCTGACTTATAGTGATCAACCGCCTCTTCAAACTGTCCAGCTGCACTGTACGCTTCAGCCAGACGGACATGCGGATTAATAGGAAGGTCTTCAGGAAGCTTGCCGCCTAATACGGCTTTCCTAAACCAGGAAACAGCCTGCTGATAGTCGCCGCGGTTTAAATAAAACTCTCCAAGTCCCAGCTGCAGAAGCGGTTCTTCCGGCATCACTTCCTTCGCCTCCAGCAGCTTCTGTTCCGCCACTTCCTCCAGCCCCTGGCTTTCATACAAATCTGCCAGAAGCAGTCGCGCCTGCAGATATGCTTTATCTGAGCTGTCAATCTCATTCAGCATATCTAATGCTTCCTGTTCTCGCCCCAGCTCCATGTAGCACTCTGATGCAAAGGCAAAAAGTTCTCCATTCTCTGGATACTTAAACAGCAGCTCTTCGATAATCGGCAGTGAGCGATCGACGAGCCCCAGCTCAAAATATAGTTCAGCTGCAGTCCGTTTCGTTTCATCATCTGCTTTTACCGTCAGTTGTTCCAGATCCGTTAAAGCTTCTTCATGTTCTCCATTTTCAATCCGGGTAATAATATTCCGGAGTTCTTCATTCATGGTGATCCTCCTCCGTTCAAAAGCAGACAGAAAAAGGCCGTCGAGCAGTTCGACCGCCTTTTTTTCTATCTGCCGTTTATCAATTTCTGCAAATCTTCAAAAAAGCCCGGATATGATACAGCCACAGCGTCCGTATCTTTCACGGTTACTTCACTTTTGGCTGCAAGACCGGCAAGCGCCATCGTCATACCGATACGATGATCATGATAGCTTTCCACCGTTCCGCCTGTCAAGCCGGTACCGCCATGGATACGCATGCCGTCCTCTGTTGCATGGCAGGACGCTCCCAGCTGATTAAGCTGGTGCACGACCGTATCAATGCGGTTTGTTTCTTTCACCTTCAGCTCTGCCGCATCACGGATAATCGTTTCACCTTCAGCAAACACCGCTGCGAGCGCGAGAGCTGGAACTTCATCTATCAGTCTTGGAATATCGCTTCCGAAAACTTCCGTTGCCTGAAGCGGTGCATAATGCACCTCGATATCCGCGACCGGTTCACCGCCTTCAATTCGTTCGTGATGCAGGCGGATATCGGCGCCCATCCGCTGGAGAACATCAATAATTCCTGTGCGGGTAGGGTTGACCCCTGTATTCTCCAGCATGACCCTGCTTCCCGGAATGATGGAGGCTGCCACCATCATAAATGCGGCGGAGGAAATATCGCCCGGAACATGGATGTCTGCGGCTTTTAGCGGCTGTCCGCCTTCAAGCGACACACTTGTTTCACGTCTGTCTATTTTCACGCCGAATGCATTGAGCATCCGTTCTGTATGATCTCGGGAAAGATGAGGTTCTGTCACGGTCGTGCGTCCATCAGCCTGGAGTCCCGCCAGTAAAACAGCTGATTTCACTTGGGCACTTGCGACAGGAGACAAATAATGAATACCAGTTAATCCGCCTCCACGGATAGAAAGCGGCGTCAGTCGGCCTCTGTCTCTCCCATCAATAACAGCGTTCATCATTTTAAGCGGCCCGGTTACTCTCGACATCGGACGCTTTGCGATGGAATCATCGCCTGCCAGCACAGAATAAATCGGCTCACCTGCCAAGATCCCGCTTAGAAGCCGAATGGTGGTCCCGGAATTCCCCACATCAAGCAAGGCTTCCGGCTCTGAGAAGCCACCTTCCGGCTTGCCTCCTACCACGATTTCATCTTGATTTTCTGTTATCGTTACGCCGAGCTGCCTCATGCATCTGATCGTGCTCAGACAGTCCTGTCCCCGTAAAAAACCGGTTATGGTAGTTGTTCCTTCCGCAAGTGAAGCGAACATAACCGCCCGGTGGCTGATTGATTTATCTCCTGGTACCCGGATGGTGCCTGTCAGCGGTCCATTCACGGGACTGATTGTTTCCTGCATCATAGCTGTATCTCCTCTCTACGGGGCTTCGTATGTTTCATACATGTGCTCTGCCAGTACCTGCTTGGCATAAACTAAGTCACTCTCTGAACGGAAAGACAAACGTAAAACTCCCATAATGCCCTCCCGTGCTTCAATAATGCGGATATTGGTAATGCTTATATTTTGCACCGCGAGCAGGCCCGTCACATCTGAGATAACCCCTGGATGGTCCGGGATATCGACAAAGAGGTCATAAAAAGGCAGCATAGCGCCTTTCTGCTTGGATGGAAGCTTATCACGGGATGATTTAGCTCGCTCGAAAAACGAATAAATGCCATCCGCATCATCGCTGCGCAAAAGAGCTTCGATCCCTTCTAGGCGATTCTTCCAGCTGTTCAGCATCGGCAGCAGCGTGTCTTTATTGTGCACGAGAATATCCCGCCACATCGTTGGAGAGGCGGATGCAATTCGAGTAATATCTCGAAAACCGCCTGCAGCAAGCTGCTGAATCAACGGCTCCTCCTGTCCCGCTTCTTCGACTTCATGGACGAGTGCAGAAGCAATAATATGCGGCAAGTGGCTGATTAGACCAGCGTAACGGTCATGTTCTGCGGCATCAAGTCGCAAAAATTTTGCTTTCGTCCCGCGAAGCAGGTTTTGCAGCTTAATCAGCATAGAATCCGCTACATCAGGGCCGGGCGTCAATACGTAAAAGGCGTTTTCAAATAACCGCTCTCTCGAAGCTTCCACGCCGGATTTATGGGAACCGGCCATCGGATGACCTCCAATGAACACAACACCGCTGTCCGCAAATGCAGAGGCTTTCTCGACAACCGACTGCTTGGTGCTGCCAACATCCGTAATAACTGCACCTTCTTTCAACGATAAGCCGGCCAGCTCATCCATAACAGCCAGTGAGCTTTCAACGGGGGCCGCAATGATAATAAAATCTGCTTCTTCAGCCCCTTCGGCGAGAGTTTCAGCTGCGCGGTCTATAATTTGCAGACTCGATGCTAGCCGCACCGCTTTTTCATTAATATCAAACCCGATGATCTCAGCTTTTGGGTGGCCTGCTTTTACTGCCAGGGCGAGCGATCCGCCAATAAGCCCGAGACCTGCAATAAATATTTTTTTAGTCAACGCTTGCCTCCTCCTGACGAAGTGCAAGAAGTTCTTCCCGAATCCGGTCATTGTCCTCAGGACGGCCAAAGGTAATTCGTACGTGCTGAGGGAAGCCGAGAGCTTCACCGTTGCGAACGATAAATCCTTTTCGCTGCAGGTGGTTAAACACATCGCCTCCAGGCAAGTCCACGCTCATTAATATAAAGTTTGCCTGGCTTGGATAGTAGTGAAACTGATTTTCCTCGCAAAACTGTTCAAATTTGCGCTTTTCTGCTGAGTTGCTCTTCACACAGTCCGCAAGAAAACGGCTGTCTTTGAGAGCGGCAAGAGCACCCGCCTGTGCCGCACTGTTCGTGTTAAACGGCTCTCTCCCCGGCTCTACTGCAGCAATAAGCGCTTCCTTCCCGACGCCGTATCCAACGCGCAAAGATGCAATGCCGTATGCTTTGGAGAATGTCCGCAGAACGAGAAGATTCGGATACTCATCGATCATAGAAAGTGTATCCGGGTAGTCTTCCGTATCAACGTACTCGTGATAAGCTTCATCACTTACAACAATGACGTCTTTCGGAATCTGGTTCATAAACGCGCGAAACTTTTCTGCTCCTGTATGGGTGCCGGAAGGATTGTTTGGATTGCAGACGAATACAATTTTCGTGCTGCTGTCCACTTCCTCAGCCATCGCGTCTAAATCGTGAAAGCCGTCTTGTAACGGTACTTCCTTTATCTCTGCCCCCTCTATCAGAGCATTGTGGCGGTACTGCGGGAATGTTGGCCACGCGGTAACAATATTGTCTCCCGGTTCAAGCACTGCCCGGCACAGGATCAGGATGACTTCATCCGATCCGTTTCCAAACAGCAGCTGGTCTTCCCTGACGCCAATACGGGCTGCTGTTTCTTTGCGGAGTGCCCGTGCTGCTCCATCGGGATAAACGGCAACATGAGCAAGCGCTTCAGCGACCGCTTCTGAAACGGCCGGCGAAGCACCGTAAGGGTTTTCGTTTGAAGCGAGCTTTACAACCCGCTCGAGTCCCAGCTCTTCACGAACTTCTTCAGGTGTTTTTCCGGGCTGGTAAGGTTTCAATCCTCTAATGGATGGTTTTACCTGCATTGTTATTCATCCCTTCTGCTTTGACGTCAGATCGTCAATAAATGCTTCTATTTCGTTGAGCGCTGCCTCCCGAGTAGACTGATCCTCCAGCCTTTCAGCTCTTTCACTGATACAGCGGACGAGCGCACTGCCGACGATTACACCATCTGCAATGGAGTGGAAAAAGGAAACATGCTCCGGCTTGGAAATGCCAAATCCGGCTAAAACTGGTACGTCTGCAGCTTCTCTAACCTCTTCGATCGATTTCTGAAGGTTTTCTGAGAAATTTTCTCTCGTACCCGTCACACCGAGAGACGTCACGTAATAAATGAACCCGTCTCCTTCCCGGCTGATTTTTTTCATTCTTGTTCTCGAACTTGGCGCTACTAAGCTGATTAGGGAAATTCCTCGTGCCTTTGCTGCTTCGCGCAGCGGACCGCTCTCTTCAAATGGAAGATCCGGGATCAAGATGCCGTCCATTCCAGCATCCTGCATGCGATCCAGCACCTCATCAGCTCCGGCTGAAAGAACAGGGTTAATATACGTAAATAAAATCATTGGTATGGAAAGCCCTCGCGCTCTTGCTTCCTTCGCCCCTTCAAGTGCTTTATGCAGACTGGCTCCTCTGGCACGGGCGTAGTCTCCTGCGGATTGGATGACAGGGCCATCTGCGAGCGGGTCGCTGAACGGTACTCCCCATTCAAGAGCCGCTGCACCTGCCCGCTCCAGCATCAGCGCAATTTCTACAGACGATTCGTAATTCGGGTGTCCGCTCATGATATACGGAACAAATCGTTTTTCCGCATGTAAAAATGCATCCTGTTTTAATCTGTTCATGACGGGTCCTCCTCGAATGCTTGTCTGATCGTATTTACGTCTTTATCTCCACGCCCGGAAAGACAAACGAGAATCGTCTCCCCCTTCTCCATTTTCGGAGCCAGTTTTTTAACATAAGCTAGTGCATGAGCAGTTTCAATCGCTGGAAGAATACCTTCAAGCTCACACAGATCTTTTAGTGCTTCCATCGCTTCGTCGTCTGTTGCAGGCACATAGCTGACTCTACCTGTGTCTTTTAAATGTGCGTGCTCCGGACCGATTCCGGGATAATCCAGACCCGCGGAAATGGAATATGGCTCGGTAATGTTTCCATGCTCGTCCTGAAGCAGATAGGACATTGAGCCGTGCAGCACGCCTTTTCGTCCGCGTGCAAGCGTAGCCGCATGCTGTTCGGTATCAACTCCCCGGCCGGCAGCTTCAACTCCGGTAAGATGAACATCCGCGTCATTGATGAAGGGATAAAACATTCCCATCGCATTGCTCCCCCCGCCGACACATGCCACTACATGATCTGGAAGCTTGCCGGTATTCTCGATCATTTGACTGCGGCTTTCCTCACCGATAACACTTTGAAAATGACGTACCATCTCTGGATAAGGGTGTGGTCCGACAGCACTTCCAATTAAATAAAATGTATCCTCTACGTGGGCGACCCAGTGCTTAATGGCTTCGTTCGTAGCATCTTTCAAGGTCATGCCGCCGGACGTCACTTCGATCACTTCCGCCCCAAGAAGCTTCATTCGAAACACATTCAGCTCCTGACGCTTAATGTCTTCTCTCCCCATAAATACTTTACATGTGAGTCCAAACCTTGCCGCGGCGGTAGCGGAAGCTACCCCATGCTGGCCGGCGCCTGTCTCGGCGATGATCTGTGTCTTCCCCATGCGTTTAGCAAGAAGGGCTTGTGCAATGGCATTATTAATTTTGTGAGCACCTGTATGATTAAGGTCTTCCCGTTTCAGGTATATATCTGCTCCACCGTAGCTTTCAGAGAGACGGGCAGCGTATGTCATTCCGGTAGGTCTGCCGGAATACGAATGCAGCTCTTGATGAAGCTCTTGCAAAAAGCCTTCGTCTACTGCCGTCTTCCGAAAAGCTTCTTCCAGCTGCTCTAAAGCAAACATCAGCGTTTCGGGTACATACCGGCCGCCATAATCTCCAAAACGGCCCAGCTCATCTGGTGCCTGATACTGATTTTTTACAGTTCGAACCATGCTGATCATCTTCCTTTCATCATTCTGTGCATTCGTTTCTATTCCAGAGGAGACGTCGATTCCATGAGGTCTGAAGGCAGCCAGTTCTGCAGCATTTTCCGGAGTAACGCCTCCAGCAATAAATGCCGGAACTCCTTGAGCTTCCGCCTCTTCCACGTAGGCGGGAACAGCATTCCAATCAAACTGGATCCCCGTGCCGCCCCATGCTCCAGACGCTTTCGTATCAATGACATATCCATCGGCAACACCTTTGTACTGCTTCATTTTTATCAATCCGTCTGCGGCGTGGTGAATGGTTTTCCAAATTTTACAGCCGGTTTTCTCTTTTAATCGGGCCGCCTCATCAACCGATTCAGAACCGTGCAGCTGAATAACGGAAAGACCGGCTGTCTCAGCGGTTTTCGCACAGTTTTCAAGCGTTTCATTAACGAATACTCCGACAGGCTTTGGTGCCGCTCCAGGCAGGGCAGCGATCCATCGGGCTACAGCTTCGGGATCTACGATGCGCGGACTGTCGGCGAAAATAAAGCCGACGAAATCCGGTCCTGCGGAAACGGCCTTCTCATAATCCTGCATATTACGGGTACCGCAAAACTTCAACATCATCGCAGGTCACCGAACAAGTTTTCAAGAAAGGCGGACCGGTCCTTGCTCTTCATCAAGCTTTCGCCAATAAGCAGACCGTCAGCACCAGCTTCATAAAGCCGCTTCACATCGGCAGCTGTATGAATGCCGCTCTCGCTGATAAACATGGTTCCTTCAGGAATCATCGGCTGCAGGCGTTCAGAAACGCCTAAATCTGTATGGAACGTACGTAAATCACGATTATTTACTCCTATCATATCAGGATGGCAGGCGCGCAGCACTTTTTCGAGTTCCGCTTCGTCATGAACCTCTATTAAAGACTCCATCTTACGTTCCCGGGCGTGCAGGGAGAACTCCTGCAGCTCCTTTTCTGTCAGGCAGGCAGCAATGAGCAGAATGGCATCTGCTCCAATTAAATCTGCTTCTTCTATTTGCAAATGATCAATAATAAAATCTTTTCGCAACACCGGCAGGGACGTTTGGCTGCGAATGCTGGTAAGGTACTGGTTAGCACCTTGAAAGAAGTCCCGGTCTGTCAACACCGAAACTGCCCTGGCTCCTGCTGCTTCGTAATCACGTGCAGTACCTTCGGGATCAAAATGTTCAGCGATCAATCCTTTGGAAGGTGAGGCTTTTTTCACTTCAGCAATAACCCCGAGAGGCAGGCTGCCTGAAACGAGCGATTGGGACATGGACCGTTTAGATCCTTCAATCTGCCTGTCGGGCAGCACAGTTGCTTTTACTTCCTCGTGTTTTTTTGCAACGATCGTATCTAAAATTGTCATACCGTCCCCGCTCCTTTCCTGCGCAGCTGTTCCAACTGCTCGAAAGCTGCATGATGTAATGCAGTTTCGGCCTGCTGTACGCCTTCTTTTATCGTCACAGTTTGTCCAGCAGCGTAAAGTGCTGCGCCTGCGTTCAATAAGAGAAGAACCTTGGCATCCTCAGGCCCTTCGTTTTGAAGCAATGCTTCAATTAAAGCCCCGCTTTCGCGCGCGTCGCGAACAAGAGCTCCTTCTAAGGGACGTGTACGCAGTCCGGCATCTTCCGGTGTATATACATATTCGGTCAGCTTCCCGTTTCGGAGTTCAATAACATCAGTAGGCGCCGCTGCCGAAAATTCGTCCAACCCATCTCTTGCATGCACAAAAAGGGCACGGTCAATAGGAAGCTGCATTGCTGCTTCAGCCATCTTTTTTGCAGCCTCCAGACTGTATGCGCCAATTACCCGCACACGGGCCCCAGCCGGGTTTGTTAATGGTCCAAGCACATTGAATATAGTTCGTTGACCAAGCGCCTGACGAACCGGTGCAACGTGCTTCATTGCCGAATGGTAGTGCGGAGCAAAAAAGAAGCTTAATCCGTTTTCAGATAAACGCTGCAGGCATTCCTCCGGATTACCCTCGACCGGAACACCTAATATTTCGAGTACGTCCGCGCTTCCTGATTTAGATGAAACGCTGCGATTGCCATGCTTCGCGACTTTCACCCCGAGGGAACTGACAAGCAGTGCAGAAGCAGTAGAAACGTTATACGTTCCACTCCCGTCTCCTCCAGTACCGCACGTATCAATTACATCAAATTCTGCTGTTACTTTCTGTGATTTTTCAATCATTGCCTCTGCAAATCCTGTAATTTCAGCTACCGTTTCTCCCCGATATGCCATTATGGAAAGCAGCCCGGCAGTAACTTCCGGTGACAGCTTGCCTTCCATCATTTGAAGGGCCGTATGTCTCGCCTCATCTCTGCTCAACGTGTCTCCTCTAATGACTCTGCTGAACGTCATGATTCATGACCTCCTCTTTCTGCTTTCTCTGCTCTGCAAGCTTCACGGCATACAGCAGCGCGCTGGCCTTGCTGCGTGTCTCTTCCCACTCGCTCTCCGGCACAGAATCCTGAACAATGCCGGCTCCGGCCTGCACGTACACGGTTCCCTTTTTCAAAATCATCGTTCGAATAGCAATACACGAATCGATTGCTTTGTTAAATCCATAGTAAGCGACTGCGCCTGCATACACGCCACGGCGCTGCTTTTCCAGTTCTTGAATAATTTCCACCGCTCGGACTTTCGGAGCACCTGAAACGGTCCCCGCAGGATGTGTAGCAAGAAGCGCTTCAAACGGATGAACAGTGTCTTTTCGTGTACCGGTGACTCTCGTCGTCATATGCATCACGTGAGAGAAATAAGAGATGTTCATCATATCGTGTACCTTTACGCTCCCATAATCACTTACTCTGCCGATATCATTCCGGGCAAGATCAACCAGCATCAGATGCTCTGCACGCTCTTTCTCATCTGCAAGAAGGTCTGCTTCAAGCTCACGGTCTTCAACTGCGTTTTTTCCTCGTTTACGGGTGCCTGCAATCGGATGGATTTCCAGCTCTCTGTTCCTGTCTGCTTTCACAAGCCGCTCCGGCGAGCTTCCGATTACTTCTTGATCGTGAAACCGGATGTAATACAGGTAGGGACTTGGGTTTACTTTGCGAAGTACCCGGTAAAGAGATAGTCCATCTGACTGGACCGGCATTTCAAACCGCTGCGAGAGGACGGTTTGAAATACATCTCCAGCTGCAATATAGTCTTTAATCCTGTTCACATCTGCCTTATATTCCTGCTTCGTATAATTGGAGGCGACGCCGTCAAATAAATCCCCTGTCACTTCCTCTTCAACAGGCAGCAGCGGAAGCTCTGCGGATGAGCTGCCCACGTTTGAAATAACCTGCTTCATTCGCTGAACCGCTTCCTCATAAGCAGCTCCAGAGGAGTCTGAGACATCTGTGAAATGAATGACGGTGAGTGTTTCCTCTTTATGGTGATACGCTAATATCGTCTCACAAAACATGAATTGCACGTCGTGCCCTTCAGCATCCATTTTGTTTATCCCAGGTTCATAGTTTCGGAACCCCTCAAATGAAAGATACCCGACAGCTCCACCTGGAAAGGGAAGATCCGGTAGATCCGGTGATGGATCCAGCTCTGAAAATACTCGCTCCCACGCATTATGAAGCGTCTCTTCTTTCCAAATTTTCCGTCTGTTTCGATCAAGACGGACGAACACTTCTCCTTCATCCTCCAGATAACAGAATGGGTCCAATCCAATAAACGAATAGCTGGACCAGGGTGAAAGCGGATCACGGCTTTCCAACAGGAAAGCGGCGCTGTCATTAAACTGATGGAAAAGCTGTACTGGTGTTTTCGTATCTGCTGTAATCGTTGCAGTCAGGGGGATCGTTCGATTTCTGGAGGCTTTGTCCAGAAACGATTCGCGGTTAAAATTGAACACAAAATCACCTCATCTTAAGTCAGATGAAGCCGGAGAGTAGCATGAAGAACATATCCCCTTATGATCGTATCTCTCCAGGGATATGGAATAGGAGGTTATTCAAACGTTCGGAACTAAACTTATCTCAGCTATACTCTTCGGACTCTGCTCCGGCTCTGCTTCAGTCCCTTCGCGTGCGGGACCGCTCATCTCTATTAGCGCTATCCTACGTTATCCTTCATTGTTTGTCAAGGAAAGGTCCGGCCTCAGTGATGCTGCCCTTCCAAGATAGACGTGCTGAATATCCTTTTGCTCCAAATCTGTTTCAGCTGTGACCATCAGTCTGATGCAAAGCGGCATCGATCCCGGTACAGGAATTTCCCTCGAGCACATCACCGGAACGAACTGGTAGCCTTCAATATCTCTCAATGCTCTCGCTGGAAAGGTAGCATTAATATCTTCTGTAACCGTGACGATCACGTGTGCGATTTGTTCCGGATCAAGCGCATTGCGGGATTCGATTTCCTTCATTAACCGTTCAGTATGAAGCAATATCTCTGACTCCGTATTCTCATTAATCGTTGCTGCTCCCCTGATACCTCTAATCATCAGCTGTCACCTCTTTCATTGCCCGCTCCACCATCTCCGGATCCACCGGAACAAGTTCAGGCTCGCCAAGCTCTTTTAACAGTACGAAGCGAAGGTTGCCGCCCTCTGTTTTTTTATCATGCATCATACGTTTAAGCAGCTTCTCATGGTTGAAAGAGCGGGGCAGGGAAGTTTGAAATCCGTGGCTCTTAAGCAGCTGCTCGACTTTTTCGAGCGGAACGTCCGCCTCCAGCTTCATGCGGCTGAGGTGCATGGCAGCGAGCATTCCAAGCGCGACAGCCTCTCCGTGAGTCCATCCCCCGTATCCGGCCTCAGCCTCAACGGCATGTCCCAGCGTGTGCCCAAAGTTTAAATAGGCTCTTACTCCGGCTTCAAACTCATCTTCCTGCACTATATCAGCCTTAACTTGAATCGATCGGTAAAGCAGTTCCTCAAGCGCATCCTCTTGCAAGTCGCTCGGATCTTGTACGTGGGCGTATAACCACTCTAACAGGCCGGCGCGGCTGATCAGACTATGCTTGATCACCTCAGCAAACCCTGAGCGCCACTCACGCTCAGGCAAAGTCGCAAGCATCGCCGGATCATATAACACAGCATTCGGCGCATAAAAAGAACCAATCAGGTTTTTACCGGCTTGATGATTAATTCCGGTTTTCCCGCCAACACTGCTGTCATGAGCAAGCAAAGTCGTCGGAATCTGTACGAAGGAAACGCCTCTTAAAAGTACAGCAGCTGCAAAACCGGCCAAATCTCCTGTGACGCCTCCTCCGAGAGCTGCAACAACACTTTTTCGGTCAGCTCCATGTTCCAGCAGCTCTGTTAAAACCCGCTCTAATTCATCAAACGATTTCGAGGATTCGCCCTGCGGAATAAGGATGACATGCGGCGCTGCAGAAAAAGAGGACATTACATCATCCAGATGATGAGCTGCAGCTTTTTCATCAGCAAGCAAGAAGATCGTCGTAGCATCCGGGCAGACGCGCCGAATCTCCTCTTCTATGCGAAAGCGCAGACCGTGTTCAATTAAAACGGGATACGTTCCTCCGCTGTTGTTGATGTCAAGCCTTTTGGACATTTAAAATTCCCTCGCTTCTTTCAAGTAATGTTCGTAGGAATGACGAATATCATCCATCGTATCCGCTCCAAATTTATCTAGAAACGCATCTGCAAGTTCCCAGGCGACTGCTGCTTCTGCTACTACCGCTGCTGCCGGCACCGCGCAGCTGTCCGAACGTTCAATCGATGCTGTAAACGGTTCTTTTGAATCAATATCGACACTTTGAAGAGGCTTATACAGGGTAGGAATTGGCTTCATTGCACCATGCACAACAACCGGCATCCCGTTTGTCATACCGCCTTCAAAACCGCCAAGGCGGTTCGTTCTCCGCTGAAATCCGCCTTCCTCAGAATACGTAATTTCATCATGAACCTCGCTGCCTTTCATTCTGGCAGCCTCAAAGCCTAAGCCGATTTCAACACCTTTAAAGGCGTTGATGCTTAATACGGACTGAGCAATTTTCCCGTCCAGCTTACGATCGTAGTGAACATAGCTGCCAAGTCCGATCGGAACATTCTCAGCGATTACTTCTACAATACCGCCGATAGAGTCACCGTTTTGTTTTGCATCATCAATAGCCGCTTTCATTTTTTCGGCAGCTTCCCCATCCATGCAGCGAACTTCAGAAGCTTCCGTCACTTCTTGCAGTGCATCTACACTCTCAAAGGGAAGCTGTTCTGCTTTCACATCTCCTATTTCCAATACGTGGCCTGCAAGCCGGATATTAAATTGTTCTAAAATAACCTGCGCCAGCGCACCAACAGCAACTCTGACAGTTGTTTCTCTTGCACTGGAACGCTCCAGTACATTCCGCATGTCGCGGTGCCGGTACTTTATCGCGCCATTCAAATCAGCATGGCCTGGGCGGGGTCTCGTAATTTTACGCTTTACTTCTTGTTCTTCTTGCTCTGAAATCGGTTCAGCACCCATTATTTTCGTCCAGTGCGTCCAATCCTTATTTTCGACAACGAGCGTGATCGGAGCGCCTGTTGTTTTTCCGTGTCGGACTCCGCTTAAAATCTGGACCTGATCTTTTTCAATTTGCATTCTGCGGCCTCGTCCATACCCTTTTTGACGACGTGCCAAATGTTTATTAATATCTTCAGCCTGAAGAGGAAGCTGGGAAGGTACTCCTTCTACAATCGCTGTTAGTTGTGGTCCGTGTGATTCGCCTGCTGTTAAAAATCTCATCCATGATCACCTTCCGTTTTCTTTATCGCTTTTATGCGTTAAATTGCCTTAGTGTCTATTCTTGCTGATTTTGCATGCAATTTCAAGAGGATTACACGATTTTTTCTGAAAACATTCTGATTTTACCTTTCAGATTGCTTCCTGCTCGTGCTATTGTAACGTTTTTAAAGCCGTTTATTCTACGCAAATGCTTATAAATCTCCTTTATCAGATGAATTAATAAAAGAAGAAACCGTCCTGAACAGGAGGGTTTCAAGCTGCCGGAAATATAGTGAATCTTAACAGACGCTCTCTGCCTGCAAATGCAGCCTTATAGGAGACATGCTAACCTCCCTCCACCACAATTATCATCAGCGAAAAAACGATTGTCCTAAGTGGAAGCAGATACCGGACGAAACTCTGTTAACAATAGCAACTATTCATTTCAAGATAGTGTTTTCGCTTGGGAATCCATATTGTTATTAAAAAGCGTAAGAGTCGATGAGGAATCAAAAGCCGTATCTATCAGCTTTTTCGATAAAAAAATGTATCTGCTGATTCCAGACCAAACTTTGCAGGATTGAATATTTGTTCGGTGCTTCCGACAAACAGAATGCCCCCAGTCCTTAATGAATCCGAAAAGCGGTTATAAATGTCTATTTTTGCTTCTTCGGTAAAATAGATCATGACGTTTCGGCAGACTATTAAATCGAGTCCCGCAGGATACGTATCTTGAAGCAAGTTGTGTTTTTTAAAGGTTACCGGCTTTTTTATACGTTCTGAGATCTTCCAGCCGGCCAGGTCCTTAGTAAAGAATTGATCCCGCTGGGCTGGCGGGACTTCCTTCAAGGATTTTTCCATGTAAAGACCTGCGCGCGCCCTGTTTAAAATCGATTCGTCCAGGTCTGTCGCTAAAATACTCCCCTTGAGCTCCAGCAAATGAAGTAAGATTGATAACGAATAAGGCTCCTCTCCTGTTGAGCAGGCAGCACTCCACATTTTTAAGCTTCCTCTTTGCTTTACCAATTCGGGGAGGATGCGCGTTTCTAAAATGTCCCATCTGCTTCGGTTTCGAAAGAACTCGGACACATTAATTGTCATACGCTCTAAAAATTCCTTGAAAAGCTGTTCGTCACTTCGGAGGGCTTTGTAATAGTCACTAAAGCTGATGAATCCCCGCTTGTCCCGTAATGACGTAAGACGCCGTTTCATTTGTGACTCTTTATAAAGCGTCAAATCAATTCCGGTTTTTTTGTAAACAGCTTCCGTAAATGCAATATAGTCTGCGCTCATGCTATCTATCCCTCTTCTCTCATGACACATTTAAGTACAGCTCTGTCTTTACTATCGGCAGATTCTGCTGCTTTTATTATCCCACAGTCCGGCTATTAATAAATAACCCGTCTTCTATCCTCACTGAAACAGATGTTGATATGGAATTCATTTACAGATAACTACAGTCTCAAACCTTCGATTGCGTACACGTTTATTAGATTCTAATTTTTTTGAGGCAGGTCCAACCACTTGCTCCAATAAAAAAACGCTGATAACGAAGAAGCGTTATCAGCGCGCAGGCAGTTGAGAACATTCATCAACTTGCCTGTTTAGTCGTATTTCCTCTCTATTTATCTAGATGCCGCGGGCTTCTCATCTGCTATTTCTCCGGCATCCTCTCGTATGAAGGGAAGAAAGGCACGGGAGGAGGGCGCGGCTTTACTTGGACACAGGCTTCTCAAAAGAAGCCTTCAAGCGCCGGTCCGGGTCCGCACTTTGGAGTAAAACATCACGACAAGCAGAGAGGAGTGCGCTTCTGCTTGCAAGGGCAATGAAGCGAAGTGGCATCCCTTTTGGTCATCGAAATGTCGGATAAGGCAGGTTTCATCCGTCTTGAACCAGATCTTGACTCGTATCATCAGGCACTTAAATCGCACTGTCAGGTTCCGAATTCGGAAGACCTCGTCTCAAAAAGAGGCGAAGATCCGCCGGACAGCAGGAGGGAAAGCCGAGCCCCGTTCCCCCTAAAAGCGAGTGTCGGCAGATACAAGCAGATGCAAGGTGACTCCCTTAAAATGACGATATTAACACTCTGAGCGCTGCGAAACAGACCGCTTCTTTTTAATAATGAATTAGGAAATAGTCTGTGGAGCTTCTACAAGCTCGTCTGCTGAGAAAAATAACGCAATTTCCCGCTCTGCGCTTTCCGGAGAATCTGATCCGTGAATAATATTCTCAGATTTTTTTGTCGCATAATCCCCTCGAATCGTACCAGGTGCAGCTTCCAATGGATCTGTTGCACCAATCATTTTTCGGGCTTCAGCGATAACTCCTTCTCCCTCCAGCACCATAGCAAACACAGGACCCGACGTTATAAATGATACGAGTTCGCCGAAAAACGGACGCTCTTTATGCTCCCCATAATGCGTTTCAGCGAGATCGCGTGACATGGTCATCAGCTTTGCTCCCCGGAGAACGTAGCCCTTCTGTTCAAAACGGTTCATAATTGTACTTGCGAGACCGCGGCGAACGCCATCCGGCTTCACCATAACAAATGTTTGTTCCATCATTGATCATCTCCTGCATACATAATATGTAATTCTATCCTACTATAACAAAAACCCCGACACATGACAACGCTTTCAATAAAATAAACTATGCAGCCGGACAGGGGATATTCTGTCCGGCGCTGATCCAGTTAAAACCGACGCCCGCCGATAAAATGTGCAATCCGGATCAAGGAATCCGTATCCGCACTTGCGAAAGGTTTCAGCATCATGACTGCTTTATTCACATAGGCGTCTGCCAGCTGACGCGACTTGAAGATGGCATTTGTTTGCCGAAGGCGTCTGATAACATCGTCCATCGGCAGGTGCACTCGTTCCGGATCGTTCGTATAGTCACGGATCATCCGGTTAAGCTCGGCATCCTCCTCCATGGCGTAAAGCGCAGGAATCGTAATATTCCCTTGGATTAAGTCACTGCCGGCAGGTTTTCCGAGCTCCTTTTCACTTCCAGTAAAATCTAAAATATCGTCTGTTACCTGGAAAGCCATGCCTGCATAATAGCCATACCATTTTAGTGCTCTCCGCAGGTCATCATCCGCTCCGCTGACGACGGCTCCCAGCTCACAGCTGACTGAAATCAGGAGTGCTGTCTTTCGGCGAATGCGGCGCAGGTAATCCTTAAGCGACTGATCTGCATGATACTGATCCTGCAGCTGTTCGATCTCGCCAATACACATTTCTCTCATCGCCCGGGACAAGATCGGATGAACGTCCAGGAATTTACTCTCCGCTGCTTTTTGAATGGCTTTGGCAAATAAAAAATCGCCAGTATACATCGCCGTCCGGTTGTCCCATCGTGATTTAATGGTTTCCCGGCCCCGTCGTGTGTCAGCATCGTCAATGACATCATCGTGCACGAGAGAAGCCATGTGTATCAATTCAAGCGGCACTGCTACTTTTTTAATCTCATCAAACTCGTACGAACTGCACTTGGCACTGAGAAGCACAAAAACAGGCCTGATTCGCTTTCCGCCTGCCTGCAGGATGTGTGCGGACGTCTGTTCCAATACGTCATGATCGGACGTTATAGCGGCTTCAATTTCCTTTTCCAGCTTGGCAGCCTCTGGTTTAACGTGTCTGTATAATTCTGCTAGCTTCATCGTAAACCCATCCTGTATCTGTCAGATGCCCAGACTTCAATTGTCGGCTTTTCCGGGATATACTGCTCTTCATAAAGCATTCGGCAGAAAAGACTGAGACCCGCAAATTCCTCTTCATTTAGTTCGTAGCGCAGGTTTTGAAAATAGGATTCCCAAAACGATCTAGTAAGCCCGTGCTCAGCAGCAGATTTTTCGGTTAAAGCTTCAAAGCCAGTCGTTTGACATAGATGCAGACTGTCTATCAGCTGCCGATGCAGTTTTCCTGTTCGCTCCGGATCCTGATCCGCTTTTTCTCTCCGCACCGCGAGCAGCGCATACGTCATTGGAAGACCTGTCCATTCAAACCAAAGACGGCCAAGGTCATACTGATAGCTGGCTTCCGCGGATTCTGCCGCTTTTATGGCATCATCACCGATCAGCAGACATGCATCATGACGAGCGAGCATCTGTTTGTAATCAGGTTCTTCTACTGTATAAACAGGCTGAACACCTTCCCGCCTCTCCAGTAAGAGCTTCAGCAGGTGTACAGAGGTAGCCGAACTCGAGGTCAGTGCTACAGAAGCATTGTCGAGCTCTTCAATTGGACGCTTCGAAAACAGAAAAATAGATCGTACGCTGCCTTTGGATGAAACAGACAGATCTCGTAAAATATAATATGCTCCTGGATTGGAAGCATATTCAAATGAGCTTATACCGCCAGCATCAACCACGCCGTTCCGCATTCGTTTGTTCAGTTCGGCAGGGATCGCTTTTTGAAACGTGAATCCTTGCTGCCTCATCGTAGCCCTATCCAAGAAATGAAACATCGGCTGAATATTTGTATAGGTAATTTCACCAATTGTAAAAGACATGTTACCGTCATCCTTTCAAGGGGTCGTCAGGCAAGAATCAGCAGATCTCCAATCGTAAACACAAGCATGAGCAGGCTGATGATCCCATTCATTGTGAAAAATGCTTTATTTACGTTTGAGAGATCATCTGCTGATACGAGTGAATGCTCATACACCATGACTCCGCCCGCTGCTAATGCTCCGACGATAAAGATCCATCCTAACGGTGTTACGAAGGCAAGCAGGATCAGTGCTGTAAAGCTTATGACGTGAAAGCTGCGGGAAAAAATCAGCGCTCGTGCAATGCCAAATCGGCTGGGAATGGAATGCAGGCCGGCATGCCGGTCATAGTCTGCATCCTGCGTGGCATAAATGATATCGAAGCCAGCTGTCCAGAAGGCGACTGCTGCAAACAGCACCACGGCCTCCCACGATAGAACGCCCGTAGCTGCTACCCATCCGCCTAAAGGTGCCAGAGCAATAGTTATACCGAGGATCACGTGGCAAAGCCATGTGAATCGCTTTGTATACGAATAAAACACAAGAAAAAACACTGCCAGCGGCAGCAGGTAAACAGCCAGCATATTCAGCTGGAATGCTGCAAAAAACAACACAAAAAAAGAAACTCCTATAAATACCCACGTTTCCACCTTTGAAATAAGTCCGGCCGGTATGGCTCGATCTGCTGTACGGGGGTTGGCTTTATCGATCGAGGCATCGATTACTCGGTTTAACGACATAGCAGCACTTCTGGCACCAACCATGGCGAGGGTTATCCACACCCAGTCAATAAAGGATGGGAAATGCCCTAAAACATAATAGCTCCCGAGCAGTGCCCCCAGAAAGGCAAACGGAAGAGCAAAAATAGTATGCTCAAATTTAATCATTTCCAAGATAACTTTAAGCTTTTTCATGTTCGGCTCCCCTTTCTGCCTTATAAGCGAAATGGGAGGCAGCTGTGCCGCCTGAGTACGACCGTACATCAACACTGGAAAAGCCAGCGTTCCGGAACATCTGTTTCAGCTTCTGCTTCGACGGGAAGTGCTTAGTCGATTCCTGAAGCCAGGAGTACTCATCGTACTTACCGGCAAACAAACGACCGAAAACCGGCATCACTTTAGAGAAATAAAGCCAGTAGGCGCCGCTGATCAGCGGTTTTTCCGGCTGGGACGTTTCTAAGCATACGGCTGTTCCGCCCGGCTTCAATACCCGATACATCTCTGCAAGAACGGTGTCATAGTCCGGAACGTTCCGCAGCCCGAAGCCGATAGTGACGAAATCAAATGCTTCATCATCAAACGGCAGTTCCATTGCATTCCCCTGAATAAGTTCGAGAGCCGGTATCGCAGCCGTTTTCTTTCTGCCGATATCAAGCATATTCTCACTAAAGTCGAGACCGCAGACGTAGCCTTCAGGACCCGCAGCCTTTGCTAGCTGAATCGTCCAGTCTGCTGTTCCGCAGCATAGATCAAGCGCATGCGCCCCTTTGAAAACCTGCATCCTGCGTCCAGTATCTCTTCTCCATGCACGGTGCAGCTGAAAACTAATAATCGCGTTCATTTTATCGTAATTGCCTGAAATAGATTGAAATACGTCATGTACCTTTTCTTCTTTTGTCTGGGTCATTCAAATCTCTCCTAATAAGGCATCATCATGAGCCTGCGCGCTTCCTGACGCAGAAATGTCTGCGTCCGGCCATCAGCTGCAGGCAGCTCCTTCAATCGCAAAAAGGCCCTTCCCGCAAGCTCGGACCGATCAGATCGTGGGAGTCTGCAGGAAAAAAACATTTCCTTATCCGCATGCTCCTCTTTTAATAGCTGCAGGATAAACAGCTGCTTAAAAGCAGGAATCAGCTCGCTGCGTCCGATGTGAGCTGCAGCTGCGGCAGGGATACACGATGCTGCTTCTGCGAGCAGAGACAGGGTGCTCCACTCATCTTCTGCTTCGAGGGCCGCCATTTTATGCTCATTTATCTTTTGAACCGCTCCTGAAAATAAACTAATATAGGCAATCAGCTTGCGTTCAGCCAGAATGGAATAATACAGACTGCTGTAATAATCTCCTGATAAAACTGTAAGCTGACGTTCCTTGCGATGTTTTTCCGAGTGAACAGGTGTGCTGTCGATACGGTCATGCGTATCCATCGCAGACTGCACCAGCGAAGCTGCAAGAGCTACAGCGTGCTTTTCCTCTGCATGAAGCGCTGTATCTTCCAGCAGCAGCAATATCAGCTCGGCCTGCATCACGTTCATGACAGCATCAGGAAGGAATTTCTGAACATAGGAATACGATGCTTCCCTGTAAAAATCCTCAGTGAGTTTATGTAAATTGTTTACGTGATCATACGTTGCTGTCATGCTCAGAGCCCCCAGATTCGTCATCCGATTGGAAGACGGCGCTTCCATATCTGCTAGTCTAGTATAGCACATACGTTTCTAAACGAGAAAGGATGAGCAATAAGTTTTACCGCAATAATAATTGAGGTTCGTTTGAATAAAGTTCTACTAAATGAACCCTTCGAGCTGATGTAACTGAAACGGGAAAAGGCTGCAAGACCGCATATTCCTGCAGCCTAGCAGCCCGCTCAGAAGCAGGATCAGTCTTCTCCGCTCGTCATTTCGCCGTGTGCAGTCTGTACCTTCGCCCGGCCTCTGATTTTAATCGCAGATGTATGCTCTGTAAACTGTGCAATCATCATCTCATCTTTATCAAGCTTCTCAGAATGATGAAAGCGGGTATCCGTACCTCGGGTGAGGCCAATCACGTTTACCCCGTTTTCTTCTGCTTTGATGACAATATAATCATTCGACTGTGCCATGAAACCGCCTCCTTCCCAGTGGATGTTTTACTGTTTGATCAGCGCCATCACTTCAGAACGAGCAGCCGCATCGTCACGGAATGCCCCCCGGACTGCGGAAGTAACAGTCATGGAACCAGGCTTCTTCACACCGCGCATCGTCATACACATATGTTCTGCTTCAACGATGACAATGACGCCGCGCGGATTCAGCGTATCCACCATGGAATCAGCTATTGTTGATGTAATCCGTTCCTGCAGCTGCGGACGCTTTGTCACAGCTTCAACTGCACGGGCAAGCTTGCTCAAACCGGTAACCTGCCCGCCTTGGGGCAAATAGCCGATATGCGCTTTTCCGAAGAATGGAACAAGATGATGTTCGCACATTGAATAAAATGGAATGTCCTTTACCAGGACCAGCTCCTCATGATCTTCTCCAAATACCGTTTTGAAGTGCTCTTTTGGATCCTGGTGCAATCCCTGGAAAACTTCTTCATACATTCTTGCTACGCGTTTCGGAGTATCTTCAAGACCTTCTCTGTCCGGGTCTTCACCGATGGCTTCAAGTATTAACGTCACTGCCTGTTCAATTTTTGCATGATCTACCTGGCTCATTTATAACAGCCTCCATTTCCTGTTGTCATCAGCCCTGTGTCCAGCCTGCATCTGCTTCTTTGATGAATAGATCGACGGACACCCTGCATATACAAGGTGTATATGCAGCTGAATGTGTTGATAATAGCACAGGGCCGTTCTACCTACAAGAAAACTGTTCCGATACAAAAAAGAATACCCGTTAAGCCCAGGGCCTGACGGGTATTCTCTCATTACATAAGGCTGTTACTATGCTTATGTAATCTATTACTTGACTGCATCTTTAAGCGCCTTACCAGGCTTAAATGCAGGCACGTTGCTGGCCGGGATTTCAATCTCTTCGCCTGTCTGAGGGTTACGGCCTTTACGGGCAGCACGCTCACGCACTTCGAAGTTACCAAATCCGATCAGCTGTACCTTCTCTTGCTTTTCCAGTGCACCAGTGATGATGTCGAAAACGGCATCTACAGCACCAGTAGCGTCCTTTTTAGAAAGGTCTGCTTTTTCAGCAACCGCATTGATCAGTTCTGTTTTGTTCATGGTATTCACCTCCCTGTAAGGTATACTTACCATTGCTTTAAAACGTAAAACATGTGTTAACCCTTATTGCGAAGGGGATAACAAGGCTTATGTTAAACGAAAAACCCTGTGAATTCAACAACTTTCGTGTATTTCATTGTTTTTTTTATTATTATTTTGCTAAATATGTAAAATATTTGACAAAAAGACCGGAACCCTTCATACTGCAAGGTTTCCGGTCTCACTTTCAGCTTAACTCTCCATCGATAAATTCAATCGAGCCATCTTCGGTTAGTGTGGTCGGTACAGAGTATGCAGGTACAAACGGAGCATGATCTGTCAGTAAATCGCGCATGTCTTCGCCATATTCATACCCTTCCAGCCCATATTCCTCTGCATAGTGCTGAATATCAAGTGAAAAATCAATGACGACGTCTCCTTGTGTCGTATACAGAAGAGGAAGCCGGTGATCAGGATGGAACGGACTGGCTACAGTTGGTTCTTCCTCATAGCCCAATGCTTCATAATCAAGCCTGATCAGCTCATTGCCGACGATTTCATCAACTGGCGCGTACTGATTGGAGCTTCGATAGCTGAAAACCTGTGTTTCCACCTCTTGAATCGTACGGACGGTGCGAAGGTCGATCAGCTTCACTTCCGGTGTCTCCTCAACGTTAGTAAGGACGTACTGATACGTTCCGCCATTTTCAAATGCATTAGCCGGCGGTTCGCTCAAATAGGATGGGATTAACTGCGTAAATTGCACCGGATACCTTCTGTACTGAGGTGTGTCCGCATCACGCGTTGCAATTGGCAGAACACCTGTGTTTTCCTGAAATTGCGCGACAGCGGTCTGCACTCTTTCAAGCTGCTCCTCGTTTGGTCCGTGCTGGGCATCACGCTGATCCTGCGGATACAGACAGCCGGTGAGCAGCGCCAGTGCCGCCAGGAGAATAACTGCTTTCATAACCATTCCCGCCTTTAACTAGAAATTATTCCGGTACGGGGCCGCTGAATGTTACTAAGAAAACGATCAGACCAGATACGATAATGCAAATAAAGCTTATTGTCAGCAAAGAATACCGGAGGACCCCCCTCAGCTTCTCTTTTGTAAAAATAGTAATGATTACAGAAACAAACATAAGTCCCATTGCAATAAAAGATACCCACATTTTCATTAAGGGATCCTCAAACATTCTCATTCCCCCTCTTGGTTCCATTCTGCATCATTATAGCACAATACTGCCCTCTCTGCCTTTGCAGGCAACTGGTTCGCGGTCAGGGATAATCACGTGTTCAGCAGATTGTCACATTTTCTCATGCACGCTTTTTAAGATGAGGCAATCAGCTCGCCGTCCTAAAGAAATTCTGCAAAAAGACAGCCTGGAGAAAGCAATGCTTTCTCCAGGCTGTCTATAAGTCCGATAAGCTTTTTTTATGGCCATCAAGGCTCGAGGTGATCGAGCGGGTCTTTGCCGCCTTCCGGCAGTGTTCCGCTCATAATCCCTTCCACTTCCTTCTTTTTCACGCGGCCCATGAGTGCTTCCACCGCTTCTTTTACATCCTTCTCTTCAAACAAAACTGCATACAGCTCTGACGTGATCGGCATATCGATATCCAGCTTATTTGAGAGCTGATAAGCAGCTTTTGCGGTTCGCATCCCTTCTACGACCATCCCCATCTCACTCTCAACCTCATCAGCAGTTTTGCCTTTCCCAATCATGTTCCCCGCCCGCCAGTTGCGGCTGTGATGAGACGTACAGGTAACAATTAAATCGCCAAGACCTGAAAGTCCGGAGAACGTCAGCGGGTTGCCTCCCAGCTTAACACCAAGCCGGGAAATTTCTGCGAGGCCTCTCGTCATTAAAGCAGCACGGGCGTTATCACCAAAACCAAGTCCGCTCGTCATGCCGGAACCGATTGCAATGATATTTTTAAGCGATCCGCCAATCTCAACTCCAATCAGATCAGGGTTTGTATACACGCGGAAGAACTGATTCATAAATAAATCCTGCGCTTCTTCTGCGAGTTCCATATGTATAGAGCTGCACGTAACCGTAGTCGGCTGCCTTCTGCAAACTTCCTCTGCATGAGAAGGTCCGCTTAAACAAACGACGTCGGTGCGATCAAGCTCTTCTGCGATAATTTCAGAAACGCGAAGATGGGTTTCAGGCTCAATTCCTTTGCTCGCATGGACGAGCAATGCTTCTTCCTGTAAATGCGGACGAATATCCTGCAGGACAGCACGCATTGCTTTAGTCGGTACGACCAGAATGACGGCATCTGCGTGTTCTACAGCTCTTCTCATATCTGTAACTGCTTTAATGGTCTCAGGCAAGCTGATGTCTGGCAAATATTTGCTGTTCGTCGCATGTGTATTAATTTCTTCAGCAATTTCTGTTTTCCGTGCCCAAATCGTCACGTCGTGACCATTATCAGCCAGAACACCAGCTAATGCTGTCCCCCAGCTGCCTGCTCCAATAACGGCTGTTTTCTTCATACAAGCGCCCCCTTACGAACTGGATTCTGCTTTTTGACCGAGCCTGCTCTCTGTTCCGTCTTTCAAACGTTTTATATTCGTTCGATGCCTCCAAATCGATAAAGCTGTTAAACCTGCAAGGAAGTACAAATAAACTGGCGGATAGTCAAAGACTGGCAGCAGTGCCGCCGTGAGCAGCGTCGTTCCAGACATGAACAAGAGAGAGCCGAGCGACACGTATCTTGTCACCGCTATGGAGATGATCGCTGCAGTACCGGCAATCAGCGCGGGCCAGAAGACGAGCACCGCCATGACCCCTATCGTCGTTGCTACACCTTTACCGCCTCGAAAACCGAAGTATACCGGCCAATTATGACCGATTACAGCCGCAGTACCAGCCATGGCAGTAAAAAGCGGATCTCCCCCGCTCCAGCTGAAGCCTAGCCATACTGCAGCTATCCCTTTAGCTGTATCCAGCAGCAGAACAGCAATGGCGGGACCAATGCCTAAGACACGCAGCGTATTCGTAGCTCCTGCGTTTCCACTTCCGTGATCTCTGATATCCAGCTTCTTTAAAAGCTGCCCCATTAAATAGCTGAAGCTTACAGCGCCGATCAAATAAGATAAGATGACAGCTGCAATTGCCATCAAAATTCCTCCTTTCCACTGCAGGCAGACCAGAGTCGAGCAGCGCGCGACTGATTACCTGCAGGCGTTTTGTTTCTGAAGCGAATCTACGAATGGTTTAGTCACTTTTCTTTCTCGCTAAGATACGAATCGGTGTGCCCGCAAATCCAAACGCTCTGCGGATGTTGTTTTCCAAATACCGCTTGTAGGAGAAATGCAGCAGTTCCGGATCGTTAACAAACAGCACGAACGTCGGCGGTGCAACAGAAACCTGGGTCGCGTAATTAATTCGCAGCCGTTTGCCTCCGTGGTCGGTAGGCGTCGGATTAGATGTAACCGCATCGACGATGACATCATTAAGCACGTTTGTTTTGATTCGCAGATTATGGGCTTCACTAACTTCATTTACAACCGGAAGAAGGTTTTGAATCTTCTGCTTCGTCAACGCTGATAAAAACACGATTGGCGCATAGTCCAAATATTGAAACTCCTGCCGGATTTTATCTTCAAAACGCTGCATGGTTTTATCATCTTTCTTAACGGCATCCCATTTATTAACGACGATCACAATGGCTCTTCCTGCCTCATGCGCATACCCGGCTATCTTTTTATCTTGTTCAATAATGCCCTCTTCTCCGTCCAATACGACTAATACAACGTCTGAACGTTCAATAGCTCGCAGCGCGCGCAGCACACTGTATTTTTCCGTCGATTCGTACACTTTGCCTTTTTTACGCATGCCGGCTGTATCGATAATAACGTAGTCGCGATCATCCTTTGTAAAAGGCGTATCGATGGCATCCCGTGTTGTTCCCGGAATATTGCTGACTAGGACACGCTCCTCACCGAGAACAGCATTAACGAGCGACGATTTTCCAACGTTTGGACGGCCGATCAAGCTCATCCGGATTGTATCATCCTCGTAGCCATCCCCTTCATCTGCCGGAAAATGGGACGCTGCAGAATCCAGAAGATCACCGAGACCCAAACCGTGAGATCCAGATACAGGAAAAACATCTCCTACGCCAAGGCTGTAAAACTCATAGAGTTTATCATGCATAGTAGGATCGTCAAGCTTATTAACGGCAATAACGACCGGCTTGTTTGAGCGCTGCAGCAGCCGGGCTACTTCTTCATCTGCACCTGTAATGCCGTCTCTTCCATTTACGACAAAGCAGATCACATCTGCTTCATCAATAGCCAGTTCGGCCTGGGCGCGCATTTGTTCCATGAGTGGCTCGTTCGTGATTTCAATTCCACCGGTATCAATGATAAAGAACTGGTGATGGAGCCAGTCAGCCGAGCTGTAAATTCTATCACGAGTTACTCCTGGTTTATCTTCTACAATTGCCAGACGTTCTCCTATTAATCTATTAAAAATAGTAGATTTTCCAACGTTTGGTCTTCCAACGATTGCTAATACTGGTTTTGACACTTCTATCCCTGCTTTCTGATCCCGTTCCTAGCTTTGGAATCATTATATCATAGACGGCCCGTCATTTTAGACAAGGTTTTAGGAGCTGATGCTAGTTATCAGCCATGCGTCTGGCAAAAGCTGATGTGCTGATTCCCCGCTCTTCCAGCCAGTGTCCGGTGTTTCCGGAAATAAGAATCGGGGACTGGGTTAGATTTCGTACATGCCTCTTTCCAAGTGCCGTCATTCCGAGCCTTATATATTCTATCATATCGTTCATTTCCTGAGCGGTTTTTTCAAGACCTTTTTCCTGAAGGCTTTTTAAAACGGCGCCGGCCATTCCGCACGCTGCAGCTCCGCAAGAAAGTGATTTCAACACATCATCCACCGTACGAATACCGCCTGAAGCGATCACTGGAACGTTAACAGCATGCAGGCTTTCAATCAGTGAAACGGCAGTAGGAATTCCCCAGCTGTCAAACATTGTTAATGCCTGCTGTCGCCGGCTGTTCTCTACCGCAGAAAAGTTGGTGCCGCCGCGGCCGCCGGTATCAATGATGTCTGCTCCTGCTTCGACTGCAAGTTCCGCTGCCTCCATAGACATGCCAAATCCAACTTCTTTTACGATTACAGGCAGCTCCAGCTCTTGCTTGATCGCCGCAATTTTCGTTAACACGCCAGTAAAGTGGCGGTCCCCCTCCGGCATCACCAATTCCTGAATTGGATTAATATGAACCTGCAAAGCGTCTGCTTGAATCATTTCAACTGCCGCCTCTGCATCAGCAACGTCCGCTTCGGCACCGATGTTTGCAAACAGCGTGCCCCGAGGACTTCGGTCCCGCATCACGGAAAACGTAGTACGCTGTGAAGGGTCCTTGACAGCAGCCATTTGCGAGCCGCATGCAGCGGGAATTCCTAATGTGCCTGCCAATTCAGCGATAGCCCCATTTATTTCTTTTGTTTTATCACCGCCGCCGCCTGTCATCGCGTTGACCATGAAAGGCGCAGCTGATGAAATCGGACCGATGGCTGACGTTAAATCCGTTTGATCTACATCCAGTTCAGGAAAGCTCTGGTGAATGAACTGTATATCATCAAAGCCGTTTCCTGAGGTTTCTGCTGTGGTTAGCGCATGTTTAATATGATCCAGCTTTCGTTGTTCACGTGTCATAACGGCCTCCTTTATCTCGAGTTCGACAGTAAATAGGCACATTTCCGCTTTTCTGGACCTCATGGTCCACTCCTGACAAGG